>NZ_JALPTB010000024.1 GCF_023218075.1 Rhodococcus sp. HM1 | reverse complement strand
ATCACGTACTCCACCTGCTCCGGGGCGACCCCGGCCCTGGCCAGTGCCCCCTTGATCGCGACCCCACCCAGATCCGACCCCGAGAAATCCTTCAACGCGCCCTGCAAACGGCCCATCGGGGTACGGGCACCGGCAACGATGACTGAAGAGGTAGACATGGCTGGACTCCGATTATGTTGTGGGGAAATAACTTTCGAAACGCTGATCAGGCGGGTTCGCCGACTGCGATCTCGAGCGGAGCGCCCGTGGCGGCGACCACGTCGTCGACGGTGACGCCGGGGGCGAGTTCACGCAGCACCAGCTTGCCGCCGTCGACGACGTCGATGACCGCCAGGTCGGTGATGATGCGGTTGACGACGGCCTGCCCGGTGAGCGGCAGGGTGCAGGTCTCGACGACCTTCGGATTGCCGTCGCGATCGGTGTGCTCCATGACCACGATGACCCGGCTCGCGCCGTGCACCAGGTCCATGGCGCCGCCCATGCCCTTGACCATCTTGCCGGGAACCATCCAGTTGGCGAGGTCGCCGTTGCGGGAGACCTGCATGCCGCCGAGCACCGCGGTGTCGATGTGCCCGCCGCGGATCATCCCGAACGACAGTGCCGAATCGAAGAACGCGGCGCCCGGGTTGACGGTGACGGTCTCCTTGCCCGCGTTGATCAGATCGGGGTCGATCTTGTCCTCGGTCGGGTACGGTCCGGTGCCGAGGATGCCGTTCTCGGAGTGCAGCGTGACGTGCACATCGGAGGGCAGGAAGCCGGGGATGAGGGTGGGCAGGCCGATGCCGAGGTTGACGTATTCGCCGTCGACCATCTCGGCGGCGGCCCGGGCCGCCATCTCGTTGCGGGTCCAGCCCTTCTTCTCGGTGGTCTTGTCTGCGGTCGCGTTACCTGCGGTCACTGTGCCGCTCCTTCCGATACCGTCACGGTGCGCTTCTCGATGCGCTTCTTCTGGGGGCCGGTGTGGACGATCCGCTTGACGAAGATGCCGGGCAGGTGCACCTGCGCGGGGTCGATCTCGCCGGGCTCGACGAGCTCTTCGACCTGGGCGATCGTGATCTTCCCGGCCATGGCGGCCAGTGGATTGAAGTTCATCGCGGTCTTGTCGAAGATCAGGTTGCCCGCGGTGTCGCCCTTGACGGCGTGCACGAGCGCGAAGTCGGCGTGGATCCCGAGCTCCATCACGTACCGCTTGCCGCCGAAGACACGGATCTCCTTCGGCGGAGACGCGACCGCAACCGAGCCGTCGGACGCGTAGCGCCAGGGCAGGCCGCCGTCCGAGACGGGCGTTCCGACACCGGCCGGGGTGAAGAAGGCGGGGATACCGGCACCGCCGGCGCGCAGCCGCTCGGCGAGGGTGCCCTGCGGAGTCAGCTCGACCTCGAGCTCACCGGCGAGGTACTGCCGCGCGAACTCCTTGTTCTCACCCACGTACGAGGCGACGACGCGGCGGACGCGGTGTTCGTTCAGCAGCAGACCGAGGCCGTGGTCGTCGACGCCGCAGTTGTTGGAGAACACCTCGAGATCGCCGACACCGGAGTCGACGAGCGCCTGGATCAAGACGTCGGGGATGCCGCACAGACCGAATCCGCCGACGGCGAGCGACGCGCCGTCGGTTACGTCCGCGACGGCCGCCGCGGCCGTGTCGAACACTTTCGTTGCCATTGCATGACCTCTCTCGGAAAACCTCGGCCGCGTGGTGCCGGCCCTTCGGATGCGTTCACTGGGTGGACGAGCTCGCATCAGTCGTTACCCACTACAGAGGGCAAAGACCCGCATTTCAAGGGGTGTCCGTCAACTGTACAGAGATTGCTCGCTCGCCGGAACGCGTCTCGCGGCCGCGTTCACTCAATGAACGTATGCTGTCCGGGTGGAGACCGAGCAGAGACCGCAGGTGATCGGCCGGGTGAGCGCCCTGCTGCGGGCGGTCGCCGGGTACGAGCCGCACGGGTCCTCGACGACCGAACTGGCCCGGGCGACCGGGCTGGCCCGACCCACCGCGCATCGGCTCTTGACGTCGCTGGCCGAGGAAGGCCTCGTCGACCGCGACCCCAAGTCCGGGCGGTGGTCGCTGGGGCCGGAACTGTATCTGCTGGGCTCGCTCGCGGCCGAGCGCTACGACATCACCGATCTCGCCGGTGAGATCCTGCGCGGCATCGCGCGCGAGACCGGCGAAACCGCGCACCTGTCCGCGCGCCGGGGCGACGGCACCGTGTGCCTGGCGAGCGAGGAGGGCAGTTTCCCGCTGCGCTCGCACGTGCTGTACGCGGGCAGGCGACTGCCGCTGGGCGTCGCCTCCGCGGGACTGGTGATCCTCTCGCACCTGCCGGACCACGACATCGACGAATACCTGTCACGGACCGACCTGACCGCGGAGTGGGGACCGGCCCACAGCCGCGCCGCCGTCGAGGAACGCATCGAGCAGACCCGGCTGGCCGGATACGCGACCAACCCGGCTCTGCTCGTCGAGGGAAGCTGGGGCATGGGCGCGGCGGTGTTCGATCACCGGAATTCGCCGGCATGGGCGCTGAGCGTGACCGGCGTGGAGAGCCGGTTCCGGGAGGATCGGCGCCCGGAACTCGGGGAGCTGCTGCTGCGCGAGGCGCACCGCCTCACCCAGTTGCTGCACGGCCATCGCCGCTGAGCCGCACCCGACGACGTAACACCGCCGTTACGCCGGGTAATCAGTCGATTGACAAGACGCCGTTACCGTCTGCTGTCGAAATGGTTACATCGATGGTGGATCGCACTGCTGGAGGCTGCATGGCTGACGGGCTCGAACGGTTGTACACGGCACTCGACGAGATGCTGCGCCCCGTCGACGACGCGTACGCCGCCGCCTATCCGGGCCCGTCCGCCGGCCGGCAACCGGTGCACACCGTCTACGTGCCCGCCGACCGGTACGACGCGGACACCGTCCGGTCGTGGGGCGAGCAGGCCCGGCAGGTGCTGTCCGAGAACATCACCGACGCCGGTGATCTCGCAGCGGTCACCGGGATGGAACCGGGACTCGCCCATGAGGTCCTGCCGCTCGTACAGGCCAAACTCGCGGCGGAGCCGATCGAGGATCTGCGCATCGACTTCGAGGACGGGTTCCCCCAGGCCGGAGTTCCGCTCGCCGACCGGGACGCCGACGAGGACGCACACGTCGCACGAGCCGCAGAAGCACTGCGAGCGAACACCGCGGCCACACCGTTCAGCGGTATCCGGTTCAAGTGCCTCGAGGCACCGACCCGTCGCCGCGGGATCCGGACGCTGGACGCGTTCGTGGGTGCGATCGCCGAGAAAGGTTCACTTCCCGAAGGATTCGTCTTCACCTTGCCGAAGGTGACTTCTCCCGAACAGATTTCGGCGATGGTGACAGCGTGCGAGTACCTGGAGTCCGCCTATTCGCTTACGAAGCCACTGCGTTTCGAGATCCAGATCGAGACACCCCAGGCGATCTGCGGACCCGACGGCAGCGCACAGGTCGCGGCGATGATCCACGCCGCCGCCGGCCGGTGCTCGGGTCTGCACTACGGTACCTACGACTACTCGGCGGCGTGCGGAATCGCCGCCGAGTACCAGGCGATGGACCATCCGGTCGCCGACCACGCCAAAGCCACGATGCAGGTCGCGGCCGCCGGCACCGGGGTGTTCCTGTCGGACGGCTCCACCAACCGCATCCCGGTGGGCACCGCCGACGAGATCCGCAGCGCGTGGGCGCTGCACGCCCGGCTCGTCGACCGTTCGCTGCGCCGCGGCTTCTACCAGGGCTGGGACCTGCACCCGGCGCAACTGCCCACCCGGTACGCCGCGACCTTCGCGTTCTACCGCCGCTCGTTCCCGGCCGCCGCGGCACGCATCGCCGCGTACCTCGGGCGCGCCGAATCCGGCTACCTCGACGAACCCGCGACCGCGCGAGCGCTGGCGTCGTTCGTGTACCGCGGCCTCAGCTGCGGTGCCCTGTCCGCCGCCGAGGTGCACGAACACACCGGCGCCGGCCCGGAGGACCTGCAACGCCTGGCGGGCTTCCGGACAGAGAAAGGACACTCCACCCGATGACCACCGTGATCCGGGCCCGACGCGTGGTCGTCGGCGACCGCGAACGCGCCTGCGCCGTGACGCTGCACGACGGCCGCATCGTCGCCGTCGACGACTACGACGCCCCGCTCTCCGCCGGGGCCGACGAGGTCGTCCTCGCCGGCGACGAGGTGCTGCTGCCCGGCCTCGTCGACACGCACGTGCACATCAACGATCCCGGCCGCACCGAATGGGAGGGCTTCGCCAGCGCCACACGGGCCGCGGCGGCCGGCGGGGTCACCACCGTGATCGACATGCCGCTCAATTCGATTCCCTCGACGATCGATGTGGCTGCGCTGGACGTCAAGCGCGCGACCGCAACCGGGCAGACCACCGTGGACGTCGGATTCTGGGGCGGCGCCGTCCCCGGCAACCTCGCCGATCTGCGGCCGCTGTGGGACGCGGGCGTGTACGGGTTCAAGTGTTTCCTCGCGTACTCGGGTCTCGACGAGTACCCGCCGCTGAACCGCGAACAGATGGTCGCGGCGATGCGCGAGATCGCCTCGTTCGACGGGCTGCTCATCGTCCACGCCGAGGACGGCCCGACACTCGACGCACAGCCCCCGGCCGCGGGTCGTCGGTACGCGGACTTCCTGCAATCGCGACCGCCCGTCGCCGAGTCGCGGGCGATCGCGCAGGTGATCGACGGCGCCCGCGAAACCGGTTGCCGGGTGCACATTCTGCACCTGTCCGACGCCGGGAGCCTTCCGCTGCTGGCCGAGGCGAAAGCCGCCGGGGTGCGCATCACCGCGGAGACCTGCCCCCACTACCTGTCGTTGTTCAGCGAGGAGATCCTCGACGGATCAACACATTTCAAGTGCTGCCCGCCGATCCGTGAGGCAGGGAACCGGGAAGCGCTGTGGCGCGGGCTGGCGGACGGCACGATCGACTGCGTCGTGTCCGACCATTCGCCGTGCACACCGGAACTGAAGAAGTTCACCAGCGGTGATTTCGGGGAGGCGTGGGGTGGCATCTCCTCGCTGCAACTGGGATTGCCGATCGTATGGTCGGAGGCACGGCGGCGCGGGCACACCCTCGTCGACGTGGTCCGCTGGATGGGCCGCAACACACGGGATCTGGTGGGACTCGCCGATCGCGGCGAGATCGCCGTCGGCAATTCCGCCGACCTGTGCGTGTTCGCCCCCGACGATGCGTTCGTGGTGTTCCCCGAGCGTCTGCACCACCGCAATGCCGTTACACCGTACGCTGAGCGCGCGCTGGCCGGGGTGGTCCGGCAGACCTGGCTGTCCGGCGCCCCGCTCACCGTCACCCTCGACCCGGATCGGGATCCCGCCCCGCGCGGATGCCTGCTCACCCGTGTCCCCGCCTCGGAAGGAACCCATGAGCTCGCCTGATTTCCTGCAACTGCCCGATCTCGCGTCACGCGCCTTGGCCGGATCGGTGATGTACGCGAACGACGAATTGTTCGCGGAGCGTGAGAATCTCGTCGATCCCGAACCCGCGGCGCACGACACGAGCGACTTCGGGCACAAGGGCAAGGTGTACGACGGGTGGGAGACGCGACGCCGGCGCGAACCCGGGCACGACTTCGCGATCGTGCGACTCGGGGTGCCCGGCGTGGTGCGCGGCGTCGTGATCGACACCGCGTGGTTCACCGGCAACTATCCGCCGTTCGCCTCGATCGACGGAATCTGCGTCGAGGGATATCCGAACGCGGCGCAGTTGCAGGAAGCCGAGTGGGAACCGATCCTCGACAAGGTCGAGTTGCAGGGTGATACCGCGAACAGTTTCCCGGTGCAGAGCGAGAAGCGATGGACCCATGTGCGGCTCAACATCTTTCCCGACGGTGGGGTGGCTCGGCTGCGGATCCACGGGGAACCGCGACCGGATCCGGCGTTCCTGCGCGGCACCATCGATCTCGCCGCGCTCGAGAACGGCGGGGATGTCGTGGACTGCTCGAACCGCTTCTACTCGTCGCCGCGCAACATCCTCGGTCTCGGCCGCGCCCGGCACATGGGTGAGGGATGGGAGAACGCCCGCCGCCGCGACGACGGGAACGACCACGTCGTCGTGCGGCTGGTCGGCGCGGGGATGATCGAACACGTCGAGATCGACACGTCGTACTTCGTCGGCAACGCGCCCGGTTGGGCACGGTTGAGCGGAACAGCCGACGAGGCATCGCTTTCCGACGAGTCCGCGTGGGTGACGCTGGTTCCGCGCGTCGAGCTGCTGCCGGACTGCCGGCACCGGTTCCGGGTCGACGCGGACCGTCCGTTGCGGTACGTCCGGCTGGACGTCTACCCGGACGGTGGCATCGCGCGGCTGCGGGTGCACGGCACGCTCGTCTGAATTTTCGCAATCGGGACATCGATTACCCGGACGAAACATTCGGTCGCGCGGCGGTAACCGGGTGGGGATAGAACTGCAGGGACATGGATTCCCACCCGGTTGGAGTTGCGCATGGCCACTGCACATCCGGTCGACACCCGGTTGCCGTTCGTCCGGCAGCTCGCGTTCGGCATCCAGCACGTCCTGATCATGTACACCGGGTGCATCACCGTGCCCCTGGTGTTCGGCGCCGCAGTCGGTCTCGACCGTGACACCATCGCCATGCTCATCAGCGCGGACCTGCTGATCGCCGGCGTGATCACGATCGTCCAGAGCCTCGGTGTCGGCAAGCTCGCCGGTGTGCGGCTTCCGATCGTGTGCGGTGCGACCTTCGCCGGCCTGACGCCGATGATCCTCATCGCCAACGAATACGGGCTGCAGGCCGTGTACGGCTCGATGCTCGTCGGCGGCATCGTCGGCCTGGCCCTGGCCTATCCGTTCGCCAAGGTCATCCGGTTCTTCCCGCCGCTCGTCACCGGCGCGGTCCTCACCGTCGTCGGCATCTCGCTGATCGGCGTCGCAGGTGGCCTGATCATCGGCAACGACCCCACCTCCCCCACCTACGCGTCGCCGTCGCACATCGCGCTCGCCGTCGCCGTCATGGCCGTCGCGATCGGCTTCATCTGCCTCGGCCGCGGAATCTGGTCGCAGCTCGGTGTGCTCCTCGCGCTGGTCGTCGGCACGATCATCGCGCTGCCCATGGGCCTGATCGATCTCGGCGGCGTCGCCGGAAGCGCCGGGGTGGGAATCCCCACCCCGTTCCACTTCGGCGCCCCCGAGTTCCCGATCACCGCGGTGGTGGCCATGAGCATCGTCATCGCGGTCGTGTTCGCCGAATCCACCGCGAGCATGCTGGCGGTCAGCGAGATCACCGGCAAGCCGGTCGGCAAGGGCGACATCGCGCGCGGTCTCGCCGGCGACGGCCTGTCCGCTGTCCTCGGTGGCATCTTCAACGCGTTCGTCGACACCGTCTTCACCCAGAACGTCGGCGCGGTCGCGACCACCCGCGTGTACAGCCGCTACGTCACCGCGACCAGCGGCGTGATCCTCGTGCTGCTCGGCGCCCTCCCCAAGGTCGGGGCGGTCGTGGCGGGCCTGCCGAAACCGGTGGTCGGCGGTGTCGGCCTGATCCTGTTCGCCACCGTCGCGGTCGTCGGCATCAACACCCTGCGCCGGGTGGACCTGTCCGATCGCATCAACACCACGATCGCCGCGGTCGCCGTCGGGGTCGGCCTCGTGCCGGAACTCGCCGAGGGGATGTTCGAGAAGTTCCCGTCCTCCGCGCAGATCCTGCTCGGCAGCGGCATCACCCTCGCCGCCCTCACCGCGTTCGGACTCAACCTGCTGTTCAACCACACTCGGCTCGGGAGCATGGCCCGCGCGGCCGTCGCCGGCCCCGACGCTCCCGAGCCCGGCACGCCGGCCCCCGTCACCTCGGCCGGTACCCCTTCCACCCCAGGAGCCGTTCATGCAACCGTCTGACCCGTTCGAGGTCCCGACCATCGACATCTCCCCCTACGTGACCGCGGGCCCGGACAACGAACGCGCCCGGGTGGCCCGCCTGATCGACGAAGCCTGCAGCAGTGTCGGTTTCGTCCAGATCGTGGGGCACGGGATTTCCGATGACGTCGTCGACGGACTCACCGGTGCCATGGACGAGTTCTTCGGGCTTCCGCTCGACGACAAGAAGGCCTACCGGGTGGAGGGAGCGAACCGCGGATACAGCCCGCCGAAGAGCGAATCGCTGTCCCTGAGCCTCGGTGTCGAATCCGCCGGCCGCATGAACGACTTCTTCGAGGCCTACAACATCGGTGTCGAAGCCCGTTCGTTCCCCGGACTGGGGTTGTCCGAATCCGACTACGGCATCAATCTCTGGCCCGACATCGACGGTTTCGAGCCCCGCGTGCAGCGGTACTTCGGGGAGGCGTCCCGCGTCGCGCGCACGCTCACCCGCATCTTCGCCGACGCCCTCGGCCAGGCCCCGGACTTCTTCGACGCCCTCACCGACCACTCCATCGACGTGCTGCGCCTGAACAACTACGCGCTGCCGGAAGGCACCGTCACCCTCGACGGCGACCTCACCGGCATGGGCGAGCACACCGACTTCGGCATCGTCACGGTGCTGTGGGCCGACAACGTCGCCGGGCTGCAGGTACTCGGCAGCGACGGGGTGTGGCACGACGTGGCACCGCGCGACGGTGCGCTCCTGATCAACCTCGGCGACCTCACCGCCCGTCTCACCAACGACCGGTGGCGCTCGACCCTGCACCGCGTCAAGCCGCCGATCGTCGACGGCACCATCACGCGCCGTCGCTCGGCCGCGTTCTTCCACGACGGCAACGTCGACGCGGTGATCGCGACCCTCCCCGGCTTCGTGGACGAGGGCGAGGAACCCTACGAGCCCATCGTCGTCCGCGACCACATCAAGGCGAAGCTGGCAGGCTCCCGGCACGGCAAGCCGAACACCGCCGCGGTCCGCGAGGCCGCGCGCGTGCTGGCCGCCGCGGGAAACACGGCGACGCCGTGAGCCATGTCGTCCTGGTGCACGGCGCCTGGGCCGGGCCGTGGGTGTGGGACACGATGCTCGGGCCGCTGCGGGCAGCCGGGCACACTCCGCACCCGCTCGCGCTGCCCGGCGTCGGCACCTGGGGCGACGACGACGTCACGCTCGACGACGTCGCGGCCCACATCGCCGACCGGGTTCGTGGAATCGACGAGCCGGTCGTGCTCGTCGGGCATTCCGGTGGCGGCATCGTCGTCACCCAGGTCGCCGAGATGCTGCCCGAAAGGGTCGCGGGCGTCGCCTACGTCGCGGGCATGATGCTGCCCTCCGGCATGGACTTCGGGATGCTGTGCGACAGTCTCGATCTCGTACCACCGGTCGGGATCTCGGCATGGCTGCAGCCGACCGCGGACGGTCGCGGCACGGTGGTGCCGCCGGAAGCGGGCGCGGCGGTGTTCTTTCACGAGGCCGCGGTCGCCGATGCGATCGGCGCCGCGCGCCGCCTCGTGCCGCAACTCGAGACGGCGCGGCTCATGGCCCCGACGTGGACCCCCGAGCGCTTCGGGTCCGTTCCACGCCTGTATGTCGAAGCGACACTGGACCGTTCGGTGCCGATCGTGACGCAACGCGAGATGCAGCGGCTGGTGCCGGGCGCGCGGGTCGTCACGCTGGACAGCGATCATGCGCCGCAGTTGTCGGCGCGCGACGAGCTCGCGTCGGTGCTCGCCGAGTTCGCCACCCGGGTGGCCGCCGAGACCGGGGCGGCTCTGTAGCGAGATCGCTTGCCGGACAGCACAGTGGCCGCCACCCCGTGAGGGCAACGGCCACTGTGGGTCTGTGCTGGTTACCGTCAGACGGTCGCCGCGACGGTCTCTTCGGCCTCGGCCGGGGAGCTCGTGCGGATCAGGTGGTCGAACGCGCTGAGCGCGGCGGTCGCACCCGCCCCGGCGGCGACGATGATCTGCTTGAACGGGACGGTCGTGCAGTCACCGGCGGCGAACACGCCCGGCACCGAGGTGCGGCCGTGGGCGTCGACGACGATCTCGCCGCGCGGGCTGAGATCGACGGTGCCGGAGAGCCAGTCGGTGTTGGGCAGCAGGCCGATCTGCACGAACACGCCGTCCAGGTCGACGGTCTTCGACTCGTCGGTGGTGCGGTCGGTGTAGACCAGGCCGGTGACCTTGGAACCGTCGCCGAGAACCTCGGTGGTCAGCGCGCTGGTGACGATATCGACGTTGGGCAGGCTGCGGAGCTTGCGCTGCAGCACCTCGTCGGCGCGCAGCACCGAGTCGAACTCGATGAGCGTCACGTGGGCGACGACGCCGGCGAGGTCGATGGCCGCTTCGACGCCGGAGTTGCCGCCGCCGATCACCGCGACGCGCTTGCCCTTGAACAGCGGGCCGTCGCAGTGCGGGCAGTAGGTGACGCCCTTGTTGCGGTACTCCTGCTCGCCGGGCACGTTCATCGCGCGCCAGCGGGCGCCGGTCGCGAGAACGACGCTGCGCGAGAGCAACCGGGCGCCGTTCTCGAGTTCGACCTCGACCAGACCGCCCTCGGTGGCGGCGGGCGTCAGCTTCGCGGCCTTCTGCACGTTCATGATGTCGACGTCGTACTGGCGCACGTGGTTCTCGAGCTCGGCGGCGAACTTCGGGCCCTCGGTGTAGGGGACCGACGAGAAGTTCTCGATGGCCATGGTGTCGAGCACCTGGCCGCCGAACCGCTCGGCAAGAACGCCGGTGCGGATTCCCTTGCGGGAGGCGTAGATCGCGGCGGTCGCACCGGCCGGGCCACCACCGACGACGAGGACGTCGAAGGGGTCCTTCTCGCTGATCGCGGCGGCGGTGCGCTCGGCGGATCCGCTGTCGAGCTTGCCGACGATCTGCTCGAGGTTCATGCGTCCGGAGCCGAACAGTTCACCGTTGAGGAAGACGGTGGGAACGGCCATGACCTGACGGGCGTCGACCTCGTCCTGGAAGAGGGAGCCTTCGATCGCGGTGTGCTTGATGCGCGGGTTGATCACGCACATGGTGTTGAGTGCCTGCACCACGTCGGGGCAGTTCTGGCACGACAGCGAGAAGTAGGTCTCGAAGTGGTAGTCGCCGTCGAGATCGCGAACCTGCTCGAGCAGTTCCGCGGCTTCCTTCGAGGGGTGGCCGCCGACCTGCAGCAGGGCGAGCACGAGGGAGGTGAACTCGTGGCCGAGCGGGATACCGGCGAACTCGACCTCGATGTCGGTGCCGACCCGGCGGATCAGGAATGAGGGGCGACGGGTGGCTTCACCGTCGCGCACGTGGGTGACCAGGTCGGACATGCCGGCGATCTGGTCGAGGAGGTCGGCGAGTTCCTTCGACTTCGGCCGGTCGTCGAGGGACGACACGAGCTCGATCGGCTGGGTGACCTTTTCGAGGAGCGACTTGAGCTGGGCGGCGAGGGAGGCATCGAGCATGAGGATCAACTCCAGAAGTGGAAGAACTGTGACCGGTAGGGAATGGGGAGTCGGCGAACTTCTCAGCTCGAGCCGAGGAGATCCGGACGGCGCCCGGTGGCGCGGGACGAGGCCCGCGCCACCGGAACGGATTCCGTCGGGAAATCAGATCTTGCCGACGAGCTCCAGCGACGGGGCGAGGGTGGCGTCGCCCTCTTCCCACTTGGCCGGGCAGACCTCGCCCGGGTGGTTGCGGACGTACTGCGCAGCCTTGACCTTGCGGACGAGCTCGGCAGCGTTGCGGCCGATGCCCTCGGCGGTGACCTCGGTGAACTGGACGACGCCGTCCGGGTCGACCAGGAAGGTGCCGCGGTCGGCCAGGCCCTGGTTCTCGCGGAGGACCTCGAAGTCGGTGCTGATCTGCAGGGTCGGGTCGCCGATCATCGCGTACTTGATCTTGCCGATGGTCTCGGACGAGCTGTGCCACGCCTTGTGCGTGAAGTGCGTGTCGGTGGAAACGGAGAAGACCTCGACGCCGAGACCCTGCAGCTCCTCGTAGTGATCCGCCAGGTCACCGAGCTCGGTCGGGCAGACGAACGTGAAGTCGGCGGGGTAGAAGAAGAAGATCGCCCACTTGCCCTTGATGTCCTCGTCGGACACGGTCACGAAGGCACCGTCCTTGAAGGCCTCCGCCTTGAAGGGCTTGATCTGCTTGTTGATCAGCGACATGTAGAGCCTCACTCGGTCTCGATGGGGTTGACGGTTATCGACGTTAACGTCCACCTATTGATTGTGCCAATCGATTGTTCTTAGAAGTTCGATAAAGAATGGCTATCAACAAGGCATCACCGCAGGTAGGAGCATTGTCCGATTTATCCGATGTGACAGAACACACAAAGTGCGGCTGCGCCGCTCGTGTGCCTTTCTGGCGGCTGGGGACGCCAGAAAGGCACACGAGCGGCGGAGCCGCACCTAGGCTCGCGACATGCGCGCACCGGCAGAGAAAGTCGCCTCCCCCGAGGACCTCGCACGGCAGCTGGACAGCACCGGCTACCTCGCCGACGAGGGGCTCGCCGTCTCGGCGTACCTCGCGCTGCGGATGGGTCGGCCGCTGTTCTGCGAGGGTGAACCCGGCACCGGCAAGACGTCCCTCGCCGTCGCGCTCGCCGAAGCGCTCGACCTGCCCCTGGTCCGGCTGCAGTGCCACGAAGGCATCGACGCCGCGCAGGCCCTCTACGACTGGGACTTCCCGCGCCAGCTCCTGCACCTGCGCACCCTCGAGGCGGCGTCGGCCGGCACCCTCGACCCGGACGCCGCGGAACGCTCGCTCTACACCGAACGGTTCCTGCTCACCCGACCGCTGCTGCGGGCCCTCACCGAATCCCCGTGCGTGCTCCTCGTCGACGAGATCGACCGCGCCGACGACGAGTTCGAGGCGTTCCTGCTGCAGCTGCTCGACGAGAACGCCGTCACGATCCCCGAACTCGGCGAGATCCGCGCGGCCGTGCCCCCTCTCGTGGTGCTCACGTCCAACCGGACCCGCGAGGTCCACGACGCCCTGAAACGACGCTGCCTGTACCTGTGGGTCGACCACCCGGACCTGGAACGCGAGGTCGCGATCCTGCGCCGGCGCCTCCCGGGCATCGACGAGACCCTCGCCCGGCAGGTCACCCGCGCTGTGCACGTCCTGCGCGAGATGGAACTGCTCAAACCGCCGGGCGTCGCCGAAACCCTCGACTGGGCGCGGGCCCTGCTCGAACTCGACCGCACCGTGCTGGACGCGGCGACCGCGTCGGCGACGCTCGGCGCCGTGCTCAAGTACCGGGAGGACCTCGCGCGCGTCGCCCGCGCCGGTCTGGACCGGCTGGTAGCGGGGTGACCGGGCCGTGCACACCGCATCACCCTCCGGCGGTGCTCTCGTCGGGCTCATCGGATTCACCCGCGCGCTCGCCGCGGCGGGCCTGCCCGTCGCACCGGACGCCACCGCCGCGTTCGTCACAGCCGTGACCGAACTCGATCTCGCCGACCCCGGCCACCTGTACTGGGCGGGCCGCGCGACCCTGTGCCACAACCCCGACGACCTCGCCCGCTACGACCTGGCCTTCGAAAGCTGGTTCGGTGGAACGGTTCCCACCCATCCCGCAGTGACGGCGGAACCGCAACCGAAGCTCTCGCACATCGCCGCCCTCGCCGAAGCCGCGACCGCGGGCTCGGACGAAGCCGCACCCGACCTGCAGGTCGCCGCCGACGAGACCGAGGTGCTGCGGCACCGCGACATCGCCGAACTCACCCCCGCCGAACGGGCTCACCTCGACGAGCTCATCGCCACGCTGCGTCCGCGGCCGCCGATGCGCGCGGCACTGCGGGTACGCCCGTCGCGGCGCGGACCCGTCGATCCGCGCCGCACCCTCCGGGCGATGCTCTCCGCCGGCGGGGAACCGGTGCGGCCGAGCCACCACCGCAAGGCCACCCGCCCGCGCCGCGTCGTCCTGCTCGTCGACGTGTCCGGATCGATGAGCCCGTACGCCGATGCGCTGCTGCGGTTCGCGCACGTCGTCACCCGCGCGAACCCGTCCGGCACCGAGGTGTTCTCCCTCGGCACCCGGCTCACGCGACTCTCGCGCGCGCTGCGGGCACGCGACCCCGAGATCGCCCTCGCCGGGGCCGGTCGCGCCGTCCCCGACTGGGCCGGCGGCACCCGGCTCGGCGAAACGCTGCGCGCATTCCTGGACCGGTGGGGCCGGCGCGGTCTGGCGCGCGGCGCCGTCGTCGTGGTGTTCTCGGACGGCTGGGAGCGCGGCGACCCGTCGCTGCTGGCCGAACAGATGGCGCAGCTGCGGCGCCTCGCCCACGCCGTACTGTGGGTTAATCCGCATGCAGGCGTCGACGGCTATCAGCCCGTGCAGTCGGGCATCTCGGCGGCGCTGCCCCACATCGACCGTCTGCTCGCGGGCCACAGCCTGGCCACGCTGCAGGCACTGCTGGAGGAGGTTCACCGTGCGTGAGGTTCTCGACGAGCTCGACCGCCGCTACCGGGACGGGGAGCCGGTGGCGCTCGGCACCGTGGTGTCGACGTTCCGGTCGGCGCCGCGCGGGCCGGGAGCGTCGATGCTGGTGGCCGCGGACGGCACCGTCACCGGCAGCGTGTCCGGCGGGTGCGTCGAGGGAGCCGTGTACGAACTGGCACAGGACGTCATCGGCGACGGTGTCCCGGTGCTGCAGCGGTACGGGGTGTCCGACGACGACGCGTTCTCCGTCGGGCTGACCTGCGGCGGCATCATCGACGTGTTCGTCGAACGCATCGACGAACCGAGCTTCCCCGCGTTCCCCGCGCTCGTGGACTCGGTGCGTGCGGGGGAACCGGTCGCCGTCGCAACCGTCACCGAGCATCCCGACGCCGCGACCGTCGGCCGCCGCCTGGTCGTGTGGCCGGACCGCGCGGACGGAGAGCTCGGATCCGACCGCATGAACGAGGCCGTCACCGACGACGCCCGCGGCCTGCTCGACGTCGGCCGCTCCGGCACGCTGCACTACGGACCGGACGGGCAACGTCGCGGTGAGGGAATGTCGGTGTTCGTCAACGTCTTCCAGCCGCCCCCGCGGATGCTGGTGTTCGGCGCGATCGACTTCGCCGCGGCGATGGCGAAGCTCGGGTCGTTCCTCGGATACCGGGTGACGGTGTGCGACGCCCGCGGCGTGTTCGCGACCACCGCCCGCTTCCCCGCCGCCGACGAGGTGGTCGTGGACTGGCCGCACCGCTATCTCGCCGCCGAAGCCGAGGCCGGACGGGTCGACAGCCGCACGGTCGTCGCGGTGCTCACCCACGATCCGAAGTTCGACGTGCCGCTGCTCGAGGTCGCGTTGCGCATGGACCTGGCGTACGTCGGGGCGATGGGGTCGCGTCGCACCCACGACGACCGGCTCGCCCGGCTGCGGGAGGCGGGGGTCGGCGACGACGAAATCGCTCGTCTCTCGTCGCCGATCGGCCTGGATCTGGGGGCCCGCACCCCCGAGGAGACGGCGGTGTCCATCGCCGCGGAGATCATCGCGCTGCGGTGGGGAGGCCGCGGAGAACGCCTCACCCGGACCGAGGGCCCGATCCACGGTCACGAGGGCGCGCCGGCCGGCCACCACGACTGAGGATCCGCCGCGCGAAGAAACCGTCGGAAACGGGCAGAACCGTCGGAAAGACAACTGCCGTTTCTGCGATTCCGGCCGTTCGGACAGCCCTCGGAGGGCACAGTGTCAGTCATCTGAAGTCATCCGGATTCGGATGCACGGCACGGGAGGCTCGATGCGCATAACTGTCACCGTCGACGGCACCAGCTACACGGACGATGTCGAACCGCGTCTGTTGCTTGTCCACTATCTCCGCGACCGCCTCGGCAAGGTCGGCACGGTCGTCGGTTGCGACACCAGCAACTGCGGCGCCTGCACCGTTCACCTGAACGGCCGCAGCGTCAAATCCTGCTCGGTGCTGGCGGTGCAGGCCGACGGCGCCGAGGTCACCACCGTCGAAGGTCTCGCGACCGACGGCGCGCTGCACCCCGTGCAGCAGGCGTTCCACGACAACCACGCCCTGCAGTGCGGCTACTGCACGCCCGGCATGATCATGTCGACACTCGACCTGCTCAGCGAGAACCCGGACCCCGACGACCGGCAGGTCCGGCTCGGGCTCGAGGGAAACCTGTGCCGCTGCACGGGATATCAGAACATCGTCGCCGCCGCGCAGGACGCCGCGCGGCGCCTGCGTGAGGCCGACGCGACCACGGGAGGCGCCCGATGACCAGCACCGTCGACGCCGGCGCCACCACTCCGGAACCGGAGATCGGCAAGGCCCGGGTCCGCAAGGAGGACGAGCACCTGCTCACCGGCCGCACCAAGTGGACCGACAACCTGGTGCTGCCCGGCATGGTGCACCTGGCGATTCTGCGCAGCCCGCTCGCACACGCCCGCATCACCAACATCGACGTCACCGAGGCCCGGAAGATGCCCGGCGTGATCGCCGTCTACACCGGCGCCGATCTGGCCGAGGAACAGGGCAGCCTGCCGTGCGCCTGGCAGATCACCCCGGACATGAAGGCGCCCCCCGCACCGGCACTGGCGGTGGACACGGTGAACTTCGCGGGTGAAGCGGTCGCGGTGGTCGCCGCGCGCAGCGCGTACGAGGCGCACGACGCGCTCGAGGGCATCGACGTCGACTACGACGAACTGCCCGTGGTGCTCGATCTGGCTGCGGCCGCGCGCGAGGGCAGCGACCTCGTGCATCCGGATCTGGGCACGAACGTCAGTGCCACGTGGATCTTCGATTCGGCCGAGGCCGGCACCGGCGGCAACGTGGAGGACGCGATCCGCGACGCCGAGGTCGTCGTCGAGCGCACGTTCCGGCAGCAGCGGCTCATTCCCGCGTTCATGGAACCGCGCTCGACGGTGGTGGATCCGACGGGCCCGCAGATCACCATGTGGTCGGCGACCCAGGTGCCGCACGTGCTCAAACTGATGCTCGCGATGAGTCTGGGCATCCCCGAGCACAAGCTGCGGGTGATCGCACCGGACGTGGGCGGCGGGTTCGGCGGCAAGCTGCAGGTCACCCCGGAGGAGGTCGTGACCCTGCTGGTGGCGCGGCGGCTCGGCAAGCCCGCCAAGTACACCGAGACGCGCAGCGAGTCGATGGCGGCCGCGCATCACGGCCGCGACCAGATCCAGAAGCTCACCCTCGCCGCGCGCCGCGACGGCACCGTCACCGGGCTGAAGGTGGAACTGCTCGCCGACATGGGCGCCTACCTGCGCCTGGTGACCTCGGGTGTGCCGATCCTGGGCGCGTTCATGTTCAACGGGATCTACAAGTTCGGCGCGTACCACTTCTCGTGCACCAACGTGTTCACCAACAAAGTGCCGACCGATGCCTATCGCGGTGCGGGCCGGCCGGAGGCGACCTTCGCGATCGAACGGATGATGGACGAATTGGCCGCCGAACTGTCCATGGATCCGCTCGAGCTGCGCGAGAAGAACTGGATCCGCCACGAGGAGTTCCCGTTCGCGACGATCGCCGGTTTGACGTACGACTCGGGGAACTACGAGGCCGCGACCGCCCGCGCAAAGGAGTTGTTCGACTACGACGGGTTGCGGCGCGAACAGGCGGAGCGACGCGAACGCAACGATCCGGTGCAGCTCGGGATCGGGGTCTCGACGTTCACCGAGATGTGCGGGCTCGCGCCGTCGCGGGTGCTCGGGTCCCTCGCGTACGGTGCGGGCGGCTGGGAGCACGCGTCGATCCGGATGCTGCCGACCGGCAAGGTCGAGGTGGTCACCGGGGCGTCCGCGCACGGTCAGGGGCACGAGACGGCGTTCTCTCAGATCGTCGCGGACCGGCTCGGCATCCCGTTCGAGGACATCGAGGTGCTGCACGGCGACACCCAGACGTCGCCGCGCGGCCTGGACACCTACGGGTCGCGGTCGCTGGCGGTGGGCGGTATCGCGATCGTCGCGGCCGCCGAGAAGGTCGTCGCCAAGGCCCGGCCCATCGCCGCGCACCTGCTCGAATGCGCCGAGGAGGACCTCGAATTCACCGGCGGCCGGTTCCAGGTGGCGGGCACGCAGAAAGCGGTCGCGTTGACCGACGTGGCTCTGGCGGTGTTCGCCGCGCACAACCTGCCCGACGGGATCGAACCGAACCTGGATTCGGAGGCCACCTACGACCCGGACAACTTCTCGTATCCCCACGGCACACATCTGTGCGCGGTCGAGGTCGACACCGAGACCGGCTGGGTGAATATCCGGAAGTACGTGTGCGTCGACGACATCGGGCACGTGGTGAATCCGCTGATCGTCGACGGCCAGGTGCACGGCGGACTCGCGCAGGGCATCGCGCAGGCACTGTACGAGGAGGCGGTGCACGACGAGTCGGGCACGCTGCTGAGCGGATCGTTCGCCGAGTACCTGCTGCCGTCGTCGGCGGATCTGCCGGAGTTCACCACCGACCGCACCGAAACCCCCGCGACGGGGAACCCGCTGGGCGTCAAGGGCGTCGGCGAGGCCGGCACGATCGCCTCGACACCGGCGGTGGTCAATTCGGTGCTCGACGCGGTGCGCCATTTCGGTGTCCGCGACATCGAAATGCCGTGCACGCCGATGCGGGTGTGGCACGCGATCGAATCCGCTCAGGGAGGGGCCCGATGATTCCGTCCGCGTTCGACTACATCGCCCCGACGAGTCTCGACGAGGCCGTCGACGCGCTGGTCTCCGCCGGTGAGGATGCGAAGGTCATCGCCGGTGGCCAGAGCCTGATGCCGGTGCTGCGGCTGCGGATGGCCGCGCCGACGGTGCTCGTCGACATCGGTCGTGTCCCCGAGTTGAGCGGGGTGCGCGAGGACGGCGACGAACTGGTGATCGGTGCGATGACCACCCATCACGACGTGGCGCACGACCCGTTGGTCCGCGAGCACGCCCGCCTGCTCGCCGAAGCCGCGAGCACGGTCGCCGATCCGCAGATCCGGCATCGCGGCACGCTGGGTGGCGCTCTCGCGCATGCCGATCCGGCCGGGGACATGGGCGCGCCGGTGCTGGCACTGGACGGCACGTTCGTCGCCGTCGGTCCGGCCGGGCGGCGCAGCATCCCGGCCGCCGATTTCTTCGAGGACTACTTCACCACGGCGCTCGGCGCCGACGAGATCCTCGCCGAGATCCGGATCCCGAGGCACACCGGCTGGGCCGCGCACTACGAGAAGTTCAACCGGGTCGCGCACGCGTGGTCGATCGTCGGTGTCGCGGCGACCGTCGCCGTCGAGAGCGGCACTATCGCGCAGGCACGGGTCGCGTTGACGAACATGGCGTCGGTGCCGGTCCGGGCGCGGGCAGTCGAGGAGCTACTCACCGGTCGCCCGGCGAACGCGGATACGATCCGGGAGGCCGCCGAGCACGCCGCCGAGGGCACCAGTCCCATCGGTGACGGCAACGCGGACGTCGAGTACCGCACGCATCTCGCCCGGGTCCTCACGCGCCGAGCCGTGACGACAGCAGCCGGGCTCTGACATCTGAGGGGATCGACCATGCAACTGGAACATCAACTGTCCGTGCCCGCACCGATCGACGAGGTGTGGTCGGCGGTGCTCGATCCGGAGAAGGTCGCGCCGTGCATGCCGGGCGCGACCCTCACCGGCGTCGACGGTGACACCTTCACCGGCACCGTGAAGGTGAAGATCGGGCCCGTCGCCCTGACCTACAAGGGCACCGGCGAGTTCGTGGAGAAGGACGAGGCCGCGCGAAAGGTGGTGCTGCTGGCCAAGGCCAAGGACTCCCGCGGCAACGGCACGGTGGACGCGACCATCACCATCACCCTCACCGAGAACGGCGAGAACACCGACGGCACCGTGAACACGGATCTGTCCATCACCGGTAAGCCGGCCCAGTTCGGGCGCGGCATGATCTCCGACGTCGGCGGCAAGATCATCGAGCAGTTCGCAGAGTGCCTGTCCAAGAAGCTCGGCCCGGCCGCCGAGGAGCCGGCTCCTGCAACCGAGGCCGCCGCACCCGAGGCAGCTGTGCCGGGGAGCACCGCCGCCGCGGCCGCTACCGCCGAGGCCGCCGCTTCCGAGGCCGCGGCACCGGTGGCGACGCCCGAGGCCGCCGCACCCGCACCCGCGGCTGCCCAGGCTCCGGTGGCGCCGGTTGCCGAGGCCGAACCGCTCGACCTCATGCAGTACGCGCGGGGCTCGGCGATCAAACGCATCGGACCCGCCGTGGGCGCGGCCGCGCTGCTGGTGATCGTCCTCCTGGTGCTGCGGCGCCTGCTCGGCTCCCGCGACTGACGCGTCCGGCCGCCACCTGCCCGGTGGCGGCCGGAGCGCCGGTTCGTTCATACCTCGACGATCACCGTCGGGTCAGTCCCCGCCCTTGTATTCGACGACGTACTCACCGGACATGATCTTCTCCCGGTACTCCTCGAACAGCGCCATCGCCTCGGGCGAGATCTTGTCGGCGAACGCCGGGTTGATCACGACGTCGACACCACCCTCCGCGAAGCTCACGTCGTAGTACCTGGCCGGATTCACGTTGCCGGCCTCGACGTCGGCGACCATGGTGCGCAGCACCTCGTCGAGGTTCCACACGATCGACGAGACGACGTTGTCGGGCGCGAGGGGCGTCTGGTCCATGGCGTATCCGACGACCTGGACGCCGCGCTGCTCGGCGCCCTCGACCGTGGCGGCGTCGACACCGCAGCTGGTGAACTGGTCGGCACCCTGGTCGACGAGGGCGTTGACGGCCTCGAGCGTCTGCGCGGCCGCGTCGGACCACCCGCCGATGTAGGCCGGCTTCAGGGTGATCTCACCCGGACCCTTGTAGGTGAGCTTCGCGCCGTCCGCGAACGACTCGATCTGCGCCTTGCACACGGGAATCTCGAATCCCGCTGTACCGGAGAGGATTCCGGTCTCGGTCAGCGATCCGGCGAGGATGCCGGTCAGGAACGAGGCCTCGTAGAACGGCTGGCTGTAGTCGGCCATGTTCTCGGTGATGTCACCGAACCCACCGGCGTAGGCGAACAGCACATCGGGGTAGTCGGCGAGGATGTTCTTGATCGGTTCGCCGTAGTTGAAGGAGTGGCCGACGATGAGCTGGTTGCCGTCCTCGGCGAGATCGGTCGCGATCTGGGCGATCTGATCGGAAGTCGCACCCGAATCCTGCTGTACCACAGTCAGATCGATGAGCCCTTCGTCGTCGAGTTTCTGTGCGCCTTCCACCATGCCCTGGTTCCAGCCCAGGTCGTTGACCGGGCCGGAGGTGATGACGGCAACCTTGATCGCGCCGTCGCCGGAGGCGTCGCCGCCCGAATCCGAACTCGAACATCCGGCGACGGTGACGACCACGGCGGCCGCGGCCGCGACGGCGGTACCCAACTTCTTCACAGAACTCTCCTAACCACGGGGAAACCCGTTACGTGTACTGCCATTTCGCGGGGGCTGTCATTTCGCGGGAACGAAGGGGCTTCCCAGCGCAGAGGGGGCATTGGTTCGGCGGAACCACACGGTGGTGACGACGACCGCGATCAGGGTGACCGCGTACGGTAAGGCCTGGAACAGCTCGTAGGGCACGACCGTGGCCTGCCCGCCCGACGCGGACTGGACGCGGAGCTGGAACGCGTCGACGAGACCGAACATGAAACCGCCGGCCATGGCGCCCAGCGGGTTCCATCGGGCCAGGATCACCACCCCGAGCGCGACCCAGCCTCGACCACCGGTGATGCCGTCCTGGAAGAAGCCGAGGCCGTCGACGACCAGCGCACCGGCCAGACCGGCGGTGGCTCCGGACACGAGCAGTGCGGCCCATCGTGTGCCAGGCACGGAGACCCCGACCGAGTCCGCGGCGTTCGGATTCTCCCCGGATGCGCGCACCGACAGGCCGAATGCGGTGCGCCCCAGCACCCACCAGAGGGCGACGACGATCGCGATCGACAGGTAGACGAGGGGGGACTGCGAGAACAGCACCGGCCCGAGCAGCGGGATGTCCGACAGGACGGGGATCTCGACCGGCGCGGTGCCCTGCGTGCGCGGCGGCGTGCCGCTGATCCCGAATGTCTGCAGGTACAGGAACGATGCGAGACCGGTCCCGAGAATCACCACCGAGATGCCGGTGATGATCTGGTCGATGCCCAGCGTGATGGTGGCGGCGCCCACGACCGCGGCGACGGCCAGGCCGGCGGTCGCCCCGACCGCGGCACCGAGCAGCGGGCTGCCGCTGTAGTAGGTCGTGATGAACGCGGCGACCGCGCCCATCATCATCTGCCCCTCGATGCCCAGGTTCAGCACCCCGGAGCGTTCGGCGAGGCACGCGCCGGCCGCCGCGACAATGATCGGCATCGCCAGGCGCAGCGCCGCGGTGAGCAACGGCACGATGGCACCGGCGCCCAGGACATCGGACCAGTTCATCGGGCACGCTCCACAATTCGATTCGCCACCAGCACGGTCAGGATCATCACCGCCTGTACCACCGTCCCGATGGACGCCGGGATCTCCTGCGTCCGCTGCACCGCCTGTCCGCCGAGTGTCAGCCCGGACACCAGCGCCGCAGCGAGGACGATCCCGAAGGGGTTGCGCCGGCCGAGCAGCGCGACGACGATCGCGGTGAAGCCGATTCCCGACGAGATCGCCAGGGAGAGACGGAACTCGCTGCCGAGCAACATGATTGCGCCCGCAATTCCGCCGAGGGCGCCGCTGATCAACGATGCGGTGATCACCGTGCGGGCCACATCGATACCGTTGGCGGCGGCCACGGTCGGGCTCTCCCCCACCACCTGCGACGCGAAACCGAAACGGGTGGAACGCATCAGCCACCACACCGCGGGGACGGCGAGCACGGCGACGAGCACACCGAGGTGAATCTTGGTCCCGGGGAAGGTCGCCAGCTGCGCCCACTCCGGGATCCGTTCCGACTCGGGGGTGAAACCGTTGGGGTTCGCCAGCGGTTTGCGCACCGCCCACGCCAGGCCGTAGAAGACCAGGTAGTTGAGCATGAGCGAGGAGATGATCTCGTTGACGCCGAGCCGGGCCTTCAGCACCCCCGCGACCGCGCCGACGAGCGCACCTGCCGCCGCGGACGTGACCGCGACGACCGGGATCGCCACCCAGCTGCTCCCGAGCGGCAGGCCGAGCACCACCGCGGTGGCGGTGATCGCACCGACGTCGTAGTGGCCCTGCGCCCCGATGGTGACGAAACCGGTGCGGTAGGCGACGGCATAACCGAGTCCCATGAGCACGAGCGGGGTCATGCCGGTCAGCAGCCGCCCGAGCTGGGTGTCCCCGCCGAGCGCGGCGTCGAGCATGGTGCCATAGGCCTCGAGAGGTGAACCGCCGGCCAGGACGATCAGCACCGCGCCGACCGCCAGGCCGACCATCACGGCGAGCAGCGGCACCGCGGCCGCGGTCGCGGCGGCTCGTACCCGGGACGTGCCGGAGCCGTCCGACGGTGCCGGTGGGGCGGGCGGGGCAGTGAGCGTGCCCGCGCTCACGCGGCGTTCTCCTGGATCTGCCGACCGCCCATCGCGGAGCCGATGGCCTCGCGGTCGAACGGGCCTTCGGCGAACTCGGCGACGATCCGGCCGCGGTAGAGGACGACGACCCGGTCGGCGAGACTGCAGATCTCGTCGAGGTCCGAGGAGATCAGCATGATCGCCGCTCCGCGACTGCGGTGTTGTTCCAGTGTGGCCCAGACGAATTCGGTTGCCCCCACGTCGAGCCCTCGGGTGGGCTGAGCGACGAGCAGGACGTCCGGCTTACCGTCGAGCACGCGGCCCAGCACCACGCGCTGCGCGTGCCCGCCGGAGAGGGTGCCCGCCGGGATGGACGGGCTCGCGGCCTTGACGGACAGCGCCTCGATGATCCGGACGGCGCGGTCGCGGATCGCTCTGCGCGACAGTGTTCCCCAGCGCCGAGCGACCGGAGGGCGAGCGGACGAGTCGACGGACAGGTTCACGTCGATCCCGAGTGCCTTGGCGAGACCGCGGGTGTAGCGGTCGGACGGGACGATCCCGACCCCTGCGGCGCGGACCGTACCGGGGGTGAGCCGCTCGACGACCTCACCTCCGATCCGGACGACCCCGGCGGTGGCCGGGGCGAGCCCGGACACGACGTCCTCGAGCGTCGCTTGGCCGTTGCCCTCCACACCGGCGACCGCGACGAGTTCCCCTGCCTTCACGGCGAGATCCACGTCGTGCAGCTGCCCCGGCACGGACACGCCGGCGAGTTCGAGTGCCGTGGCGCCGGGCGGCGAGGTGGCCGCCCGTCGCACGCCCAGCCCGACCTCACGGCCCACCATGTGGCGGGCCAGTTCGGCGGTGGTGACGTCGGCGACCGCCTTCTCGGCGACCAGACGGCCGCCCCGCAGGACGCTGACCCTGTCGCAGGCCTCGAGCACTTCCTCGAGGTGGTGGGTGATCAGCACGATGCCGACGTTCAGATCGGCTGCGAGGTCGCGGATCCGGGACAGAAGGGCGTCAACTTCGGGGGGAGCGAGGTTCGCGGTGGGTTCGTCGAGAAGCAGATAGTGCGCGCCCTGGTGCAGGGCCCGCAGGATCTCGACGCGCTGCTGCTCGCCGACCGACAGCGAGTCGATGCGCGCCCGGGGATCGCACTGCAGGCCGGTTTCCTCTGCGAGCGATTCGATTTCGCGTGACATCGCGCGGAGACGGTTGCGTCCGACGATGCCGCGGGACCGGCCGAGCAGGAAGTTCTCCGCGACGGTCATGTTGGGCACGAGCATGAAATGCTGGTGCACCATCGCGATCCGATTCCGGTTCCCCGCGGTGAGTTCCACACCGTCGAGCGTGACGGTGCCCTCGTCGGCAGGCAGCAGTCCGGTGAGAATCCGCATAAGAGTGGATTTGCCGGCGCCGTTCTCGCCGAGCAACGCGTGGACCTCGCCCAGGCGCACGTGCAACGAGACGTCGCGCAGGACCACGTTGTCGTCGAACGCGCGCCGGATGTTGCGCATCACGACGCCCGGTGCAGCGGGGTCCGCGTCGGACACGGCCTCTGCCTTCGATGCCGTGCGGCGCAGAGCTTGGGCAGTCATCATGCGGTGTACGACCTTCCGCGCAGTCGTTGTTCGTTGTCGGCAGACGATGCCGGTGGTTGATTGATCGGGAATGTCCGATCCGTGACGTTTGTGTTTCAGGGTGGGGCTGCGCCCCCGGTGTGCCGTTGTGGCGGCCCTGACCGCCACAACGGCACACGGGCGCGAAGCGCACGTAACGCCGATCTCACGGCTCCGAGACGGGACGGCATCATCACCGGAATTAACTGGGAACGACCACCATCCGTCCATCTGCGGAGGCCCCATGGAGACACTCCCCGTCATCGACCTACGACCGCTGCGCGACGGCACCGATCCTGGAGCGGTCGCCGCCGCGCTCGACGCCGCATGCACCGATCTCGGCTTCTTCACCATCACCGGGCACGGTCTGGATCCCGCGCTGCGGGCCGCGACCATGGACCAGGCGAAGCGATTCTTCTCCCTTCCCACGGAGACGAAGATGGAGATCGCCATCGCGAAGTCCGACTGCCACAGCGGATATGTGCCCGCGAGAGCCGAAACTCTCGACGACGCCGTCGGTGCCGACACCAAGGAGGCGCTCGACATCCCCACCGACCGCGGCCCGGACCACCCCGACGTGATCGCCGGGACCCCACTGCACGGCGCGACCCAGTGGCCGGCGGCACTGATGCCCGGGTTCCGGGAGGTGGCCGACGCCTACGCGGCGGCGTGTTTGGACATCAATGCACACCTGATGCGAGGCCTCGCGCTCGCGCTCGGACTCGACGCGGATTGGTTCGCACCGATGTTCCGGGATCCCCTTGTGACCCTGCGGATGCTGCACTACCCACCGGTCCCCGCGAACGAGACAGCCCCGGGCGCGGGCGCCCACACCGACTACGGCTCGCTGACGCTGCTGGCGCAGGACGACGTCGGTGGACTTCAGGTCGCGGCGCGCGGCGGCTGGATCGACGTGACGACTCCGCCGGACGCTCTCGTCGTCAATCTGGGCGACATGATCGCGCGGTGGACGAACCACCGCTATGTTTCCACCCGCCACCGTGTCCTGGCTCCGGTCGGACGCGACCGGTACTCGCTGCCGTTCTTCGTGGCACCCGATTTCCACGCGCTCGTCGAGGCGATACCGACGTGTGTGGAGCCGGGAGCCGAGCCGCTGTACCCATCGATCACCGCCGGTGAGTACATGCTGTCCCGCTTCGACGCGACGCACGCCTACCTGAAGGCGCGGTCCGGCGCGGCGTGATCCGTCGTCTTGGATAGCATTACGACGCAACATGTTACGGATATCTTCGAACAATCTGTTTGCCGGTCGGTTAAGGATGCGTAACGCGGACCACCGGCTTGACAGGGCCCGGCGCGAGCGGCACGGTGAGAATTCGCACCGGTCCCGGACCCGCGCCGTCGTCCCGGCCGTGTCCGCTTCCGGTCGTCCCGGAATCGCCCACGGATCGGAGTTGCGCCATCGTGACTGCTACCTCTTCACCCGCTGCCGACGGTCTGCGGCCCCTCGGCACCGGCCTCGACATCACCGGCCTGTCGCGCCGGTTCAAGTCCGGCCGCGCCACGGTCACGGCGCTCGACAACGTGGATCTGCGCACCTCCGAGGGACAGTTCCTCTCCCTCCTGGGGCCGTCCGGTTGCGGTAAGTCGACGGTGCTGCGGATCCTCGCGGGCCTCGACCACCCGGACGCCGGCACGGTGCTCGTCAACGGCATGAGCCCCGAGGAACTCCGCAACGCCCACCAACTCGGTGTGGCCTTCCAGGATTCGGCACTGCTGCCCTGGCGGACCGTCGAGGCGAACATCGCCCTGCCCCGGCAGGTAGCCGGACTTCCCGCCGAACCCGAGTTGGTGCGCGAACTCATCGAACTCGTGGGACTGCGCGGCTTCGAGAAATCGAAACCCGCGCAACTGTCGGGCGGTATGCGGCAGCGTGTTTCGATTGCGCGAGCGCTGGTGCTACGCCCGTCGGTGCTGCTGCTCGACGAACCCTTCGGTGCGCTCGACGACATGACGCGCCAGCGCCTCAACCTCGAGCTGCAGCGGATCTGGACCGAGAAGCCCGCGACCACCCTGATGGTCACGCACGGTATCGCCGAGGCCGTGCTGCTGTCGGACGCGGTCGCGGTGATGAGCGCACGGCCGGGCCGGGTGCTCGATGTCGTCCCGATCGACCTGCCGCGTCCCCGCGCCGCAGAGACGATGCGCAGCCCGGAATTCCACGCCTACGTCGACATGCTGTCCGCGCTGCTGTTCCAGGGGGCAGAGGCGGCCTAGCGGCCGGTGTGCCTTTGTGGCGGTCCCAGCCGCCACAAAGGCACACGGGCGCGTCAGCGCCCGAGCGCCCTCCAGACCCGGTCGCGGGAGATCGGCAGTTCGTACGGCCGCACCCCGATCGCGCGACGCACCGCGTTCGCCAGTGCGGGCGCGACGGGGTTGTACGGTGCCTCGCTCATCGACTTCGCGCCCATCGGACCGATGGTGTCGAACGTTTCGACGAAGTGCACCTCCGTGCGCGGCACGTCCGCGTACTGCGGAATGTGGTAGTTGCGCAGCACATTCGTCGTCACCCGGCCGAGGTTGTCGGTGATCAGTTCCTCGTAGAGGGCCGTGCCGATGGCCTGTGCGACGCCGCCTTCCACCTGGCCACGGCACTGTTCGGGGTTGACGACCGTGCCGGCGTCGGCGGCCTGCACCGACTGCAGAATCCGGACCTCACCGGTCCGCACGTCCACCGCGACCCGGAAGCCGTGCACGTTGAACGACAGCGACCGTGGCAGACCGCCGTGGTTGCCCTCGGCGCGCAGCGGCTCACCGGCCGCCTCGAGCAGTTCCGCGGGGGTGACCAGCACATCCCCGGCCCGGGCACCGTCCGGTTCGAGGACGACCGCGTCGGCGTCGGTGCCGGTCAGTTCGGCGGCGAGTTTGCGGATGCGGCCGTGCAGTTCCCGCGCCGCCGCCAGCAGGGCCTTGGCCGCGACCACCGTGCCGGAGGATCCGTAGGCACCGGTGTCGTGGGTGGTGACGTCGGTGTCGGATTGCCGGACCTGGATCCGGTCGGGGCTGGTGCCCAGTTCGGTCGCGGCGATCTGGGTGTGCACCGTGGTGGTGCCGTTCCCGAACTCGGCGGTGCCGACCCGGGCGAGATACGTTCCGTCGGGCTGCAATTCGATCGACGTGTCGGCGTAGTGGCCGCCGGGCGGGTTGGACGCGATCATCGACAGCGCCATGCCCTCGCCGATCCGCCACTGCTCCCCCACCGGCGCCACCACATCGTTGCCCCGCGACAGGGCCTCCTGCACGACGTCGAGACACTGGTCCAGCCCGTAACTGCCGAACACCAGGTCCGCGCCCTCCGGGTGCGCTCCGATCAGATCGTCGCCCGGCACCACCACGTTGCGCCGACGCAGCTCGAAGGGGTCGATCCCGAGTTCCAAAGCCAGCTCGTCCATCGCGGATTCGACGGCGAAGATCACCTGCCCGAGGCCGTAGCCGCGGAACGCCCCGGACGGCCGGTTGTTCGTGTACACCGACTGGGCGTCGACGCGCTTGTTCGGGCAGCGGTACACCTCGATCGATTCGCCGCATCCGTGGAACATGACGCTCGCCGAATGGTTTCCGTACGCGCCACCGTCGTTGAGCACGTCGATCGCCAGCGTGGTGAGGATCCCGTCGGCGTCCGCGGCGACGGTGACGTCGACCCGCATCGGATGCCGGCACGGTGCGACCGTCAACTGGTCGCTGCGGGTGAACTCCCACTGCACCGGACGTCCGGTCCGCAGCACGGCCGCGGCGACGACGTCCTCGACCAGCATCTCCTGCTTCCCGCCGAACCCGCCGCCGAGCCGCGCCGTGAACACCCGCACCCGGTCGCACTCGAGCCCGAACACGTGGCACAGTTCGTCGCGGACGAGGAACGGCACCTGCGTGGAACTGCGGATCACCAGGCGTCCGTCGTCGTCGATCCAGCCGATGGCCCCGTGGGTTTCGAGGTGCGTGTGCTGCACGCGCTGGGTCTGCCACCGGCCACGCACGACGGCGGTAGCCGCGGCGATTCCGGCGTCGATGTCGCCGACCCCGCCGTGCACCTCGCCGATGATGTTGCGGGACGGATCGCCGATGCGCGACTCGGATCCCTTGCCGGCGTGCAACAGCGGCGCCCCGGGTGACCGTGCCTCGTCCGGGTCGAGGACGAACGGCAGCACCTCGTACTCGACCTCGATCAGGCGGCACCCCTCCTGCGCGATCGCCGGGGACTCGGCGACGACCGCGGCGACGCGCTGCCCGTGGAAGCGCAGCACCCGGTCGAACAGGAGGGTGTCGTCGGGATCTTCCTCCCGGTTCTCGTGGCGGGCAGTAGAATACGCGATGTCCGGGGCGTCCCGGTAGCACAGCACCGCGTGCACTCCCGGCAGCGCTTCGGCCGCCGAGGTGTCGATCGCCGTGATGCGGGCGTGCGCGTGCGGGCTGCCGAGCACCGCGATATGCAGGGCCCCTTCCACGACGGTGTCGAACGTGTACGGCTCGGTTCCGGTGACCACGCGCGGACCGGCCGGTGCGGCCTGCGACCGCCCCAACGACGGCTCGGCCCCGGCATATTCGACGTTGGTGACGCCACGCAGGGAATCGTCGATGGACCGGTACCCGGTGCACCGGCACAGGTTGCCCTTGAGCCGGTTCGGCAGGTCGTCGAGGTCGACGTCGGTGAATGTCGAGGCGGTGACGATCATTCCGGCGGTGCAGAACCCGCACTGGAATCCCGCGGCGTCGACGAACCGACGCTGCAGCGGGTGCAGGTTCTCGGGGGTGCCGAGCCCGGAGACGGTGGTGACCTCGTGGCCTTCGATTCGCTGTGCGGGGTAGATGCACGAGTGCACCGCTTCCCCGTCGACGAGGACCGAACAGGCGCCGCAGTCGCCGGCGTCGCATCCCTTCTTCACCTCGAAGTGGGTGTTCTCGCGCAGCAGGGTGCGCAGGCACTGCCCGGGCCGTGCCGGGGTGTCGATCTCGCGGCCGTTCACGGTGAACTTCACGACAGCTCCTCACAGATCTCCCCGGCGAGCACGGCGGTGACCGCGCGCCGCCAGTCCGCGGCCCCGTGGGCATCGGTGTAGTAGGCGGAATCGGGAATACGCTCTGCCAGAGCTTCTTCCAGCTCGCGCGAATCCGGGGCCCAGTCGAAGGTCAGCACGTACGGCCGGTCGGTGGCTGCGGTCACGGACAGCGCGACCGCCCCGTCCGGGTCCCGCCGTCCGATCACGACCGCACCCGAGCGACCGAGCGGGGACAATGCGATCTTCCGGAACGCGGTGCGCGCCTGCAACATCGGTGCAGGGATGTGGATACTTCGCACCACGTCTCCGGCGCCGAGGACATTGGTGGCGATTCCGGTCACGAAGTCCACCACCGGGATCCGTCGATCGGAGCCGTCCGCCGACCAGATCAGCACCGTCCCGTCCAGGGCGGAGACGAGGGAGATCATCGCGCCCGCGGGGAACGACAGGCACAGGTTGCCGCCGACGGTCGCGCGTTTCCAGATCTTCCACGACGCCAGCAGCGCGGAGGCGCACTGCCGGAACAGTGGTGCAGCAGGCCATGTTTCGGATCCGGACAGGTTCGCGATCCGTTCCACCGTGCAGGTCGCGGCGATCTCGAGGCCGTCCTCGGTGACGGTGAGCGCCGGCCATTCCAGTCCGGTGAGGTCCACCAGCCGGTTCAGGTGCGGCTGCGGCTCGGAGAACAACCACGTGCCGCCGCCGACGTAGGCGGTGGCCGGTCCTGCCGCGAGATCGTGGCGATCGCGGGCCACCCGGTAGTCGGTGACGGTGTGCAGATCCACGGTACTCACCCCGCCTTCGCGACGAGCGCCCGGTGGGCGGCGGCAACCTCACACGCGACGGTGTCCTCGTCCACGGTGAGGACCTCGTCGCGGCGCACCACCTCACGGCCGTTGACGAGCAACAGTTCGAGAGGCGGCTGCGAGCCGAGCACGATCGCCGCGACCGGATCGGTGATCCCGGAATGGGCGAGGGTGTCGATCCGCCACAGCGCGAGATCGGCGAGCTTGCCGATCTCGACGGACCCGATCTCGTCCTCGCGACCCAGCACCCGGGCACCGCCGATCGTGGCGAGTTCGAGGCTCTGGCGCACCGTCATCGCGCGGGGACCGCTGCGGGCCCGCGCGAACAGGGCCGCGTGGTGGGCTTCCTCGAGCATGCAGCACGATTCGTTGCTCGCGGCCCCGTCGACCCCGAGGCCGAGCGGAACCCCGGCGGCATACAGGTCGGCGGCGCGCGCGATGCCCGCGCCGAGCCGGCCGTTCGACGTCGGGCAGTGCGCGGCGCCGGTGCCGGACGCGGCGAGCACCCCGATGTCGCGGTCGTCGAGGTGCACCGCGTGCGCGTACCAGACGTCCGGGCCGGTCCAGCCGAGCGACTCCATGTACTGCACGGGATTGCATCCGAATCGCTCGAGGCAGAAGTCCTGCTCGTCGAGGGTCTCGGCGAGGTGCGTGTGCAGCCGCACCCCGAGGTCGCGGGCGAGCACCGCGGACTGCCGCAGCAGCTCGGTGGTGACGGAGAACGGAGAGCACGGCGCCAGCGCGATCCTCAGCATCGAATCGAACGACGGATCGTGCCACTGCTCGACCGCGCGCCGGCTGCCCTCGAGGATCGCATCGAGATCCTCGACGATGTGATCCGGCGGAAGCCCACCGGCGCTGGTGCCCAGGTCCATCGAGCCGCGGCACGGATGGAACCGGATGCCCACCTCGGCGGCCGCGGCGATCTCCGCCCCGAACACGTCACCGCCCTCGCGCGGCACGACGTAGTGGTGGTCGGTGCTGGTGGTGCACCCGGTCTTCGCAAGATGCGCGAGCGCGCCCTTCGCGGCGACGTGCACGGCGTCGGCGTCGATCCCCGCCCACACGGGATAGAGCGTGGTGAGCCATTCGAACAGGGTGTGGTCCACGGCGAGCCCGCGGGTGATCCACTGGTACAGGTGGTGGTGGGTGTTGATCAGCCCCGGCGTCAGCACGCATCCGCTGCCGTCGACGATCGTGGCGTGGTCGTATCCGGCCGGTTCACCCGCACCGATCCGGGTGATGCGGTTGCCTTCCACGACGACATAGCCGCGCGGGTGCTCGGTGCGGGCGGAATCCATCGTGACCAGGTAGGCATCGCGGATCACGATCGGTGCCGTCGGCTGTTGCGGATCCATGGGCGCTGCTCCTCACCTCGTGAACAGTTCCAGTGAACTCCCGATTCGTCGCAATATCCCGGGCACCATCGACGAAACCGAATCGAAACGGCGGTTTCCTATTGTGCGATCGTCCAAACCCGTGGATCCGGCGGCGGTGACCCGCCGGACCTCGCCCGGAAGGGGTGACGATCGTGCTGCTGCAGGACGTCCTCGACACACCCGGACTCGGCATCCGGCTGCTGCACGGCGACGCGGCCGCGCTCGCCCGCCCGGTGCACCGCGCGTGCACCACCGACATGCCCGACCCGACGCGCTACGTCAGCGCCGGATCGCTGGTGTTCACGGGTCTGGTGTGGCGCCGCGCGCCGGAGGACTCGGAGGTGTTCGTCGCGCACCTCGCGCGCGCCGGGGTCGCGGCCGTCGCCGCCGGCGAGGCCCTGCTCGGCGAGGTGCCCGCGGATGTCGTCGACGCCTGCGCCCGGCACGGGCTGCCGCTGCTCGCGGTGCCCGACGACGTGCCGTTCAGCACCGTCCTCGAGCACCTCACCCGGCAGTGGTCCAGCGCCCGCATGGACCGGCTGCAGACCGGCCTGGCCCGCCAGCGTCGGTTGCTCGCCGCGTTCGCCGACGGTCACGCGCTCGGTGAGCTGCTCGCCCGTGTGTGCCGCGAATTCGACGTTCCGGCATGGGTGTTCAGTGCTACCGGCACGCTCGTCGCCGGCAACGACGAGCTCGGGGAATCGGTGATCGACGCGTGCTGCGACGTCGCGCTGTCGGCGCCGCGTTTCCCCGCCGAGATCCCGAACGGATACACGGTGCTGCCGGTCGGCTCGGCGCTGCGCGACCGCACGACCGCCTGGTTCCTCGTGCTCGGATCGGCCGCCGCCCGCAGCGAGGACTGCCTCGACGCGTTCACCGAACTCGCCACGGTCGCCGCGCTCGAGCGGGTGCGGCGCGAGGACCGGCTGCGCGCGGCGTGGGACACGGCCGACGCGCGCGGCGTCGCGGACGCCGCGGGTGCGGCCCACCCGGCCGGCACACCGCTCGTCGCGGTCGTCGTCGAGCGGACACCTGCCGCGACGCCCGAGCAGCACGTCGCCCTGCGCGCGGTGGTGAGCGACGCGCTGCCGTCGTGCGTGACCGGTATCGACGCGGCCGGGCGCACGGTCGCGGTGGTGGCGGGCACCGAATCCGACGTCGTCGCCGTGCTGCAGCGCCGGCTCGGGCGTCTCGCACCGGTACTGGCCGGTACCCGGATCGCGGTGGGGGTCTCCGGCACGTGTGCCGGAGAGTCGATCGACGGCGGCATCCGCTCGGCCGAGTCGGCGGCGGCCATCGCCCGTGGGGACACGGGTCCGGTGTCGGTGCGCGCCGCGGACCTGGATTCGGCGGTGGGCCTGCTGTCCGCGGTGCCGGACCGGGTGCGCCGCGCCTTCGCCGACCGCACCCTGGGGCAGGTCCTCGACTACGACCGACGGACCCGGGCGGGCCTGATGACGACGCTGGAGGCGTTCCTGGACTGCGACGGCTCCTGGCGTCGCACCGCCGATCGGTTGCACCTGCATCCCAACACCGTGCGCTACCGGATCGGGCGGGTCGAGGCACTCACCGGCCGCAACCTCGCGCATATCGGCGACCGTCTCGACGTGTTCCTGGCGGTGCGGGCTCTGGCCTGACCGACTGTCCCGGCCGAGGATTCACGCACGTCCGGTGTACTCGTCCCAGGCGCTGCCGGCGTCGGGGGCGTCCTCGCGCTGCACGGTCACGTGCATGAGTCCGTAGGGGCGGTCGTCGGCGTGGAACACCTCGCCGCGGTTCGCGATGCCGAAGCGGTCGAGGTCGTACAGGAAATGGTGCTTGTTCGGTGCCTGCAGACGGATCTCCGCGAGATAGGGGAACGCCTCGAGCACCGCGCGGCCCATCTCGAACAGCGTCTGCTGCAGGGCTTTCGACTGCAGGTTCGCGAACCGGTCGAGCATCACCGCGCGCACACCCGCGTAGGTCCGATCCCAGTCGACTGCGAGGTCCGTGTATCGCCACCGCGCGACGAGGCTGGTCGCAAGAACCCGGTCGTCGGTGGGCTCGAGCACCGTGAACGAATCTTCGAGGAAACCGGCGAACTCGGAACCGGTGGACTTGAGGACCACCAGATCCTTCAGCCCCGCGACGACCCATTCCCGGCGGGTGTCGCCGGAACCGGTGACGGTGATCGCGGCGGTGCGTACCTCCGAGCCCTTCCGGGTCCACGTGTGCGGATGATCGCCCACCCGCTCCCACGGGAAGTTCTCGATCTCGATGCGCGCGGAGGACACCGGGCCGATGTCGTCGACGAAGTGCCGGGCCAGCGCCAGCCCGTAGTCCTCCACGGACCCGTTCGAGTGCGTGGCGGCGTAGGCGAAGATCGTCTGCTTCTGACTGTCGGTGGGCAGGACGTTGTGCTGGTCGCCCGTCACGTGAGCCGCATCGAAGTCGCCGCGCAGACTCGACGTGACGTTCAGGTCACGGATCTTGTGCCGGACGGTGTCGCGAAAGATGCGCACGACCCGGTTCTCGGCCTTGCCGTAGCGATTGGAACCGAGGACGATCCGGCCGGTGAGCGGGTCCATGGGTCAGCTCCCTCGGTAGGTGGAGTACGCGTACGGCGACAGCAGCAGCGGCACGTGGAAGTGCCTGTCGCCGTCCGGAATGCGGAAGGTCACGACGACCTCCGGATAGAACGACTCGACACCGCGCGCGTCGAAGTACTCGCCGGTGGCGAACGTCAGCGTGTAGGTGCTGGGCTCGAGCGGTCCGTCGCCGAACGATCCGATGCGGCCGTCGGCGTCGGTGACCCCGGACGCGAGCGGGGTGCCGTCGGCCGAAAGGGTCACCGCCACTCCGGTTGCGGGGGCGCCGGAGGTGGCGTCGAGGATGTGCGTGCTCACAGTGTTCACTCGGTATCTCCTGTGTCCTGAGTGACGACTCCGCCGTCGGTGCCAGGGACGGCGACTGCATCGTCGATCAGCAGTTCCAGCCGGAGGCGGTTGATGTCGGCGAGCGCGGCACGAACTTCGCCGCGTTCGATCGCCGCGTCGTTGCCGAGCCGCCGGTTCAGGATCTCGAGCAGCTCATCGGCCGAACGGCCCGCTGCCCGCACGAGATACACGTGCCCGAACTTCTCCTCGTAGGCCCGGTTTCCGGCGGCGAGCGCCGCGCGCACCCCGTCGGCCGCGGTCGCCACCGACGACTGCTCCCGCTGCGACGCCGCGCTTTCGCTGCGCTCCCCGATCCGCGGATGCCCGGCGAGGGCATCGTCGAGTTCGTCGTCGCTCAGCGCCAGCGCCTGTTCAGTTGCGTTCCGCAACAGAGCGTCTCGATTGCCGTACGGACGGGCGGCGGCCACCCGGCGTGCCCACGCCGGACTGCTGCAGCAGGTCAGCAGCAGCGCGACGGCGTCGGCCTCGGGCAGCGCATCGAATGTCGCACAGTCCACGATTCCTCCGATCTGTTCCGTCTCCACCTTGACGGATCGGCGCTCGCGGCGCCGGGAACATCGCGACAACGTTCACCGGCTGCGCACGGCAGGCTTTGGAGGATCGACCAACACCGCGAGGATCGATCGAGCTCGGGAGATCAGCCGACACGGGCCACGCGAGCGGACATCTCCATGATCTGCCCGCGCAGCCAGGTGTGTGCGGGGTCGGACTCGTGCACCTCGTGCCATACCGCGTACTGCCGCACCGGGGCCAGCGGAAACGTCGGTTCGAGGATTCGGATGTCCGCACTGCCGACGAGGCGGGACGCCAACCGCTCCGGGATCAGGGTGACCAGGTGGGTTTCCTCCAGGGCGTACGGCATCACCGCGACGTTCGCGGTGGTCGCGCCGACCCGGGCGTATACACCGACGCGCGCGAGCGACCGGTCGATCTGGCTGCTGCCGTCGTGGGCGGCATACGACAACAGCGGGTACCGGGCCAGCACCTCCGGGGTGAGCTCGGTTCCCCGGTGCGGATGCGCGGTCCACACCGCACCGACGAACCGGTCGGTGAGCACGAGCGCGCGGCCGCAACGGTCGAACTGCGGTTGTTCGAGCAGATGGTCGGGCAGGATGGCCAGATCCACGTCGTGCCGGTGGAACGCGGCGAGGCTCCGCCCGGTGACCGGCCGCAGGTCGAACTGCACCGCGGTCGTGCGGTACCGGTCCGACTTCATAAGGACGCGGAGCAACGCGACTTCGGCGTAATCCCCTGCCAGCACGGTGAACACCCGCGAGTCCCGGGCCGGGTCGAAGTCCGGGGGGCTGAGAATCGAGCGTTCGACGGTGGCCAGCACGCTGCGCAGCGGCTCGACCAACGCCAGCGCGCGCGGCGTCGGGCGCAGGGAGCGACCGTCCTTCACGAGGATCGGGTCTTCGAGTTGCTTGCGCAGCCGCGCCAAGGCGGTGCTCGTGGCCGGTTGGGACATGTGCAGTCGCTGCGCGGCCCGGGTCACGTTGCACTCGGCGAGCAACGCGTCGAGTACAACGAGCAAATTGAGATCGACCCGCCGCAAATCCACCATGCCTCCCCCGCACGCCCCACTGTGAAATTCCACCGGATCCTAACCCGCGCTCGGTCCGACCCCACTCGTACTCATACGCCCAGCGATATAGGTGCTATTCGAATGTGCCCGCGACCTTGTGCACGGCCTGCACCGTTCTTACTCTGACAGCCTGAATCCCCCCGAAAACTGTTTCGACATCGCCATTTTCGTGTATACCGCCGATTCGGCCGGCTCGGCGGTGCCAGAAGCTCGAAAGGAACGGTCCTTCCATGAGCCGCGCATCGCGACCGTTCCCGTCCTATTCACCGCAGAACTGGCGCCTGTGGCGCAAAGTCACGGTGGTGCTGTGCCTGCCGGTGATCGCGGCAAGCCTGTTCGGCGCGTCCCGCGTCAACCGGCTGGTGGAGGAGTCCTCGCACTACTCGACGCAGTCCGAGCAGGTGGCCGTCCTCCCCGCCCTGACCGAGTACGGCACCGCCATCGCGGGTGCCGGGGCCGCGACGATCCTGGGCCTGCCACCGGAGAACGGCGCACAGATCGCCGACGAGGCCGACGACGCGATCATCGAGTTGCTGCGCAGCGGCGACCTCGATCCCGCGATCGCGGCACCGCTGGCGCGGGTCCTCGAAGACGGTAAACAGCTGCTGGGCAGCGCAATGTCGCGGCAGATGGCTCCGCTCGAGGCGAGTGAACGCGTCCGTGAATTCGTCTCCCGAATGACCCACGCGTACCGCACGATCATCAACTCGTCGGCGAACCCCACGGTGCTGACCGAAGGCGACATCCTCCTCGACAGCTGGACGATCCAGTGGGTGCTGCTCGATCAGGTCGTGGCGTTCTCGTCGATGCGCGACGAACCCGGCTCGGCGCTGCTCATGTGGAACAACGCGATGGGCACGGAGCTCGCCCAGCTGCGGGTGCTCGCCGACACGGTTCCCGACCGCGCACCCGTCGACGCGCTGATCGCCGAGGTCGAGAACCGGCGTGCACTCACCGCGAACCTCGACGACGAGACCGCCGATGTCGGCGCGCTGCGCAACTCCCTGTTCGGTGCACTGATGTCGTACAACGAGTTCGTCGACTCCTCCGCCCAGAAGATCGTCACCACGCTCGACGAGCTCGCGTCGAGCACCCGCACCGAATCGTGGCGTGACGGCATCGCCGTCGGGACGGTGCTCGTCCTCGCTGTCGTCCTCGCCATCGCCATGTCGATCTCACTGGTCCGGCCGCTGCGGCGTCTGCGCGACGACACGCTCCGCGCTGCCGAACACGATCTCCCCGAAGCGATCGCCGGCATCCGCGACGGAGCCGATATCGAGACCGTCGACCTGCCGCCCGTCGGGGTGCACACCCGCGAAGAGGTCGGTCAGGTGGCCCGCGCCGTCGACTCCATGAAGTCCGAGGCCCTGCGCCTCGCCGGCGAGCAGGCGCAGCTGCGGCGGCAGGTCAACGAGATGCTCGAAACTCTCGCTCGCCGCAACAAGACGCTCGTCGAACAACAGCTTTCGCTGATCGAGTCTCTCGAGTTCGAGGAGAAGGACCCGAATCGGTTGCACAGCCTGTTCACCCTGGACCACCTCGCCGCACGCATGCGGCGCACGGGTGATTCCCTGCTCGTGCTCGCCGGAACCCGGCAGCGTCTCGGGCGCATGCCCGACACCCCGCTCGGCGATGTGCTGCGCGGCGCCGCCTCCCAGGTCGAGAACTACGAGCGCGTGCACATCGGGTCGGTGCCGGCCGGGAATCTCGTCGGCAGCGCCGTCGCCGACGTCGTCCATCTCGTCGCCGAGCTGCTCGACAACGCGCTGCGCGCCTCCCCGCCGAACAGCACGGTCAGGTTCGCGTTCTCCGGCGCCGTCGACGGCGGGATGCTGCTCGAGATCGCCGACCAGGGCATCGGGATTCCGCCGGACGACCTCGCGGAGATCAACGCACGACTCGCCTCCAGCAGTGAGCACGCCACCGGCGCGACCCGGCGCATGGGTCTGTTCGTGGTGGGCCGGCTCGCCGAGCGCCACGGCATCACCGTCCGGCTGCGCCCGACCTTCGATTCGGCAACGAACGGTGGCATCACGGCCAGCGTGTACCTGCCGACGAAGATCCTCAGCGGCACAAGCCATTTCGTCGACCCCTATCACGTCGAGCCGCGGAGGCTGCCGGGCGAGGGCTACGACCCCGAGTCCTACGCCGGTGCTGTCGAGCCTTACCAGGGGGTGATGCAGGAGCCGGACGTGGATTCGTCGGCGACCACGCAGCAGTGGCAGACCGTCGGTGCGGCAACCGGTGCGCAGTACCGCGCTCCGTCCGACCAGTGGCCGGCGGAGCCGTGGCAGGCGCAAGGTCCCGACACCCAGCCGTGGACACCGCCGCGGTGACACTGCCTCGGTGACACTGCCTCGCAGGCCTCGGTGACACCGTCTCGTTGACACGTCTGCGACCGTGGAACCATGAGCGCCCCGCGGATCGATGTCCACCAGCACGTGTGGCCGGAACCGTTCCTGGCCGCCCTGCGGGCCCGTGAGGCCGCGCCGCGGCTCGACGGCTGGACCCTGCACACCATCGGGGAGCCGCCCTACCGGGTGCAGCCCGGCGACCATTCCGTCTCGGCGCGTGCCGAACTCGCCGCAGCCGACGGAATCGATCTTGCGCTCGTGTCGTTGTCGAGTCCGCTCGGTATCGAGTCGCTGCGCGCGGATCAGGCCCGCCCGCTGCTCGACGCCTATCACGAAGGGGTGCTGGCGCTGCCCCGCCCGTTCGGGGCGTGGGCGGCAGCCGGACTCGACGACCCCGACCCGACGACGCTGCGTGACGTCCTCGGCGCCGGGTGTGTGGGTCTGCAACTTCCCGCGAATGCGATCGCCGACGAGGCCGGGTACGACCGGTGCGGCCCGCTGCTGGCCGAACTCGAACGGCAGGACAAGCCGCTGTTCGTGCACCCGGGTCCGGTGGCCCCGGGCGGGCCTGCGTGGTGGGCTGCGATCGTCGGGTACGTCGGGCAGATGCACGCGGCCTGGTTCGCGTGGCACGAGTACGGCGCGCCCCGGTATCCGCGGCTGCGGGTGGTGTTCGCGATGCTCGCCGGGCTCGCGCCGTTGCACACCGACCGGATCGCCGCGCGTGGCGGGCCGGACGGACACCCCGGGACCGGCGTGTTCGTGGAGACGTCGTCGTACGGGTCCGGGACCGTCGACGCGGTGGCCGCGCAGCTCGGTGCCGACCGGATCGTGCTCGGCTCGGACCGCCCCTACGCGCCGCCGCTGAGCGTCGGCGCCGGGGACCGGCGGCTGCGGATCGACAATCCTGCGAGGCTGCTGTGGCCGAGATCCCTCACACAAAACCCTTGACAAAGCGAACGATCACAGATGACATGGTCGGCATGCATCCTTCGGCGACCCCGCGACTCCGCGGGCATCATGTGGACCTCGTCCACGTCGCCGGTGGTTCCTGTGGCTGTTGTTGCTGTTGTTGTCACGACTGACCCAGCAACCCTGCCTGTCTTTCGGGTGCGAACGCGCCCGCAGTTCTTCGAGGAACCACGATGCCCGCCTCCGTTCTCTCCCGTACGTCCGTCGATCTCGCCGCCGTCGCCCGCTCCATCGCCGACGACCCGGACCGGTGGCTGCCGATCGTCCGGTACGACGCGCAGGAACGCTGGTACACGCGGCTCACGTTCACCGACGAGTACGAGGTGTGGTTGCTCAGCTGGCTGCCCGGGCAACGAACCGGCGTCCACGACCACGGCGGTAGCGCCGGGGTGTTCGCGGTCGCGGACGGCTCGCTGCGCGAGATCGTCGTCGAAAATCCACGCGACGGCCTGCTCGAAGGGTTGGAGCCGACCCTGTCCACCGCGGAGTACGACGCGGGACAGGCCCGCGAGTTCGACAGACATCACGTCCACGAGATCGTCAACGCCGGCGACCGTCCCGCCGTGTCCGTGCACGTCTATGCCCCGGCCCTGAGCAGCATGCACCGCTACCGGATCGAGGACGGGATCCTGCGTCTGACGAGTTCCGAACGCGCCGGGGCCGATTGGTGACAAATCCGGCACGAGTCGGGGTGTCGGGTTAGAGTCGGTCGGTCGCCGACTGCATTGGAGATCCCTCGATGAAGAGTCTCGTGCGTACGTTCGCCGCCGTGGCCGCCGCAGCCGTGGTCCTCACCGCGTGTTCCGGCGGGGACACCGACGATCCGCTGGCATCCGGAGACGGGAACGGCAGCGTCGTCGTCGGATCCGCCAACTTCCCCGAGAACGTCCTGCTCGCCGAGATCTACGCGCAGGCCCTCGAGAGCACCGGCGCCGACGTCACACGCCGGTTCAACATCGGAAGCCGCGAGATCTACTACGACCAGGTCGTTTCCGGCGGCATCACCGTGCTGCCCGAGTACAACGGTGCGCTGCTCGCCCGCGTGAACCCGGACAGCACCGCGACCACCACCGACGACGTGAATGCCGCACTGCGCGAGTCCCTTCCGGACGGCGTGGAGATCCTGGACTCGGCGAGCGCCGAAAACAAGGACGCGGTGGTCGTCACGCGGGAGACGGCGGACCGCTACAACCTGGAGAGCATCGCCGATCTGGCGCCGGTCGCCGGCGAACTCGCGATCGGCGCGGCCCCGGAATTCGAGACGCGGCAGCAGGGTCTGGTCGGGCTGAAGGACGTGTACGGCGTCGAGTTCCGGCAGTTCGTCCCCACCGACACCGGCGGGCCGATCACGATCGCCGCGCTCGAGGACGGCACCGTCCAGGCCGCGAACATCTACACCACGGATCCGTCGCTGTCGACGAAACCGTTTGTCGCGCTCGATGATCCGCAGACCCTCTTCGGAGCACAGAACGTCACTCCGCTCGTGCACCGCGCCGACCTGTCCGACGAGGCCGTCGAGACCCTGAACAAGGTGTCCGCGCAGTTGAGCACCGAGGATCTGATCGTCCTGGTCGGGCAGGTCGTGACCGAGGGCGGCGACATCGACGTGGTTGCCGCGGAATGGTTGCAGTCCGCCGGCATCGGGTAGGACACGACGGTGATCACGTTCGACAACGTCGAGAAGCGCTATCCGGACGGCACGGTCGCGGTCGACGGACTGAGCCTGGAGGTGCCGACCGGCACCCTCACGGTCCTCGTCGGACCGTCCGGCTGCGGGAAGACGACGTCGCTGCGCATGATCAACCGGATGGTCGATCCGACCGCCGGGCGGGTGCTGCTCGACGGCAAGGACGTTCGCGAACAGGACCCGCAGACGCTGCGGCGCGGCATCGGATACGTCATCCAGCACGCCGGCCTGTTCCCGCACCGCACCGTCGTCGACAACGTGGCGACGGTGCCGCGGCTGCTCGGGGCGACCCGCAGGCAGGCCCGGGCGACCGCCCTCGAGGTGCTCGAACGGGTCGGGCTCGGAGCCGAGTTCGCGCGGCGCTATCCGGCCCAGCTGTCCGGCGGCCAGCAGCAGCGCGTCGGCGTGGCCCGTGCGCTCGCCGCCGATCCCCCGGTGCTGCTGATGGACGAGCCGTTCTCGGCCGTCGACCCGGTGGTGCGCAAGGAACTTCAGCAGGAACTGTTGCGCCTGCAGTCGGTACTCGCCAAGACGATCGTGCTCGTAACCCACGACATCGACGAGGCGATCACCCTCGGCGACCGGGTCGCGGTGATGCGGCCGGGCGGGACCCTCGCGCACTACGGACCGCCGGAGGATCTGCTGACCGCACCGGCCGACGACTTCGTCGCCGACTTCCTCGGCACGGACCGCGGCGTCCGGCTGCTGTCGTTCTTCCCGTCCGACGACCTGCCGCTGCGCACCGACCCGGTCGTCACCGCCGGAGACGACCGCATCCCCGGCGGCGAACAGTGGCTGCTGGTCGTCGACGACGATCGGCGTCCGGTCGGCTGGCGCGACGCCACCGGTGGACCGGTCCCCGCGAGCCGCGGATTCGTCCCCGGCCGGGATTCGGTGCGGGTCGCGCTGGACGCGGCGGTGCTCTCCCCCTCCGGGCACGCCGTGGCCGTCGATTCGGACGGCCGAGTGCTCGGGGTGATCAGCCAGGAGGAACTGGCCGCGACGATCCGCGCGCACCATGCCGCCCGCTCCGTCGACGTCACCGAACGGACCGACGCGTGAACCTCGGAATACCGTCCTATCTGGGCAGTTTCACGGAACTGCTCGTCGACCACCTGGCGATGGCGCTGGGGGCGTCGCTGCTGGGGCTGGTCGTCGCGCTGCCGCTGGGGTTGCTGTGTGTGCGCCGTCCGCGGTGGTATCCCCCGGTGCTGGCGGGCGCGAGCGTGCTGTATTCGATTCCGTCCCTTGCGTTCTTCGTGCTGCTCATCGCGTTCACCGGGATCAGCCGCACGACCGTGGTGATCCCCCTCGCCGTCTACACGCTCGCCGTGCTGATCCCCAACGTGGTCGACGGTCTGCGGGCGGTGCCCGAGAGCGTGCGCCAGTCGGCCACCGCGATGGGCTACTCGGAGACCCGCCGGCTGCTGACGGTGGATCTGCCGATCGCGTTGCCCACGGTGCTGGCGGGCCTGCGGGTCGCGACGGTCGCGAACATCAGCATGGTCAGCGTCGGCGCGCTCATCGGGATGGGGGCGTTCGGGTCGCTGTTCACGGCCGCGGTCCAGCTCGACCGGCTGGGTCTGGCGATCACCGGCATCGTGGTCACCGTGGTCATGGCGCTCGTCGTGGACGCCGCGCTGCTGGGGGTGCAGTGGCTCGCGACGCCGTGGCTGCGGCGAACACGGACACAGGGGCGAACACGGACACGGGGGCGGACGCGCAGGAGTGCCCGATGAACACACGGAGCGGTGCGCCATGAACACACGGAGCGGTGCGCCATGAATACACGGAGCGGTGCGCCATGAACACACTGCTGCACTACCTGGGCGAGTACTTCGGCACGTCCGCGAACTGGACCGGACCGGGCGGCATCCCGACCCGGCTGCGCGAGCACTTCGGGTACACGCTGCTCGCGCTGGGTCTCGCGTTCGGGATCGCGTTCCCCCTCGGCCTGTGGACGGGACACACCGGCCGGGGCGGTGCCGTGGTCACGCTGATCGCGAACTCGGCGCGCGCCCTGCCCACCTACGGTCTGCTCGTGCTGCTCGTCGTGCTGTCCGGGATCGGTCTGGTGCCGGTGCTGATCCCGCTGCTCGCGCTCGCGATCCCGCCGATCCTGCTCAACACGTACGAGGGGATCCGCGGTGTCGATCCCGCCCTCACCGACGCCGCGCGCGGGATGGGGATGACGCGACGGCAGGTGCTGTTCGGGGCGCAGCTGCCCGTCGCACTGCCGCTGATCCTGGTGGGAACGCGGACCGCGGCGGTGCAGATCGTCGCGACCGCGACCATCGCCGCGGCCGTCAGCTTCGGCGGGGTGGGCCGCCCGATCGTCGACGGGCTCGCCCGCAACGACTACACGCTCGTCGTGGGTGGGGCGGCGCTGGCCGCGGTGTGCTCGCTCGTGGTACTTGCGATCTTCGCGGGGCTGCGGCGGCTGCTGGTGTCCCCGGGCCTGCGCTGAGCCGGCAAACGTGTCGTACCCCCGGTTCACACTGGTGTTCGAAGAGATGGTTCGACACCTGATGGTTCGACACCTGATGGTTCGACACGGGAGGCGAGCGCCATGAACACCGGGCGCGGGACGTACTTCAGTTGGACATCGCGACGGGTGATGCTTCCGCGGACACTGACGGCGGTGGTCACGGACCCCGCGTCGCAGTCGGGGCTGACGATGGACCGGCGGGTGGTCACGGAGACGGTGCGGGGACGTCTGGTCGCGTACCACGACGCCGAAGAGGATCACGACTACGTGGCCCTGATGGTCGGGGACGTGGAGGGCGGCGAGGACGTGCCGGTCCGCGCGGTCGGCGAGGAACGCCTGCTGCTGGAAGGTGGGCGCAGCGGACTGCCCGCGGAGATCCTCGTCGGCACCGGCGACCTCGACGAGGCCGCCGAGCAGCGCGAACTGGACCGGCAGCTGTGCTGCGACGGGCCGTTGCGGTGCCTGCTGTGTTTTTCCGGCGCGCGGTCGGTCACCGTCGACTGGTGTTCGGTGGCCGCCGCGTGACCCGCCGCGGCGCGGACCACGCGCGAGACGTTCGTCACGATCGGGAGGCGTCGACGTCGGTGGCGCCGACGTCGAACGATGGCCGGGAGGCCCCATCGGCCCGGGACCTCGGACCTGTATCCATGGTCCTGGAACAGGTTGCAGCCGAGCCGTTTCCGAAAGCCGGAGGTCGTCGCCGCATCACGCGTGACGCCTAGAGTCGAATCCCGGTCGTCCCCCCCGTACCGATCGGGAGAGGACACGCGACGGAGGTGACGAACGCAGTGGATTCGAGGCAGTGCTCGCTGATCCGGACCAACTTCGAGTCGCTGACCGACAGCCCCGACCGGACACACGCCCTGTCCAACTCGTTCTACTCGATCCTCTTCGCGCGCCATCCCGAGACACGCGAGTTCTTTCCCGCGACGATGGCCGGCCAGCGTGATCGGATCGTGCGCGGCCTGGCACACATCGTCGACGGGCTGGACCGGCCGGAATCGGTCCTGCCGCTCGTCCGGCAGCTCGGGCGCGAGCACCGCAAGCACGGTCTCGACCCCTCCCGATTCGCCTGTCTCACCGAGGCACTCGCACTTGCGGTCGAACAGGCGAACGGCGAGAACTGGACGCGGGATCTCGCCGAATCATGGTGTACTGCACTCGATCTCATTACCACCGCGATGTCGGAGGCGGCCGAGGCCGACGAGGGACCGGCCGCGTGGGTCGGCACCGTCATCGAGCATCGCCTGGTCACCGACGACATCGCCGTGATCCGATTGCAGCTCGACAAACCCATGGATTACGCCGCCGGGCAGTACGTCAGTGTCCAGGTGCCGGGGCGGCTGCGTATGTGGCGGTACCTGTCCCCGGCGATACCGGCCGACCGTACGGGGCTGATCGAGTTCCACGTCCGGCGCGTGTCCGGCGGCTGGGTCAGCCCGTCCATCGTCCGGCACACCCAGGTCGGGGAAACGTGGGTGCTCGGTTCACCCCTGGGCTCCCTCGGCGCTCGCGACGACGGCGACCGCGCGGGCCGCCCCCGCCTGATGATCGCGTCCGGCACCGGTATCGCACCGATCCGCGCGCAACTCATGGCGATGGCGCAACGGACCGACAACCTGCCCACGCACGTGTTCTACTCCGGGCGTTTCCCCTACGACCTCTACGACCTGCCGACGCTCGAGTCCCTGGCCCGGATCTCCCCGTGGCTCACGGTGGTCCCGGTCGTCGAGAACACGGAGACCCCGCTCTGGCACACCGGTTCGTCCGGCCCCGGCACTGCTGTGCGCGAGGGCGTCGTGGGGCAGGTCGTCGCGGAGCACGGCACGTGGACCGACCACGACGTGCAGATCTGCGGATCACCGTCGATGGTGCGGGCCACCACGTTCCGCCTGCGCGCCGCGGGCGTGCCGGTCGCGCGCATCCACCACGACCCGCAGCCCTGACGCCCGCTCAGATGCCGGGGATGAATCCCGGGTAGACGTAGTGTCCGGGACCGCCACCCGGCAGCGTCGACCCGGTGACGGCCGGGAAGTTGAACGGCAACCTCACGAGCTTGTGCGGGTTGCCGTCCCGATCGGCCTGCCAGCAGTCCATCAGCACGCCGTGGAAGGCGGTGCACACGATGCGGGTGCTGTTGCCGAACGGCGACGTCAGCCGATCCCGGGCGACGAGCGGGTTCCAGAAGTCGGGGTTGTCCGGGGTGAGGAATCCGCTCGTCTCGTACGGACCGATGGCGCTGGGTCCGTCGGGCACCGGCGGCCATTCGTCGGCGGCAGCGATGCCCGCACCACCGACGCCGACGAGGCCGGCGCCCACCACGATCGCGACGAGACGGGCAGCACGTCGAGCAACTCTGCGCATGTTCGTGCCCACTTTTCTCCCCGACCTCGGATTGCGAACTGTCGCATCACCTTAACGGTGACGAGCGGACTCGTGCGATCTATCGGGTGAGTGCGGGCTCCGATTCGGTGGCGAGCCAGGGCAGCTTGCCGGCGAGCAGTGCGTCGACGCTGAACTTGCCGGCACCGACGACCGCGAGCAGCAGCGCACCCGCGCCGAGCGCGAGGACCAGTTCGTATCCGCCGTCGGACACCCACAGGCCGTTGCCGATGTGGGTGATGAACAGCGCGCCGATCATGTTGAGGAACAGGAGGCCGCCGACGATCGGGGTGAGCACGCCGACGATCAGCGCGAGGCCGCCGAGGACCTCGATCCAGGTCGCGAGGAAGGCGGACACCGCGGGCACCGGGGCGCCCATGGCTTCGAATCCGGCCTTGGTGCCTGCGAAGCCCCAGGAGTTGACCTTCTGCAGGCCGTGCGCGAGGAAGATGACGCCCAGCGCGATGCGGGCGAGGAGGATTCCGGTGTCGCGGACAGCGGGATTGTTCATTGCGAACCCTTCGAGACGGACGGACGCCGGCGCTCGCGCAGACACCCTGATGGTTGATGCTTCAACTAGAAGGTACGGAGCTGAAGTTGACGTGTCAACCAAGTTCACCGGACCGTTCCACTCAGCGGTACGCCGCGCTGTTCCCCAGCCCGTACACCCCTCAGGCTGAGAGACATGTCGCAGAAAATCGATACCGACACCGCCGCGATCGGCGAGGCCGCGGAGCGCCTGCTCACCGCCGCGGCCAGCGGAGTGCCGTGCGCACCCATCCGTGACCTCATCGGAGCGACCGACATCGCGGTCGCCTACGAAGTGCAGAAACACCTCACCGAGGCGAAGCTCGCCGCGGGCGCGACGATCGTCGGCCGCAAGATCGGCCTGACGTCGCCCGCAGTACAGGCACAGCTGGGTGTCGACCGCCCCGACTTCGGTGTGCTGTTCGACGACATGGTCTACGACGAGGACACCGTCATTCCGATCTCGCGGCTGCTGCAGCCGAAGGCCGAGGCCGAGGTCGCGTTCGTGCTCGCCGAGGATCTGGCCGACGGTCCCCTCGACGTCGAGCAGGTCCGCGGCGCGGTCGCCTACGCGGTCGCCGCCCTCGAGATCGTCGACAGCCGCGTCGCCGACTGGGACATCAAGTTCGCCGACACCGTCGCCGACAACGCGTCGAGCGGCGTGTACGTTCTCGGCGGCCGACAGGTCACACTCGACGAGTTCGAACCCATCGCCGCCGAGATGACCATGTCGATCAACGGCGAGACCGTGTCCACCGGCAACGGCGCGGCATGCCTCGGCGACCCCCTCAACGCCCTGTCCTGGCTCGCGCGCACCGCACGCGAGTTCGGCGAACCCCTGCGCGCCGGACAGGTCGTCCTCTCCGGTGCTCTCGGCCCGATGGCGCCGCTCACCGGAGGCGACGTCGTCCGCGCCGACATCACCGGCCTCGGCTCGGTGACCGCGACGTTCTCGAAGGAGGAACAGTGACAGACACGACTCCGGCACCCGCCGGCAAGAAGACCAAGGTCGCCATCATCGGCTCGGGCAACATCGGCACCGACCTGATGATCAAGGTGATCCGCCTGAGCAACGTCCTGGAGATGGGCGCGATGGTCGGCATCGACCCCGAATCCGACGGCCTCGCCCGCGCGAAGCGCCTCGGCGTGCCCACCACCCACGAGGGCGTCGACGGCCTCATCGCCATGGACAACTTCGACGAGATCGACATCGTCTTCGACGCCACGAGCGCCAAGGCACACATCGCGAACGCCGAGAAGCTCGCTCCGCTCGGCAAGCTCCTCGTCGACCTGACCCCCGCCGCCATCGGCCCGTTCGTGGTGCCCGCGGTGAACCTCGACGAGCACCTGTCGGCGCACAACGTCAACATGGTCACGTGCGGCGGCCAGGCCACCATCCCGATCGTCTCCGCGGTTTCGAGTGTCACCCCGGTCCCGTACGCCGAGATCGTCGCGTCGATCTCGTCGAAGTCGGCCGGCCCGGGCACGCGCGCGAACATCGACGAGTTCACCGAGACCACGTCCCACGCGATCGAGAAGGTCGGCGGCGCCGGACGCGGCAAGGCGATCATCATCCTCAACCCGGCCGAGCCGCCGCTGATCATGCGCGACACCGTGTTCTGCCTCATCGGCGATCCGTCCGAGGAGACGCACGAGCGCATCCGCGCCTCCGTGAAGGACATGGTCGCCGAGGTCGCGACCTACGTCCCGGGCTACCGCCTCAAGCAGGAAGTGCAGATCACCCCGGTTCCCGAGGACCGGCCGGTGCACACCCTCGTCGGCGATGCCGCTGTGACGCACCAGGTTTCGGTGTTCCTGGAGGTCGAGGGCGCGGCCCACTACCTGCCCGCGTACGCAGGCAATCTCGACATCATGACGTCGGCGGCACTGCGCGCCGCCGAGCGCATGGCAATCCGTACCACCTCGGAGGTGTCCGCATGACCAAGATCTTCGTCCAGGACGTCACCCTCCGTGACGGTATGCACGCCATCCGTCACCGCATCTCCCCCGAGGATGTCGGACGGATCGTCGCCGCCCTCGATGCGGCCGGTGTCGACGCCATCGAGGTCGCCCACGGCGACGGTCTCGCCGGCGGTTCGGTGAACTACGGCCCGGGCAGCAACACCGACTGGGAGTGGATCGAGGCCGCGGCAGCGCACATCGAGAACGCGCGCCTGACGACCCTGCTGCTGCCGGGCGTCGGCACGATCGCCGAACTGCGGAAGGCCTACGACCTGGGTGTCCGGTCCGTCCGTATCGCGACGCACTGCACCGAGGCCGACGTCTCCGCCCAGCACATCGCGACCGCGCGTGAACTGGGCATGGACGTCTCCGGCTTCCTCATGATGAGCCACCTCGCCGAGCCGGCGAAGCTCGCGGAGCAGGCCAAGCTCATGGAATCCTATGGCGCACACTGTGTCTACGTCACCGACTCGGGCGGCCGGCTCACCATGAACGGTGTCCGCGACCGCATCCGCGCCTACAAGGACGTTCTCGACGAGGGCACCGAGATCGGCATCCACGCCCACGAGAACCTGTCGCTGTCGGTGGCCAACTCGGTCGTCGCCGTCGAGGAGGGCGTCTACCGCGTGGACGCGTCCCTCGCGGGACACGGTGCGGGAGCAGGCAACTGCCCGATCGAACCGTTCATCGCGGTCGCGAACATCAACGGCTGGGAGCACGGCGCCGACCTGTTCGCGCTGCAGGACGCCGCCGACGACATCGTCCGTCCGCTGCAGGACCGCCCGGTCCGCGTGGACCGCGAGACGCTCACGCTCGGCTACGCCGGTGTGTACTCGAGCTTCCTGCGTCACGCCGAGGCCGCGTCCAAGCAGTACGGCGTGGACGTCCGCACGATTCTGCTCGAGGTCGGCCGCCGCCAGCTCGTCGGCGGTCAGGAGGACATGATCGTCGACATCGCGCTCGACATCGTCGCCGCCGGCAAGGCAGAGACGGTCGGCGCCGCGAGCTGAGCGCTCGATCGCGTCGAAACACGGGTGATCCCCGGCCGGATGTCCGGCCGGGGATCACCCGTTTCTGTCGGGGGTCGGTCAGCGACCGCGCGCGGCGGCCCATCCGTCCATCGCGGCGACGAACTCCCCGGAGACGGGCAGGAGCGCCACCAGATCCGCCGGACCGGGCGGCAGCGGGCCGAGTTCCTCGAGACCGTGGTTCGCGGTGGCGAAGTGCTCGAACTGCAGGTCGGTGTGCGCGAGAGCCGACCGGAGCGGCTCGACCTGCGCGCAGCTGACGTTCGTGTCCTTGTCCGAGCAGGTGAGCAGCACCGGGGTGCCGGTGGCGAGTTGCGCTGCGAGTACGGGCGGATCGAATGCGTCCGCCTCGGCGAGGAACTTGGCGTTGGCCGGGTTGAGGCCGAGCTGAGCCAGGAGCGGGTGCTGGTCGGCGGGGACGGTCCCTGTGGTCCGCAGCGATTCGACGGTGCGGGGGAGGCCGGCGCGGACCGCGTCACCGTCGGCACCGAGCTGTCCGGAGTCGGCGACGGCGGTGATCTGCGCGGTCAGCAGGTCCAGGTAGCGCATCGGCAGGGGCTGCAGCAGAGCGAAACCGTTGCCGATGCCGCGGTCGGCGAGGGCGAGGGCCGTCAGCGCACCTTCGCTGTGCCCGACCACGAGGATCTCGTCGGTGGGGATCCCGGTGCGATCCGCGAGCGCGCGGGCCGCCGCCTCGGCGTGATCGACCTGTTCGGTGAAGCCGTACTCGCCGACGGTTTCGAGAGTGTAGGCCCCGAGACCTGTCTCCCCACTACCGATCTTGTCGAATCGGTAGCTGGTGATGCCATGGGCGGCAAGGACATCCGCGGTGCGGGTCAGCGTGCCGGACGCGGCGCCGGGCTGGTTGCCGTTGCGATCGGTGGGGCCGCTTCCGGGCAGTAGCAGCGCGGCCCCGGCGGTCGCGCCGTCAGGAGTGCGGAGACTGCCGTGGAAGACGGTCCCGTCGGCCTCGAAGGTCAGCGGGCTGTCGATGCCGGCAGCTTCGACAACCGACCCTGTGACCGGCAGTGCCGTCGCCGTTCCGGCGAGGAGTACTCCTCCGCCGAGCACCATCACGGGCACAGCTGCGGCGCCGATCCACCGTCGCGCGTTTCTCATGAGCCGAGCCAAGGGAAGACTCCGTTCGTGTCACTCGTGTCCGGACAGAAACAGTGCCCGGTCGGTCAGGAACGCTCCACGGTACCCAGTCGCTGCGCCCATTGCTCGGCGTCGTCCACGCCGAGGACGAGGGCATCGCGCTTGTGACCTGCGAGTTCGATGCGCACGGCGGGCTGATCCCGCCGGACGGAGACGAGCGTGTTGCGCCCGGGAGCCCGCCAGGTACCGATCTTGCGCATTCCCGGCAGTCCGAGTCCGGGGGCGCGAACTCCCCGGGCCGCGGCGAGACCGTCGGCGTGGACCTCGACGTTGCGGATCGCGCTCAGTGGCACGTCGACGTCGCCGATGAGACCGGCGATCTTCTCGAGGGTCGTGAAGCGCACCTGCAGGGTTCCGTTTGCGATCGTCATTGTTGTCATACCCGGTATTATTCTCATTGTTGAGAACAATGTCAACCGTGAGAAGATCGTCGCCGGAGGGAATACATGAGCACCGCAGAACTGCTGTTGCATCCGATACGGCTGCGGATCGTCCAGGCGCTGCTCGACGGCCGCACCGCGACCACCGCCCAGCTGCGCACCCTTCTCGACGACGTCTCCCCCGCAACCCTGTACCGGCAGATCTCGACACTCGCCGACGCGGGAGTGCTCGAGGTCGTGTCCGAGCGTCGCGTCCGGGGAACGGTCGAACGCACTTTCCGTCTCGTCGTCGAACGCGCGCAGGTGACCCGGGACGAAGCCGAGGCGATGAGCAGCGACGACCACCGGCGCGCATTCCTCGTCTTCGTCGCGCAACTGCTCGCGGACTTCGATGCCTACCTCGACGACCCTCACCGCCGAGGACTGGCCGAGGACGTCGTCGGCTACCGGCAGGTGGCTCTCGACCTGACCGACGACGAGGCGTTGTCCCTTGTCACGGAGATGGCGCAACTGCTGACGCGCTATCAGGAACTCGGTCCCGGGGAAGGGCGTCGCCGTCGACTGTTCAGCCGGATCATCATGCCGGTCGGTGGGCTCGAAGGCGGAGACGCCGATTCGGCAGCGGGAGAATAGATTTCCTGACGACCTTCCCGCTCTTGATGATTGCGGACGAGTTCCCACCGGTCCGGATACGAAATCGGGTGTGGGCCGACGCCGTCACGGGTACCTCTGTGCAATGCCACCGCTCCGAATCGTCGTCACCGGCGCCACCGGCAACGTCGGGACCGCCCTCCTCGCACGCCTGTCGGCGCAGTCGGACGCGTACGAGGTCGTCGCCGTTGCGCGTCGGGTCCCGCCCGCGATCGGGCCGTATCGACACGCGTGCTGGCACGCGATCGACGTCGGCGACCCGGATGCGGAGGAAATGTTGTGCCGAGCCTTCGACGGCGCCGACGCCGTCGTCCACCTCGCGTGGTCATTCCAGCCCTCGCATCGTCCGGACCTCTTGCGGCGCACTGCGGTCGACGGCACCCGCGCGGTCATGGCAGCCGCGGCCAGGGCAAGTGTCGCCCAGGTGGTGCACATGTCGTCCGCTGCCGCCTATGCCCCCGGCGCATACGGCCGGACGGTCGACGAATCATGGCCGGCGACAGGCATTCCCACATCGCAGTACAGCACCGACAAGGTCGAAGCGGAAAAGATCGTCGCCGAAGCCGCACGAAAGACGGGGGCACCCGAGGTCACGGTGCTGAGGCCGGGGCTGATCGGTCAGGCCGCTGCCGGAGCGGCGCTGCGCCGGTACGCGATGCCCGCTTGGATGCCGGCAGTGGCCATGCGCGCACTCCCGGTCCTGCCGCTCGACCCGTCCGTCGCACTCCCCGCCGTGCACGCGGCGGACGTGGCCGCGGCCGTCGAACTCGCCCTCGCCGCGCCCGGCGCCGGAGTGGTGAACCTGTCCGCCGCCGACCCGGTCCGCACGGAGGACGTCGTCGAATCTCTCGGGGTCCGGCCGTGGCGAGTCTCGCGTCGGACCCTGCGCACCCTCGCACAGGTCACCTGGCGGGCACATCTGCAACCGGTGCACGGCGGCTGGATCGATCTCGCATACGACACTCCCCTGCTCGACTGCAGCCGCGCGCAACGCGTGCTCGGCTGGTCCCCGGCCGTCTCCGGCCGGGAGGTGTGGCGGGAGACGATCGCGGGTATGCGCTCGGGTGCGAGCGGAACGGGACCGGTCCTCGGGGCCCGAAGCCCACGAGAGATGGTCGCCGACCTGGTCGCCGGCGGTACGGTCGGCATACGACGGGTGCCGTGACCAGGGCAGAGCAATCGTCGGAAGAGGTGGGACGGTGGCACGAGCAGCGGTGTGGAAGACCCGGGCGGACTGTGACCGGGTGTGGGAGGTGCTCTCCGACGGGTGGACCTTCCCCGGTTGGGTGGTGGGCGCCGCGCGGGTGCGGGCGGTCGACGCCGACTGGCCGGACCCGGGTACACGCATCCACCATTCGGTGGGGTTGTGGCCGGGGCTCCTGCACGACTCGACCGAAGTCGTCCGATCCGTCCCGCGGTCCGAACTGGTCCTGCACGCGCGTGCCTGGCCGTTCGGTGTCGCCGAGATCCTGCTGCGCCTCACCGAACGCGACGGTGGATGCGAGATCGAGATGCGCGAGCACGCGATCACCCCGCCGTGGAAGTGGCTTCCCGACCTCGTCCAGGATTGGTCCGTATACCCGCGTAACCGGGAATGCCTGCGCCGACTGTCGTTGATCGCCGAGCACGCGACCGATCCGACGGCGGGTACGGCAGGTGAGGTGTGAGTGCGATCGCCGAACAGGTCGACGCGGTCGTCGTCGGAGCAGGCCCGAACGGACTGACCGCCGCCGCGCTGCTCGCCGACGCGGGATGGGACGTGCTGATCCTCGAAGCCCAGCCCGAGCCCGGCGGAGCGGTCCGTACCGCCGAACTGCACCCGGGCTACCGCGCCGACCTCTTCAGCGCGTTCTACCCGCTGGCTGCCGTCTCCCCCGTCTTCACCGAACTCGACCTGCCCGCCCACGGACTGGCGTGGTCCAGGGCGCCCGCGGCGTTCGGACATCCGCGTGCGCCGGAAGACGAGGACGCGGTGACGCTACGGCCCACGGCGCAGGAAACGGCGGAGGACCTCGAGCGGCGGTGCGCCGGTGACGGGGACGCGTGGATGCGCCTGTACGAGCAGTGGACGATGGTCCGCGAGCCCTTCCTGCGCACCCTGCTCGGTCCGTTCCCGCCGATCCGGAGCCCACTCACGGCCCTGCGCCGCCTCGGCGCCGGCGAGACGCTCCGCTTCGCCCGAATGCTGGCGTTGCCGGTGCGCCGGATGGCACAGGAGCTATTCGAGGGCGAGAGTGCGGGGCTGCTCTTCCACGGCAATGCCGCGCACGCGGACATTCCCGTCGACGCCGCCGGCAGCGGCCTGATGGGCTATCTGCTCACCATGATCGGCCAGGACGTCGGGTATCCCGTTCCGCGAGGCGGCGCGGGCGAACTGACAACCGCACTCGTACGACGCGCGACGAGCGCCGGAGCCCAATTACGTTGCGCCCGTGAGGTGGAGCGTATCGAACCGACGGGCGATGCGACGATCGTGCACACCACCGGCGGCGAGCGCATCACCGCGCGGCGGGCCGTGCTGGCCGACGTCTCGGCGACCTCGCTGTACGGGAAGCTGCTGCCGCAGGAATCTCTTCCGGACCGCGTACGGCACGACGTGCTGCGGTTCGAATGGGACACCCCCGTGGTGAAGGTGAACTACGCAATGTCCCAACCTATTCCGTGGCGGTCGCCGAGTCTGCGCAGCGCCGGCACCGTGCACATCGGCGCCGACAGCAACGGGCTGGTCCGCTGGGGTGCGGATCTCAGCACGGGCACGGTGCCGCGCTCACCGTTCGTGATCATCGGTCAGATGACCACCGCAGATCCCACCAGATCACCCGTGGGCACCGAAAGCGCTTGGGCGTACAGTCATCTCCCGCGTGGAATGTCGGACGACGAGGCCGGCACCCTACTCGCGCAGCGCATGGACGAGACACTCGAGGAGTACGCCCCCGGCGCGCTCGCCAACGTCGTCCATCGCAGTGTGCAGCTACCCTGCGACCTCGAACTCGCCGACGCCAATCTCGTCGGTGGCGCGGTCAACGGGGGCACGGCACAGCTGCACCAGCAGCTGGTGTTCCGGCCGATCCCCGGTCTGGCCGGGCCCCGCACGACGGTCGACCGGGTCTATCTCGCCGGCGCGGCCGCGCACCCCGGTGGCGGTGTGCACGGCATGTGCGGCGCGCATGCCGCCGCGGCAGCGCTGGCCGACCACGGCATCACGGGACGTCTGCGCGGACGGGTTCGGGGCATGATCGCGCACGCGCTCGCCGACTAGCGGGTTCGAGCGCTCGGGCGACATCACCACCGCAGCAGGGCACCATGGACGGATACGCGTATCCGTCCGCACCCGGGAGCCCCGATGCCACCGAAGCATCCCCCGCAGTCGTCGTACCGCAACGGCGTCGGCAGCGTCGCCCTGGTCACGGGCATCGTCGCGCTCGTGTTCGCGTTCGTGCCGATCGTCGGGGATCTCGTGACGATTCCCACGGGGATCGTGGCGGTGATATGCGGTTGGTTCGGGTTCACCCGCGTCGAGAAGGGGCTGGCGTCGAACCACCGCGAGGCGCTGACCGGTATCGCCCTGGGCACCGCGGCGCTGTTCGTCGTCTTCCTCGTCTTCGTCGCGACGCACAGTCCCGGCGGGTGACCGGCGGATCCGCACGCGCAAGGAATCCGTAAAGACCTCGGTCCCGGGCGTCAAGATTTCGCATGGATCGAGGGTCCGTGCCCTGAACGGTGCCACCGTGTGGTGACGGTGTCGACCGGCGCCGTTTCGTTTCTACGGCAAGGGAATACGAGATGGCGGACACCGCATTCGTGTTGCTGATCCTCGCGGGGTTCGGACTGTGCATGCTGACCTTGCGCGCGCTGCACTCCGGAGGTGAACAGCGATGACGTGGGCCGGGGGTACGAGCGTCGCGCTCGTGGTGATCGCAGTCGGGCTGGTGGCGTACCTGCTGGTCGCCCTGCTCGATCCGGAGAGGTTCTGAGGGTCGAATGAATCCTGCTGTTGCCGCAGGTCTGCAGATCGTTCTGGTCGTTGCGGTCCTCGCGTTGACATACGTACCACTCGGCGACTACATGGCGCGGGTGTACACCAACGACTCGGACACGCGGTGGAAGGATCTGCGGCTCGAGTCGCTGATCTACCGGGTGTGCCGGATCGATCCCCTGGCCGAGCAGACCTGGTTCGGGTACGCCGCGAGTGTGCTCGGCTTCTCGCTGGCCGGCGCGCTGTTCCTGTACGGGCTGCAACGCATCCAGGGTGTGCTCCCCCTCGGCAACGGCCTCGGAGCGGTCAGCCCGGCGGTCGCGTTCAACACCGCGATCTCGTTCGTCTCCAACACCGACTGGCAGTCCTACATCCCGGAGACGACGATGGGCCACCTCACCCAGTCGGCGGGGCTTGCGGTGCAGAACTTCGCGTCCGCCGCGGTCGGCATGGCGGTGGCGGTGGCCCTGATCCGCGGCCTGGTGCGGATCGGCCGGGGTGGAGAACTCGGCAACTTCTGGGTCGATCTCATCCGCGGCACACTGCGCATCCTGCTTCCCCTGGCCTTCCTCATCGCGCTGATCCTGCTCAGCCAGGGCGTGATCCAGTCGTACCACAGCGGCTTCACCGCCACCGGGCTCGACGGGCACGTCTTCACGACGGCGCTGGCTCCGGTCGCGTCGCAGGAGGCGATCAAGGAACTCGGTACCAACGGTGGCGGCATCCTCGCCGCGAACTCCGCGCACCCGTTCGAGAACCCCACCCCGATCAGCAACATCGTCGAGGTCATCGCGATCCTGCTCATCCCGGTCGCGCTCACCCGCACGTTCGGCACCATGATCGGGAACCGCAGGCAGGGCCTGACTGTTCTTGCCGTGATGACCTTCCTCTTCGGCACCGTGCTGGCGGTGACGCTGGCCGCCGAGTCGAGAACCCGGGGCGTCGCGGCGACCGCCGCCGGCGCGATGATGGAAGGCAAGGAGGTCCGGTTCGGGATCCCGGGTTCGGCCCTGTTCGCCGTCGCGACCACGGGCACGAGCACCGGCGCTGTGAACGCCGCACACGACAGCATGTCCCCGCTGGGCGGCGGCGCCGTCCTGCTGAACATGCTGCTCGGCGAGATCGCGCCGGGCGGGGTGGGTACCGGCCTGTACGGGATGCTCGTGCTCGCGATGATCGCGGTGTTCGTCGGCGGTCTCCTCGTCGGACGTACCCCCGAGTTCCTGGGCAAGAAGCTCCGCAGACGGGAGATCACCCTCGCGGCCCTCACCGTGTTGGTGATGCCTGCGCTCGTGTTGATCGGTACCGCGATCACGGTGATCCTGCCGTCGATCACCACATATCTGGGTAGTTCCGGCGATCCGGGAACGCCGGAAGCGATCCACGGCTTCACCGAGATGCTGTATGCGTTCGCGTCGGCATCCAACAACAACGGCAGCGCATTCGGCGGGCTGACCGCCACCGGCAACTGGTTCCAGGCGTCGCTCGGCATCTGCATGCTCCTGGGCCGCTTCCTGCCCATCGTGTTCGTCCTGGCGCTCGCCGGGTCGCTCGCCACCCAACGCCGCACCCCGACCGGTGCGGGAACACTGCCCACCACGGGATTCGCGTTCGCCGGTCTGCTGATCGGCACCACCGTTCTCGTGGCGGCACTGACCTTCTTCCCGGCACTGGCGCTGGGACCGATCGCGGAGGCACTGCAGTGACCCTCGAACTTCGACGCGACCGCGAGGTCACGCCCACCCGTCTCGAGCGGATCCAGGGAGGAGCGTTCGGCACTCGCCAGCTCGTGGGCGCGCTGCCCGACGCGCTCCGCAAACTCGACCCGCGGCACGTGGCGCGGAACCCGGTGATGTTCGTCGTGCTCGTCGGGTCGGTGATCGCCACCGTCGCGGCGATCGTCGAACCCACCCTCTTCGCCTGGTCGATCGCGGTGTGGCTGTGGTTCACGGTGTTGTTCGCCAATCTCGCCGAATCCGTCGCCGAAGGTCGAGGCAAGGCGCAGGCGGCGAGCCTGCGGCAGGCCAAGCAAGACGCTGTCGCCCGCCGAACGACCGAGTCCGGGTTCGAAAATCTGGTTCCGGCAACGGAACTGCGGGTCGGTGATCTCGTGGTCGTCGAGGCCGGGCAGATCGTTCCCGGCGACGGCGACGTGGTCGACGGAGTCGCGACGATCGACGAATCCGCCATCACCGGCGAATCCGCGCCCGTGATCCGCGAATCGGGCGGCGATCGTTGCGCGGTGACCGGCGGCACCACAGTGCTCTCCGACCGGATCATCGTGCGCATCACCGCGCCACCCGGAAAGACGTTCGTGGACAGGATGATCGCACTCGTCGAAGGCGCGGCCCGCCGCAAGACCCCCAACGAGATAGCCTTGAACATCCTGCTCGCCGCGCTCACGATCGTCTTCGTGCTCGCGGTGGTCGCGATCGCGCCCATGAGCGCGTACGCCGGTGCCGAACAGCGTCCGGTGGAACTGATCGCGCTGCTGGTGTGCCTGATCCCCACGACGATCGGCGCTCTGCTGTCGGCGATCGGCATCGCCGGCATGGACCGCCTGGTTCAACGCAATGTGCTGGCGAAGTCCGGGCGGGCCGTCGAAGCCGCAGGTGACATCGACACCCTGCTGCTCGACAAGACCGGCACCATCACGTTCGGGAATCGTCGTGCCACCGCCCTGCATCCGGCCCCGGGCATCGCCGACGACGAACTCGCGGCGTCCGCACGCCTGTCGAGTCTCGCCGACCACACCCCTGAGGGTCGCAGCATCGTCGACCTGTGCGCCGAGCACCATCACCTCGATCCGGTGCCGTCCGACGACGAGCGTGGCGCCGAGTTCGTCGCGTTCACGGCACACACCAGGATGAGCGGCCTCGACACCACCAATCCCGCCGACGGCACACCGATCCGGATCCGCAAGGGTGCCGGCGATGCGGTGGCCCGCTGGATGCACGAGCACGACGCCGAGATTCCCTTCGCCGTAACCGATCTCGTCACCGATATCGCCCAGCGCGGCGGGACTCCCCTCGTGGTCGCTCGCAGTGCGGGCGGTGCCATGACCGTTCTCGGTGTCGTGGAACTCTCCGATGTCGTCAAACCCGGCATGGCAGAACGGTTCGCGCAGCTGCGGGCGATGGGCATCCGTACGGTGATGATCACCGGTGACAACCCGCTGACAGCGAAGGCGATCGCAGGCGAGGCCGGGGTGGACGACTTCCTCGCCGAGGCCACCCCGGAGGACAAGCTGGCGCTGATCCGCTCCGAACAGCAGGGCGGGCGACTGGTCGCGATGACCGGCGACGGCACCAACGACGCGCCCGCGCTCGCGCAGGCCGACGTCGGCGTGGCGATGAACACCGGCACCTCCGCGGCGAAGGAGGCCGGCAACATGGTCGACCTCGATTCCGACCCGACGAAGCTGATCGAGATCGTCGAGATCGGCAAACAACTGCTGATCACTCGCGGTGCACTGACCACGTTCTCGCTCGCGAACGACCTGGCCAAGTACTTCGCGATCCTGCCTGCCCTCTTCAGCGGCATCTATCCGCAACTCGCGAGGCTGAACATCATGGGGCTGGCGACCCCGCAGTCCGCGATCCTGTCGGCGGTGATCTTCAACGCCCTGGTGATCGTGGCGCTGATCCCGTTGTCGCTGAAGGGTGTCCGCTACCGCCCGTCCGGTGCGTCGGCGCTGCTGGGACGCAACCTGCTCGTGTACGGACTCGGCGGTGTCGTCACGCCATTCGTCGGCATCTGGCTGATCGACCTCGTCGTCCGGATCGTTCCTGGAATGGGGTGACACACAATGTATTCGATGCACTTCCTCCGCCAGTTCCGTGCGGGAGCCCTGGTGCTGATCGCGCTCACCATCGCCGTCGGCGGTGTGTATCCGGCGGCGGTGTGGGCGGTGAGCCGGGTCGTCACCCCGAGCGCCGAGGGTTCGGTGCTCTCGGACGCACACGGTTGCGTCGTCGGCAGCCGCTGGATCGGGGTGGACCCCCAGGTCGCGCCGGGGCAGCCCGATCCCTACTTCCATCCGCGCGTGGTGGGGTCCGTCGCCGACGGCGACCCGTTCACACCGGGTGATCCGGCGGCGGCTGTGCCGTCCAACCTGGGGCCGAGCAGCGACGTGCTCGCCGGATTCGTCGATGCGCGCCGGGCGGCGATCGCATCCCGCGAGCAGGTCCCACCGGACCGGGTACCCGCCGATGCCGTCACCGGCTCCGGCTCGGGGATCGATCCGCAGATCTCCCCCGCCTACGCGGAGTTGCAGGTGCCGCGGGTCGCACGCGAAACCGGGCTGAGCGAGTACCGGGTTCGGGAACTGGTTGCCGAGCACACCGAGGGACGGCAGCTCGGTTTCCTCGGCGCTGCGCGAGTGGACGTGCCGGAACTGAATGTGGCACTAGGCTTGACAGCACCCGGTTGCTCGGGCGACGCAGCCGGGCCGACCGGCTCGTGAGGAGACAGATGGGCGCCACCGGCTCGCCGTCCCGGCGCGGAACGCTGCGGATCTACCTCGGTGCCGCCCCCGGCGCCGGAAAGACCTACGCGATGCTCGGAGAAGCCCACCGGCGCATCGCACGCGGCGCCGACGTCGTGGTCGCGATCGTCGACACACACGGGCGCGCACGAACTGCTCAGCAACTGGAAGGACTGGAAATCGTTCCGCCGCAACGGATCGAATACCACGGTACGGTGTTCGAGGAACTGGATCCCGAGGCGGTGCTGGAGCGTCGGCCGGCGGTGGCACTGGTCGACGAACTCGCTCACACCAATGTTCCGGGCAGCCGGCACGAGAAGCGGTGGCAGGACGTCGAGGACCTGCTCGACGCCGGTATCGATGTGCTCACCACCGTCAACATCCAGCACCTGGAGTCGCTCAACGACGTCGTCGAACAGATCACCGGGATCGTGCAACGCGAAACCATCCCGGACGAGGTGGTGCGCCGCGCCGAACAGGTCGAACTCGTCGACATCACTCCACAGGCCCTGCAGCGTCGCCTCGCGCACGGCAACGTCTACGCCCTCGACAAGGTCGACGCCGCGCTGCGCAACTACTTCCGGGAAGGGAACCTGACCGCGCTGCGGGAGATCGCTCTGCTGTGGCTCGCCGACCAGGTCGACGTGGCGCTGGCCAAGTATCGCGGCGAGCATGCGATCACCGCGACGTGGGAGGCCCGCGAACGGGTGGTGGTCGCGGTGACCGGCGGTCCGGAATCGGAAACCCTGGTGCGGCGGGCGAGCCGGATCGCGTCCAAGGCCAGCGCGGAACTGATGGTGGTGCACGTGGTGCGCGGTGACGGGCTCGCCGGAGTGGCCGCGCCGCGAATGGGAGCGGTGCGAAGGCTGGCAACGAGCCTGGGGGCGAGCGTGCACAGCGTGGTCGGCGACGACGTGCCGGGCGCGCTGCTCGACTTCGCACGCGAGGTCAACGCGACACAACTGGTGATCGGCACGTCCCGGCACTCGCGATGGGCGCGCATCGTCGACGAGGGAATCGGTGCGGCGGTGGTGCGCCGATCCGGGAAGATCGACGTGCACATGGTCACCCACGAGCACACCGCCCCCATCGCGCGGGTGGCGTTCACCGGCCGCCGCGGCCGGCGGTTGCAATCCTGGATCGCTGCATTCGCCATCCCCCTGGGCGTCACCGGACTGCTGGCCGGTGTCGACCGGTTCACCGGCATCGCCGGGCAGAACGCCCTGTACTTCATCGTCGTCCTGGCCGTCGCGCTGTTCGGCGGCATCGGCCCGGCGATCGTCGCGGCGCTGTTGTCCGGACTGCTGCTCAACTTCTTCTTCACCGAGCCCCTCTACAGCTTCACCATCGCCGAACCCGACAACTTCGTCACCACCGTCGTGCTGCTCGTCGTCGCCGTGGCGGTTGCCGCGCTCGTCGATGCCGCCGCCGCGCGCACCCGCGAAGCGCGGCTGGCCTCCCAGGAAGCCGAACTGCTCGCGGTGTTCGCCGGCGCGGTCCTCCGCGGCGCCGATGTGCCCCGTCTGCTCGAGAAGGTCCGGGAGACGTACGCGCAGCACGGGGTGAGCCTGATCCGCACGGACAGCGATCCGCCACCGGTACTCGGATCGGCCGGATCGACACCCCCGGCGACGGTCGAGACCGCGGACACCGTCTGCGTGGTGGAGGACAGTCCCTACGCGCTTCTCCTCGGCGGACCTCGGCTGCGCGCGCGGGACCGCCGGATCCTCACGGCGGTGGCCGGGCAGGCCGCTGCCCTGATCCGGCAGCAGGAACTCGCCGCCGAAGCCGCACGGGCGTCGGCGCTGGCGGAGACCGACCGCATGCGGCGGCTGCTGCTCTCCGCCGTCAGCCACGACCTGCGTACCCCGCTCGCCGCGGTCAAGGCCGCCGTGTCGAGCCTGCGGAGCACCGACGTCGAGTTCTCCCCGGAGGACACCGCCGAGCTGCTCGCCACGATCGAGGAATCCACCGATCAGCTCACCCGCCTGGTGACGAACCTGCTCGACTCCTCCCGGCTCGCCGCCGGCGTCGTCTCCCCGATCCTCGCGCCGGTCTACCTCGACGAGGTGGTGCACGGTGCGGTGACGACGCTGACCGGCGGCGGGCCGGACACCGGCGTCCGGGAGCGAATCGACATCGACATCGACGACACCGTCGTCGAGGCCGACGCTGCGCTGCTCGAACGAGTCCTCGCGAATCTGCTCGACAATGCCTTGCGCTACGCCCCCTCCGGACCGGTCCGCGTCGGCGCCGGCCCATCCGGTGACCGGATCACGATCACTGTCGCCGACCATGGACCGGGACTCACCCTCCGCGACGGATCCGGCGACGTCTTCACCCGGTTTCCGCGGGCAGGCGACCAGCACAGCAGGGGCGGGGCGGGTCTCGGGTTGACCGTCGCCCGCGGATTCGTCGAGGCGATGGGCGGTAGCATCACCACCACCGATACTCCCGGCGGCGGGACCACCGTGATCGTCGAACTCGCCGCGCCCGCGAAGGAACACCCGTGACCCGCATTCTCGTCGTCGACGATGAACCCCAGATCCTGCGGGCGTTGCGTATCAACCTCACCGCCCGCGGTTACGAGGTCGTCACCGCCGCCGACGGCGCCGGGGCACTACGCGCGGCCGCGCAACGGCATCCCGATGTCATTGTGCTCGATCTGGGACTGCCGGACCTCGACGGTATCGAGGTACTCGCCGGGTTGAGGGGATGGTGCACCGCGCCGGTGATCGTGCTGTCCGCTCGCACCGACTCGGCCGACAAGGTCGCCGCTCTCGACACCGGCGCCGACGACTACGTGACGAAGCCGTTCGGGATGGAGGAGTTCCTCGCCCGTATCCGCGCCGCGGCACGCCGCGGGGCCGCGGCTCCGGACGCGAACGAACCGACCGTCGAGACAGGGGATTTCACCGTCGATCTTGCAGCCAAGAAGGTGACACGCGACGGTGTACAGGTGCATCTGACGCCTACGGAGTGGGGCATGCTCGAGATGCTCGTGCGCAATCGCGGCAAGCTGGTCGGTCAGCGCGAGTTGCTCACCGAGTTGTGGGGTCCGACCTATCTTGATCAAACACATTACCTCCGTGTGTATCTCGCTCAGCTACGCCACAAACTCGAACCCGATCCCGCGCACCCTCGACACTTGATCACCGAATCGGGACGCGGGTACCGGTTCGAGGCCTAGCGTCGAAGTTCGGACCGGGGCGCATTCCTACGCGAGAGGGGATGCGGGAAAAGGACAATCGCCGCATACCCCACCGGACGGGGTGCGGTAGAACAGGCAGCAACTGCGGCGGCGACCCGATTCCGGATCCAGCGCGGCCCCGAGCCGCGGATCGCAGAACAGCGGGGCGGTGATCGCATCGGCTTCCGCATCGAGAACCTCACCGGTGCCGCGCAGAGCGGATGCGGCATTGCCCCACAACAGTCCCGGGGCGACGATGTCTCTCCACGCGTCGATCAACGGCGCGAGCTGACCGTCGAGGACCTCCAACTCTGCCGGTCCGCCGAAACGCGGTTGCCGGATATGCAGGCGGAAGGATCCGGATTCGTTGCACCACAACAGTTCCTGGTCGCCGAGGCTCACGCAGCGACCTGCGACGACGACCGAGCCGACCGCGACCGACCAGAGCCGTGCCGCATATCCGAAGAACACGGTCGACGCGGCGACACGAGTTTCGGTCACGCCCATCCGTTCGGCGGTGGACGCGACGAGGTCGTCGCGGACGGCAGGGTCACGCAGCGTCGCCGTCGGCTGCCAGGTTCCGTCGGGCACCGGTCCGGTACCCACTGTGAAGTAGGAACCGTGGTCGGCGAGCCTGTCGAGTGTCGTGGTTGCGTCCAGGTCAGGCATGTCCGATCTCCGCGTCGATGTCGGACGCCATTCTGCCGGACGCCCTGAAGGCGGTGGACGCGGCGACCGTGTGTCACACGTCGAAGAGACGGAACTGCGCTTGCTGGGCGCGTGCATCCGTGTCCTCGCGGTATCGCTCGGCCATGGCCTGCGCGAGCGATACGTCGCAACCGAGTTCCTCGGCCACCGCGGTCCAGTCGTGCCCTGCCTGACTGAGCTGCCACGCCAGCTCGTGCAACTGTTCGTCCATCTCCATCTCGCTGCCCCTCGCAGGTCCGGATGTGTGGTGCGCTTCCGGTACGGTAGCCCGCGCGGAACCGTTCCGGGCGGTAACATGCCGACGCAAGCTCACCGAAGTGCGTCCGAGGCTGTGCGCCTGCGGGTTACGATGCTGACACCCATCCACTCTTCCGAGGTGATCGGAGCCGGCATGAGCAAGCTCGAGAACTCACTGTCCGAGGACGAATACGTTCTGGTTCGGGAAACCAAGAAGTCGCAGATGGCGGATCTCGACGAGGACGCCCTGATCGACCTGCACAGCCGGGTTCGCCGGGCTCGCAACAAGTACGTGAAGTTGTACCGCCGGGCCGGAGCCGAGAAGGTGGACAAGAAGAAGTCCCGGGCGACGGGCCGGTCGGCGAACCAGCGCAACGCCGATAAGGCTGAGGTGTTCGAGGACGCGCTGGCCCGGGTGAGCCGACGGCTCGGCGCGGTGGCCCGGCAGTCCGCCGAAGCACTCAAGCAGGAGCGGCTGGCCCTCTCCCGGGTCGACTCCCCGGTCGCCGGCGACGGCGTCGCGGGCCAGGGCAAGGTGAAGTCCTCGGGGAAGATTCGTGTCGATTCGACGCGGGAGTCGTCCGGCCGCAAGAAGTACGAGGCATCGAGCATCGCTGCCGGTGCCCGTCGGCAGGCCAAGAAGGACAAGAAGAAGAGCTGACGGTTCCGGCTACTCGAACGCCGCGGCGAAACCGATGATCACACAGACGATCACGAAGTCGATCGCCAGCAGTGGCCAGAGGAAGCGGAGATAGCGGTCGTACCCGACCTTCGCCATCGCGAGTCCACCGACGACGACGACATTGGTCGGAGCGACCAACAGCATCAGGCCGTGACCCATCTGGAAAGCGGTGATGACCAGATCCCTTCCGACACCGGCGAAATCACCGAGCGGGGCGAGCAGCGGCATCGCCAGCGTCGCATGCCCCGACGAGGACGGGATCAGGAACGCCAGCGGAACGTTCACGACCGTCACGAGAATCGCGAACACGGCCGAGGACGCGCCACTGACCAACTGCTCCATTGCATTCAGGACGGTGTCCAGGGTTTCGGTGTTGTTCAGGATCACCGAGACCCCGCGGGCGAGCATGATGACGATCGCGGGTCCGACCATGTCTCCGGCGCCCTGGGTGATCAGAGAGACGGTCTTCTTCTCCCCCATGCGGGCGACGAGACCGACGAGCAGCGCTGCGAACACGAACAGCATCGCCAGTTCCGGGAACCACCAGTTCAGTTCGAACCAGTAGGGATCCGTTGCGGTTTCGTGGTACTGCTCGTATTCGGCGGGCCCGGGATCCGCGCCGAAGATCGCCGACCACGGGATCACCGCGAAGATCATCAACCCGAACGTGAAGACGGTGATCGCGAGCACCGATTTCTGTACGCCCGAAAGCTTCTCGTCGGGTGGCGGTTCGTTCTCTGCGGCACCGGGATCGATGTCGGTGACGGAGTCTGTTTCGGAGTCGAATCCGACGAGCGAGCGGGACGGATCACGCTGGACGCGGCGCGCGTAGCGCACGACGAACACGACGGCCACGGCGGTGAGCACGACCCACAGCAGCACGCGCAGGACGATGCCGTCACCGATCGACACTCCCGCCTCCCCGGACGCGACACCGATCGAGAACGGATTGACCGTCGAGGCCATCGTTCCGGTCAGGGCACCCACGATGATCGTTGCGGCAGCGACCATCCGGTCGTATCCGAGGGCCAGCATCAACGGCACGATGAGGGCATAGAAGCCGAAGGTCTCGACGGAGAACCCCATCGTGGAACCCAGCAACGAGAACAACGTCATGATGACGGCGATGAGCAGCCATCCCCGATCCCCGAGTCGCGCACCGAGTCCACTCACCGCGACCTCGAGGCTGCGCGTGGCGAAGCTGACCGAGATGAACGCGCCGAGCGCCATGATGAACAGCACCACCCCGACCGAACCGAAGAGCCGGCCGAGGTTGTCGGGATCGACGAATCCGCTTATCGGATCCTGTATTCCGTAGAGCCCGTTGATGGGGGAGAGGATCAGCTCGCGCACCCGCTCGCCGAACGTCAATGGCGAGTCGATCTGCTCGAACGAACCGGGTATCGGTGCGCCGTCTTCGTCCGTCGCGAAGCGGCCGGACGGGATCACCAGGGCGGCCAGCCACACCACGACGGTGACGAGCGCGAGCACCGTGATCGAGCCCGGGAACTCGAACTTCTTCTTCGCGGGTGCGGCGGATTCGGTGTCGGTGCTCATGGCTGCTCCCGGTAGCGGCGGGCGAACTCCTCGAAGAACAAGGCCTTCGCGACGACGGCTTTTTCGAGTTCGTCGATCAGAACGCGTTCGTTGGGACCGTGGATGTTGGCGTAGCCGTCGGTCGCTCCGAAGAGGAGTTTCTCGGCGCGCGGCACGGCTTCGTGCAGGGCCATGACGAGGGGGATAGAACCTCCGCCGGCCAGCAGTCCCGCGGAGGTTCCCCAGGCCTTCTCCAGGGCGCTGATCGACGCGTCGAACGCGGGTCCACCGGTTCCGGCCGCGAAGCCGTTGCCGGTCTCCCCGGCGGTGACCACGAGTCTCTGTCCGAGTGGGCGCAGCGCTTCGAGATGCCGGATCAGTGCGTCCTGCGCCTCCTCCGCGTCCTGCTCGGGGTGCACACGGAGGTTCAACGATGCGCGTGCCGATCCGGCCACCGCGTTGACGGCGCCGTCGACCGAGGGCGCGTCGAATCCGGTGACGGTGATCGCGGGGCCCGACCAGATCCGTTCGCCGAGTCCGCCCGTACCGAGAAGGGGACGGCCCTCGAGTACCTCGGCGAGATCGCGGAACTCCTCGTCCGTGTACGACACGCCCGTCCACTCCTCGCGCCGGAGACCGTCGACCGCGACGTTGCCGTCCTCGTCGTGCAGCGTGGCGAGTGCGTGGATCAGCGCGAGGCGCGCGTCGGGTGCGGCGCCGCCATACAGGCCGCTGTGCTTGTCGGCGGCGAGGGTCTCGATCGCGACGGTCACGGACGCAGATCCGCGCAGTGCCACGGTCAGCGTCGGGGATCCGGGGCGGACGCTGCCGACGTCGGCGATCACCATGGCGTCGGATTCGAACACTTCCGGCGCCTGCACGGGATAGAAGTCGAACGGGCTGCCCACCTCCTCCTGACCTTCGAGGACGATGCGCAGTGTCACCGGCGGCTTGCCGTCGTAGATGCGGAGTGCGCCGATGATTCCGATGATGTTGGCCTTCGAGTCTGCGGTACCGCGACCGTAGATCGCGCCGTCCCGCTCCTCCGGCTCGAACGGCGGGCTCTCCCACAGATCGGTGTCGTCGGCGGGAACGACGTCGTAGTGCGTGTACAGCAGGACCGTCGGTGCGCCTTCCGGGCCGGGGACGGTCGCGACGATCACCGGCGCCGTCTTGCCCTCGATCACCAGGTCGTCGATCTGTTCGACGCCTGCGTCCCGCAACAGCCGAACGACCAGATCGTGCGCCTCGAAGAGCGGTTCCGGTGGATAACCGGCGGCGGAGATCGACGGAATCCGTACCAGCCGGCACAGATCGGAGACCAGTTCGGGCATGAGTCTCGCCGCAGCATCCTCGACGGGCTCGGATATCCGATTGCGTGAATCAGACATGCCTACCTCGATCCGTGTAGGAAATGTGCGACCCACCGGAGTATGGCACCGAACCCGTTGCCGATCCGGCATTTTGGGCGCGGTGGCCACCACCAGCCTCTAGATTCACCCTTTGTGAAATGTCATAGGACCGAACGCAATCGCGGTGCGCTCGAGGTGTGGTGGATCTGTGAACACCCGTGAGCACATTATCGCCGAACGTGCCGAACTCGTGGATCTGCTCCGCTCGCTGACACCGGAACAGTGGGCGACGCCGTCGCTCTGCGAGGGGTGGTCCGTGCGGGACGTCGCCGGCCACCTGTCGATCGACGGTGTGCCGTTCCACCGTTATTTCCTCGCCGGCCTGCGCAATCCGTCCGCCGACCGCCTCAACCGACACTACGTCGAGGCAGCACGCAACGTACCCGTCGATCGCCTCGTCGACGGGTTGGCGACGTCGATCTCCGGAAGCTGGTTTCCCCGTTGGTTCCCGCGGCTGACCCTCGCCGATCATCTTGTGCACCAACAGGACATCCGGCGCCCCCTGGGGATTCCCCGGGCCATCGACGCCGATCGTCTTCGCCTGGTCCTCGACCGTCCGGATCCGTTCGCCCGCCCCTCCCGCTATATCCGCGGGCTGCGTCTCGTCGCCACCGACATTGCGTGGGAGCGGGGCGATGGCCCGATCGTGCGAGCCACCGGCGAAGCACTCGCGTTGGCGATGGTCGGCCGGCCCGCCGTGCTGGACGAACTCGAGGGTCCCGGCCTGGACTTGTTGCGTTCGCGCATAGAACGAGCCTGACCTGCGCCGACAGCGCCTGTGACGATCGCGGGTGCGGGCGGCCGGCACACGGTTTCTATTGTGTCGGCATGACGATTCGCCCCGATCTCCTGGACGTACTCGCACGCCGAGCCCTCACCGAGGACTCGGCGCGGCCCGACGCCGTCGAGAAACTGCACGCTCGCGGCGGGACCACCGCCCGAGAACACATCGCGCGCATCGTCGATCCGGGCAGCTTCGTCGAGTACGGCCGCTTCGTCACCGCGGCGCAGGAAGCGCGCCGCAGCATGGACGAACTGCTCGACCGCACGGTCGCGGACGGCATCGTCGGGGGAGTGGCCACGATCGACGGACGGCCGTGCGCGGTCCTGTCCTACGACTATCTCGTCATGGCGGGAACCCAGGGGATGCGCGGGCACCGCAAGACCGATCGCCTCATCGAGGTCATCGGCCGACTCCGCCTGCCCACCGTGTTCGTCGCCTCCGGCGGTGGCGGGCGCCCCGGCGATACGGATCTGCCGCTGGTGTCGGCTCTGGACGTGACCACGTTCGCCGAGTGGGCGGCGCTGTCGGGTCGGGTACCGCGGATCGCCGTCGTCGACGACAACTGCTTCGCCGGGAACGCCGTCATCGCCGGTTGCGCCGACCTCATAGTCGCAACACCGCGTGCGTCGCTGGGCATGGGCGGTCCGGCGATGATCTCCGGCGGTGGGCTGGGCGACGTCGCCGCCGCCGACATCGGGCCGCTCGACGTGATGATCGAGAACGGGGTCGTCGACGTCGCGGTGGACGACTCCGAGGACGCGGCGGAAATGGCGTGCCACCTGCTCGGCTACTTCCTCGGAAGGTCCGAGACATGGTCCGCAGCAGATCAATCCGTTCTCCGGGATCTCGTCCCCGAGCACGAACGCACGACCTTCGACGTCGCGCCCGTCGTCGAGACCCTGTGCGACGAGGAGTCCGTCACCGTGCTGCGGCCCGGCTTCGCACCCGAGCTGTACACCGCCCTGGGACGGATCGAGGGCCGCACGGTCGGGATCCTCGCGAACGATTCCCGCCACACGGCCGGGGCGATCACCTCCGACGGCAGCGACAAGGCCGCCCGGTTCCTGCAGTTGTGCGACGCATACGGATTCCCGGTGATCTCGCTCGTCGACACCCCGGGCATCATGGTCGGCCCGGACGCGGAACGGACCGGGCTGGTTCGGCACGCGTCACGGCTGCTCGTCGCCGCGGCCCGGATCCAGGTGCCATTCATCGGTGTGATCCTCAGGCGCGCTTACGGACTCGGTGCCCAGGCGATGCTGGCGGGCAGCACCCACTCGCCGTTGATGACGATCGCGTGGCCCGGAGCAACGATGGGCGCGATGGGACTCGAAGGCGCCGTGCGACTGTCGATGCGCGCCGAACTCGAGGCGATCACCGACGACGACGAACGCGAGGAACGGGTCCGGCAACTGACCGAGATGCTGCGAGCCAACTCCACCGGCCTGAACGCGGCCCGGTACTTCGAGATCGACGACGTGATCGACCCTGCCGAAACCCGCTCTCTCATAGCTCATCTGGTGGAGGCTGCGGCCGCCGGCGGGGAGATCTCGGGAAGCGGTGGTGCCGTAGATACCTGGTGAACCCCGGTGTGCCTTTGTGGCGGCCCTGACCGCCACAAAGGCACACCGGCGGCGAAGCCGCACCTACGGGTAGTTGGGGTTGTTGAACGTCGGGATCTCGATGCTGATCGTCTGCAACTCCGACATGTACAACAACACGAACTGGCGCAGCAGTTCGTCGAACGCCCAGTAGGCGTCCGGTGCGAGCGGCAACGGCAGCAGGCCTTCGCGCACCGCGATGAACGGCCGCCACCCGACGTTCAGCAGCGTGCCCCAGACCGGCTCGGGAGGGATCTTCAGCCAGTCGGCGATCCGGTCGCCGAGCACGTAGCGGGTCAGTGCCCCCAGGATCGGCCGGGTCAGCAACGTGAAGTCCAGTCCCGCACCGAGATCGAGGAGCATGTCGGCGAGCTTCAGCCCCTCCGGGGTCGGCGCCAGGATCGGATCGAGCACCTGCGTCGCCTGGGCTTCGGCGTCTGCCCACGTCGCGGGAATGTACTGGTCCTGGACACCGAGCATGTGCGCGCTGACCTGCCACGAATGCAGGAACGCCTCGCTCTCGTCCGCGGCGACCGGCACCTGCCAGTTCTTCAGCACGCGCATCACCGAGGTCGGGAGGCTGTGCCAGGTGACCATGATGTCGTGCTGACTGATGGGATATTCCTCGGGCGCCACGTCGATCCAGTGCGACGACTGCGGCAGCAGGTGCCGCACCCCGGCGTGCGCGAGACGTGTTTTCAGGCCCGTCACGATCATCTCGCCGTCGGGCAGATAGGCGTTGCGCGAACCGATGTCGTAGCCGAGTTTCGCCGTCCGCGAGATGCGGCGCTTCATGTTGGCGCCGCCCTTGGAGTAGTAGACGGCGACCGATTCCTTCGGGATGACGGTGCTCATCATGCCGCTCGCGAAGCCGTAGAGGACACCGAGATAGAGCCCGCGCTTGTCGTTGAATTTCACTGCAGTGGCGAGCTTTCCGACATCCGCCCATTCCGGGAGCTGTCGATGCCGCTCGAGAAAGGCGTGCAGGTCGGCAGGCAGCCCGGCGGGGAGCGGCTGCCCGTTCTTCTTCCACCCGCGCAACAGGTCGTTGACCAAGGGGACCTCACCGCGCTCGAACAGCGACGCGACCAGCGTGTCCGCCTCCTCATCCCACACCAGGTGAGGATCCGCTCCGTCGCCGGTACCGGGTATCGACCCGGCCGGCGACCATCTCCACGGACGAGCCTGCGCCGGGGTCGCCGCCGCGACCGCCCCGAGCGCCGCGAGCGCCCCTCCGGCTTTCAGAACGTTCCGTCTGCTCAAATCGGACATCCGCAGCCCCCATTGGCTTCGATGTGGCAATGTAACAGCAGCAGTTACCCTGTATCAGGAGAGCACATCGCCACGATCCTCACGGAAGATTCCCGGAATCCGTCCCGAAGCGTCACCCTGTAACAGGGTCATCACAGGAGGTAGCCGTGGAATCAAGATCGTCGACCAGGTCGGGATTGTTCAGATCGACGTCGCTTCTCGAACGCGCGTACAGCGACGCCGTCGAGCCGGCGGACGACCCCGACACGACCCGAACCCGTCTGCTCGATGCGGCATACGACCAGTTCTGCCGGATGGGCATTCAGCGGTCGACGATGGAGGATGTCGCCAAGCGCGCCAACCTTTCCCGCATCACGATCTACCGCAAGTTCGACACCAAGGAGGCCCTGGTCGACCAGGTGATCCTGCGGGAGTTCAGCCGGTATTTCACCCGGTTCATCGAAGAGGTCGCCGGCGCCCCCACGGTCGCCGACCGTGTGATCCTCGGCTTCGTGAGCTCACTGCGGACGATCCGCACCAATCCGCTCGTCACCGCGCTGATCGAAACCGACCCCACCTCGTTCGCCGGATCCATCATCGGTGCGAACGGCGAAATGCTCTCGGCAGTACAGATATTCGTTGCCGGGCAGCTTCGACGCGAGCAGGCGTCCGGCACCGTCGCCGCGGAACTCGACGTCGACCTGGTCGCGGAGATGATGGTCCGGATCACCGGCTCGTTCCTCGCTTTTCCCAGTCGCATCGTCGATCTCGACGACGACGCCGAACTGACGGCGATCGCACGCCGATTCCTGGTGCCCATGCTGCAGGTGCCGCAACAGGAAGCCGGCTGAGTCACCCACCGAAGCAAGGATGTTCCCACCCCGCCGTCGTCGGAAGGCCCAACCGTGCACCACACGCTCGACGAACTGGGTTACTACCTGCTGGCCGGGGCGGGCGGCGACGGGCCGAGAACTCTGGTCGAGGAGGCCCGCCGCGGGGAGAAACTCGGCTTCGGCACCGCGTTCATCTCCGAACGGTGGAACATCAAGGAGGCCTCGTCGCTGACCGGGGCGGCGTGCGCGGTCACCGAGCGCATGCGCATCGCCACCGCGGCGACCAACCACAACACCCGGCACCCGCTCATCACCGCCTCGTGGGCCACCACGATGCACCGCCTCTCCGGTGGCCGGTTCACCCTCGGGATCGGCCGCGGCATCGCCGCTCTGTACTCCGCGTTCGGTGTGCCCGAGGTGACCACCGCGCAGATGGAGGACTTCGCGCAGGTCATGCGCAGGCTGTGGCGCGGCGAGGTCGTCGTCGGACATTCCGGTCCGATCGGTGAATACCCGCTGCTGTTCCTCGATCCCGATTTCGACGAGGACATCCGCCTCGCCCTGGTGGCGTTCGGGCCACGCTCACTCGCGCTGGGAGGACGGGCGTTCGACGACGTCGTCCTGCACACCTACTTCACACCCGAGACCCTGCAACGGTCGGTGGCAATCGTGAAGAAGGCCGCCGAAGAGGCGGGCCGCGACCCCGACGACGTCCGGGTGTGGTCGTGCCTCGCGACCGTCGGCGACCACCTGCCCGAGGAACTGCGGTTGAAGAAGTCGGTGGCGCGGCTCGCGACGTACCTGCAGGGTTACGGCGATCTGCTGGTGCGGACGAACAACTGGGATCCCGCTGTGCTGCAACGCTTCCGAAGCGACCCGGTGCTTCTCTCGATTCCGGGTGGGATCGACCACAAGGCGTCGGCCGACCAGATCGAGCACATCGCGACGCTGCTTCCCGACGAATGGCTCGAACCCGCGGCCACCGGATCCGCCGGGCAGTGCGCACAGCGGATCCGACGCGAGTTCGACTACGGCGCCGACGCGGTGATCCTGCACGGTTGCACACCCGACGAACTGGAGCCGATCGTCACCGCCTATCGCGCGAGGTGATCCGGGCACGGTCGTCCGAACGCACGACGACGCCGACCACCGACCCCTGATACCGTCCACGCGGATCAGGGGAGGAGCACACATGCACCGGCGGCCGCGAGCGACACGGTTCGGTACGATCGCCGTTGCCGCGGTCGCGATCGCCGGGCTCGCGACCGGTCCCGCCGCTGCGTCCCCGCCGGAACAAGGTACGTGTCCGCACACGATCGTCTTCGGTGTCGACGGCACCCTCAAGGTCGGCAAGCCCACATCGACGGTCCATCCGATCCTCGAGGGCCTGGCCGAACGCGGGGCACGCACCGTGCGGATCGACTATCCGGGGGAGATCAGTCCGCTCGGGAGCCACACGTACGACCGGTCCAAGGAGATCGGAGTCCGTGAACTGCACCGGCAGATCACCCTCGCCCACGCCGAGTGCCCCGGGGCGGCGTATCGCGTCGTCGGCTTCTCCCAGGGTGCCGCGATCGCCGGTGACGTCCTCGCCGATCTCACGCAGGACCTGGACCGCCCGGCCGATCTCGCCGGGGTGGTGATCGCCGACCCGCGTACCCCCGGCACCGGCGCGGAGGTCGTCGCGCCCGGTGCTCTTCCGGGGATCTCGTTCACGGGTGAGCGTGCTGGGTTCGGGACCGTTCCGGTCGCCACGGTTTGCGCCCTGGGCGACGCCGTCTGCGACATGGTCGACCCGCGCGCGGACTCCAGTGAAGCCGCGCGCCGCGTCGAGCGCTACTTCGCGATTCATCAGCACTATGTGGAACTGACCGTCGGCGACCGTCCGTTCGTCGACGCGATGATCGATCTTGTCGAGCATCCGCGGACCGCAGTGGTCCGGATCGGCTGACCGCGGCTCGTTGGTGTCCGTCACCGCGAATTCGGTACCGTTCGAGAGGACTCGCAACAGTGTGTGTCGCGTTCGGCTCGGCACAGCCGAAAGAGGGAGGTTCCCGTGGCTGGTGGTCTCGTCGCCCTGCTGGACGACGTCGCGCTGATTGCGAAGGCAGCTGCAGCATCCATCGACGACATAGGTGCAGCCGCCGGTAAGGCCAGCGTGAAGGCGGCGGGTGTGGTCGTCGACGACACGGCCGTCACCCCGCGCTACGTGCACGGGTTCACCCCCGACCGCGAGCTGCCGATCATCCGCAAGATCGCGATCGGATCGATCCGGAACAAACTGCTGATCATCCTGCCGGTCGCGATGATCCTCAGTGAGTTCCTGCCGCAGGCGCTGCCGTACCTGCTGATCGCCGGCGGCCTGTTCCTCTGCTACGAGGGCGCCGAGAAGGTCTACGAAGCGCTCACCGGCGGGCACCACGAGGAAGAGGGCGCCACCGCGGCCGAGAAGGGGCCCGCGTTCGAGAAGACGATGGTCAGCGGTGCGATCCGCACCGACCTGATCCTGTCCGCCGAGATCATGGTGATCTCCCTGTCGTCGGTCGAGAACGAACCGTTCCTCACCCGGCTGCTGGTGCTCATCGTCGTCGCCATCCTCATCACCGCCCTGGTGTACGGCGTGGTCGCGTTGATCGTGAAGATGGACGACGTGGGCCTGGCGCTCGCCGGACGCGAATCGAAGTTCAGCCAGAAGATCGGCCGCGGTCTCGTCGCCGCGATGCCCAAGGTGATGTCGGTGCTGACCGTCGTCGGTATCGCCGCGATGCTGTGGGTCGGTGGCCACATCCTGATTGTCAATGTCGGCGAGGCCGGGTTCCATTGGCCGGCCGATCGGCTCCACGATCTCGAGCACTGGTTCGGTGAGCTCGTGCACGGCGGGTTCGGTGGTGTCCTGTCGTGGACCGCGGGCACGGTGGCATCGGCCCTCGTCGGCCTCGTCCTCGGCGCGCTGGTCGTGCTGATCATGCACCTGATTCCGAAGCGCAAGAAGCACGCGCACGAGGTCCACTGAGGCGGTAGACAGCCGCGCGCTGCCGTCCGCGCGCCGCTGTCTTCTCGCTCGGCGGATCCGGTTCGCTACGCCCCTGCCCGGCCGATCCCGCGCACCGCGTCGGCGAACGCTCTCATCAGTTCCGGGTCCTTGACGCCGCGGCTCGACTCGATGCCGCTGGACACATCCACACCCCACGCACCCGACGTCTCGACCGCGCGGGCCACATTGCCCGGGTTCAGCCCGCCGGCGAGAATCCACCGGCCCTGCGGCAGTCCGCTGCGATCCTGCCAGTCCCACGTGACCCCGGCACCGGCGACCGCACCGTCGACCAGCAGGAGGTCGGCGCCGAAGTCCTCGTCGAGTGCCTCGGCACCGCCGGTGTTCACGGCGCGGATCACCGTCAGCCCGGCGTCGTGCAGCATCCGCACGTCGTCCGCGGACCGCAGGTCGTGCACCTGAACATGATCGATGTTCGCGGCTTTCGCGGTCGCGACGACCTCGTCGAGCGGCATCTTCACGTACACCCCGACCGCGAGGACTCCCGCGGGAACCCGCGATCGCAGTTGCGCCGCCTGCTCGACGGACACGCGGCGCGGGCTCTCGGCGAAAACGAAGCCGACTGCGTCGACCCCGAGTCCGACGGCCAGCTCCACCGTCGCCTCGTCGCGCAACCCACACATCTTGATGAACGTCACCGCATGCCTCTCGTCCTCGCGTGCCTTCTCATCGACGATATTGCAGGTGCCGGTCTCCGGCGAACACGATCCGCTTCGGGAGGAACCACCCCCCGCGTGGGGGGTATCGGGACCACGCCCGGGGGCGCACGCTGAATCACACCAGCACCGAAGCGCCGAGCGACCGGGAGGAAATCCTTATGCATCGAATCATCCACGCCGATGCACTGTTCCGGCTCGGACCCGAACAGACCTGGGACCTCGTCTTCGGCAACCGGCTACAGCGGTTCGTGGAGTTGTCCCCCTCCATCGTCGCGGTCGAAGACTACGAGATGCGCGCGAACGGGACGCCGAGGTACACGATCGCGTTCCGCGTCGGTCCCATCACGATCCGCAGGATCTCCGACTATTCCGTCTACGATCGACCGAACAGAACCGTCAACGCCGTGCTGGGCGGTCCCTTCGGGGGCACATACGAGACGGTCTTCGGTCCCGAAGGACCGGACACCCGACTGTCGTACCGCTGGCGAATCGAACCCAACACACCTGCGGCGCGAGTTCTGCTGCCGGTGCTCGCACCGTTGCTCGCCCGCGCGCTCCGCAGGGACCTCCGCGCAATCGCGAGCGCCGCCCGGGGTACACCGAGGGGCGAGAAACGCTCCACTGCTCGATGACCGAACTGCACGTCACCGCGGCGACCTTCTGAAGGATGGAGTGCCCTATCCCGCGGCCTTGCGCACGAGTTCCCGCAGACGATGCTCGATCTCGTCGTTCACCTCGAGCACCGCGAAAGCCGTGGGCCAGAACGATCCGTCGTCGAGGAGAGCATCCTCGTTGAAACCGACCGTTCCGTACCGGGTGTCGAACTTCGATGCAGGTTGATAGAAGACGACGACCTTGCCGTCGCGGGCATAGGAGGGGAAGCCGTACCAGGTCTTCGGGTCGAGGTGGGGAGCCTCCTCGGTCACGATCGCGTGGAGACGCTCGGCGATCTGCTTGTCGGCGCCGGTCAGCGCGGCGATCGCGTCGAGGCACGCCTGCGCCTCACGCTCCCGTTTCGCGGCGCCCTTGCCGCTCCGTCCCTGCTCGCGGAGTTCGGCAGCGCGCTGCTTCATCGCGGCGCGCTCTGCGTCGGTGAAGCCCGTTTCGTCACCGGTATTCGACGCCATCGGTTCCATCCCTTCGTAGGTCCGTAAGGCGGAAATTATCAGCAACGACCCGCAATCGATCCGCTTCTCGAGTATCTGCGGGTACAACGTACGCCCGCTTGCGCCGAGCGGCTGCGATCCTCTGTCGAACACGGCCGGAGCGACCCATTGCCTCCCCGAATTCCGCGCCGTATATTCGGCGTGGAATATTCGCTGCGGAAGCGTTGCCGGACCATATGGAGTGCGTGCGGCAGAGCCGAGGGGAGGCCACACGATGTGCGCGCAGGCGGATCCCACGTTGACGCCGATGGCCATCGCGGTCCTGGCGCTGCTGGAGGAACGTCCGATGCATCCCTATGAGATGTATGTATTGCTGCTCCAACGTCGCGAAGAGAACCTGGTCAAACTCCGAGCAGGCTCGCTCTATCACACGGTGTCCCGCCTTGCGGAGCGAAACCTGGTGCAGGAATTAGGAATCGAGCGGGCAGGGAACAGGCCCGAGCGAACCACGTACCGGATCACCCCGGCGGGTGCGGAGGCAATGCGGACCCGCATCGCCGAGATTCTCCGACTGCCCGTTCGCGAGTACCCGATCTTCCCTCTCGGTCTGGGCGAAGCGCACAACCTGCCCGCCGACGAGGTGATCGCCCTACTCGGTGAGCGCATCACCCGGCTCCGCGACAACCTCGAGGAACTCGACGTGATCCGCGAATGGGTGACCTGCAACGGGGTACCCCGTCGCTACTGGATCTCCCTCGAGTATCTCCGCAGCCAGGCCGCTCACGATCTCGAGTGGCTGGAGGGACTCGTCCGGGACCTGCGCGACGGTTCGCTGCAATGGGAGGATGCCGGCGAGGCGGGGCATCGGCGTTCCGGCGGAGCCTGCGGTCTCGGTCACGACTGGGGAGCGGCACTGACCGACGAGGCCCTCGACGCACTGAGGAAGGGCGAGGCCGTCGATCACAACGGCTGACGAATGCGGAATCCGCAACGCTGCAACAAAACTCGCGTTGTTTCATCGATGGAGCGATCGTTCTTCGGACGAGGAATGGAAACCATGACACACCAACGAAATCCGTGGCTTGCGCTGACCGCGCTGGTGGTCGGGTTCTTCATGATCCTGCTGGACATGACCATCGTGGCAGTGGCCAATCCCGCGATCATGACGGACCTGCACACCGATATCAACAAGGTCATCTGGGTCACCAGCGCCTATCTGCTGACCTATGCGGTGCCACTACTGTTCACCGGCCGCCTCGGCGATCAGTTCGGCCCCAAGCGCGTCTACCTGGCCGGCCTGGTGGTGTTCACCCTCGCATCACTGTGGTGCGCAACGTCGAGCACGATCGAAATGCTGATCGCCGCCCGGGCCGTCCAAGGGTTCGGTGCCGCCCTGATGACGCCGCAGACCATGGCAGTCATCACCCGCACCTTCCCGCCGGACAGGCGTGGTGCGGCCATGGGACTGTGGGGCGGTGTCGCCGGTCTCGCCACGCTGGTCGGACCGATCCTCGGTGGCGTGCTCGTGGACTGGCAGGGCTGGAACTGGATCTTCTACATCAACGTCCCGATCGGCATCGTGGCCTTCGCTCTCGCTGCCTGGCTGGTGCCGGATCTCGAAACCCATCGACACAAGTTCGACGTTGCCGGCATTGCACTGAGCGGCATCGGAATCTTCCTGCTGGTCTTCGGAATTCAAGAGGGCAACACCCGCGATTGGGATGCCTGGACCTGGGTGATGATCGTCGTCGGGCTCGCCGTGCTGGTCCTGTTCGTGGTCAACCAAGCACGTAGCACGCGCGAACCGCTGTTGCCGCTGATCCTGTTCCGCGACCGCAACTTCTCGATGTCGAGCATCGCCATCGCAGCGATGGGTGCCGCCGTGACCTCACTCATGGTGCCCGCGTACTTCTATCTGGAAGCGGTGCGCGAATTCACGCCGACGCGAGCCGCCCTGGTCTTCGCGCCGATGGCGATCGTGACCGGCCTGACCGCACCGTTGATCGGAAAGATCTCCGACCGCATGCCGCCGCGGGTACTCCCCACCATCGGATTCGCGGTCTTCGCGATGACTGTGTTCGCCTTCTCCGCGTTGATGAAGCCCGACAGTCCGATCGTGCTCTTCCTGATCGTGGCCGGCATTGCAGGCCTGTCCAACTCGTGCATCTGGGCGCCGCTCGCATCGACGGCGACCCACAACCTGCCGATCCACCTGGCGGGTGCCGGTGCGGGTGTCTACAACACCACCCGCCAGGTCGGTTCGGTCCTGGGCAGTGCCGCGATCAGCGCGCTGATCGCATCGCGCATGGCCGCGCAGGGACTGGGCAACGCCCAGGTCGCTGAGGGCGGCGGAAGCGCGATGGGCAAGATCCCGGAACAGATTGCCGACAACTTCAGTGCGGCACTGGCACAGTCGATGCTCCTACCCGGCGCGATCCTTCTCGTCGGTGTCGTCGCGTCCGCGCTGTTCGTCGGACGCGGTTCGCAAGACCAGGATTCGGAGCCGGAGTCCGAAGCCACCGAAGCCGAGGTCGCGGGCTGAGCCGGCTTCACCGAGTACCGCGCTCCGGTTCATACATCACCCCCCGTGCCCTGTGCGCCCGGTCCGCTCGCACCGTGGTTGCGAGCTTCGATGGCCTCCACGGACTTCTTGAATTGCTTTCCCAGAACGCGTGATCCGACGACGCCGAGCACGCCCGCGAGAACCTTGCCCTTGAGGTTCTTGCCGTCACGGACCACGACCACGTCCACGTCGGTCTTACCGCTCGGCTGCGGCGTCAGGGTGTAGGTGTGGCTCGAGGCCCCGCCCCACAGATTGGAATCGGTGGTCGTCAGCACGACGTGGTGAGGGTCGCTCCAGTCGTAGTGCAGGCGTTCCCAGATTCCACTCGAGCCCTCGGTGACGTCGGCGTCGTGGGGGCCTCGGTTGTGCACCTCGAGATAGTTGTCCGCGCTGTTACCGAAGAGTTCCTTGCGACCGGGCCCGAAGTCGGTGAGACCGGCAATGAATTGCTCGGGTGTCGCGGTGGTCGTCTGGTGAAGGTGGATCGTGGTCATGGCGTGTTCCTCGATGATTGAGTGATCCGCTCCCGTCCCGGAGGCCGGGTGATGACCTGTCCAGCACACCACTGCTGAACACATCGCGAAAGAGGGTCCGAATCGCAACGCCTCGTGCCGCTCCCGACCAGGACGATCGGGAGACGGCAGGTATCGGCGTCCGGCACGGAACCGGACGCCGATACGGGTCACGTCATCTCGAAGCTGCGTCGGCAGCGCGGCCGAGATGGTGAGCGAAGAACCGCGCCGAGCTGTCGCGCTCGTAATCCGGGATGCGTCTACCGGGATAGGCGTGCAGCGCCTTCTCCTTCGAGGCGAAGGCGTCGAACAACGCGACTCCGGATGCGTTGTCGAATTCCTTCTCGTCCCACGGAATTCGGCACTCGACCGGAACGGTGACCTTCCTTGCCGCCTCGATCAGATCATCGTTCACGAAGACTTCGCCGAAGCTGAGGACAGCGATCCGGGGTTCGACCGCCGCCCACATCACCCCGGTTGCCACGCCCAGGTTCATGCCGCCGTAGCCGATCGGCGCTTCGACACCGATCTCGGGTAGTGCCTGTAGCGCGTCGAGGGTCGCCTGCCATTCCGGCACCGCACGCTCCGCCAGCGACATGTTGTACTCGGCGACGATCGGAGCGATCGGCTCGCCTTCCGTGCGCGCCCGATGGATGGCCTCGACCCACCGTTGATCCTGAGCGTTTCGTAGTCGGTCACCGTGGCCTGGCGCGTCGATGGCAGCGACGGTGAATCCATGAGCGGTCACGCCGTGGAGTGCGCCGGCCACCAGTCCCGGCGCCTTCTTGTGCATGCCGCCGGAGTGCCCGGACAGCAGCAGCGGTGCGCCTGAGGTTCCGGACGTGGGCGTCCAGAGCACACCGGTGATCTCATCCAGGGTGAATCGACGTTCGATGACACCGTTCGACGATGTCTCGGAGGTGAAGTGCATGATGCAGCCTTTCGGGGTTGCCTTGTTCAGGCGCTCCCGGCGATACCTGCATCGATCACCCGACCGCGAACACGAGTGGGAGCACCCACATGGTTGTTGCGTTCATGGGTCTCACCTCCTCGCGTGAAGTCACGGTCGGGCGCACGCTATCAATCCGAGCCGAAGCCCGTCCATTCAATTTTCTGCCCGCACACAAGGCTGAGCAGTTCCGGTCAATGAATACACCGAAGTGGTGATCGGTGCACGGATATTTCCGTACACCAACCACCACTTCAGGAGTAGATCGGCGGAGGCGCTCCGCCGGAGCGATGTCAGTGCGTAGCGACAGGCTGGTCGGCCTGCTCCACGGCAGCACCGTCCGTCAACGGGTAGACCGGGTACTCCACGCCCGAGAGGTACTGCACGGTACGCACCACCTGGCAGGAGTAGCCGAACTCGTTGTCGTACCAGACGTAGAGGATGGCGGTGTCGCCGTCGACGATCGCAGCGTTCGCGTCGACGATGCACGCCGCGCGCGATCCGATGAAGTCGCTGGACACGGCGTCGGTGGCAGCCGTGTAGTCGAGGTTCCGGCTCAGCGCACCGGTGAGCGACTCCTGGCGGAGGTGCTCGAGCACCTCTTCCTTGGTGGTCTCACGGTTCAGCTGCAGGTGCAGGATGGCGACGGACACATCCGGCGTGGGGACGCGGATCGAGTTGCCGGTGATCTTGGCCTTCAGGTCGGGCAGGGCCTTCGCAACCGCCGAAGCGGCACCGGTCTCGGTGAGCACCAGGTTGAACGGTGCGGAGCGACCGCGGCGGTCGGCCTTGTGATAGTTGTCCAGCAGGTTCTGGTCGTTGGTGAACGAGTGCACGGTCTCGACGTGGCCGCGCAGAACGCCGAACTTGTCGTCCATGGTCTTCAGCGGCGGGACGATGGCGTTGGTGGTGCAGGACGCGCACGAGACGATCTTCTCGGCCGGATCGATGCTGCGGTGGTTGACACCGTGCACGATGTTGGGCAGGTCGCCCTTGCCCGGTGCGGTGAGCACCACCTTGGCGATACCGGGGCGGAGGTGCTTCGACAGTCCGTCACGGTCGCGCCAGATCCCGGTGTTGTCGATCAGGATGGCGTTGTCGATGCCGTACTCGGTGTAGTCGACGGTCGCCGGATCGTTGCTGTAGATGAACTTGATGACGTTGCCGTTGGCGATCAGGGTGTTGTTCTCGGTGTCGACCTTGATCGTGCCGTTGAACTGCCCGTGGACCGAGTCGCGGCGCAGCAGCGAGGCGCGTTTGGTCAGGTCGTCACCGCCACCCTTGCGAACCACGACGGCGCGCAGGTTCAGGCCGTTACCCGAGCCGGCCTTCTCGATGAGCAGACGGGCGACGAGGCGACCGATTCGCCCGAACCCGTACAGGACCACGTCCTGCGGCTTCGGAGTGTGCGTCTGGCCGCCACCGACCAGGTCGGCGAGGCTCTCGGCGACGAACTCGGGGATCGATCGTCCGGCGCCCTCGGCGTGGTACGCCGTCACCAGGAGGCCGAGGTCGATCTTCGACGGCCGCAGGTCGAGGTCGGTCAGCGCCTCGAGGAACGGGAAGGTCTCCTCGACGGACAGCTCGTCGCCGCGGATCTGCCGCGCGAAACGATGGGTCCGCAGAATGTCGATGACCGACTTGTTCACGAGGGAGCGGCTGTGAAGCAAGATCGTGACCGAGTGCCGGCGGTGCAGGCCGCCGATGATCGGGATCATCGCTTCCGCAAGCGCCTCTTCGGAGTTCCAATGTGCCAATTCCGGGGTGCTCACTGCGCTCCTCTGTCCTTCCGGCTCGACTGACCCGTCCGCAGGTTGGGTGCCACCCGGACGAGACGCACGTCACTCGCCGGTCAGCGTTCTGGATCGGTGGAACAGTTCGCGACCGACGCCGATTTCGACGTGTGCAGCGCCATCATATGAGAGCGCTCTTACAGGTCGACGCCCGGTAGCCGGAAACCGACCCTCGTGGGCCTGGTCGTCTCACGGGATGACCGGGAATCTCTCCCCGGGCGTGTCCCGGAAAGCACCCTCATGCCGATCCGGGCGGCACCGGAACCTTCCCGGAAGAAGGAAACCGGTCGGTACGGAGCAGGGTCCGAAACGGGTACCCCACCCCGCCGGTCGACCGTTTCCGAACTCCCGCGCGCACGCGATCCTCGAAGAACCCGAAACGCTCCACTCACCGTGAGGCACACATGTCCGACCCACCGGCCACGCTCTCACCCGCTGCGGTGATCGAACACGCGACCCCCGCCGGCGCTCAGTCATGGGCTCCCGCGGACCGAAGACCGGTCGCCTCCGCCGTCGAAAGGACCCCTGCGGCGGCGCAGCACGGACCACCGTCCCTGTTTGATTTTCGGCACCGAGTGTCGTAACCCTGAAGAACGGTGCGCAGCTGTCTCCGTCCACTCGGACGACCTCGCTCCCACGAATCGCCCCCTGCCGGCAGTTCGTGGAACCAGGGTCGACAACTCGCCCCACC
>NZ_JALPTB010000248.1 GCF_023218075.1 Rhodococcus sp. HM1 | reverse complement strand
ATGGCTACAGCTGTGGCTACAGAGTATTTCCTGGAAGCGGGAGCGATTCGCATCTCCGCTGGTAGATCGGGTATTTCGTTGAGCCGATGACGGGAATCGAACCCGCGTATTCAGCTTGGGAAGCTGAACAATCGCAATATTCGCGCTCGTCATCACCGTGTTCCTCCTGGTCACGCAACCCAGCCTACTACAGCGTTGGCTACAGTA
>NZ_JALPTB010000247.1 GCF_023218075.1 Rhodococcus sp. HM1 | reverse complement strand
TGCGGACCTGGCGCTGGAATCGTCGTTCGGTCCGGCTCTGCCACCATTCCCAGGCCGGCGCGAGAGTCGCGGCGACCCTGCGGCCGACGAACACGAGGATGAGCACGATCAAGGCACACGCGCCGGCCTGGGAATGGTGGCAGAGCCGGACCGAACGACGATTCCAGCGCCAGGTCCGCATCGAGGCCGCTGCGAGGATCCTCAACGACGAACGTGTGGCGATGCTGCTCGAACGGGTCGATGGA
>NZ_JALPTB010000246.1 GCF_023218075.1 Rhodococcus sp. HM1 | reverse complement strand
ACGAGGACGGACTTGTTGGTGCTCTGCCGATCTGGGGCAACCGTTACGCCGAGCTGATCGTGGCCGCGGTGAACGCACTACCGGCACTGCTCGACGCGCTCGACGACGCCGAATGCGAGATCGAGCGCGTCGAGCAGTGCCGGTAGTGCGTTCACCGCGGCCACGATCAGCTCGGCGTAACGGTTGCCCCAGATCGGCAGAGCACCAACAAGTCCGTCCTCGTTACCGTCACTGTGGTCGACGTAGA
>NZ_JALPTB010000245.1 GCF_023218075.1 Rhodococcus sp. HM1 | reverse complement strand
GCCCCGAACACCCGCTCCCCCAACCGAGCGAACGACACCGACACCCCGTCATCCGACGACACCGCCACCGCATCCCCGAACGCGGCCACCGCCTCGGCGAACAACACCGGCAACACCGACGAACACCCCACACCCGGACCCAACGGCAACGACCCCACCGCCGACACATCCGACACCACCGACGCCGCCGCCTCCACCGACGACAACACCGACACCCCACCAACCCGCACACCCACATCCACCGCACACTGCGCCAGCACG
>NZ_JALPTB010000244.1 GCF_023218075.1 Rhodococcus sp. HM1 | reverse complement strand
GCGTTGCCCTTGGGGTTGGTGAGGGTGGCCCCATTCAGCTGGATCTCGCCGATGTTCGCACCGGCGGCGCGGACCGTGCCTTCGGCGATGAGGCGGTCGGCGAGCAGGCCGCCGGTGACGGTCGCGCCGCTGAGTTCGAGGGCGTTGCCCTTGGGGTTGGTGAGGGTGGCCCCATTCAGCTGGATCTCGCCGATGTTCGCACCGGCGGCGCGGACCGTGCCTTCGGCGATGAGGCGGTCGGCGAGCAGGCCGCCGGTGACGGTC
>NZ_JALPTB010000243.1 GCF_023218075.1 Rhodococcus sp. HM1 | reverse complement strand
CGCGTTTGACACCGATCGCGGTGCGATGGTCCTCGAGGACCGCGATTTTCGCCTCCAGCTCCGCCCGCACCCGGGGCGGTGCGGTCTCGGCGAGCCGGCGCAGCCGGGCGGCCTTGCGGTGCAGGAACTGGCCTTCCGTCTGGAGGCGGGCGAGTGTGATGCCGAGGCCGCGGTCGTCGTAGGTGAAGCCCCGAAAATCCGACACCAACCCATCCGGGCGTTCCGCGACAATCGCCGCGGCGCCGAGGGTGGCCGGTGACCAATCCACCCCCACCGCGACCGTGCCCGCCGCGAGGTCAC
>NZ_JALPTB010000242.1 GCF_023218075.1 Rhodococcus sp. HM1 | reverse complement strand
GTGACCTCGCGGCGGGCACGGTCGCGGTGGGGGTGGATTGGTCACCGGCCACCCTCGGCGCCGCGGCGATTGTCGCGGAACGCCCGGATGGGTTGGTGTCGGATTTTCGGGGCTTCACCTACGACGATCGCGGACTCGGCATCACACTGGCCCGCCTCCAGACGGAAGGCCAGTTCCTGCACCGTAAGGCCGCCCGGCTGCGCCGGCTCGCCGAGACCGCACCGCCCCGGGTGCGGGCGGAGCTGGAGGCGAAAATCGCGGTCCTCGAGGACCATCGCACCGCGATCGGTGTCAAACGCGGGAAGATCAACC
>NZ_JALPTB010000241.1 GCF_023218075.1 Rhodococcus sp. HM1 | reverse complement strand
TCCGGTGCGGCGATGCGTCCGGTGGCGGGATCGAACCGGGCCGACAGCGCCGCGATCGCCGCATCCCGATACGCCAGGGTCCGCAGGGTCGCGGTGGCCTGGGCGGTGACCACCCGCGTCACCCGCGAGGGCACGTACACCCCGTCGGGGTAGGTGGGGGTCCAGCCCAGCCGCGCCGCCGCGACGTGTCCGTGCTGGGGCAGTGCCCGGCCGTCGCGGTCACGGCCGGCGGCCAGGGTGTCGAAGGTGTCCGGGTGCCACAGTCGGGTGAGCAGTTCGGTTTCGGCGCCGGTGATCAGGTCGAGCAGCCATGCGATGCG
>NZ_JALPTB010000240.1 GCF_023218075.1 Rhodococcus sp. HM1 | reverse complement strand
GTGTTGTAGATGCGGCTGCGGCGGTCCATGCGGAATTCGAAACCCAGGGCCGCGCCGCGCTCGGCGATGGCGCGCTGCGTCTGCACGGTCTGCTCGGCGGTGGCGCCGTATTTCTCGGCCAGGTGCTCGCCGATGTCCTGGCCGCCCGCGGGCATGCCGGGGTTCAGTTCGAACGGCTGGAAATGCACTTCCGCCTGCACGGCACCGCCGAGCGACTGCAGCGCACGGTCGAGCGACTGCAGGCCGATGGCGCACCACGGGCAGGAGATGTCGGAGACGAAATCGATCCGCAGCGGGACGGCGGCATCGGCAGGGGTGGCAGCGGCGGAAACGGTGTCGGTCATGGATGGGCTCCTGGAGGCTCGTGTCCCGGCAGGGG
>NZ_JALPTB010000023.1 GCF_023218075.1 Rhodococcus sp. HM1 | reverse complement strand
GGAGAAGGACGAGGCGCAGATGGCGCACGAGCAGGCGCTCGTCGACGCCGGGCATCATGCCGGTGGTGTCGACGACGTCGAGGGCATCGTGCCGCAGATGCAGGCCACGCCGGGCATGCCCGAACGCCGCGCCGTGGCGCGCCGCCAGGACCGTGTCCGCTCGATCCTGCACACGCTGCCCGAGGCAGCGCAGCACGCGATCCGCGAAAGCCTCGGAGCCGAACCGGCATACGCCGAGTACCGGGACTTCGACACCCCCACCGAAGAGATCCCGGCGGTGGTCGTCCGATGAGCGCACCCGCCATCGCACCCCTGGCGGAAAAGAAGCGGGGGATGTCGGGCCTGTCGCGCCTCGCGAAGTACCTGACGAGCAAGCCGGCCGCATCCCTCGCGACGAGCGGCCGGTCCGCCCGCCTGGGCGGAAACGTCCTGCGCTACTGCGTCACCGACACCATCGCGATGAAGCTGCCCTTGCGTGAAGTCATCGAGCAGATGTGGATCCTCCTGAAGGTCACCGCACTGCCGGCGCTCCTGATGGCCGTCCCGATCGGCGCCGAGGTCTCGGTCCAGGTCGGCGGCATCATGAACCAGGTCGGCGCCAACTCCCTCGCGGGCGCGGCCAGCGGCCTCGGCGTCGTCGGCCAGGGTGCGCCGATGGCGGCGGGTCTGCTCATGAGCGGCGCGGCCGCCTCGGCGATCGCCTCCGACCTCGGCGCCCGATCCATCCGCGAGGAGATCGAGGCGATCCGGGTCATGGGCATCGACCCCGTCCAGCGCCTCGTCGTTCCCCGCTTCCTCGCGATGATCGCGATCGCCCCGATGCTGTGCATCGTCATCATCGCCGCCGGTGTCGCCGCCGGCCTGACCATCTCTGCCAACGTCAACGACGTTGTGCCGGGCAGCTTCTGGCAGTCCTTCGGCGCCTTCGCCACCCCCACCGACCTCGCATTCTCGGTCCTCAAATCGGTGATCTTCGCCGCGATGGTCGTGCTCATCGCCGGCCTGCGCGGCCTCGAGGCCAAGGGCGGACCGACCGGCGTCGCCAACGCCGTCAACGCTTCCGTCGTGCTGAGCGTGTTCTGCATCTTCATCGCGAACCTCGTCGTCAGCCAGCTCCAGCTGATGTTCTTCCCGGCAAGGCTCGCGTGATGACGACCGGAACACCCGCGCATCGCGGGATTCGCAAGCACACACCGGTGTCGGCCCGACTCGGTGCGGTGACCCGACGCGCCAGGGGAGCGGTCGAGGAACTCGGCCAGATCGTGCTGTTCACGGCCCGCACCTTCTACCTGCTCCCGAAGACCGTCAAGCACTACCGCAAGCAGACCCTCGCGACGATGAACAACATGGCCTGGGGCAACGGGTCGCTCGTCGTCGACGGCGGTGTCATCAGCCTGATGTTCTTCCTCGGTATCGCAGTCGGCGCGGTCGTCGCCATCCAGGCGTTCATGGCCTTCGACCTGCTCGGCTTCGGCGCCCTGACCGGCATCATCGGCTCGTTCGGCAACGTGCGCGTCATCGCGCCGATCATCACCGGCATCGGCTTCGCGGCCCAGGCCGGTTGCCGGATGACGGCCGAGATCGGGTCCATGCGCATCTCCGAGGAGATCGACGCGACCGAATCGATCGGTCTGCAGGCTATCCCGTTCGTCGTCGGACCCCGCCTGATCGGCAGCATGCTCGTGGTCCTGCCCGGCTACCTCATGGCGCTCGTCGTCAGCTTCATCACCGGTGGTCTTGTGGTCAAGAACTTCCACGACCAGCCGAGCGGCACCTACGACCACTACTTCGGCCAGTTCCTCAACGTTCCGGATCTGGCCGCGTCGGTCGCCAAAGCCCTGATCTTCTGTGCAGTCGTCACGATGATCCACTGCTACTACGGGTATTTCGCGTCGGGCGGGCCGGCGGGTGTCGGCTCGGCGTCGGGACGCGCGATCCGCGCGAGCCTGGTCGCCATCGTCGTCCTGAACTTCGTGATGACGGTGATCATCTGGGGCCTGAGCCCCGAACTTGTCTTCAAGGGATGAGGAAACGAACATGTCGAGAAGCCAGGACTTCCTGCGCGGAACAGCGGCAGAGCAGTCGCGGAGGCTGGCAACGACCGGAATGGCCACCCTCGCGGTACTCGGGGTCGCAGCCGCCGTCGGCGCGACGATGTACCCGAAATGGTCCGCCCCGAAGGGAATCGACGTCGCAGTCGACGTCGCCTATGTCGGACCGGGCGTCACGGAAGGAACGAAAGTCGTGTTGCGCGGCCGGTCCGTCGGAACCGTCACCGAACTCGAACGCACGGACACCGAATCGGTGCGGATGCACCTTGTTCTCGACGAGGAGCAGATCGGCGGACTCACCGACCGGTTCGAACTCGACTTCCGGCCCGAGAACTACTTCGGCACGTCCGCGGTGAACCTCGTCGCGCAGCCGGGTGGCAACCCGATCGCCTCCGGGATGGAACTCGCACGTGAACCACAGGGCGACTACACGATGTCGACGATGATCGAGCAGGGCTCGCTGACCATCGACGGCACCCTGACCGACGACATGATCTCGTCGCTCGACAAGACCGTCCACTACCTCGACGGACTGACGCCGTGGATCGACACCGGCGTCGAGGTCGCCGATCACGTCGCCGACACCCAGCAGGAACTCCCGACCGTCCAGATCGCACACTTCAACGACATCCTCGAGGCGATGCCCGGATTCAGCGAGCAGGCGATCGCGTCCCTCATGGCCATCTACGACAGCAACTACAACCACCTTGCGGACGGCTCGATCGGCGTCGACGACGCGGTGTTCGACGAAGCGAACGCGGGTCTGACCCTGGCCGCGAACCAACTGTTCGGCCAGGCCGGCGCCCTGCTGGCGTCGCACGGCGGTGAACTCACCCCGTTGATCGACACGGTGGTCGTGACCTCGGACGTCTTCCCGCACCTCGTCAACGGCGGTATGACCCCGGCCGCGGCCCGCGAGATCGTGCGGCGCCTCGACTCGACCTTCGTCGACACCTCCGACGGACAGCGACTGCGCCTGCGCGTCCTCGTCGACGGATTCCCCTCGTTCACTGCGCCCCTCGGACTCGGAGCGGCACCGGCCCCGGAAGGAGGCGAGCGATGACGACCCGCGCCACCTACATCGCGACCATCGTCAAACTCGTGATCGCGGCGGTCATCTCGGTGATGCTGTTCGGTCTGGTCATCAGTGCGATGCGCAGCCCCGTGGACGGCGCCACCCGCAGCTACACCGCGGAATTCTCCGACGTGTCCGGTCTCGGATCCAACGGCGACATCCGCACGCGAGGCGTCCGCATCGGGAAGGTCGAATCCATCGATCTGCACCGCCGCGACGGCAGCACCATCGCCGAGGTGCGGTTCACGATGGAGGAGCCCTACACCCTCACCGACGACACCACCCTGGCGGTCAAGTACCAGAACCTGACCGGCGTGCGGTACATCGACGTCGACTTCGGATCCGGGTCCGGCACTCCGGTGGATCACGTCGCGCTCGAACGGACCCGGCCGTCGTTCGACATCACCGAGCTGTTCAACGGCCTCCAGCCGGTGCTCGCCACGATGAGCACCGAGGACATCAACCGGTTCGCCGAGAACGCGATCTCGCTGCTCCAGGGCGACGGCAGCGGTCTCGCCCCGATGATGGACGACGCGCAGAAGCTCGCCGACCTCGCCGCCGACCGCGAGCAGGTCCTGTCCACCCTCGCCGACAATCTCGCCCGGATCGCGGACAGCATGGGCGGCCGCTCCGACGGCGTCGTCGAATTCCTTCGCTCCGTGAGCTTCCCGATCGGAAAGGCCATGACCGTTCTCGACGAGTTCCCGAAGACCGCGTCCTACGGTCCGCAGTTCCTGACCCCCGTCAAGCGGCTGCTCGACGCCTATGGGCTCGCGCCGGGTGCGGACGTCGACGCGATGGTCGCCGACGCATTCACGTCGCTGGAGGAAGCCGCGGACGCCATCCGGTTGCTGCCCCCGGCGGTCGCCGGCCTGCAGTTGCCGGCGAGTCTGCCCGCCGGAGCGGGAGCGGGGTGCACCCACGGTCTCGCCCAGTTGCCGACCGATGTCCAGGTTCTTCTCAACGGTAGTGAGGTCGTCGTATGCAGCGCGTCATGAGCAAGGGACGATTCGGATCGGGCCGCATCGCGGCGTGGTTCGACAACGATCTCCGGATCGGTGCGGGCGTCGCCGCTCTCGTCGTCCTGGGGCTCGTCGCCACCGCGGTCCTGTACACGAATCCGCCCGGGCGGAAGACGATTTCGTTCGAGACGACCGACGTGTCGGCCATCTCGGTGGGGCAGGACGTGCGTGTCGCGGGTGTGTCCGTCGGCAAGGTGTCCGACATGCAACTCGGCGACACCTCGGTGCGCGTCACAGCCGAGGTCGAGGACGACCTCGAGGTCGGCTCCGATACGCGCGTCGAGGTCCGCATGCTCACCCCCGTCGGCGGCTACGCGGTGACGCTCGTTCCCCTGGGCGAGGTTCCGCTCGGCGATTCCACGCTGCCCGCCGGGCAGGTCACCGTCCCGTACTCAATCGGCGACGTGCTGCAGGCGGCTCCCAACGTCACCGACAACGTCGAGGGTGAGCTGATCGACGCCAACCTCGCGCAGGTCGCGGAGGCCCTGAACAAGAACCCCGGCTCCGTCGAATCGGTGATCGCCGGGATGAGCGCGGTCGCGCGCGTCATGGACCACCAGCGCGCCCAGGTCCACACCGTCGCGAGCCTCGCCTCGGAGTACCTGACGACGTTCAACGCGAGCCGTCAGATGGTGTTCGACCTGATCCGCGAGATCGACATCGTGTTCGCCACCTACAACACCACCCACGCGGGCTTCAATGAGGCGTACCGGCTGCTCGGCCACGTCCTGATGACGGTCGCGCCCTACGAGGAGTACTACCTCGACCATCGCGAGGAGGTGGCGGCCGGCATCGCACAGGTCCGCGGCATGATCGAGCAGTTCAACGCGGAGTTCGGGCCGTCGATCGATGCACTGGCCGCGACCCGGGATCAGCTCGCGAACTGGCTCACGCCCACCGGTATCGCCGAGATCGGCGGTGGCACCCTGATGGCCTCGGACATCTGTGTCCCGGTACCGGGACGCCAATGCTGATGCAGCCCTCGACATTCCGTCTTGATGACATGAACGGCAGGTTGTTGTGAAGAGAACGACCAGAATGACGATCATCGCGCTGACCACCACCGCGATCGCGTCGTCGTGCGGCGTCGCCGTCACCCACGCCCAGGCGAACGACACCGGGGCACCGTCCGAGACCCTGTGCGCCGAGATGCCCGACGGCATCGGCCTCTACCCGGGAAACCCCGTCACGCAGATGGGTTTTCCGGTGGGCAAGGTCGACTCGGTGGTGTCAAAGGGCGATCACGTCGAGGTCGTCTTCACGACCGACGGCGGACGTCTGTTCCCGGCCGACGTCCAGGCCGTGACGCGGTCGAAGTCGATCCTCGCGGACCGCAGCCTCGAACTCGTCGGGAACTACGAGTCGGGGCCGACCCTCGAACCCGGATCGTGCATTCCGCTCCGGAACAGCCACACACCGAAGACGATCTCCGAGGTCGTCGGATCGGCGGCGGACTTCATCGAGGCGTTGTCGCCGGAGGGTGGTGAGGACACCATCGAGATGGCCGTGACCGGATTGAACGAGTCGCTGCGAGGCCAGGGACCGAACGCGCGGGCGATGATGGAACACGCCGCCAGTGCGATGGAGAACCCCGACCGGTTCGTCGCGGACATCGGCTCGTCCATCGACAACATGGCCCCGCTGACCGAGGACGCCCTCGCCCAGTGGGCGGCGATCAAGAACATCGTCGCGAACATGCCCGACGTCGTCGACGCCGGCATCGACCTGTGGCCCGGGACGATCGACGTGTGCGTCGGCATCGGATGGCTCGTCGCCCTGCTCGACGACGTCCAGAACAGGTACGGCGACGAGATCTGGCCGTTCATGCACGGCCAGGCGACCGATGCGATCGCCCTCGCCGCAGCCCGCTCCGGCGACATCGGCGACCTCGTCTCCACCGTGCCCTCCCTGAAGGGGGCCGTGGACCAGCAGACCGCGCAGTCCGGGCCGCTGACGGCAGGGTTCACCCCGCCCGCGATCGCTCTGAAAGACGAAGAAGCAGAACGGCTCTGTGCGCTCCTCGAGTCGCTGAGTCCCGGTAGCTGCAATCGTGCGGGCTCGGGAGAGAAGGTCACCGAAGAGGGCCTGCTCGGTCTGCTCGACCTGAACGGAGCGGTGCGATGACCTCGAGCACGATCCGGCGCGGAATCCGGACCTTCACGGCGCTGGCCCTCATCCTCGTCGCCTCGGCGTGTTCGCTGCGCCCCGAGGACCTGCCGTCCGTGCGCGGCGGTATCGGCGACGGCTACGAGATCTCGATCGAGTTCGCCAGCGTGATGAACCTGCCGTCCGGCGCCGACGTCATCATGGACGGCGTCCGCGTCGGCGAGGTCCGCGAGGTTGCCCTCCAGGACGACAGCGTCGCCGTGACGGCCGGGATCCGCTCCGACACGCGCGTGCCGGCGAGTATCCGTGCGATCGTCCGCCAGAACACCCTGCTCGGGGACACCTACGTCGCGCTCGTGCGGGACCCGCAGGGCAAGACGGGGGAGTACCTCCGCGACGGCGCGACCGTCCCCACCGAGCGCACCACCTCGCCGCCCCAGCTCGAGGACACGATGGCCGTCCTCGCGACCTTCATCAACGGCGGCAGCATCCGCCGCATCGAAGAGGTGATGGGTCGCGTCAACTCCGTCATGCCGGACGTGCCCGAGATCCAGCGTCTCGCTTCGACCGTCGCCGTCGACCTCGACGATCTCGGCGGGCGAACCGCGGAGATCGACCGCATGCTCAACGGGTTGGACGCCACCGCAACGACTTTGAACAACAACGCGGAGTCGCTCGAGACGATCTTCGATGCGGAGACCGTGCACTACTGGCGTCGCCTCGCGGTCGATGTCGTCTCGCACATCGGCCAGATCCTCCCGTCGGTCGGCAGCCTCTACGAGGGCGGCCTGTGGCTGATCCCGATGTTCGAATCGCTCGCCGACACCACCGACATCTCCCGGGGTACCCCGTCGGCTGCGGTGGACCTGTCCAACTTCCTACGGACCACGCTGATCCCGTTCGCGCAGCACCCGGCCGTCGACGTCGTCGCGGTCGACTCGACGAACGGTGACCAGCTCGTGTCCGACGCCGAGAACATCCTGCGAATTTTGGGAGCTGTGAAGTGATGCGGCGAACCGTACTGTCCCTCGGCGGCATGGCCGTCATCGCGGCCCTGTCCTTCGGATACATGAGCCAGCAGGGTCTGCGCACCGGGCTCATGGAAGACGTCTACACCGCGCAGGTCGAGGTGCCCGACACCAACGGGCTCGTCGTCGGATCGCGAGTCCTGCTGCGCGGCATAGACATCGGTGAGGTCACCGACATCACGGCGTCGGCCGACGCCGTCACCGTGTCGTGGAAGTACGACCGGAACACCCCGATCGCCGCGGACAGCACCGTCCGCCTCGACAACCTCTCGGCCCTCGGCGAGCCGTTCCTCGCCGTGTCACCTGGTTCCGATGGCGGACCGGCCCTCGAGGACGGCGCCGTGCTCGCGTCGGACCAGGTGGTCGTGCCCACGACGTTCGAGGAACTGTCCGAGCGGCTCACCAACCTGCTCACGCAGGTCGAACCCGACGGCGTCCGCGAGATCTTCCGCACCCTCGACATTGCGTTGCCCGACGACCAGCGCGTCTACGGCAACCTCGAGCGGTCGGGGGAACTCATGGCCGCGACGATCACGCAGAACTCCGACACCTTCACCACGCTGCTCCGCACCGTCCAGCCTCTGCTGCTCGACAGTGGAACCATTCCCAAGGGGATGCGCGCCACCGAACCCCGTGTTGCCGAATTCGGTAGTGGTTTCAAGGATCTGCTCGCCGGTATTCGCTTCGCCTCCGACCGCGGCCCCCTCAACGCCGGCATCAAGTACGGGGCGAGCCCGTTCATCGGCGAACTGCAGAAGTTCCTCGACGCCACCGCGCCCGACCTCCAAACCATCGGCGTCAACCTCCTGCCCGCGGTATCCGAGGCCGCGAACAGCATCCGCAGCATGGACATCGGCACCCTGATGAACAACGTCCTCACCTCCACCGACTCCGGCGACGCTCTCACCCTCGAGTTGGAGATGCCCGGCAACTAACCGAACCCATCCATCCCGGCCAGCCACGACAGACGAGGAAAACATGAACGTCACCACCCTGCCCAACGCCACCGACCGGACCGATCTGGTCGAAATCACCGCCGACCGTGAGCGGTGGACCCCGCCCCGCGCCGCGGTCGGGGCCGCCGGGGTGGTGCTCGTCGCCGCCCTCGGCCTCACCACCTGGCAGTGGCTCGACGCCCGCAGCGAACGCGACGCGCTCCTCGCGGACGCGGCCGGTCGCGAGCAGGCGGAACAGGTCGCCCTCGACTACGCCATCGGCGCCGCCGAAATGGACTTCCGCGACCTCGGCGCCTGGAAGGGGCGCCTCGTCGCCGGCACCACCCCGGAACTCACCGACCGCCTCACCAGGGCCGCCACGTCGATGGAACAGATCATCGTGCCCCTGCAGTGGTCGTCCACCGCCGAACCGATCACTGCCAAGGCCGAAGCCGGCCCCGACGGCACCTACACCGTCGACTGCTTCGTCAGCGTCCACACCACCAACGCCCAGGCCCCCGAGGGTATCCAGTCCACCGCGACGTATCGCCTCACCCTCGATAGCGACGACGAGTGGGCGATCACCGAGATCAGCGGGATCGGGGGAGAGGCACTGCCCGAACAGCCCCGGTGACGCTTCTTTCCGGATCCGCGCGCTGGTCGGACAACCGCCGAGGTCCAGGATCGACGTTTCTGTCCATCCGGCGAGCGGATCCGGCGGTAGAGAGTCCCATTCCACTGCCGCTCCGGTGAGTGTTTCCTTGATGACGTTCCACGTGGCGAGGGATTCTGAACGTCAGCGTCACGGAGGGACTGGTCATGATTCCGACGCTCGCCGGCGTTCACCATCTGAAGTTGCCCGTCGCGGACATTTCGCGATCGGTCGAGTGGTATCGGACGAGACTCGGCTATGAGGTGGCGGTCGAGTTCCACGAAGAGGGCCGGCTCATGGGTGTTGCGATGCGGCACCCGGCAGGCGGGCCAGTGATGGCGCTGCGGCTCGACCCAGAGAAGGCTGCAGCGGCAGGATTCGACTACTTTTCGATCGGCGTGCCCGACCGCGATGCACTCGAAGCGCTGGCAGGACATCTCGACCAGCTCGGCGACCGGCATGGTGGGGTGCATTTCGCCTCGATCGGCTGGATCCTTCCTCTCCTGCACGATCCCGACGGGCACGAAGTGCGCTTCTATACGGTCGAATCCCATACCGAGACCCCAGAATCGGAAGTGCGTACGATCGTGAACCCAGTGGAGTCGGCAGTGGAGGAAGAAGCACGCCGGCGACCACGCTGATCCGTTCTCCCCACCCCAGCGGCGGTCCCCTGGGGGCGAATCCCTGGATCAAGTGTGCGTCTCTTCCCGAGGGCATTTCGTCGCGAATGACGTAGTGCGATGCCTGGTGGGAAGCCGGCGGTTGGAACCACTGGTGTCGGCGGCTGCTTGCGGGCCGGAGAGACCGAGGCATCGTTTGTTCGTAACTCTAATAGGATGCCTTGCGATATGGCTGTGTATCCGTCTCACGCGGATGACCCGAAGCAAGGAGGCATGTGGTGTCGAACATGAACGTACAGGTCGAGCAGGCGGCGTTGGCGCCGTTCTACCTGGTGTTCGACGTGTCGGCCTCGATGATGGGCGAGATGGATGCCCTCAACCAAGCGCTCCGTGACCTGAAGAACGAGATGCTGAAGAGCCCGATTCTGGCCGACATCGCTCGTGTCTCGCTCATCAGCTTCAGTGACGCCGCACGAGTCGTCATTCCCATGATGGACCTCGCCCAGGACACACTGATCGGCAACGGCGATGTGCTGCACGTCGAGGGTATGACCTCCTATATGGCAGCTTTCCGGACTCTGAAGGACCAGATTCAGCGGGATATCCCTGCCCTCAAGGCAGAGTCCGGTGGCGCTGTGTATCGGCCGATGGTGTTCTTTGTGACCGACGGTTACCCCAATGATCTGCCCGGCGAATGGGAGCGTGCGTTCAAGGAACTGACAACCGCCCAGCCGTTTCCGAATGTCATCCCGTTCGGATTCGGAGAAGCAAATGCCGAAATCCTGAAGGAAATCACCTTCCCGAAGAAGCGGGGTGAAAGCTTCTACTTCATCGCACGACAGGGACTGGGGCGGGCAGACGCTATGGCGGCGATTGCCAAGATCGTGGTGCAGTCGGTGGTGAGCTCGACGCAGTCGGCAGTGGACGGGATGCCCCGAGTGAACCTCGAGAAGGCAGGAACCGAGCATGTCCTCCAGCAGGCACCCGCCTGGGACATGGTGTGAGCGAGGTGCTGCACGACGATCCGGAGCAGCAGGACGGAGACGTCGAGTTCGACCATCCCGAGCCGTACACGATCGGTGACCCCGGCCGGTCCTATTCCGAGATCGGAGGTGGGAAGCCGTTTCCAAGCGCGATGCCGCCGGACTCCGTGTGCGATGCGTTCGACCATCAAGGGTGGGCGCTCAGGGCAGCCTCGGTTCGAGGACTGATGCACCGCAGCGACGGATCCCCACGGCAGGACGCGTATGCCGTTCGGTACTCGCCGGATAAGGATCGGCTGGTGGTCGCGGTATGCGATGGCGTCGGTAGCGCGCCGGAGTCCCACGTGGCTTCGGATATGGCCGCGAACTTCCTCGTCGATCGGGCGGTGGATGCCGGAACACTGATCAACGACGATTGGTGGACCGAGGTATTCCACGACGCATCCGACGCGCTCGCAGCTGCCGCACGAAACGCCGGCGCATCGGATCCTTCCCCCGCCGGCGTGCGCCAAGTCATGGCGACGACCGCAATCCTTGCGGCAGTCGACAATGTGTCGGTTGCCGGACCATGGACGGTTCAGTATGCGGGGGTCGGGGACAGTTCGTTGTGGCTTACAGACGTATCCACGGACGAGGACACGTCCTGGATCCCGATACTCGGAGGCAAGCACACCGGCGACGGGATCGCCACGAATCGAACCTCGGCTTTGCCGGTGTACGAGAAGACTTGTGTGCAACCGGAGCAGTTCATCCTGCTCGAAGGACAACTGCTGCTCGTATGCACGGATGGCGTCGGTGACGCATTCGGCTCAGGCATGGGAGAGGTTGCGCAAACGCTCAGGCGTTCATGGATGAATCCTCCGACCGCACTGAACTTCGCAGCACAGGTGTCATTCGGAAGGAGGAGGCTCCTCGATGACCGAACCGGCGTCGCGCTCTGGGCCCCTACGCGCTAGGGGAGCCCGGCCCCGGATCCGGTTTCAGGAACGTCTGAAGGAGACCCTTTCCGATCCGGTAGAAGCCTGTGCCTTTGCCGTGGCTTGCATCCCGGTACTGGCGTTGGGTGCGCTGGGAGGAATTCTATGGCGCCCACTCGGCATCATCGGATTGCTCTGGGGCGCATACTTGTTCCGCCATTTCCATCGGGAGGTTCAGTCCATCCTTGATGTGATGAGACGGCGCGAGAAGCGGTTTTCTGGCGAGCGTCGAGACTGCGTACTGCTGGTTTGTCTACTGGCAGTGGCAATGTCGATCCCGCTGACGCAAGTGTTCTTTGCAAACGATCTGAGAGCGATGGCCGCACCCACAATTGCGGCGGTCGAAGCAGAGACGGAGGGGATTGCGACAGCGATCCCGGAAGCAATCTACGGGGTTGCTCCGAATTCGCCGTCCTATGGCATGTGCGAGACTGTCCAGCGTTTCACGACTGCCACTGTTGCGTGGCCATGCTATTCGACTGTCGGCTATCTACGTCTCTGGCAGATGTCGTCGGCCGTGGTCATGATGATGAGCATCTCCCTCCTCGTTGTCGGGTTGCCCTTGGCCCTCCTTTGGCACGTGCGATCGAGTCCGTGACCTCGAAGTGGACGGTGTCCTCAACCTTGCCCCCTGTAGTTGAAGATTCGAGAGTCTTCTCGTTGTTCCGAACGGAAATCGAATGAGTCCTTTCTCCGACCTGACTTGCACAAGTTGATGGGGATTTTCGGGTGCCGCTGACGTTTCCGCTGGTAGTCGGCTCGTAGGTTGCCGATTTGGGGCACTAACCGGTCGGTAGGATCTGGCGGGTGGCGGCGTACATTCGCAAGGTTCGGACCGCGTCGGGGGCGACGGCGGTGCAGATCGCGGTCAAGCAGGGCGGTCGCCGGACGATTGTCGAGCATGTCGGTTCGGCCCACACCGACAGCGAATTGGCTGCGTTGATGCAGCTGGCCCGCAGCAAACTCCACGCTGGTCAGGAGGAACTCGACCTGGGACTGGATGTGCCCGGCGACTCGGGGAAAGGGCCGTCGCTGATCACCGCGAAGCGGTCCCGCTGGCTGATCGACGTGGTCGAGACCGCCTGGCGCCGATTGGGGTTCGACGGCATCGACGACGACGCCTTCTTCCAGTTGGTCCTCGCTCGGCTCGTGGAACCGACCTCGATGAGCGACACGGCCAGGGTCGTCGGCGAGATCGGCCTGGACCCGGCGCACCGCAACACCTACGCCAATGCACTGAAGCGTTGCGCCGCACGTGATTACCGGGATCACATTGGGACGAGATGCTTCGAGCACGCCGCCGCAACCGGCGGCCTGTCCTTGGTGCTCTACGACGTGACCACCCTGTACTTCGAGGCGGAGAAGGAAGACGACCTCCGCAAAGTCGGGTACTCGAAAGAACGCCGCGTCGACCCACAGATCGTCGTCGGCCTGCTCGTCGACCGGACCGGCTTTCCCCTCGAGATCGGCTGCTTCGAAGGCAACAAGGCCGAAACCCACACCATCGTCCCGATGATCCGGCAGTTCCAGGCCCGACACGACATCGCCGGGGTCGAGATGGTCGTCGCCGCCGACGCCGGCATGCTCTCCGCCGGCAACCTCACAGATCTCGACGACGCCGGCCTGAAGTTCATCGTCGGGTCCCGGGTCACCAAGGCTCCGGCCGATTTGGCCAACCATTTCCACTGGAACGGAGACGTTTTCGTCGACGGACAGATCATCGATACCGTCACTCCTCGTCACGCAAAGAGCACTGTCAACAACGTCAGGAAGCGGACCGAACCTGTCTGGGACGCGGCTGGTCATCCGAAGTCCTGGCGGGCGGTCTGGCAATACTCGAAACGCCGTGCCGTCCGCGACAACCAGACTCTGAACGCTCAGGAAACCCGAGCACGGGAGGTCGTCGACGGCGGCAAGCCACCGAAAGCGACCAGATTCGTCAAAACCACCACGAACGGCCGCATCGTCGACGAGGTGAGCATCGAGCGGGCCCGATCGCTGGTCGGATTGAAGGGCTACGTCACCAACGTGCCCGCGGCCCTGATGACACCGGGTGAGGTCATCGACAAATATCACGACCTCTGGCATGTCGAGCAGTCGTTCCGGATGTCGAAAACTGACCTGCGGGCTCGGCCGATGTTCCACCACGCCCGCGACGCGATCGAAGCCCACCTCACGGTCGTTTTCACCGCACTCGCTGTCGCACGCTACTTGCAGGCCGAGACCGGGACCTCGCTCCGCTCCCTGGTCCGGACTCTGCGTCCGTTGCAGGAAATCACCATGACCATCGCCGGCCACTCCCACACCGCCACCGACCCACTCGACCCCGACGCGATCCGTATCCTGACCGCGCTGGGACTACCGCCCCGATGAGCGGGGCACTAAATCTGTGCAAGTCAGGTCCGAGTTTCTCGCGCGTCTTGCCGGCGCGAGGATCGATGTCCTCCGGCAGCTCCCAGGACAGGTAGCGAAGCAAGCGGCGATGGGTGCCGTTGTGTTGACAACCGCGTTCTTTGCGGCACTGTCTGCGGGGTATGCCCTCTACATCACTGGGGTCACCAATGGTTGGATCCTCGCTGTCGTCGCAGGGCTGCTGTGGGGCCTCGCGATCCTCAACCTCGACCGCATGCTCATTCTCGGACTCTCTCAGGAACGAGACTGGAAGAAGCTGCTCATGTTGGGCGCGCCGCGGGTGGCGCTGGCCATCATCATCGGCATCGTCATCTCGACACCGCTGATGTTGAAGGTCTTCGAGTCCGAGATCGAAGCGCAGCTGAACAGGAACATTCTGGCAGCTCAGGAACAGCTCAGATCCGACTTGAACAACTCGACAGCTTCAGCGGATCTTGCCGAGGCTGAAGCGGAGTTGGGAGAACTTCGCGCCTTGATCAACGCCGGCCCGACTGCAGATCCTGCCGCCAATCCCAAAGTCCAGTCTGTGCAAACCGAGATCGACGCGCTTGAGGCGAAGGCAGCCGAGCAGAAAGCCGAGTACGACAAGCTGCAAGCCGCAGCCGTTGCAGAGGAAGAAGGCAGTGCCGGGACCGGAATAGCTGGTTGTGCCGCGATGTGCGTGGAGAAGAGACGTCTCGCCAACGAGGCCATGGGCCGCTGGGAAGACACGCGTGCTCAAATCTCTGCGAAGGAGGGCGACAAGGACCGCCTGGCACGCGAGCTCGAGGGCACTCTCCTCGAGGAAAGCGAACGACGTATCGCCGACGCCCAGACCGAGTTGCCAATAGTAGAGCAGACGGTCACTCAGCTTCGGGAACAGATCGCTTCGGCGCAGGACACCAGCTTTCAGCTGGAGCAAGCAAACCAGGGGATCATCGCTCGACTGAAGGCGTTGAATGACCTCTCCGAAGGAGATGGGACGGCGGCGATGGCGCACCGGGCAGTGGCTCTCCTTTTCATGTGTCTCGAATTGCTCCCGGTGCTTTTCAAAGTCCTGTCCAATCTGGGACAACGGACGGCGTACGACGAAGTCGTCGCCAAGACCGAGGATGCCGAAGCTGCAGCTGCTACTGCGGAGATCGACGCCATGCGCGACCGGGAAAAGCTCCGAACCGACGCAAAACTGGAAGCAGAGAAGGACCGTATCGACAAGCAACAGGCCGCGGTTCTGAAGATCAATGAGGCGGTGGTCTCGCACCAGGTCGACGTAATCGACGCCGCGCTGGAGCGTTGGACCGATCACGCCAAGGCAACCGCGTCTCAGCGCTTGAACGGCTGGGCCGCAACGCTCGGAGGGAACTCGGCTTCTGGTATGCCGCCGAGGCCCTCTGCAACGCCTGTCTACCTTGCGAAGAACGGTGTCTCGAGCGGAACCAACGGCCGACCGACACCGCGCAGCGGTTCCACAACGAGCACTCTGGTGGACCCGCTACCCGACCCGAGCGAAATCTGAGGGGTGCGGCGAATGTCCGAGCTGTCTTTCGAGATCGAGGTGGACTCCTTGGTTCGTACGGAACTCGTTCTCGACCTTCCTGGTGGCGAATGGAACCCTGCAATCGTCGTCCCGGTACTGACGGAGCTTTCCGACAAGATGCTGGCTCAGCCGCACCTCGATAGTGTATTCCGTCTGGTTGTCCAACGAGCAGGAGTCACTGTATTCGACAGCGCGTTTCAGCCATTGAATATTAATTCGCATCCGGACGCGATATTGCGAGGTGTGGTCCCGCGCAGGGCTTCCGATGGTGGCATGAAATCGCAAGCGGGCATGACCTTGATGATCGCGTCTGCTGAAGAGTTGGACAGTGACAGAGTTCGCAAGTCCGCGTGGCCGGTCATAGCCTGGGTTGTGGGCGCTGACGCGAACGAGCTCTGTGTTCGCGTACACCGAGAATGCAAGCCTGCGCGGACGGTCGCGGATCCTGGCGGGTCCGCCGATCGGCTTGCGCTGGTGTGCAGTCGATTTCTCGACGAGGTGGCAATGTCCGAACAACCCGATGTGAGTTGTTGGATGGACAATCGCGTAAGTCCGATCACCGAAGGAATGGGCTATGTGGCCGGCTGAACCGATCCGCACCGTTAGCGCGCGCGGCGAGGGTAGGGGAATTCATGCCGATCGACAGAGCTAGGTTGAAGATCCATCGGGAACTTGGTTCGGGCGGATTCGGCACGGTGTATGAGGTCGACACTCCCAACGCACTCCTTTCGGAACCCACGTGTGCTTTCAAGGAGTTCAAGGACCCGGGGAATGCCGAGATTCAGAACGTGCAGGTCCTTGTCGCGCACAGAGCTTCTATGTCGAACGAGGACCGTGAGATCCTCGACAAGTTCACGACATGGCCACTCGAGGTCGTCACGAAGGGACGTGCGGTCGTCGGCTTCCTGATGCGAATGGTCCCCCAGGACTTCATGGAGAAGTCGATCGCGCAGGTCAACAGGACAACTTCGGTGCTGCGAAGCATCGATTGGCTCGCAAATCCCGTCCACGCCCGGAACTCCGGAGCCTCGCTCGTGGTTGAAGCGAGCGACATCAAGACGCGGCTGCGGTACTGCGCGTGGTTGTCCCGTGTATTCCACTTTCTCCACCGAAACGGGATGGTCTACGGTGACCTGAGTCTGACGAACGTGCTGTACAGCGATTCTCGGGACAATCCCGTCATGGTGATCGACACGGATCCCGTGCGCGTCGAGGCGGTGTCTCCTCTGCTCGTACAAGCGACTTCTCCCGGCATGCGTCCTCCCGAGGCGCGGGGAGCGAACGCCACGACTGTCCAGGATGTCAAGACCGATCGATTCAAGCTCGCCGTCCTGCTGTACAACGTGCTCGGTGCGTCTATGCGAATCGATTCGAAACTGTCTGCGGTGCAGGGAAAGATTGACTCGTCCGGGATGCAGATGTTCGCAGCGGCGTTGGGAAGTGACCGAGACCGGCGACCCTCGGCAGAGGAATGGTACAGGTACTTCTATGGTCGATACACCGCGCTCATCGATTTTCCGAAGATCGCCAATTTGGAGATCGAACCCCGGCACGGTCTGGCGGGCCAGTCGGTTACCGTACGGTGGACGGTCCAGGGCCAGGAAGCGCTGACCCTGCACACCCCGTGGGGGGTCGTTCACGACCTCAGCGTGAGCGCTCCCGACTCACTTCAGGTTACCCTTCAGAGTTCTGGTCAATTCAGGCTTGTTGCAACGAATTCGAACGGTTCGACAGAGATGGCCAGTGAAGTCGTGCATGTATTCACGCCACCGCGTATCGATTTCGTGGAAGTTCCGGAGTTGCAGCATGTTAGTCGTATGGTGACTGGACTGGATCTCGAGCCTCTCGACCGATTGCTCGAACCCGAACGAAATCTGGAGTGGGTCGACGACCTACTCCATCAGGTGACGCCCCCGCCGATTCCGGATGTGATTGGCGATCCTTCCATCCAAGTCCCTGATATAGGAAAGGATCTGCTGTCTGCGGACGGCCTCGCACGTGCGCTGACGGACGCGATGGATATGGAGGAGTGGGACATCCGCTGGGGTCCGGTGCGTGCGTCATTGGGTACCCATCGCATTCGCCGACTCTGGAAAGTTCGGTGACCTTCTTGTTGCAGTGAGGCCTCGACTCTTCGAGTGTAAGTGGTCGGTGAAGCCGAGGTGCGGCGCAAATTCGAGTTGCGCCGCACCTCGGCGGAAGTGCGGATTGCTGATCTCAGGGGCGGCTATTTGCTACCCGGGGTCCAGCGCATGCCCCACTTGTATGCCTTGTCGAGGTGGGACTGGTCGCCCTTGATGTACCGCACTTCTCGATTGATCTTGATTTCACCGTTCTTGCTTTCCAGCAACGCGATCGCGCACATCGGTGCTCGGTTGTCGCCGGAGTCGAGGCGAACTTCGATCGGTATGCCGGAGGTTCTGTAAAGCGTGACCACCCCGTCCGCAGCAGCCCAGTTCGGCACTCCCTCGTAGATATACGCGAAGATGAGGATGCGCTTGAAGACCCACGGGTCCGACAGGTCGATATAGAGGTTCTCACCACCGGCTACGGATCCCGTTCGGTCGTCGCCATCGAGCTCGATATACGGATAGTCGTATCGCGATCCGAACGCTTCACCGAGTGCCTGGACAACACCTTTGCTTCCGTCGGCCATCTCGTACAAACATCCGAGATCCAGGTCGATGCCATTTCCGCCGGCAAGACGACCCAGGAAGCCCTTGCCGGAGCCCTGGGTGCTCCAGTTCAGGTTGACTCGCATGAGGCCTTGCTCCTCGCCGGCCTTCACGAGGCTCACCGAGGGTGTGTTCTTGTCCAGAGTGATCTTGGAAAGGCTGACCGGGGGAGCCGCCGGTGCGAGTGTGCGGTCTTGAGACGGCGGAACGCCACGACGATCCGGTGTGCGGTCGGGCGACGGGACGGGCGGAGACGTCGGAGTGGGTGCAGGAGGTGCCGGCTGGGTGACGTCAACGCCGTAGTTCGTCGCGAGTGCCGACAGCCCGGTGTTCCATCCCTGCGAGACGTTGCGTACCTTCCACGTCCCGTTGCGGCGATAGACCTCCATCAAGATGGCTGCGCGTTCGGAGCGCAGTCCGCTCGCGGGCGCTTCCACGACAAGGCCATTCGGCTGCTCGAGCGTCACTCCGAGGCCGGGGACAGTGGCGAGGGTTCCGTTGACGCTGTCGTCCAACGCGACCGCAATCGAGAGCGTGTGGATATCGGCCGGGATCCTGTTGAGGTCCAGTGCGATCCGATCTGCACCGATCAGCCGGACGGCACCTTCGGGAGACTTCGGCTGGTTGAAGAAGATGAAGTCGTCGTCGTTTCGTACGCGCTGGTTCGGCGTGAGTTGGAAGGCCATCAAGTCGACGGTGCCCTGACGGGCACCGGTGACCGACAGCGTCGCGGTACCGTCGTGGATTGCCGTGTTGGCGCCGGGGGGAAGTGCAGGCATGTCGTTTCCGGCCGGGCGGCCGACTCCTTCCGTAGAGATGAGGGCGGGCAGCCGGAGGTACCGGCTGCCCGCACGTCGAACCGATCAGGCGTTGACGGCGATGGTCTCCGGCTGCGGACCCTCGTCCGCATCGGCACCGTCGTCGGGATTGTTCTTGTTCCGGATGATGCTGGTAATCAGTGCCGCGAGGATCAGGAACACGCCGGTCAGGCCCGTGACGATCTCACTGACATGGTGGCCGATCGAGTAGAACAGGATCAGCGCCAGCGCACCGATAGCCCAGTGGGCGCCGTGCTCCAGGTAGACGTACTCGGCGAGGGTGCCCTTGCGGACGAGGTAGACGGTGATCGAACGAACGAACATCGCGCCGATGAAGCCGAGGCCGAGGGCGATGATGATTGGGTCGGAGGTAACCGCGAATGCGCCGATGACCCCGTCGAACGAGAAGGACGCGTCGAGTACTTCGAGGTAAAGGAACAGGAAAAAGCCAGCCTTGCCGGTGGCTTTCGCGAGGTCGGTCGGACCACTCGAAGCGCTTTCACCGTCCTCGTCGACGTTGAACAGTTCACCGAGCCCGTTGACGAGGATGTAGGTGATCATGCCGAGGGTGCCAGCGATCAGAACGGTCGACGACTTGCCGTCCGGAGCGATGAACGCTGCGGTGAGGACGAGAATGCCACTTGCAACGACGACAGCGAGCTGATCGAGCTTGCCGATACGCTCCAGGGGACGCTCGAGCCAGGACAACCAGGTGATTTCCTTTTCCTCGAAGAGGAAGCCGAGGAACAGCATCAGGAGGAACATTCCACCGAACGCGGCGATTTGCGGATGCGCGTCGGTGATGAGCGTTTCGTAGCTGGGGCTGCCGTCGGGGAAGTATGCGGCGCCGTCGGCCGGCGGATTCAGAGCGAGGTCCAGCGCCTCGATGGGCCCGAGGCCTGACGCGGCCCACACGATTGCCAGCGGGAACACCAGGCGCATGCCGAACACGGCGATGAGGATGCCGACGGTGAGGAAGATCTTCTGCCAGAAGTCGCTCATCCGCTGCAGCACGGTCGCGTTGATGATCGCATTGTCGAACGACAGGGAGACTTCGAGAATGCCGAGGATGGCAGCGAGGAGAAGTGCTTCAGGCCCGCCGTAGAGGAATGCGACGACTAGGGCGACAACGGTGACGGCGAACGATGCGCCAAATATGCGCATTACCACGGACGTGGCCTTTCTCGATGGGGTCCGGGAGATTGGCGGGGTGCCCGCATCCGGATGCAGTCACCCCGCTCAACCGTCCGCGGACGGAGTTGACGAAATCAGGCGACGTTGACGCCGTAATCCAGCGCGATGCCGCGAAGACCGGAGGCGTAGCCCTGGCCCACAGCGCGGAACTTCCACTCGTTGTTGTGGCGGTACACCTCTCCGAAGATCATCGCGGTCTCGGTCGAGGCATCTTCCGTGAGGTCGTATCGAGCGAGCTCGGTTCCGGTGTTGCGGTCGATGACACGAATGTATGCGTTGCGAACATGGCCGAACGACTGGTTGCGCACATCTGCTTCGTAGATCGAGACGGCGAAGAAGATGTTCGTTACCGCCGGCGGGAGAGCGACGAGATCCACGTGGATGGACTCGTCGTCGCCGTCACCGTCGCCGGTCAGGTTGTCGCCGGTGTGCTCGACCGTGCCGTCGGGGGACGAGAGATTGCCGTAGAAGACGAAGTGCTTGTCCGAAAGGACCTTGTAGTTGGGTCCCGTGATCAGCGCCGACGCATCGAGGTCGTAGGCCGCGCCGGTGGTTGTGCGCTCATCCCAGCCCAACCCGACCGTGATAGCCGTGAGGTTGTCCGAGGCCTTGGACAGAGAGACGTTGCCGCCCTTGGCGAGAGAGACGCTCATGTGGGAATCCTTTCGGGTTGTTGCTTGGAGGCTGCCCTGTATCGGCGTTCTTCCGGTATGAGTTACACACGCCGGTCAATTAGTGATCAGCGCTACCAGGAATACGGATCTACTCGGGAAGGCGTTACATCGTCCTCGTAAGGAACCGCAACCGGGAAGCGACTGCTGCGTATCGATACTCACGTGCGCGGATGGAACTCCTTCTGCGGGGTTCGAATTCTGGGTGTGTGGTGCGACGGGCGCACGACACCGAGCATTGCGGACACCCAGCCCCCGACAGGCTGTCAGGCGACAACATAGCAGTTTTAACGATCTGCCGGTTAGTGCCGAAGTGCCCAGGTCCGCCCGTGTTTCTGTTACCGCCGGTTGCGTTTGATCTGTGCATGCGCGCCGTAGTTGAAGATGTAATAATCCAGGGTTCGCGAAAAGATGCGTTCCGCGTGATCGCAATGGGGACCTGCGGGTGTGAGGCGAAAGGTGCGACATTGCAGGTGGGTTCAAGGCAGAGATTGTCGTAGTCGGCATCTATGGTGATCGTCAACCACTCTGTTCTCGGAGTGGCGTGGATTATCGCACGAGTGGGGTGGTTGTGGATTCGAGGGAGAACGATCCTGAGCTGAAGGATCGTGTCCAGCGCCTGCTGACCTTCTTGTCCGAGCTCGTCAAGGCCAGAAGCGCTCCCGTTCGGCTACTGGACAAGCACCGCGGAACCTTCTCCCTGGAGGAGGGGAATCTCGAAATCGCGTTGAGTGCCGACGCAGCCGCCGGTGATGTCGTTCTCAAGGCGCGGCGTGTCCACCTCGAGGAGTCACCTCGGCCGCCCAAGCGGATCGAAGAGTGGGTGCGCGGCGATGTCGGCGACTCGAGCGCTGAGCCGACGCTTGCTTCCGACGCCGCCTATCCCGACGACTTCGAAACGTGGCTGCAGGAGTGGCGAGTCTGGGCCGCAGTGGATCGGGAGCGCCGTCCCGCCTGGCGGCTTTACACCTTCCTCCAGCGCGCGATGCTGGAACTCGAAGCGCAGCCGGAGTCGCTCGAACTCGTTGTCGCGTCGGGCCTGCTTCAACTGCCGGCCAGCGTCGCAGGCGAGCCTGTACGTACACACCTCATCACCCAGTCGACGCGCGTGGAGCGGGACTCGTCGTCGGGCGACCTGCTGGTTCGCCTCGATCCGGAGTCCGGGCCTGCGCTCGAAGACACACAGCTGCTCACCGGGCTCTCGGTCTTCGACTCCTCCGGCACCCGTACCCTGCACGAATCTCTGGCTGCTCGTGTGAGCTCTCCGGTGGATCCAGCGGCGACAGTCTTTCTGAAGGACTGGGCAGACCGGGCCCTCACCACACGCATCGAGGTCGTGGAACGGGCGGACGAAGCGGAGTCGCCGGACCGTCTGCTCACGCCATCCCCCTCGCTGGTTCTGCGTAAGCGGGGTGCGTATGCGCTGATCGAGTACTACGACCGTATGACGGCTGCCGCCTCGGACGCGGCGGTACCCGTGCCGTTGGGCCTGGCGCAACTGGTTGAGGCGATCGAGCCCAAAGACCGAGTCGAGTGGCTCGATCGCGCCGGATCGTCCACCTCGGCTCTACTGGCGGAAGACCCCCTCTTCCCGCTACCTGCGAATCAGGAACAGCGCGACATCATCGACCGACTGGCCGGCGACAGCGGCGTTGTGGTGGAGGGGCCGCCCGGTACCGGTAAGACTCACACGATTGCCAATCTCGTATCGGCTTTGCTCGCACGCGGCCAGCGCGTATTGGTGACCAGTGAGAAGGCGCAGGCGCTGCGGGTCCTCCGCGACAAGCTGCCGGCCGAACTCCAGGAACTGTGTGTCTCGGTGACCGACGCGGCTCAGGGTGGTTCCGCGGAACTCAATCGCAGCGTCAGTGAGATCGCCACGCGCAAAGCACAGTTCGACGCTCGGCGAACCGCAGCTCGGATCGATGAGCTCGCACAGAGGCGAGATGCGGCACTGAGTCGCCGGGCGACGCTGACCGAGCGGATCCGGCAGGCCCGCGCGTCGGAGACCCTCGCGCACACCGATGTCTCCCCAGGCTACGCAGGAACACCTGCAGAGATTGTCCGGAAGGTCACGGCACAGAGTGCCGACCACGACTGGCTGAGGGGCCCTCTCAACACGGATGCCCCGCCGCTCACCCAAGACGAGTTCCGGACGCTTCTCGTTCTCGCAGAACGGTCCAGGCCCGGACGGGCGGCCCGCCGAAGGCAGTACTTCCCGGACCTCGACCTACCGGCTCTGTCCGATCTCGAACTGGCCTGCGACGCCGTTCGCAGTGCTCCAGGCACGGACAGCTCCCCGTCCTCAGGACTGCTCCGGATGCTGGAGGGTGCTGCTCCGGACGTTCTCGAACGGATTCGAGTGCAGTGTGATCACCTGCAGCGGGCGCTCGTCGACATCGACGGGCTCGAGCCGGCGTTCCAGAACCTCGCCGATGCAGTGCTGTCCGGTCGAAGCGACTACCTCTGGGACAAGACCGCGCACATCCGTGAACTGGTGACGACCGCGCACAACGCGGATATGTTCCTGGGTACGACAACTGTCGTCGACACTCCCGTCGTCGGGCGAGCTGCGATGCACGCGTACGACGCGCTCGCCAAGGCACTCGAGGGTGGCGAGGTGTGGCGAAGCGGACTCACCAGATTCCGCAGATGCAACGAGCAGACTGCAGTGGAGGCGCTGGGCGGTATCGCCACTGTCGACGGCGTCCAAGCAACTACTGCGCAGCTGGCCCGAGCGGTTGCGGAACACTTGCGCGCGCTCGAAGCTCTCCAGTCCGTCACGCTGATCCTCCGCGATCTGGGTGTCGATATCGAGACTGCGGGATCTCGCAGTCAGATGATCGGTGAAGCAGCACGAGCAGCGCGGGCGCGCGACCTGGTGGAAAATCTCGCAGCGCGCACCCGGGAAGTGGAGCTTGCGCTGCAGCAGGCCAATCCCGGCGCACCGCGTATCGCGAGCCTGGACCAAGCCCGGTCCGTAGCAACTGCGGCGCAGGCGATTGCTGCAGCCGGTTATGCGGAGGCGAATCGATCCTGGCTGGCAGACGTCTCCTCCCGTATCCGCGCCCGGATGACCCATGGTGTTCCGCCGGAAGGACTTCTCCTGGTTCGGGCGCTCGAGTCCGCCGAGTTCGACAGGATCCGCATTGCGATCGACTCCTGGGAAGCGGCAGTACGAGAATCCCAGGAAGAGCTCCGCCTCGAATCGCTCCAGACGCGGCTGACAGATGCAGCACCTGCGTTGGCACATGCAATTGCCGAGACCCCGTCCTCTGCGGAGTGGTCGGAACGTCTGTCCAAAATCGAGCAAGCCTGGGAGTGGCGTCGCGCGTACGACTGGGTCCAGCAGAAGTCCGACGGCACGGACGACAAGCACCTCGAGCGCGAACTAGACGCCACCGAGAAGGACATCGCCCAGCTCACCGCACAGTTGGCTGCAGAGCGAGCGTGGAAGGCGTGCCTCGAGCGAACTACCGCCGAGCAGGTCCAAGCATTGCAGACTTACCGCGACCACGTGGCGAGCATCGGTAAAGGGACCGGAAAGTACGCCGAGCGATTCCGGGCCGGCGCACGCGAAGCGATGCAGGTTGCGCAAGAAGCAGTTCCGGCATGGGTGATGCCGCTGCAGCAGGTGCTGTCGTCGATTCCCGCGAAACAGAACTCCTTCGACGTCGTTATCGTCGACGAGGCGAGCCAGGCGGACATCAGTAGCTTGTTCCTGCTGTGGCTTGCCCCTCGCGTGATCGTGGTAGGCGACGACAAGCAATGTGCGCCGAGCGACGTGTCGTCGGGTGCTCTCGAAGGGGTGTTCACCCGACTCGACTCCTATCTGCCCGATATCCCGAAGTACCTGCGCGACAGCTTCACACCTCGGTCGAGTGTTTTCTCGCTGCTTCGCTCCAGGTTTGGCAGTGTCATCCGGTTGCGCGAACACTTCCGGTGTATGCCCGAGATCATCAACTGGTCGAGTGGGCAGTTTTACGCGGACGCTCCGCTGGTTCCCGTACGCCAGTTCGGAGCCGACCGTCTACCGCCTCTGCGGACGACGTACGTCGAGGGCGGGTTCGTCACAGGGCGGAATGCAACGCTTGCCAACCGGGTGGAAGCTCGAGCTATCGCCGATGCGATCCAACGATGCCTGTCCGACAAGTCATATGAAGGCAAGACCTTCGGAGTGGTCGTGCTGCAAGGTCAGGCGCAAGTCGACGTAATCACCAACGAGCTGCTCGATCGGTTGACACCGGATCAGTGGGAAGAGCGCCGACTTCGTGTGGGGACTCCGCCCGACTTTCAAGGCGACGAACGCCACGTCGTGTTCCTGTCGATGGTCGTGGCGCCGGAGCAGAACATCTCGGCGATGACGAAGACCGAGTACCAGCGACGATTCAATGTCGCCGCGTCGCGCGCCCAGGACCAGATGTGGTTGTTCCACTCGCGCACCGTCGCCTCGCTTCGGTCGACCGACCTGCGGCACTCTCTGCTCACCTATATGCAGTCGACATCGCCCGCGCCGGCGGAGCCCATGCCGGAAGGCGTAGGGCGCGACGAACGCCACGAGGCATTCGACAGTCTCTTCGAGCAGCGAGTGTTCCTCGACATCGTGGCGCGCGGCTACCACGTGAATCCGCAGGTGGAAGCGAACGGGCGGCGTATCGACCTCGTGATCACCGGTTCCGCCGGCAAGCTGGCCGTGGAGTGCGACGGCGACCATTGGCATTCCAGCCCCGAACAACAGCGCGCCGACCTCGAACGTGAACGAGAACTACAGCGTTGCGGATGGAAGTTCTGGCGCATTCGCGAATCCGAGTACTACCTCGACCCGGTTGGGTCGATGCGGAGCCTGTGGGAGGAGCTGGACAGACGCGGTATCAGGCCGCACGTCGTCGGTGTATCCGACGTCGTTGCCGCCTCGACCGAGGTTTGGGCTCCCGTAGCTCTCGTGGACGACGATTCACCTGTCGATGATGTCGTCGATCTTGCGGAGCAGCCTGTCATCCAGCCGGCGCCGCCCGTTGTCGAGCCCGTTCCGAGCCCGGGGCCCGAGACGGGTCTGGATGAGGACCCGGCGCCTGCACAGGATCTCCCTGTGGTGGTCGAAGCCCAGCCGGTACAGGAAGTCGAGACGCCGGCAATGGCTCCGCCGTCGGAGGCCCCGGTGGCGGGGGAGGAGCTGCCGGCCGGGGACGGTCTGCCGCGCCCACTCCGGAGCGCGTTGGTCGAAGTGCTGCGAAGTGAGTCGCTGCCGGTGCGCACACTTGCGCTCCGTCTCGACGAGCACTGGAGGGGCATCCAATCCGAGCTCGACCGACTTGAACTCGATGGACTTGTCGAGGAGATCACCGAGTTCGGCAAGCTGACCCACTACCGTCTGGTCAGCGACGGTTCTCGAGAAGAGGCTGTTGAACCGCGACCCGACGTCGAGGTCATCGCGCCCACTGGGCCTGTGCCGCATGAACCGGTATCCTCCGGCGAGCCCGAGATGATGGGTGGCTGGCAGGTGATGCCTTCTGCGGCTGTGGAATTGCTTTCCCCAAGTCTCGGCTCGCGCATCATCGAACGCCTGTCGTCCGGTCCGGTATCTCTGGCCGATCTCGAGTATCGATTGAACGAACCGCGAGACCGCATCGAAGCGGTGATCGGGGAGCTTATCGCCCAGGGCCGGGCGAAATGGATGCCTGAACGGGGACCTCGTGTATACGGGTTGGCAGACGAGGGGTCGCCACAGATAGAGGAAGAGTCCCCGGCGCAGGCGACGGTGCGTGACGAGGTCACACTCGCGGACCTACCGCCGGCGCATGTCGATTCTGTTGCCGAGGTACTCGTCACGGCTGCCGGTATTGCCGCATTGTCGCTGGAACGGGCCAAGAAGCTCACCCGACTCGGGGACGAGCACGTCCTCGGCATTCTTGCGAGTCTGGAATCAGAGGGACGATTGCTGAAGAATTCCGATGCCGCAGATGTGACGTGGACAAAGGTGGACCGATGACGGTTACCCTGGCTGGTCCGCCGCTACGTGCTTGGCAACGCGAAGCATTCGACGCATGGGTGGCCGCCGATCGCAGTGCGGTCGTGGAGGCCGTCACAGGCACTGGAAAGACGACTCTCGGGATTGCGGCGGCCGCTGATGCCGTTGCGCGCGGCATGAACGTGTTGGTTGTGGTGCCGGGCATCGAACTGCTGGACCAATGGCATCGCGCCATCCGGCGCGCGCTCCCGGATACCCCTATCGGACGGCGCGGTGGCGGTTACGCAGACACCTTCCGCGGCAAGCGGATTCTGGTCAGTACTGTGCAGTCGGCGATCAGTAGGTCGGCTCCGAGGACACTCGGACCGACCCTTCTTGTGGCAGACGAAGTCCACCGATACGGAGCACTGACCTTCTCGCGACTCCTGACTGAGTCCTTCTCAGAGCGGATCGGCCTTACCGCGACCTTCGAACGGTCGGACGATGGCGTCGAGCGGCACTTGCTTCCGTATTTCCGCACGGTCATCAACGGTTGCGACTACGAACGAGGCCACGCCGACGGAATTCTCGCGCCGGTGCGCGTCATGCTCGTCGCTGTTCCGTTCGACGAGATCGAGGCCGCCGAGTACCAGGAATTCGACGAGCTGGCACGCAAGCTTCGTGGCGACCTCATCAACAAGTTCGGGTGTGCAGATGAGTCGTTCGGTGAGTTCATGCGCGACGTCCAGCTACTCAGTGGAGGGGAGAGCGCCGAAGGTTCGACGTGGGCAGCACGGAAATACCTGTACGCCTTCTCCAAGCGTCGATCGTTGCTCGCCGAGTGTCGCGGGAAACTGGAAGCGCTCCGCGGTCTCGGCGCCGTGCTCAAGGAGACCGGGCAAGCGCTCACGTTCTCGGAGACGAAGGACTCATCGCGTGCTGCCGCCGAAGTACTACTGGAAGAAGGCGTGCTCGCCGCACCGTTCACGAGCGACTTGAAGCGCTCGGACCGAGCTCGGCTGCTCACCGAGTTCAAGAACGGCACGATTACCACTCTCGTCGCCCCCAAAGTGCTCGACGAGGGCGTCGACGTGCCCGAAGCTGACGTAGGAATCATCCTGGCGAGCAGTAAGAGTCGCCGGCAGATGATTCAGCGGATGGGTCGCGTCATCAGGCCGAAATCCGACGGTCGGCCGGCTTCATTCCTGGTGATGTTCGCGGAGAACACTTCTGAGGATCCCCAAAACGGAGCCCACGGAACCTTTCTCGAACAGCTCACCGGTATCGCATCCGAAGTCGTTACCGTGGCCCCAGAGGAAGCGCCTGCGCTACTTCGTGAGTGGATGCAGGTTACCTCGCACACTCCGGGCGACCTGTCGCCTTCCAGTGAGGCCTCGCGTCCGGCGGAGTCGAGGGTCGACTCACGTGCAGCCGACGACGTCGTCGCTATCGCGCATCGGCTGGTCGAGGATGACGCTCCTGAAGAGGACTTCGTCACAGGAAGTGAGCATGCTGAGATCGGTCGTGTTCTGCGGGCGGTGGGGGAGAGCGGGACCGTCGACGATTTCGACACGGTGCTGGCATGCTTGTCGATACTCGAGCCCCGGCAGGTATCCGTACTTGTTATGCGCTATGGGCTTGGTGGCGAGCAGCCGAAGCGACAAGCGGAGATCGGAGCACGGCTCGGTGTTTCTTCGAGTCAGGTGAGCCGAATCGAGAGGACCGCAATCGAGTACCTGGGAGACACCATTGCAGGTGAGCTGCTGTCGGACGTGATGGTGCGGATGGAGACCGTGTAATGGCGCAGTGGTTCGAAGGGTTCGACGGTCAGGTCGTCCTCGAGGACGACTATGTCTGGATCGTGCGCGAGGGAATCCCCGATGTCTTGGTCTCAGGGGCGCCGACACAGCCGGTGCGTGCGCTGCGCGGTGACATAGTCGGAACGGAGTTCAGGTCTGCGACCGATTCCGACCTCGGCTCTTTGAGGATCTGCATCTCAGGGGAACCGAGCGCGACCGATCCCGCTGCATGCCATGATGTCGTTCGATTCTCTGTGGGAAGCAACGACCGATTCTCGGCGCTCAACCTATTGCTGGGTGGGAACTCCGAAGTAACGGTCGAGCCGATGAGCATCGGTGATCAACTTCGTGCCGCGCTCGACGGGTTCGACGGCATTGCCAGTCAATCGGAACTGGCCGAAGTGCTCGGGGAAACCCCGGACGTTCTGCAGACGCACGACGGCGTCATATGGAACTCGGTGGGATCACTCTGGATTGCGGCCGGCGGAACCCGCGACACGATCGACGACGTGCGGCTGGAGCAGATCCGGGCGCTCCACGACCTGACTCGTCGATTGCCGGCGAACTCGGGGATCAAAGCCTTGCAGAATGCGGTGAAAGGAACCCCGCTCCAACATCTCGGCGCTCAGCGTCTCGGCACCTTGTGGGAAGCTGTGATGTCGGAGGCCTTGCCAGACCCAGTTCCCGCTGTCGAACCATCGCGCCCCCAGCCGGCTCCCGAGCCTGCGGGCCAATCCTCTACACCCGCTGCGACCAAGCGCACAGCTCGTCCGCGAACCCGAGTCTGGAACAAGTGGGACAACCCCGAGCCGCAAGGTCGTTCGTCGCAGGAGAGAGTGCCGCGCGTTCCGGATTCGGTCGATTCCTCGGATGCTCCCGTGGGCTTGCCGCATACGAATGATGCGAAACCAGTCCACGTTCGACCAGTGCGCCGCATCACTGCGTTCAGCGGCAAGAGAATTCGCGTCTACCTCGATTGCGATGGTCACCGAGTGAAGGCACTGTTCGACCCCGACACCGAGAAGATGGATGTGACCGTGGCGCCAGTTCGTGCGCTGCTTGGCGCGACCTATCCGGATCCCGACGCTGCTGCGAAGGCCGTCGTCTCGGCATTCAGGCTCGGCGACGAAGGCCCATTCGACGGTTGGGAGCTGTGGAAAGTGGATGACACTTCCATGCAATCGCTCCGGGAGACCGTGAGCAAGTCGCCCAAGTAGGTGATGGTTCAATAAAGACCGTTCGGCCCCCCAGCAGGACGGCATCGGTGCGTGGGTTTCATGCGGTAGCCAGGAGGATCTGTGAGTGACGGTTCGTGGAGCGGTGACGATTTCGATGCTCGCCTTCGTAGTGAGGCGATGGCGTGGTTGACCGTACGCACCAACGACGGACTTGAGCCAATCAGTCGCCAGGACCTCCTCGATTTTACGATCGACGGAAAGATGTTCCGGTTGATGGACCCGACGCGGGGGATTCGCAAGCCAAGAGAGCTTGCTTCTGCCTTGTCCATCAGCACTACGTACCGTGCGCCGGGTGCGAAGCGTCCGTATGAGGACCAAGTAGGCTCGGATGGGCTCCTTCGTTACAAGTGGTCGACGACCGACCCGAATAACATGGACAACCGTGGCCTGCGTGCAGCCATGCATGAGGGTGTTCCGCTGATCTGGTTCTACGGTGTGGGTCCGAGCTTGTTTCAGCCCATCTACCCGGTGTACATCCTCGCGGAGGAACCTGCGGAGCACCAGTTCGTCATAGCCACTGAAGTCGCGCGCGATCTTCATTCTGGCCCCGATTCGCAAGCGGAGGAACAGCTTCGGCGTTACGTCAAGACCGAGACGAAGCGTCGGCTTCATCAGCCAGTATTTCGTGCGACGGTGATGCGTGCATACGAGACACGGTGTGCAGTCTGCGCTCTTGGTCACGGCGAACTGCTGGACGCCGCGCATATTGTTCCCGATTCGCACGACGCGGGTATCGCGGCAGTGACCAATGGGCTCGCTCTGTGCAAGATCCACCATGCTGCTTACGACGTGAAGATCTTGGGGATCACGCCGGACTTGGTCGTAGAAATCCGGAAGGATCTCTTGGACGAAATCGACGGTCCGATGCTCGAGCACGGTCTCAAGGAGCGGCACGGACAGAAGTTGATGGTGGTTCCGCCGGCTCGTAGTGAGCGACCCGACCGGGAGCTCTTGGCGCTCAGCTATGAAAGCTTTCTGAACGCTGGGTGAGGAGTGAAGTATGACGGTACGCCATCCCTGACAGAACGCCGTCTACTCGCGCGGTACTCGGTCAGCGGAAGGGTGTGCGAGGACAGGGTCCTCGCACACCCCCAATTTCACTGGCTGTCTGCTGTCTGAGCAAATCGATCGCGGTTCGCGACACCGAAGAACTCGGTGACTCGGTTCAGTGTGTGCTCATCGCGAAGCCTGCAGGCGGAGTTCTGGTTCGCGAACAAGCCGGCTTCGCGGAGTGCCGACTCGCGATCGACCGTCCGTTCCCACACAACCGGCACGATCCACTCCTGGTAGTCCTCATCGGGGTTCGGGTCATTGATCTCGTGTGTGTAGGGGCCGACCAAGTCGAGGCTGCGGAAGCTCACCTCCTGGCCATCGACCTCGAGGGTCGTCTCATCTGCAGGAGCCGCCTGAGTTGGCTCACTCCTGGTCAAAAATTCTGACCTCAACGCTGTGACCAGGACATTCTCTCCCGTGAACGGCTGATTTCACGCACTAACCGAGCCCGTCTACGCTCATCGAGTGGCGTTCATCAGGCGAGTCCGCACCAAATCCGGAGCCACCGCCGTGCAGGTCGCCCGCTACCGCGGTGGCCGGCAGGAAATCGTCAAACACATCGGATCCGCCCACACCGACATCGAACTCGGCATGCTCCTCGAACGCGCCCGAGCCTGGCTCGAACCCGACCAACAGTCCCTCGACCTGGGCATCACCCCACAACTGCCCGTCGAAAGTACTCTCCCCACCGGGCAAGGAACGCTGCTGCCGGCGCCCATCGAGGAACAACAACCGGTGCTCGATGCGCCGGGCCGGACCGAAACCACCGCATCGGTGCTGCTCCGGGAAGCCCTGCACGCCACCTACGACCAGCTCGGATTCGATCGGATCGACGATGAGGTATTCCGGGACCTGGTGATCGCCCGCATCGTCGAACCCGGCTCGAAACTCGATGCCGGCCGAGTCCTGCGTGACCTCGGCGCCACCCCAGCGAGTTACGCCACCATCAAACGCCACCTGCGCTCGGTCCTCGACAAGAACTACCGAGCCGTCATCGCCGAGCGGTGCTTCGTCCATGCCGCCGAGACCGGCGGCCTGAGCTTGCTGCTCTACGACGTCACCACCTTGTACTTCGAAGCCGAAAAAGAAGACGCACTACGGAAAGTCGGCTACAGCAAGGAACGACGCGTGGACCCGCAGATCGTCGTCGGGCTCCTGGTGGACCGCACCGGATTCCCGCTGGAAATCGGATGTTTCGAAGGCAACCACGCCGAAACCCACACCATCGTGCCGATCGTGCGCCAGTTCCAGGAACGCCACGACATCACCGGTGTGGAGATGGTCGTTGCTGCCGACGCCGGGATGCTGTCTGCGTCGAATCTGACCGACCTCGATGATGCGGGCCTGAAGTTCATCGTCGGCTCCCGTGTCACCAAAGCACCCGGAGATCTCGCCTCCCACTTTCGTGCGTCCAGCAGAACAGGAGGTTGCCTTGAGTAGGTGATTTGTTGTTCGTAAGCTCGTCGTCGCTTGCCGGTGGAAGTCCGGTCCGGGTAGCTGCCAGGTGGCCCGGTAGCAGGCTGGCGGCTTCACCGGGAAACGGGTGGGGTCGAAGCCCAGCGTCAAAAGCCCTGCAAGGGGGAGCGAAGATGCGGTCCGCAGCATGACGCGAAGCCTGCGGCGTCGTTAGAGGTCCCCGCCCATAAGGGTGGGGGTGAAGAGAGAGCCGAGCCGCCGAAATCACGGTGAAGGCCATGGAAGGCACCGAAGACCTGGAGATGCAGGTGCCGAGGAACTCTCCGGCGTATGGGGCGTGGAACGTATCGACAGTGGCGGCGGGAACTGGAGAGGCCCTCCCCGGCTCGACGATCTGCGAGATGCCGTCGTGCGGTGTGGTCGTCGGAAGCGATGGCGCTCTATAACCAGTGAACCTGGGAAATGAGTTGTCGGCCGGAAGGGAGTCGGAGGCGGTCATAGTACCGATCGAGCCCGCAGGACAACACAACCTGGGGTGAGGGAAGGACCGCTACGTGTGTCGATGCGTGCTGATGTGAAGGAGGTGCCCGGTGAGTGCCGTCGAGGCTAGTCCCGCCGCGAGTGGATCTGCTGTGTTGGATCCGGTGCGTGCCTTGCAGCACACGCTCTACCGGACAGCCAAGGCTGACTCCGATAGACGGTTTCATGCGTTGGGGGACAAAATCATTCGCAGTGATGTCCTCATGCGCGCGTGGTTTCAGGTGTATCGCAATCAGGGTGCATCCGGTATTGATCGCATCACCGTGGACCAGGTCAAGGAGTACGGGGTGACCCGACTCCTCGATGAGCTGGCCGATGAACTGCGGGAGGGACGGTATCGGCCGTTGCCGGCGCGTCGGGTGTTGATTCCGAAGCCCGGAACGACCGAGCAGCGTCCGTTGTCGATCCCGGCGGTTCGTGACCGCATCGTGCAGGCCGCGACCAAGATCGTGCTCGAGCCGATCTTCGAGGCGGACATGCGCGACTGCTCGTTCGGGTTCCGTCCCAAGAGGGCGGCGCACGACGCGTTGCAGGTCCTCGTCGACGAGGCGTGGCGGGGGCGACGGTGGGTGGTGGAGACGGATATCGCCGAGTGTTTCGAGGCGATTCCGCATGATCGGTTGATGCAGGCGATCGAGGAACGCGTCTGCGATCAGTCCGTACTCAGGCTGCTGCGCGCGATGTTGCGGGCCGGGGTGATGAGTGACGGGGTGGTGCGCAGGGCGGTGACCGGAACACCGCAGGGTGGGGTGCTCTCTCCGATGCTGGCGAATGTGTATCTGCACCGGATAGATCGGGTGTGGGACGTTCGGGAGCATGGAGTGCTGGTCCGCTATGCCGACGACGTGGTGATCATGTGCCGGACCAGACAACAGGCCGAGGATGCGCTCGCGCATCCGACGGGGCTGTTGGCGGAGTTGGGGCTGACACCGAAGGCGAGCAAGACCAGGATCGTGCACCTGGCCGAGGGTGGGGAAGGCCTGGATTTTCTGGGTTTTCATCATCGATGGGTGCACAGTCGGGGCCGCACCGGTGCGAAGGGAATCGGGTTCCTCGCTCGATGGCCATCGGACAAAGCGATGGCACATGCCCGGGAGTCAATCCGTCGGTTGACGGTCCGGTCCCGGACGTTGCTGAGCGTGACCGCGATCGTGGGATCGGTGAACCGGTTCCTGCGTGGGTGGGCGGGATACTTCTGTTACGGAAACTCGTCCGCGAGGTTCGCCAAGATCAGGGGCTACGCGTTGATGCGGTTGGCGGGCTTCGTCGCCAAACGCCACAAACGTAGTCGAGCGTACGGTCGGGCGGTGGTGTTCGGTTCCTCCGACGACCAGCTCGGTCTGATCCGCTTTGAGGGAACTGTCTATGCCCCCAGGCCCTTCCGGGACTGGCGGAGGAAGCCGAATGTTGGCGGTGAACGACCTCGGTGAGCCGTGTGCGGGAGAACCGCACGCACGGTTCGACGGGCGGGAGCTGGAAACGGAGCATCCTGGATAGGGTCGGGAAGAAGAACAGCAGATCGGGAAACCGAACTGCTTCTGTGGCTTCACGGCCTACGTCCCGGAACTGCCACCGCGCCAGCTCCCGACCCTACATTGGCACGGGAATGCTTTCACCAATGGTCAGATCGTCGACACGATCACCCCCAGGCACGGCCGCTCAAAGGTCAACAACGTCCGCAAACGCGCCGAACCCGTGTGGAGTCCGGTCGATCATCCGAATGCGTGGCGGGCGGTGTGGCAGTACTCGACCGCACGGGCGGCGCGGGACGAGAAGACGTTGAACGCGCAGGAAGCCCGTGCCCGGGCCGTCGTCGACGGCGGTACACCGCCGAAGTCGACACGGTTCGTCAAGACCACTGCGCAGGGCCGCAGCCTCGATACCGCATCCCTCGAACGCGCTCGCTCCCTCTCGGGCTTGAAAGGGTATGTGACGAATGCTCCTGTCACGCTGATGGATCCGGGTGAGGTGATCGCGAAGTATCATGATCTGTGGCATGTGGAGCAGTCGTTCCGGATGTCGAAAACCGATCTGCGGGCCCGGCCGATCTTTCACCGCACGAAGGATTCGATCGAAGCGCATCTGACGATCGTGTTCGCGGCGTTGGCCGTCTCGCGTTTGGTTCAGGAACGTACCGGGTTGGCGATCGGCAACGTGGTCAAGAAGCTGCGCCCGTTGCGTTCGGCGACCATCGCGATCAACGGCACCCGGCATACGTTCCCACCTCAGGTCGAGCCCGAGATCCGCGAGATTTTGGATCGGATTTCAGGCCGGTGACTCACGCACTAACGCGATGAGCCAACTCAGGTATGACGGTACGCCATCCCTGACAGAACGCCGTCTACTCGCGCGGTACTCGGTCAGCGGAAGGGTGTGCGAGGACAGGGTCCTCGCACACCCCCAATTTCACTGGCTGTCTGCTGTCTGAGCAAATCGATCGCGGTTCGCGACACCGAAGAACTCGGTGACTCGGTTCAGTGTGTGCTCATCGCGAAGCCTGCAGGCGGAGTTCTGGTTCGCGAACAAGCCGGCTTCGCGGAGTGCCGACTCGCGATCGACCGTCCGTTCCCACACAACCGGCACGATCCACTCCTGGTAGTCCTCATCGGGGTTCGGGTCATTGATCTCGTGTGTGTAGGGGCCGACCAAGTCGAGGCTGCGGAAGCTCACCTCCTGGCCATCGACCTCGAGGGTCGTCTCATCTGCAGGAGCCGCGGATCCCGCAACTGTTCCGGCACCCACATAGCCGACCTTGGGCACGTAGACGAAGACGCGGTCGCCGACCTGGAGATTCTTGAGCGTGTCCGAGTACCAGCGTCCACCCCCGGCCGAGACGAACCCGTACTTGCGAGCGTCGTCCCAGTTGCGGGAATCGTTGACCTCACCCAGGCAGACATACCAGTCCTGTCCGTTCCACTCGGGCTTCTCCGAGGTGGACGCGGTGCTTACGCTGTCGGCCGCCGTCGCACTCGTCGATGCGCGGGTGGAAGGCGGTGTCGGGACGGATGATTTGGGTGAGTACCTGAACTGGGTGAGCCGATGACGTGCGACGTCGAGCTCTGTGTCGGTGAACAACGATTCGAATGCGGGCTCGACGACGAGAGCTTCCACAGTGAGATCGATACGTCCTCGTTCCCACAGCTCGGAGAACCCGTCGGAGATTGTGCGTGAGGCGAGGAGCTTCTTCGCCGTCGCCAGAGGACCGATGTTCGCGACCATGCTGATGAAGTGGGTGGCGTTGTAGCCGGCCTCACGCCGAGCCCGGTCGTAGAGTTCGCGGATACGGGACCCGAACTCGGACTCGAGCTCAGTCGCGTCGTCGCTGGCCGTCGCCGGCGACTCCTCGCGTTCGGTCGACTCAGCGACTCCTGCAGCGGCTTCGTTGAGGTTGTTGACGAAGCCGAGCAGGGCGTCGACCGACGTGAACACCTTGTAGCCGAGTTCCTCAAGTCGTGGGAGATCAGCTTCGTCGGGATCGAGTTCGAGGATGACAGGATCGCCGACTCCGTGCTGCAGTCCCTCAGGCCAGAACGCTTCTGCCATGGACAGGAAGCGACCGCTCGTGGGATCGGTGATCTCGGTGTCCACGTCCGGTTCGGCGAACCCGAGGTCATGAAGCTCTGCGATCATGGCCTGAATCTGCAGGGTTCTGGGATCGTCGGGTTCTGCGTCGGTGACCGCAAGCGGCTGCAGAGACTCCTCGGTGCTCTGCGAACCGGACCGCAGTTCGTCGAGGAAGGACTGTGCGGCCTCTGCGAGCAGCTCACGGCGTGCGGCGAGGAAGTCCGGATAGCGGTCGATGGTCCAGAGTGTCGGATCGGTCGGAATCCACTGCGACGCAAGCACGCCGGGATTCTTTGCTTCGACTTCCGCGAAGTACTCCTCGGGCGCTCGCTTTCCGATTTCGAGGTTCGTTGCCTGTGTAAGGAAGCAGAAGTTGGCGATCGCATTGACCTGGTTGCGGTCGTAACGATCGCGCAGCAGTGCCTTCGGGAAGATGTGGTGTACCTGCAGGCTCGTGAGCTTTCCGAGCAATTCCGCGCGCAATTCCAGACCGCTGCCGAAGTCCCGGGCCCCCTTCACGCGGGTGAGCAAGTAGAGCAAGGGGTAGAAGCGGGATCCTCGGGTGGAGCCGTCGAAGTCGTGCGGGAGGATCTCCAGACGTCCACCGCGCACGCGTTCGAGTGTGGCGATCAAACCCTCGACTCCCGAGTCGCGAACCGTGTCGTAGTCTTGCTGAAGGTAGCTTTCCGTCGATCCACTGAAACGGCCCCACAGTGCCGAGTGGACGTACCAGTACAGGACCTTGTCGCGGTGTGCAGCATCCGTAAACTTGCCGCCGTTGAGTTCGAGCAGGCGCGAGACAACGGGGATCGCGTAGCGGCCCATCAGAACTCTGTCGTGGTCGAGTCCGAGCCGTCCGGATACTGCATCGAGGAAGGTGCCGATATGGGCGACGGCGGAGGTGAGTGCACGCTCGAACTCGTCGGCCTTCACATTGCTCAGGGCCGTGAACAATGCGCGCCCCCTCGCTACCGCAGTCGCGTTGCGAAGCAGCCAGTCCAAGGTGAAATCGAAACCGGCCTTTTTCCACACCGCAAGATGATCGCGCATCTCCTGACGGGCGGGCGGCCACTGTGCACACAGCGACGCGAGGGCAAGGTCACCCTTCGACAGTTTCGTGCCACCGGAATTCACGCGATTGAATATGTCGACCACCTCATCGACGGTCTTGTCCGAGCCGGTGATCTTCTCGACATTGAATTCACGGTGCAAAATCTGCGACAACGTGTTCAGCCGGTCGAGGTAGGTGTTCGCCTTGTCGGGGTGATCCGCAAACGCCATGAAGAACGGCTTCAGACCTTCACGGAACAGTTGTGTAACGCTCACCCAACACGGATCGTCCGCCATGGAAATCGGACGGTAGAACTCGAATATTTCCGATTCGACGTTGAAGTACAACCCCGAGAAGGCTGAGGGATCGCCTTCGAAGAAGGGGGGAGGAGTGCCACGCACCACGCCATACAGAGACGTAACGCGCTGCTGACCATCGAGTAGAAGCTGTCGGACGCCGCCGCTGGCGATCTCGCCACGTACAGCAACGTCACTGGTCGCGGTCTCCCACATCAGCAGGCCACCTACGGGATAACTCCGGTAGAGCGAGCGCATCAACCCGCGCACCTGATCGCGGTTCCACACGTAACCACGCTGGAACTCGGGGAGCAGGACGGTGCCCGAATCGATTTCGTCGAGCAGGGTGGACAGCTTGGGCATTCGGTACCTCTCAGGAAACAGAAATGTAGAGCTGAAAATCAGAGGAGGGGGGTGAGGAACGGGCTGGGTTCGCCGTGCCATGTCACGAGTAGCTGCTCCCGCGCACGAGTACAGGCGACGAAGAGGAGCGAGCGTTCGCGTTGCAGGTCCCGCTCGTGAGTGTGTTCGTCCTCGCTCGCCGCCGTGACAGCATATGGAGCGGGAAGCTGCCTACTTGTCACGGCGCCGACAGCGAGACAACGAAACTCGAGACCCTTCATGCGGTGCATCGTTCCGATCGAGACGCTCTCGGTGCTGCTCCGGGTGTCGGACAAGTCGGAAGTCGGGATGCCGTGCTTTCCGAGAATTTCTGCAACCGTTTCGCCAAGCTTCTTGGACCGCACGGCAATTCCGATCTCGGACGGTGCTATTCCGTTGTCAAGCCACTCCTGGACCTTCTGCGCGATGAATGCGAACTCCGCGTCGCGCGTGCTGAAGCCTTCGACCACGGGGAAATCGCCGTGGATCTCCGAACGGCAACCCGCGATCGAGTCGAACCGGTCGTTCATGTCATCGATGCGGCTGCCGTGCATCAAGCCGAGACTCCACCGCAGAATTTCGGCGGTCGTACGGTAGTTGATGGACAGACGATTCGATCTGCCCGTCACGTTGATTCCGAGCTCGCGCAAGCTGACATGGTTGTTGTAGATGCGCTGGTGGGTATCACCGGCGAGGAACAGGTCGTCGGGTGCGTCCGGCACGGCAGCTCGGAGGAGTCGCCACTGGTCGGGGCTCAGATCCTGCGCCTCGTCGACAACAATGTGGCGGTACGGTTTGTCGACGCGCTGTTCGAGAATCTTCGTCGCTTCGCGACGCACGGTCTCGTGTGTGTGGAGAGCTCGCGTCTTCAACGCTTCTTCGAATTCCCAAACTGCCTGCCACACCTGTGCTTTCTGCGTGGCGCCGAGGCGACGCCCGCGCCCGGTCCGCTTGGCAGCAAGGTACGCGGTGGCAGAACCGACGCGCTGCGCGAGCACGACCTGTCGCCATTCCTCACCGAGAAATGCCTCGCTGAAATCGATGCCGAGCTCGTCGATGATGCTTCGCCAGAGCTTCTTCTCGTCGGCGGAGCCGATCATACGAGGGCTTCCATGCACATCGCGGAAGACTCGGTGGGCGAGGCGGTCCACGTGCTGAACGATGATGCGGGACGCGATGTCGGAATCGTCCGTGAGCATTTGGATGCCGTCGTCGAGCGATTCGGCCAACGTCGAGGTGAACGTAGTGACGAGGACCTGGCCCTCGCCGCGTTCTGCGAGGCGGCGCGCACGGTGCAGTGCGACGACGGTCTTGCCGGTTCCTGGTCCGCCCGTCACTCGCGCCGGCCCGCGGTATGTGGCATCCACGACGGACCTCTGGGCGGGGTGCAGATAGATACGCCACAGAGCAAAGGGGTTGGCGAAAACGGCCATCATCTCCGCGGGACCATCGACGAGAAGTACACGCTCGGAACTGCGCTTGATCGCAGCGTCGAGGTCGTCGGTGTCGACTGGACCATCGAGGATTGCTGCGCCAAGGTCGGCCCAGACCTCGTCGGGCGTCATCCCCGCGGCGAGGCCGTAGAGGGCCTGCCATTGAATGGTGGGGAAGTAGGGCTGCGCAGCGTCGAGCTGGGAGTCTTCGGTCAGTAGCCGGGCGAAGCGGATGGCCTTTTCGTCGAGACCGAGGCGGACGAGTTCGCTGTCTTTGATGTGCTCGAAGAGATAGCTGCCGGTGGCGTTGCTGGACTGGTGGTCGAGCTGGGCGAGTTGCTCGTCGAAGGCGGCGTCGTCTCGGACTTCGATGCTGCCGGTGATCTGATTCACGGACACGTCGCGGCGTTCTGCCCATGTGTATGCATCGTCGTGGGGCAGAACTTTCAGAAGAGTGAATGTGTCGCCGCTCTTGGGGGCAAGCACGATGCCGCGCCAGAACTGGGTGATGCGGATCGATCGGAACTGGGGGTTGCGGGCATTCTTGATTTTCTCCAGGTGGAGACCGGTGTGCGTGGCGCTGTCGAACTTCTCGAATACTTCACTCACGCGTGCCTGGACGGACTGCTCGAGCTTTGCGAAGTCGAGGAGGAAGTCCCTGTCGATCGCCAGTGTCGCCAATGCGTCCGTTCCTCTCGTTGTCGGCTTGCCGAACTACATACCCGCCACGTTGTCGTCTTGGTGAAGAAAGACATTACGGTGGTGCACTGACAACGAAGGACTCGGACCGGAGGTAAGAAGAATGCTCTGCTGTCCGGAGCTGCAGGCGAGGTAGAGCGGCGTGCGACTCCGAGGAATCATGCGAGACCCACACACCGCACAGTGGAACGTGACGAACGCAATCGGCCACACGCTTCCGTTGACGATTCTTTCGTGGGTGATCTCTAACGAGTCGTTGAACCAGCTACTCGGGGTCTCGGCGGCATGTGTCAGGATCTCCACGTGAGTGAGACTGTGACTTCGATTCTCGGTGCAGATGAGCCCGGACAAGATGATCTTGATCGAATCCTGTCGGCGGCGCCGATCGACCGTGAGACAGCTCTCGCACCACAGACTCCGGTGCCCGCCGTCGGCGGTATATACGCCTGGTGGTTCGACGAGTTGCCGGGTGAGGTTGATGCGTCCGGCTGTGTCGAGCGGGACGGTTGGACTCTGCTGTATGTCGGGATCAGTCCGAAAGCGCCGCCGCGAAACGGCCGGGTCGCCAGCAGTCAAACCCTGCGTTCTCGCATCAGAACCCACTACTGCGGGAATGCGGCCGGCTCGACGCTGCGACTGAGCCTCGGATCGCTTCTGTCACCTGCATTGGGTATTGAGCTGCGCCGGTTCGGATCTGGTGACCGTTTGCACTTCGGTACCGGGGAGCAGGAGTTGTCGAGGTGGATGCACGACCACGCGCGGGTCGGCTGGAGCACCGACAGCACCCCCTGGGAGGTCGAATCCCGGCTGTTCACCAAATTGGTCCTGCCCCTCAACCTCGACGGCAACGACCACTGCAGTTACTACGCTCGGCTCAAGCAGGCTCGAGGGGACGCACGCGCGCATGCACGTTCTCTACCCGTGCTCCCAAACCCAGGTGTCGGCGGGCGGTATCCCTAAACGATGACGATTGTGGGCTGCCTGGATCTGCTGCTTTGTTCGAAATTGTCGGAGAGCGCGAAATGGTGGCGTCCCGATACGCCGGGGTGGTCATGGAACAGCCTGGAGATTTCGTCGATGGGCTGCCCGCCGGTAGGCACGAGGGGAAAAGTGGCCAGGTCTTGAAGAACGCTGTCAGCTGGGTAAGTACCGTTGCGGGGATTCAGGATGAGTTCTGGCTCTAGCAGCACGGAGGCGGGATATTCCTCAGATTGCCGATCGGAGCCACGGGCCTCGCTGTTTACCGCGCAGGCTATTGACCACCTGAACATCCGTTCCGGTTGTGCCGTGGGCGTGTGGCACGGCGGTAGGTAGTGCTGTGCAGCACGTGATGGAACAAGATTGAAAGGCTGACGGCATGGAAGACGACATCAATGACCTGCGGTTCCTTGTTGCAGAGCTTCCCGATCAGATCGGGGTGCAGGTGTTTTCGATGTTTATGACCGGTTGGCCGATCCGGGCACGAATGCGGACGATCGAGAGTCGAACGTGCCTCGAGGTTCGTGCCTGTGCCCCGGTCGGCGGCGTGGACGATGCGCGCGTGACGCTCGTCCACGACGGATCGTGGAGTGTGGTCGAGGAGGCGACCGGACTTGTCTCCCAGGCCGGCACGAGGTCGGTTCGAGACTGCGTACCGGTGGTCGAGCACATGTACCGGTACGTGCCGGCCTGGTTGGTTCCGGAGCTGAGCTCGGAAGCCCGTACAGGATTCGTCGATCTGCACGAACGTCTCGGCGACGAGCACGATCCCGTCCTTGAGAATCTGGCGGGGCGGTTCGAGTCCGTGTTCGAGACCATGGTCTGCGCACTCGTCGCAGGATGGGACTTCATCGTGGATCTCGGGTGCCATGAGGACTCCGCGACGATCGAGATGTCGACCCAAATACCGGGCGATATCGACGACGACTTCCGGCTGCTCGTCGGCGATGCTCTGGACGTCAATGTCCGAGACATGCAGATGCACTGGACGTTCAGGGACAACAGCTGGCAGCTCGACCCCGCGCAGACCGGGTTCGCCAGTGCTGACGCAGCCGTCGACGTCGTCGGCCTCGATACCCTCTGTGACGTGATGGAGTTCGCGGCGGCGAACTGCGCATTCGATCCACCCGGGTCCTCGAAGCAGTGGCATTCTGGCGGTGCCACGACCCCACGGTCGGCTCTTCCCGCGATTCCTCTGGCTCCTGAGGCGTCGCCGGATCCGGAGGTGATCGCTACCCGAGCACGCCGAATCGACGAGTGGGCTACAGAGAACGGGTTCTGCGCACCATTGCCGCCTACCAAAGCGGCGCTGACCCGGCATCTCGACCACGCTGGTCCAGGTCGCGCTGGCCACTACATTCTCGAGTTCACCGACGGGCAGTGCTATATCGGTGAATCCATCGACCTTCCCGAACGCCTCGGACAGCATCGTGGCCGCTATCGAGACATCCACCGGATTCGCGTACGCCTCGACGCCACGGCAACGCGGTCGCTGCACGGCAAGCGCCACCTCCGGCTGCACGAGAAGTCGCTGATCCACTCCGCGCAGGACGCGGGACTGCTTGCTCGAAACATCAACGAGATGGCCACGATGATCGGGACGAGCAGACATCTCGACGAGCTGATCTCTGCCGACGAACAGCACCTCTGGCTCGACGCCCCCGATATCGTCAATTCCACGGACACCGCTGCACGTCCGGACTTTCCGGCAGAACGACTCGCTCGTACTGCCGCAAACTACCGACACTTTCGCACCCGCTCCGATGCTGATCAGATCACCCGGATCATCGGCCGCTACCTGAGCCGCTGAGTTCCCTATCCGGCTCGGACTGAGCATCACTGCTGGGCGGTCAGCTGCCTGACTACCCCCGGCAAGCGCAAAGGTCGCCTGTCCTGCCTGACCATTGCGATGACCGAAACGTTGGTGATCTATCAGGACCGTGGCGCGCCGACTGGGGGAAAGATTCAAGTCAACGAAGCGGAACTGTTTCCCACGGACACCGCCGGGTGGTTGTTCTTACGCCGCCACCCGACCGTACGAATGGCGGATGCGGACTACCAGGAATCGGGGCCTGGGCAGCTGTTCCTCTATGCGGATACCCTCGACGTTCTCGAACGACTCCTGGACGACGTCGGTTGCGTCCATCAGGATGGTGTACGAGCCGGAACCAAACGAACTGATCGGCGTGTCGTAACCGGACGAAAGACGGTCATCGCGTGATTCTTCGAGAGAGCTACCAACTCGACTCGACGAAAGAGCACGCGATGACCAATGCCCACGATATCGACCTCCGCCGGCTTGTCGAAGACCGACTCACCGGCGCCAGCCCCGACCTGCTGCGCGAGCTGCTGACGATGTTCATACATGCCCTGATGGGCGCCGAGGCCGATGCCCTGTGCGGCGCCGACTACGGCCAACGCTCCGACGAACGGGTCAACGTTCGCAACGGCTACCGGCACCGCGACTTCGATACCCGCGTCGGCACCCTCGACGTGGCCATTCCCAAGCTGCGGCAGGGTTCGTACTTCCCGGACTGGTTGCTGCAACGGCGCAAGCGGGCCGAACGTGCCCTGACCTCGGTTGTTGCGACCTGCTATCTACTCGGGGTCTCGACCCGGCGGATGGAGAAACTCGTCGATACCCTCGGGATCACCTCGTTGTCGAAGTCGCAGGTCTCGGTGATGGCGAAAGACCTCGACACCCAGGTCGAGGCCTTCCGGAACCGACCCCTCGATGCGGGCCCGTACACGTTCGTCGCCGCCGACGCCCTGGTCCTCAAGGTCCGCGAGAACGGACGGGTGGTGAACGTGCACGCCCTGGTCGCGGTCGGGGTCAACGCCGACGGCTACCGCGAGATCCTGGGGCTGGACGTCACCTCCGCCGAGGACGGCGCGGGTTGGCTGAGCTTCTTCCGTGGGTTGGTCGCCCGCGGGCTGACCGGGGTGAAACTGGTGACTTCCGATGCCCACGCCGGCCTCGTCGCGGCGATCGGCGCGACTCTGCCCGGTGCCTCCTGGCAGCGGTGCCGTACCCACTACTCGACGAACCTGATGGCGGTGACCCCGAAGTCGTCGTGGCCCTGGGTGAAGACACTGCTGCACTCCGTGTACGACCAGCCCGACGCGGATTCCGTTCACGCACAATATGATCGGATCATCGATGCGCTCACCGAGAAGTTGCCGAAGGTGGCCGATCATCTCGACGCTGCACGGTCGGATCTGTTGGCGTTCACCGCGTTCCCGAAGCAGATCTGGAAACAGATCTGGAGCAACAATCCGCTATCGGTTAACCGGCCCTCTCACAACACGATCATGGTTGCGGCGTGAGGTCCGGAGCCGACGGCGATGCTCGGCGCATGCTGGCGGTGTCGGCTCCGATCGAAAGGCGGTGGACGATGACCGTTCGAGTGCGCACTCGCGGCGATGGCTATGCGATCGACGGCCAGTGGGAGGGCAGCGCAGCGGCGAACGCATTCCTGACACACCTGGCCGGACGCGGGTTCAGTGCGGCAACGGTGCGGGCGTATGCGTTCGACGTGCTCAACCTGGCCCGGTTCCTTCTCGACCACGACCTCCGATTGGCGGCGGTGACGCCGGTGACGGTGTTCGAGTGGATCGACTGGCAGGACGTGCGCCGCGAACCCCGCCCCGACACGGCGAGACGGAAGGTCGGGGGCGCGGCGGCGTCGACGATCAACCGACGAGTCGCGGCGGTGCGAGCGTTGTTCGAATACCTGGTGATGACCGGCATGCGCAGCGACAATCCGGTGCCCTCACCGCGGCGCGGGCAGGGCCTGCGACCACAGGCGCGGGGACTGCTCGGACATCTCGGCCCGGGCCGACCCCGAGCCGGGGGCCGGCTGGTGCGCCAACCACGCCTGCTACCCGAATCCCTCGACGCCGACGCGGTCGAGCAGTTCACGGCGTCGCTGCGCACCCATCGGGATCGGGCGATGGTGTGGGCCATGCTGTTCGGGGGCCTACGCAGCGCCGAGGTGCGATCCCTGCGGTTGGCGGACGTCGACTTCGGTCGACGACGAGTTCGGGTGCTCGGCAAAGGCCGCAAGGAACGGGTGGTGCCGGTCGATGCGGCATTCTTCACCGAACTGTCGGCCTATCTGCGTCTCGAACGGCCACCGGGGTTGGCGACCGAGGAGTGTTTCGTGGTGCTGCGCGGCCCCACCCATGGGTCGCCGGTCACCGAGGCCGGACTGCGGTCGCTGTTCCGGCGGCACCGAGGCCTGTCCGGCGCGGTGAGGGTGCGTCCGCACCGGCTGCGTCACACCTACGGCACCGAACTCGCTTCCGCCGGAATCGATCTGATGGTGCTGCGAGAATTGATGGGGCATGTGTCTCCGGAAACCACTGCCAGATACGTGCATCTGTCGGTCGAGCAGCTCGCCGCCGAATACGGCGCAGCCCGCGCCAGCCTCGCCGGGACACGACGATGAGCACTTCCGGGCTCGCAACGATCGATCTGCAGGCCGACCCGGATGCAGTACTGACCGATTACCTCGAGCACGTTGCTCATCTCGGGCTCAGTGACAGGTCGGTGCGCGCTCGCGCCCTCGTCGCGACCACCTTCCTCACCTCGCATCCGGACCTGCGGGACTGGATGGCCCAACCCGCGGTCGAGCGGCTACTCGAACTGCACAGCACCGGGGCCTGGCCACTGCTGTGTCATGTCATCGGACGCGGCGAGCTGCGGCTCGACCTCGAACTCGCCGCCATCAAGAACCTCACCGGCCTCGGCCGCGCCATCGAGGACCGCGACCCGGGTGGGTTCGCTGCTATCCGTGCCGCCGGACTGGCCCTGGGATGGACACCGCAATGGGTCGAGACCGTCCTCGGCGAGTGCCTGGCGGTGCTGCTTGCCTGGCAGGGCGGGCTCGTCAGCGGTGTGAGCGCCGATACCGTCGACGAGTTCGATGCCGCATTGGCTGCCACGCAATCGATTCCGGCGTCGTCGCGCCGCGCCTACCGCAACCGGATCGCGGGTCTGCGGCAGATGCTGTTTCAGGCCCACATCGTCGACACGCCACCACGGCGCCGGCAGTGGGCCCGCAGCTACACGCAACGCTTCGCCGACGTGGCGATGGCCGACGCGATCCGCGAAACCCTTCTGCGTTACGTCACCGTCCGGGTTGCGGTGCTGCGCCCGAAATCCGCCGAATCGTTGATCAACGACCTGCTGCCGTTCGCGGACTACCTCACCACCAACCATCCCGAGGTCACGTCCCTCGAGGATCTCGACCGCAGTCACATCGAGGGCTTCCTCGTCTGGAATCGCACCCGCACCTGGCGTGGGCAACGCGCCGCTGCCGGGGCCGGGCGCATCATCTCCAAGGCCGTGATCCAATCGACCGTGCTCAGCGTGCGTAACCTGCTCGAGGACATCACCGAATGGGGCTGGGAGCAGGCCCCACCGCGCCGTCTGGTCTTCGCCGCCGACGTCCCGAAACTCGACCAACCGCTTCCGCGGGCATTGCCGCCCGACATCGATGCTGCGGTGATGAATGCGGTTTCCCAGCTGGATGATTCGTTCGCTCGTATCGGGTTGACGGTGCTGCGCGGAGCCGGTCTGCGGGTCGGGGAGCTACTGGATCTCGAGCTCGGCAGCGTCATCGATTACGGCCCGGCCGGGACCTGGCTCAAGGTTCCGTTGGGCAAGCTCGCCACCGAACGCATGGTCCCGCTCTCGGCGACCACTATCGCCGCGTTGGACGAGTGGACCGGCGGGCGTGGTATCTGTCGGCCGCTGCCGCATCCCCGCACCGGAGAGTTGACCGATTTCCTGTTCGTCGCACACGGCCGCCGTCTCAGCCAGACCCGGCTGCGCAACGGTCTGCTCGCTGCCGTCGAGGCTTGCGGACTGCGTGGGGCCGGGGGTGCGCCGTTGGTGGTGACCCCGCATCAGCTGCGGCATACTTGGGCCACCGAACTCGCCAACGCGGGGATGAGCCTGCAGGCGTTGATGGCGTTGCTCGGGCACGTGACCCCGCAGATGACTTTGCGTTACGCCACTTTGGCTTCACCGACGTTGCGTGATGCCTATGACCAGGCGATGGGCAAGATGCGGCGGCGGTTCACTCTCACCCCGGTCGGCAAACCGATCGTCCCCGATGCCGTGACTTGGCTCGGCAGCGAGATGCTCAAAACGCGTGTTGCCCACGGCTACTGTTCCCGTCACGAGAGCGCGGGTGCGTGTCCCTATGCCAACATCTGCGAGACCTGCGACAACTTCGTCACCGGACCTGAGTTCCGCGGCGCACTCGAAGCGCAACGCACCGACATCGAGGCACTCGAGGCCGACGCCCACGACCGAGGATGGCCCGATGAAGCAGCCCGGCATCATCGCGTCGCTGACGCGTTGACCGACCACCTGCAGCGTCTCGACCGCTGACCCAAATCGGCAACAAGGGGTTGATCCGACCCTGAGGGCCGGATAAAGGAGCGCCTCAACAAGGAGATCCGCCGCCGGACCGATGTGGTGGGGATCTTCCCGGATCGGACTGCGCTGATCCGACTGGTCGGGGCGGTGCTGGCCGAGCAGCACGATGAGTGGATCGAAGGCCGCCGCTACCTCGGCCTCGACGTGCTGGCTCGCTCCCGCACCGACAAGCCCGCCGACAGTGTCACCGAGGAGACCGAGGAGGTGACACCGGCCTTGACTGCCTGAGCCACCCACGAGGAATCACGCGACGACGTCGTACACCACCTCGCGGGACTTGACCCGGGAAGGTGTTCAACGAACCCGGATATCGCTCACTTCCGCACCATCACGGAGAAGCCGAGACCGGCGGGTACGTCCTTACTGGTACGGCGCGAATCTACTTCGGGGAGAACTACAGCGAGCACGTGGACATGGAGGAAGGCGACTTCGTGTTCGTCCCTCCCTTCATGCCGCACGTCGAGGTCAATATGAGCACGACAGAAGAGCTGGTCTGGCTGACCACCCGTACCCCGGAGAACATCGTCGTGAACCTGCCCGACGTCGATGACAGCATCCTGGTCGGCTACACCCGTCCCTGAAACAGGGCGGGTACGGACGGCAGGGCCTCAGGCACTGCCGCCAGGTCAATCATTTAGCGAAGCGGCGCGCCGGTGACGAAACGTTCGACGTTCTCGATCAGGATCGCCCGCCCTGGTCGGACGGTCCTGTCGGTCGTGGAGCCGTCGTGCGGGGGACAATGACATTGGACATCATTCAGGCTGCCGCGTCGGGGGTCAAGAACTCCACGGTGCGGGCATCGATGCCTTCCTCTGTGAGAGGCGTTCTCGCACAAGGCTGTATGAGTGCATGCTCTTCGATTATCCCGCCACGTGAGACGCAAACAACGTATGCATGGCGCGGCAAAGCTGCAAGCGCGGATTCTTCGGCCAACCCTCGGCCGCAGGTGTGAGCGGTGCCGTCGCGATGAGGAAGCCTATCCCGGCGGCCACTTGAATCAGCCGCTCCGAAGTTGCTGTCCTGTCCGCGGCTCAATCGCAGGGTAGGAGATCGGGTCCACACCGATCACCTGCATGTGGCAAATTGCGCGCTTGCGTGAGGTCTTTTCGCAGTACTCAATTCAGTGATAGCGACGATGCGGGCGGCGAGCACCGTGTTGAAAGCGATTCCACTTCCGCTGCGCGAGATACCAATGGGGTGCGTCGCGTCCCGGTATTTCCAGGAGTACCAAGGCGTGTTCCGCGAGCGGGACCACGCCGTTTCCTGGCCGCCGACGTCAACCGAAGATTGCTCCTGACCACGACGAGTCGAGAAACGCCTCGACGTCGGCAACCCCGGTACGAACCCATCGCAGGGACGAATGCGGTGCAGCACGGCTCCCGCCGAACGGAAATTCGTGAAGGTGTCGACCGTCGCGTAATTCCCCAGGGGTTTCCGTCATGGAATTCCCCATGTCCGGGTGTGCTGAGTCGAGGGTAGCCGGGCCGGTGCCCGGGTTGGTTCAGTTCGCGGCCGCGGTGCGGTTCCCGGGGCGTTTGCGTGGCCGGTAGGACGGGCCGTCCATCAGGATCTGGTGGCTGGTGTTGATCAACCGATCGAGCAGGGACTCGGCCACGACCGGATTCGGGAACAGCGGATACCAGTCTTTCGGGGCCCGGTTGCTCGTCAGAACCAACGGCTTGCCGGCGATCGCCCGGTCGGATACCAGATCGTAGAGATCATCGGACTGGGTGGTGGTGTGCTCGCGCATCGCGAAGTCGTCGATGATCAACACCAGCGGCCGGGTGTATTCGCGCATCCGTTGGCCGATGGTGCGGTCGGCGTGTCCACCGGCCAGATCGGCGAGCATCCGGGAACACTTGACGAACCGCACGTCCCCGCCGCGTCGGGCCACATGATGCCCTAGCGCTTGTGCCACATGGGTTTTGCCGACGCCGACGGGTCCGTAGAGGATCACCGACTCGCCGGCGTCGAGCCACCGCAGCGCAGCGAGATCCCGCAGCATCGCGGCCGGGAGCTTCGGGTTGGCGGTGAAGTCGAAGTCCTCGAAGGTGGCCTGCTGCTCGAACTTGGCCCGGCGCACCCGCCGGGCCAAGGCGGCGGTTTCGCGGCGGGCGATCTCGTCCTCGCAGAGCACCTGCAGGAACTCGAGGTGCCCGAGCTGCCCGTCGCGGGTTTGCGCCAGGCGCGCGTCGAGGGTGTCGAGCATGCCGGTCAGCTTCAAGGTTTTCAACGCAGCCCGCAGGCTGGGATCATGGATGGTCATGACAGGTGTCCTCACAGCATCTAGTGAAAGTAATTGCAGTTCAATATTTCTGGCGATATGAACGGATCAAGCGGATCGTTCGGTGTCGAACGCGGCCGGCCCGCGCAACAACGCCGGCGCGGTGACCCCGGCATCGGCGACGTCCTGGCCGTCGTGTTCGGTGCCGGCGACGAGGATGCCCTTGACCGTGCGATAACGCGGATCACCGACCTCGAGGGCACGGGCGCAGGCCGCATCGATGCGGGCATCGTCGTAACGCGACCGCAGCCGGATGATGCCCTGGATCGATCGCAGTCGATGGATCGCGTTGACCTGGGACAACTCGTCGACGATCGCGACCGCGCCGGGTCCGATCTGCTCGGCCTGGACCCGGCACCACACCACCGTCTGCAACGTGAACGCGGTCTTCTCCGGCGGATAATGCTCGGGATTGGTCGCTCTCCCGGACAGGCGGCGCACATGGGTGGCCACGACCTGCTCGTCGTGGAAGATCTGCACCACATCCCCGGCGGTGCGCACCAGCAATCGTCGGCCGATCAGCTGCCACGGCGCCGAATACAACGCCTTGCCGGCCTTGACGTGACAGTCCGGGGCGAGTTTGCCGGTGGAGTAGACCACCGGCTCGAACCTCCTGGGCGGCAACGGCGTCAGGGTGTGCTTTTCGACGGCGTCGAACACCACCGCCGGGTGCGCACCACCGAGACCGCGATGCTGATGCCGGCCGTAGACGTCGGTGCACCATGCCAGTGCGGCGGCCTGCATCTGCGTCAGCGAGGTGAACTCGCGGCCCCGGAAGAACGAGTCCCGGATATAGGGCATCGGGCGTTCGATGCGTGGTTTGTCCTTGGGTTTGCCGGCCCTGGCCGGATCGATGAGCACCTGATAGAAGTCGGCGAGTTCGGCATAGGCCCGGTTGATCTGCGGATCGTAGAGATCGGGACGGTCCACCCCGGTTTTGAGGTTGTCGCACACCATCCGCGCCGGGACGCCACCGAAGAACTCGAACGCGGCCACATGCGAAGCGCACCACGAGGTTTGATCCATCCGCAGCACCGGTTGGACGAACAGCATCCGTGAACACGCCAGGATCATCGCGAACGCCCACACCGCCACCCGCCGATCCGTGGCCGGATCGCGCCACATCCCCAACTTGCCGTAGTCGACCTGACCCTCGTCGCCCGGCGAGACCGGACCGCGAGGAAAGGTTGCCTTCGACGCCGCGACACGATCGGCGAATCGTGTTGCGATATACCGCCGCACGGTCGATTCCGAAACGGGAACACCGCGATCGTCGCGCAGGCGTTGAGCGATCGTCGCCACGGTCACCGACTCGTCGAGTTGGCCCTCGATCCAGGCGTGGTGGGCGGCGATCGCCGGCCAGGTCACCGCCCGCGCCGTCGGGTCCACCACTTCCGGGAACCAGGACGTGATCAACTCGCGCCACAGGTTCTCGTCGAACTTCCCGCCGTCGCCCGGGCTCAACCCCGCCGCCAGCGCCGGCGCCAAGTACTTGCGGATGGTTTTGCGGTCGAGTCCCAGGGCCGTCGAGATCTGCACCTGGGAGCGGCCGGCATGCCAATGCCGGAACAACTCCATCAGATCGGTCATCGTCCACGTTCTCCTTGCCACCGTCGGGCCCCTTCCCAGGCCCTCGGTGGACCTTGGGAAGAAGCGAACCTGCAGCAGCACCCACACCCCGGCCGACACGCCCCAAGGGTGGGGAATTACGTGACAGGCGGGTGAGGAATTACGTGACGGGTCGACCCCTCAACCTGGGGAATTACATGACCGCTGACACTTGCACCGCGGTATGGAAAAGGACTGCACAACCCGCCTCGAACCGGGTTGCCCCACCGGGTTCACGACCGAGGGTCGGTATAGATCTCAGATTCTTTCTCTGTCAGCGAGATACAGCAACTGTTCAACCGAATTGTCCATTCGATCCGTCATTCGCCCGCACGCCTCCGGCGTCGGTCGTTATGGCGGCGCGTCCATCAGGCGCGAGCGCGATGTCACTTCGCTCGCAGGCATCAAACTGTCGTTGCAGTAATAAGGAGAGGATTGTGAAGTTCCGGTGCTTGCGGATTCGGTCGCGTAACCGATGAGAATCGTTCGGTGAGGTGAGGAGTCGTCAAGTGGATTCGTAGCGGTCGGTGCAGTGCCGCGCCGCAGAGCGTGTATCACAGACCGGTCCTTCGGTCATTTCCGGAGACATCAGGCGGTCGAGCAACACGATTGGGACGGCCAGCAACCACGAGATAGGGGTAGCGAACAATTTGCTTACCACCGTGTTCATCAAAGGACTCCTGTATTGAAGGCGAAAGGGGTTGATGATGCCGATTGGCGACGACTGCCTTCAATGATGTGGTCGTCGACGAGGGTGGACTCCGTGGGTGGGGTTTGTGATCGGATGAGCTGCTCCGAGGTGCATGGGGGAGTCTCGAGCTCACGGCGATGGTGGGACATGGCTTGGGCGTAGAGGCGTCCGGCACGATACGAGGAACGGACGAGGGGTCCAGCCAGGACACCTGCGAAACCGATTTCCTCTGCGAATCTGGAGTGTTCGAGAAATTCTTCGGGCTGTACCCAGCGCTCGACTGGATGGTGCCGCGGCGAGGGTCGCAGGTACTGAGTGATGGTAAGGATGTCACAGCCGGCATCGTGTAGGTCGAGCATCGTCTGCTGCACTTCGCGAGGGGTCTCGCCCAGGCCGAGGATCAGGTTCGACTTGGTGATCAGACCGAACTTGCGGGCCGCTGTAAGCACGCCGAGGGATCGATCGTAGTCAAACGCGGGCCGGATACGCTTGAAGAGCCGCGGTACGGTCTCGACGTTGTGGGCAAGCACCTCGGGACGAGATTCGAACACTTCGGCCAGGAGATGGGGTTTGCCCCCAAAATCGGGGATGAGATTCTCGACGCCGCTTCCGGGGCTGAAAGCGTGGATTTGTCGCACGGTTTCGGCGTATAGCCAGGCTCCGCCGTCGGGCAGGTCGTCGCGAGCGACACCGGTGATGGTGGAATACCGGAGTCCCATCGTCCGCACGGACTCGGCAACGCGGCGGGGCTCGTCCCGGTCGAGGTCAGTGGGTTTGGCGGTCTCGATCTGGCAGAAGTCGCAACGGCGCGTGCACTGCTGCCCCCCGATCAGGAACGTGGCTTCGCGGTCTTCCCAGCACTCGAAGATGTTGGGACAGCCGGCTTCGGCACACACCGTGTGCAGTCCTTGGCGTTGGACCAGGCTCTCGAGTTCGGTGTATTCGGGGCCCATCCTGACGCGGGTCTTGATCCAGTTCGGTTTGCGTTCGATGGGGGTCTGAGCGTTGCGGACTTCCAGCCGGAGCAGTTTGCGGCCTGTCGGGGCCGACGCCTCGAGTGGTCTTCCGGGTGTGGCATTCACGTGGCGTTCCATTCCTGGGTGAGGTTCCCGCCGAACCGCGGGCCCACGAAAGTCCACGGTTCGGCGAGAGCCACTACATGTTGATCGGACGGCCTAGCGCGGACAGGACCGATTCGTGCATTGCTTCAGACAGTGTCGGGTGTGCGAAGACGACTTCGGCGAGATCGTCGGCAGTCGCCTCCAGGGCTCGGGCGATACCGAAGCCCTGAATCTGCTCGGTGACGTCCGGGCCGACCATATGGGCACCGAGAAGTTCACCGCTGTCGGCGTCGAAGATCGTTTTCACGAAGCCGTCGGCTTCACCGATAGCGAGTGCCTTTCCGGATGCTTGCAGATCGAATTGCCCGACTTGCAGGCGACGCCCGGTCGCCCGCGCTTGCTCTTCGGTGAGACCGAGGCTGGCGACCTGCGGCCTCGCGTACGTACAGCCCGGAACGTAGTCCCGGTCCAACGGCCGGACGTGCTGCACACCTGCAAGCTTGTCCACGCACAGCACGGCCTCGTGGCTGGCCTTGTGGGCGAGGCAAGGTGCGCCTGCCACGTCGCCGATCGCGTATACCCCGAATGCGCTGGTGCGACACCACTGATCGGTGGTGATGAAACCGTGTTCGACCTCGATGCCAAGTTCTGTGAGGCCGAGATCCTCGACGTTGCCCTGGATGCCGGCTGCGACGAGCACCCTGTCCACAGTGAGTTCATCGACGGTTCCGGCGGTCGACTGCACGGTAACGGTGACAGTATCCGGGCCGGCTGCCAGTTCGGATACCGAGGCGCCGGTGTGAATCTTGATACCTCGTTGCTCGAACTGACGCCGTACGTGGCTTGCGACAGCGAAGTCCTCCACCGGCATGATCTGCGGCGCCATCTCTACGAGGGTGACGTCGGTGCCGAGATCCTTGTACAAGCTCGCGAATTCGACGCCGACTGCGCCAGAGCCGATGACCAACAACGATTTCGGCAGATCTGTCGGGACGAGAGCGTCGAAGTATGTCCAGATGCGGTCGCCGTCGGGAATGACACCGGGAACCGGACGCGGCCGGGCTCCGGTTGCCAGGATCACGTGGTCGGCCCGGTATTCGGACACCGTCTCGTCTGCTGTCGTCACTGCGACGACGCCCTTGTCGAGCAATCGCGCCACTCCTTCGACGACATCGATGTCGTTCTTCTTCATCAGGTACCCGATACCGTCGGACAGTCGTCCGGACACCGACCTGCTGAACTCGACGAGGCGTCCCATATCGAATTCCACACTACCGGTGCTGAACCCGAGGGGCTCGAGATTCACCAACGTGTGGGCGACATCGGCGCCGTGCAGCAAGGCCTTGGTGGGAATGCATCCCCAGTTCAGGCAGATCCCTCCGAGCCGGTCCCGTTCGACGATCGCGGTGCGCAAACCGTGCTGCGCGGCGCGGATGGCCGCAACATAACCACCCGGTCCGCTGCCGACGACGAGGACGTCGTATTTCTGTGTCATGGTGTACCTCTCAGACCAGCATCAGCGCGGGTGACTCGACGAAACGTCGGAGTTCGCGCAGGAAGGCCGCGCCGAGCGCGCCGTCGATCACTCGATGATCACACGAGAGCGTGACGGTGAGCATCGTACGGGCAACGACCTGGCCGTCGACGACGACGGGACGCTCCTGGCCGGCACCGACCGCGAGGATGGCGCCCTGCGGTGGGTTGATGATCGCGTCGAATTTCCGCACATCGAACATGCCTAGGTTGGACACTGTGAAGGTGCCACCTTGGAACTCGTCGGCAGTCAGTTTCCCGGTCTTGGCCCTGGTCACCAGCGATTGCACCTCCCCGGAGATCTCGGCGAGAGTCTTGCCGCCGGCATTGCGCACGATCGGGGTGATCAGACCCGACGGCAATGCGACAGCCACCGAGATGTCGGCGCGCGCATAGCGCAGCACCGACTGTGTTGCCTCATCGAACTGAATGTTGACGTCGGGCACCTTCTGCAGCGCCGCAGCACACGCCTTGACGATGAAATCGTTGACCGACACCTTGACGGCCGGAACGGTCGCATTGATCTCTTTCCTCAGAGCAAGGAGATCATCGATCTGTAGATCGGTGGTGAGCCGAAAGTGCGGGGCGTTGCGCTTCGACTGTTGCAACCGCTGCCCGATTGCTTTACGCATCGTCGTGAACGGGATCGTCTCGAACTCCGCCTCTGCGACGGGTTCAGGAGCTGCACCGACTTCCGGTTGCAGCCGGAATCGGCGTTCTGCCTCGCGGACGTCGGACTCACACACCCTGCCCCTTGAACCGGTAGCACGGCAATCGTGCAGATTGATCCCGAGAGACGCTGCCAGACGGCGGGCCACGGGGGTGGCTGGGACGGTGCTGTCGTCCTCGAACGATCGTCCCGGTACACCTGACCGCACGGGCGACACCGGAGGAGCAACGGTTCCACCGGCTGCGCGAATCGTGTCGTGGATGTCGGCAACGGAGATCCGGCCCTCCCGGCCGGTCCCAGCCACACGGGCCAGGTCGATCGACAAATCGTCTGCCAACCGGCGGGCGTGCGGAGTCGCGAACACGTCACCGTTCGTCCGCCCTTGCAAAGCCTCGGGAACGATCGTGGAACCAGGACGCTGACGGGATCCGTTGGTCGTCTCGGTCACAGGCACCGATTCGTGGGCCACCGGAGACGGTGGGCTGCTCTCGAGCGTCGGTTGCGCGGGGGCGGGATGCCCGCCCGGTGACCCGCCCGCCTCGGCCGGCGTCGGCACTTGGTCTGCGCCGATAGCGGCGAGGAACTCCTCGATCTCGGCGTCGGAGACTGCAGCCTCGGCAGACACCGCCAGTACCGCACCGACCGGCAACGTCTCACCCGGCTTGGCGACGATCCGTCGAAGCACGCCGTTGAACGGTGCTTCCAGCTGGTTGGCGATCTTGCTGGTCTCGATCTCGCAGATCAAGTCGCCCTTCGAAAAGGATGCTCCCTCCTCGACCAGCCATTCAGTTACAGTGCCTTCCTCCATGGACAGACCCCACTTGGGAACTTCGATCAGTTTGATCTCACTCATATCAAGCACTCACGACCTTGCGGACGGCAGCTTCGATCCGAGCGGCGTCGGGCAGCCACGCTTGTTCGAGAACGGGAGAGAACGGCACCGGGGTGTGCGGCGGGGTGACCAGTTCGATCGGTGCCTTCAGTGATCCGAACGCACGCGTTGCGATCAGCGCGGCGACGTCGTGACCGAACCCGCAGCGCGCCGCGGACTCGTCGACGATCACTACTCGGCCGGTGGAGTCGACGGATTCTAGGATGCCTTCCTCGTCGAGTGGCGACACCGTGCGGGGGTCGACGACCTCGACGGAAACTCCCTCGGCGGCCAGCTTGTCCGCGGCGGTGTTGGCAGCGTTCACCATCGCCGATAGGGCAATGATCGTGACGTCTGTGCCTTCGCGGGTGTAGTTGGCGACACCGAACGGGATCGTGTACGGCTCGTCCGGAACCTCGCCCTTGACGTCGTAGAGTGTCTTGTGTTCACAGAACACGACCGGATCATCGTCGCGAATCGACTGGATCAGCAGACCTTTGGCGTCGTACGCGTTGGATGGGGCAACAACCTTCAGGCCCGGAACAGCGGCGAATACGTTGTACGGTGATTGTGAGTGTTGGGCGGCAGCGGAGAAACCGGCACCGATCATCCCTCGTACGACAAGGGGGGTGCGGGCCTTGCCGCCGAACATGTACCGAAACTTCGCGGCCTGGTTGTAGAGCGCGTCGTAACAAACTCCGAAGAAGTCCATGAACATCAACTCGGCCACCGGGCGGAGCCCGGTCAGAGCTGCACCGGCTGCCATCCCGATGATCGCGGACTCAGTAATCGGGGTGTCGATGACACGGTCGGAACCGAACTCGGTCCACAGACCCTTCGTCACCCCCAGCACACCGCCGAACGCCTCCACCTTCCCGGATTCGAGTTCCGGATTGGTGCCGGCCTGACCGCCGCGCAGATCCTCACCGATCTGCACGACCGTCGCATCCCGTTGCATCTCCTGGGCGAGTGCAGCTTTGATCGCTTCGCGATATGTCGTCTTCGACATGGTCATTTCGTTCTCTCTCTCAGTACGACACGTAAACGTCCGACAGCAGGCTCTCCTGCGGCGGGTACTCGGCAGCTCGCGCCTTCGCAACAGCGACGTCGACCCGTTCACGAGCCTCGGCGTCGATCGCATCGAGCTCTTTCGCGGTGACTTTCTTGCCGATGACCTTCGCACGGAACTTCATCAAGGGATCCTGATTCTTGCGGAGCTCGGCGACCTGGTCGGCGGTCCGGTATAGCTGCGCATCGCCCTCGAAGTGACCGTGCCAGCGGTGTGCCGTCGCCTCGATGGTGGACGGTCCACCTCCTCTACGAGCGCGCTCGACGGCCTCGTACGTCGCGTCGTAGACCTCGAAGAAGTCGGTACCATCGACTGTGGTCGACGGCATTCCGAACGAAGCTGCTCGTCCCGCGATGCTCGGAGCACCGACCGCGTAGTCCCGTCCGGTGGCTTCACCGAATCCGTTGTTCTCGATGACGAACACGATCGGCAACTCGAGCACGACCGCCATGTTCATCGCCTCGAATACGGTTCCCTGATTGGATCCACCGTCTCCGGTGAACGAGGCCGCAACGCCGCCATTGCCGAGGGTCTTAGCGCTCAACGCAGCGCCGATCGCGAGCGAGGGAGCGCCTCCGACGATCGCGTTCGCGCCGAGCATGCCGACCGAGAGGTCGGCGATGTGCATCGACCCACCTTTTCCATGACACAAACCGTCGTTCTTCCCGAAGATTTCGGCCATCATCCCGTTGAGGTCGCACCCCTTGGCAATGCAGTGACCGTGGCCGCGGTGTGTCGATCCGATGTAGTCGGTGTCGTTCAGGTTCTCGCACACCCCGACAGCAATCGCCTCCTGGCCCGAGTACAGGTGGATGAACCCAGGAATGTCACCCGTAGCGTTCTCCTCGTGCAACCGGTCTTCGAACGCTCGGATCTCGGTCATCTTCCGGTACGCGCTCAAAAGTGCATTTTTCGTCAGCGCCATTGTTCTCCTCTGCCTTCAGTATCGGGCCACTATCACTGGCCCCCATTCGGTTACGGGGCTGCGATCTCTTCTGGCGCAGCAGCTCGTGTTACCCGGATCACGAATGTAGGGAGAACGCGGCGTTCCCTCAACATTGCAGTTGATTGCAGTCCTGGCCGGGGCGACCGGGTGAGAGCGGGCACGTCCCGAACGTCTCACAGAAGGTGCGTGGTCTTTGTGATGTTCGGTGTTTCCGAACATCACAAAGGACTGCTGAAGTCGACGTCGAACCCCGGCCTGAGGTACGTGCGCACCCGACGAACCCGATTCTCGGCTGGATTCACCTTCTACGATCGCTCGAATCTCGGGTTTCGGCCAGCGTGCAGTCGGTGCATCCCAGCAGTCTCCGGACGCAGAATCCATCGAAGGTGGAGTGGATCGGGCCGAGGCACCGTCCAGGCGACTTCAAGGGCTGCGTATGGTGGGACTCATCGGAAAGTGGCGAGCGACAATCCGGTCGGTGCACGACGTCGGTCCGCAGAAGTGATCGACCCCAACGCTTCTCGTCCGGTCGCGATACGAGGAGGGGACCGTTCGAGCTGGGGATCCAGCTCGATCGCGGAACGATCGATGGCCGACTCCAGACGATCGCCTCTGTGAGAACGACCGCCTGAGTCCATGGGGTTGCAGGCCGAACCCACGATCTCGGAATCAAGACCAGGTTTTGTGAAGACCTCAGAGATATTCCAGGAGTTCGAATTCCAGGGGTTCGCAAAGTCGTGCAGTGAACCTCGGGATGTGATGGGGAGCAGTGGCCTGTTCGTCGTAGCGTGCATCGGCGTGAACATGAATACGCAGAATCAATTGTTGGACAAAGGAATTAGGCTATCTCATCGTCGTGGGGAACTGGATGGCTGCAGCACCGTGAAAACAGGTTCGCGTGGTCGATACGGCCACGGCAGAGTGGGTGGGGGACGCGACCGCGGTGATAATCGACAACCAGGCCAAGGTGCTCTTCAGGTGGGAGACTCGGATCCGATCGGTCACCGAGCGCGTATCGACCGAGTTGGGATCGGGTACACTTTCGAGGCTACCGATCGCGGGGACCATGACAACTACACGGCCTTGCCGACCGCGCACTCGCTGCGTTCCTGGGTCACCCGAGGTCGTTCAGGGTCCAGCCGGCAGCGAGAGTTTCGAAGCGGGTTCGACGATGCGCGAATACCAAAGCGCGCATGCGTGCACGTCGACGTACTGCAGGACAGGAGAAGGATGAGCTCAGTCGAGGGTCCGAACCATGACGTCCTGCGCGAATCTGTATGGATGAGTGGTCAGAACCGGCCCCAGACTCCTTCGTAGTCGAGAGATCTCGGCACGGACTGCGACCACGTGATCACGGTCCCCGAACAGAACTTCGCTCATTGTGGCGGCATCGATCCCCGTAGGTCCGGCGCTCGCGAGCACCCGCAGAATCTGAGCATGTCGCGGTGACAGGGCACGTGTCCAATCCACGTCTCCGCGCACCGTAGCCCGGGGTTGGGCACCGAGATCGAGTTCGAGTTCGATCGTCGGTCCATCCTGCCTGCGGCGCACTAACCATCCCTCACTGAGTGGCTCGGGAACGCACAAACCCAGACCTGGTACCAGCAAGGGTTTTTCCGCACACGGAGGTGCCAACCGTTCAGGAACACCGATCCCGACCGACTCGACAACCCAACCGTGCCGGTCCAAGACGAGTGCTGGCCCGCCGACGGTGGCAAGCACTGGGGCCACCTTCGCGCGGAGCTTCTCAATTTGGGTGATGTGTTCACGCCATAATGTCGACTCCACCAATCTCACCGCCGTCTGCACGAGAGCCATGGTGGCGGGATGGATCGACATTGCCGAACCGCTGATATCGATCACGCCGAGTACGTCACCAGTCCGTGGATCGTGTACCGGTGACCCAGTACACGACCAATCATAGTGCGACCGCGCATAGTGTTCGGCCGAGAACAGTTGTACCGGTGCTCTCTCGATCAACGCAGTGCCAACGGAGTTGGTGCCGACAACGCGTTCTGACCATTGGGCACCCTCTACAAAACCGAGAGCGTCAGCTCGCCTGCAGACGGAGTGGGAACCTTCCCGCCACAACACGACTCCGTCAGCGTCGGCAAGTACGACGACGAAATTTGCCTCGCCCGCCACCGTGGTCAACGTGCTCCGAAGTTCCGGAAGAACCGCGCGAAGAGGCGTTCGTGTGCGACGAGACTCGAGATCTGCGCACTCTACGACGACGATCTCTTCACACCGTGCGGGGCTGACGCCCACTGTCTGTAATCGTGACCACGACCGGGCGACGACTTCGCGTGGCGGCATAGGTGGTTGCTGTCCGGAAAGTACGGCGTCGCGTACCCGATTCAGGACTCGCGCATGCCGCGCGAGGTCGGTTCCGAAATCGACAGCCAGGAGTCGCTGATGAGTCGAACTGGTCATACATATACCTCCAGCTCACCGGGGAGGTTGTGTTCCAGATCCGTGGTCGAACCGGTGGGCTGCTCAGGCGTCATGGGACGGACGATTACTGGTCGTATGGTGTGAAACGTTCCCTCATTGTGCCGATCTGGGTAGATCATGCGGGCGCTCGGCATTCGCGAGTCGCGTCATCGTGCTCGATCGTATACATCGGTACAAGGAGGCTGCTCAGCGATAAAGAAGACCGCCGTCGATCAGAGGTGCCTGACCGGTCATGTAATCCGAATCAGGACCGGCAAGATACGATACGAACGCGGCTACGTCCTCCGGCGTCTGGGCTCTTCCGAGCGCAATGCCGCCGACAAATTTGTGGTAGGTCTCGCCCTTCGCAGCGCCGGTCAGTTCGGCGAAACGCTCGTCGATGGTCACCCACATGTCGGTACCGACAACTCCGGGGCAGTACGCGTTCACGGTGATCCCGTACGCCGCATATTCTTTGGCTGCAGCCTGCGTCAAGGCGCGAACCGCAAACTTCGTTGCACTATAGACACCGAGCATCGCGAAACCATCATGTCCGGCGATCGAGGACGCGTTGATGATCTTGCCTTTGCGCCCCTCGGACTTGAATCTCTCTGCTGCAGCCTGGATCCCCCACAGTACGCCATCAACATTGACCGCCCAGATCTTCTGCAGATCCGCAGGGCGAACATCCGCGATCGGAGCAACCTGCGCGATACCAGCATTGTTGACCATAACGTCGAGACTGCCGAGAGTTTCGTGCACATGGTTCACTGCCGCGAACACGGCATTACGGTCGCTGACATCGGCAACGAATGTGGTTTCCTTTCTGCCGATCCCACGAATCTCGGCGGCAACCGACTGCATGTTGGCCTCGTTCACGTCGACGAGCGCAATATCGTGTCCGTCCCGGGCTAGGCGCAGTGCGATGCCACGGCCGATTCCCTGTCCGCCTCCTGTGACGAGTGCGACGGTCATGTTGGTCCTTCCTGAGATTCGGCAGTTGCCTTTATCCGGCTGCTCATGCGGAGCGTTCTCGAAGCCGTGGTTACGTGCCGCCCGACTGACACTGTGCCTGTCGGCCGCACGCCGTGAGTGTGGCTCGGCGAGGATGGAGATGGCCGAGGGAAAGCTGTGAACGTCAGTACCTGAGATGCACTTGCTGCGGTTTCCGGCTCGCTGAGTGGCGGCCGGCGTCGCCGGGCACCGTCATCTTTCGCCGGCGATAGTGCAGCTGTGTGCATCGATGCCTCCTGATGTCCTCCTGAGGTCTCCGCGATGGTGCAAGTATTCCTACCGGAGGTGAAGGAAGGAGTACAGAGTTGCACAGCGTTGCATCCGTACGGCGGCGGTTGAGCAGCCATCGTCGCCCAGTAATGAGCCGCGACGTCTCCAACGGCCTGAGCGTCGACTGTGACTCGGGAGAATCGTCCGGTTGCCTGATCGCGGTTCGGCGTACTCGGCGCTCTTGTCCGATTCGACGTGTGGGGTTCACGTGCACACATCGCTCGGTCACCTACTGGGAAGGTCAGTTCGTTGTGCGTACCTCGAGAGACGGTCTTGGTGAAGAAGTGAAGCAGCCCTACCGAGCACAGGGGATGCTGCGGTAGGGCTGCGGCCACCGCGCAGAGGGGCGGTGACTTCTCGGGCCGGTGACAGGGGTTCGCCGACCCGGGGTGCGAGGTTACTGCAGATTCAGATCTTCGGAAAGCCCAGTGGGGATGCTGATTCTGCGCTTCGTTCTCGAGGCGCCGGTCTGCATAGGTACAAACGTGCAGATACGCGAGGACTGGAGGAGCACGGGGGGTGATCTCCTGCAACCGGCCGTGAGGGGACCGATGCAAGCGGACGTGTCAGAGCATTGGTAATGAGACGGTTTCAGCGCGGCGCGCGGGTTTCACGTCGAGTGCCGCAACGTGTCTTCAAATTCGCGGCACTTATCCTGAATCCACCGATGAGTCCTTGAAGGTCGATCCGGATCTGGATTCCAGACGAGTGCGGGCTCAGGGCGTGAAGTAACCGCTGGTCTGCCCAGCTTTTCCACGGTGCGGCTCCGGTCGTGCCGTCTCGGCGGGTCGGTCAGTGTTCAGGCGATAGCTGGCGGGCTGTGGCCGATGGTGTTGGCCCACAGTCGAAGCCATGCGCCCGATCAGGGCCAGTGCGTGGGTAGTCGCAAGATCGGTCTTCGTTGCGGTCGACACAATCGGGCGGGAAGGTTGACGATCTTGCGGCGTAGCGTCGCCCCACGGGCGCGCGAATGCCCACCACCTGCAAGAACACCGGTCGCGCGCAGCAGATTGTGGGCGATCGCCGCGCAGAGCACCCAGGCGGAGTTCGCCCCGAAGCGCCCCGACGGCATGTGCGCCAGCGGCCCGTCGATGAGGTCGGCGAAGACGGTTTCGATGATCGCGTGCCGGCGATGGGTGACATCAGCATCGACGGTGTGGGCGCTGGTGTTGGTGAAAAACGGGTGATATCGCCACACCGGAAACAACGCGTCGGGGAAGCGGGCGTCTTTGACGCGGCGCACGATCAACCGGGCGGTGACCGGAGTCCTGGTCGAAGCGAAAGCGGTGTAAGTGGTTTCGGCGACCTCGGCATCGGAGATCCAGGCACCGGTGTCCGGGTCACGCACGGCACCGGGATATCTCACCGGGGTCCACGCGTCGTCGGGGATCGAGTCGATCGCGCGTTGGACGGCGGTGTTCTTGGCCAGGACGAGCGAGAAACACACTTTCGCGCGCAGACACGCGGAGATGACCGCGCGGGTGCCGTACGCAGAGTCCCCACGGACCACGATGGTCCCGGTCGCGCCGGCCTGGCGGGCGGTGACGATGGCCTGCGTGACCATCCGACCTGCACCTTTACCCGAGCCGGCCTTCCCGGCCCGCAGTCGCATCCCGGTGATGATCGGCGCGGAGTCCGCCGTGCTGAGCGTCGTCGCCAGCGGGGACAGGCCTTTGCGCAGGATCTGTCTGCCGGCGATTTTCGTGTGTCCGTAGCTCGCGCCTTGTTTGGCGTGGCCGTAGACCGGGCGCAGCAGCGAGTCGATGTCGATGAACGCCTGCTCGGCCAGACCGGGCAGGATCTCGACCCGGGCGGCGAGTGCGATCAGGTGTTCGCGGAGCACGGATTCGAGCTGACGGGCATGGCCGAAGCTGAACTCGCGCAGCAGCGTTCCCACGGTCGAGGGCGCGTAGACGTTGCCGAACAGATGCTTCATGCCGCCCGAGCGCAGCAGGTCGATATCGTCGATGCTGTCGGCGCCGGCGCACATCCCGGCGATCAGGGTGAGCAGTTTCGGTGCCGGGTTCGCGGCCCCGGAGGTGACCTTCGTGGTGGTGATCGAGACCTTCTCGGTGAGCAGGTCCGGCAGGTGGGTGTGTTCGGCCAGTGTCATGACCGGGACCAGTCCGGCGCACGAGACGAGGTTGTCCTCGTCGAACACGGCGGAGCCGTCGATGAACTTGTGGGACACTTTCACCGGAAGTGCCTTTCGTGACCTGGTGGATTTGTTGTGTGAGAACTCCAATCTTCCCAGTTCAGGGGGCACTTTCTTCAGTTCGACACGCTGCTACGCGGCTGATCGTTCGGTGGATTCAGGCTTATCCATGGCTTCTGTCGAGCCTCATGCACCCCCGCGGGGTAACAACTTGGATTTCGGTTGCAACGCGCTGCAACTCTTTCAGAATGTGTTGTGAGTCACTACTACTCGAGGTATGAAAGCTGCTGTCTACTACGGACCCAACAAACTGGAAATCGCTGACGTTCCTGAACCGCAACCTGGACCGGGCACGGTCAAGGTAAAGGTAGGTTTCAACGGAATTTGTGGTACTGACCTGCATGAATACTATGCAGGCCCGATCTTCGTCCCGACCGAGCCGCATCCGCTGACCGGTCGGGAACTGCCGCTGACGATGGGCCATGAGTTCGCCGGGACCATCCTTGAGGTCGGCGCGGGCGTCACCGGCTATGTCCCAGGCGACCGAGTGGCGATCGAGCCGATCTACCGATGCGGGCGCTGTGCGCCCTGTCGGGCCGGAACGTACAACGTGTGTCAGCAGATCGGCTTCCACGGCCTGATGTCCGACGGCGGTATGGCGGAGTACACCATCGTGCCGGTCAATATGTTGCATCGACTGCCCGACAACGTCTCACTCGAACTCGGTGCACTGGTCGAGCCGATGGCAGTGGCGTATCACGCTGCGGCACTCGGTGACGTCGGGCCCGGCGACACGGCGATAATCTTCGGCGCCGGGCCCATTGGTATCGGACTGTGGTTCGCGCTGCAAGGCATGGGGCTCGAGTCGGTGTATGTCGCGGAACCGTCGTCGACTCGCCGCACTGCAATCGAGGCGTTGGGCGCCCATACCCTTGACCCGACGCAGGTTGACGTGTCTGCGTTCGTCACCGACGTCACGGATGGGCGTGGAGCAGATGCCGCATTCGATGCAGCGGGTGTGAAGTCGGCAATCGAGGCTGCGACTGCGAGTGTCGGTGCACGGCGACCGACCATCAGCGTCGCCATCTACGAAAAGCCGTTGACCGTACCGCTACTGAACCTGGTGATGAACGAATCCCGGCTCCAGGGCTCGCTGTGCTACACATCCACCGACTTCGAAGCCGTTATTGCGTTGATGGCGCAAGGTGTCTACGATACCACAGGGTGGGTCACCACAGTCAGAATCGATGATGTGATCAACGAGGGATTCGAGGCACTGCACGCGGGCCGGAAGATGAAAGTTCTCGTCGACCCCTCCGATGATATGTAGAAGTCGCCGTCCAGAAAGCATTGAAGCAACAGCCGGGAATGGTCCCGGAGGTATCTCCGGGCTTCGTCAACGATCTGTGATGTTTGTTTTGCCGAGCCAGCGCGGGTTGAACCGATGATGTAGGCCCTCGTGAAACGGTAGTTCGGCTGGAACGCAGTCTCCAGCGAGCATGGGACGGTCGGCGACCTCAGCCGCTCACGCCTGGACAGACTCAGATAGGGAGTGACGGGGACTGCTGCACGATCCGGTGACAGATTCGGTCACGCAGCCTGTGTGGCTGGTGTGGTCATGATGGTCTCGAACTCGACAGGCGTCAATCTGCCGAGCCGGAGCTGACGTCGCCGGCGGTGATAGGTCCGCTCGATCCAAGTCACGATCGCGATGCGCAACTGCTCGCGTGTGGCCCATCTCTGCCGGTCGAGGACGTTCTTCTGGAGCAGCGCAAAGAACGATTCCATCGCGGCATTGTCGCCGGCCGCACCCACCCGACCCATCGATCCGACCAGGTCGTGGCGGGCGAGGGCGCGGACAAATTTCCGGCTGCGAAATTGCGATCCACGGTCGGAATGAACCACACATCCGGCAACCGAGTCCCGCCGTGCCACTGCCGATTCGAGGGCCGTGACAGCCAGACGGGATTTCATCCGATCGCTGATCGAGTAGCCGACGATCCGGTTCGAGTACACGTCCTTGACCGCACACAGGTAGAGCTTGCCTTCCTCGGTTCTGTGTTCGGTGATATCGGTGAGCCACAAAGTGTTTGGAGCATCCGCGGTGAAGACGCGGCCGACGAGATCATCGTGCACCGGCGGCCCGGAGCGGCCCTTCTTCGAGCCACGTTTCTTGCCGAACACACTCCACCACCTGTTGGTCGAACAGATCCGCCACGCCGTGCGGTCCGACATAGACTCGCCGCATCGCGGGCTTCGTCGGCGAGGAACCGGTAGCCGAACTCCGGGTCCTCGCGGTGGGCGTCGAACAGGGCGTTCGCCCGGTACGCCTCCTCGAGTTCGGCGTCGGTGACCGGGTCGGCGAGCCACCGGTAGTACGGCTGGCGCGCGATCCCCAGAACCCGGCACACCCGCCGCGACGGGAATCCCGCCGGCGGCCAGCTCGCGGACGAGCGGGTACATCATTTTCCCGGAAGATTCGCCTGTGATAGATACGCCGCGGCCCGCCGCAGCACTTCGTTCTCCTGCTCAAGCAACCGGATCCGCTTTCTCAGCTCGCGGTTCTCTCTGGACTCCTCGTTCGTCGTCCCTGGCTTGGTGCCGTCCTCGACGTCGGCATTCCTGAGCCAGTTGGTCAGGCAGGATTCGCTGATGCCGAAGTCGGCGGCGATCTGCCGCAGGTGCTGACCTGGTTCGCGGTTGCGGGCCACGCGGACGACGTCGTCGCGGAACTCTTTCGGATAGGGCTTGGGCACGGGGTCCATCCTTCCAGCAGTGCCTCACGGCACCACAGTTCAGATGATGCTCCTATGCGTGTCAAACGGCAGTGAGCCAGGCGCGGTACGCAATTGCCAGATCGGCATTGGGCCGTTTACCGCGCTCGAGTTCACTCAAGCGGGCGGGTTCGGCACCGAGGTTGATCCCGGCCTGGGCGAGGGTGACCCCACGTCGGTGGCGCAGTGCTCGCAAGTCCTCCGTCTTTGGCGCCGGTTTCGGGTGGACGATCAGGTGGAAGGCCTCACGAGCGACTGCTCGTTTGAGACATCGCATGATGTCCTTCTTCGACTTTCCGCTCGCTTGCAGCCGGGCCGCATAGTCCTTGGTGCGTTGGTCATTGGACAGACGCACCAGAGCGATCTGGTGAAGTGCCCAGTTCGCTTGCCGGTCCCCGCCACGATTGAGACGATGACGGGTCGTCTTGCCTGAAGATGCCGGGATGGGGGATGCCCCGCACAGGGCAGCGAACGATGCTTCCGAGCGTAGCCGCTCGGGGTTCGAGCCGGCGGTGACGAGGAGCGTCGCAGTGGTGATCACACCGTAGCCCTTCGTCGCGATCATCGCCGGAGCGGCGTGATCGACGAGGACACGGAGTTCGTCGTCGAACTCCACGATTTCCTGGGTGAGGTACTGGTAACGGCGAGCAAGCCGCCGCAAAGCATGGGCGGTCGCCGTGAGGACAGAGTCGGTCGCCGTTCCAGGGCGAGTCGAGGCCAGCCCGTCGATCAGTGCGTGCTCACTCAATCTCGACCAACGGTTTCGGAGCGTTTCGGGTGCCGTGACCAGCAAGGACTTGAGTTGGCGGATCACCGCCACCCTCGCTTTGATAGCGCTGCGCCGCACGGTCAACAGCACCCGAATCTGTTCCACTACCCCGTCACCGGCCTTGGCAACCGGCAGGGACTCCGGCTCTGCAAGTGCCTGCTGCGCTGCGGCATACGCATCGATGGGATCGGACTTGCCTTGCCGACGCTGCGCACGACGAGGTCGAAGGACTTCCCGAATCTCGATGCCCGAAGCCAGCAGATACCGGGCCAGACCGGCGCCGTAGGAACCCGTTGCCTCGATCCCGATCAGTCGGATCACCCCGAAAGAGCGGACGAACTCCGCAAGCTGCTCGTAACCCGCCAAGGTTGCGGGCACCTGCAGGTCACCCAATCGTGCTCCCATAGCGGTCAGGACCGCGACGTGATGATTGTCCGCGTGCGTATCGACACCCGCAACGACCTCGACGACCGGCGGAGAGTCGATGGCGTCGGAAATGAATATTGCCATGATGGGACCGTGCCTTCCTCACCAGTGGGCACGTCGGCCAGGAATCCGCACAGACAAGACGTTGACGGGGCTGACACCAAGCTCATATGAAGTCATGCTCGTCTCCCTGGCCGACATGCATCGGACGCCCCCGCCGACCGGACACGCGGACAGATCAACTGGAAGACAAGCACTACGGCTGTCAGTCACCTGTAGGGTCACACGCACCGCCGACGAGGACCCTTTCATCATCAACGTCACCTATCCGTGCAGCAGTCCCCCGTGCTGAAGGTACGCAATCGCTAGCCGCCGGGGACGAACCGAGCACGGTCCCCGGCCTGTGGTCTGTGCCGGCGGGGTGGCGGTGCGACGGGACGGATCCTCACCGCTGTTGTGCGACAGTAGAGCTCGTGCCGATCTGGGATCCTGACGATGCGGAGCAGTTGACGTGGCGTTTCAAGGTCGTTGGTGACGTTGTCGATTTCTATGACACGCCTGGGGCGCAGCTCGACGCTCCGCAGGCGTGGGTCGAGGCGGTTGTGGCCACCGCGCGGGATTTGCGGTGTCTGCGCTACGGCCGGGACGTCGATCCTGACCGGCTGATGTGGGAACTGTCGATCGGCCGGACCTATGCCGTCACCATCGGATGGCACGGCACTGCGGGTATCAGTGGATTCAGATTGTGTCAGGGACTGTCGATGAACACCTCGTTCGCCGAAGCCGCAGTCTGGGTCGCCGATACCGCCCAAGCCGAGCTGGCCGGCCACGACTTCGTGCAGTGGCCCTCGCGTGGTGGGCATCTGCTGTGCCGCGGCAGGTCGACGACGCAGCGGTCTGGATCGACCCCCACGAGGATCGGGTGGTGTCGTTGATCGGCGACTTGTGCAGCCACGGCTCCTCATGGGCGGGCTGACGCGCTGATGGTTCCCCCGCGGTCGTTGCCCGCGAGGGCGCTTCTTACTGACGGTTTCAGAATGATCTCCGCAGTCGCCGGGTAAGTCCCGGGGAGTGGTGGGAATCGGCTGAGGACATCCGGCCAGGTCCGCGGCGTGTCGCTCCCTGGCGAAGGGTGGGTCATCGCGTAGTGATCAACGAGTTACCGACCAAAGTGACTCACAGAAAGCATCTACGCGATGACCCACGACCATTCTGCACTGCTCGCCCAACTCGACGCACTCAAGAGCGCCGACAGCACCAACGTGTTCGCCGAACTGATCCGCACCGGACTGCAAGCTCTGATCGAAGCCGAAGCCACCGACAAACTCGCGCCGGCCGCTACGAACGCACCGAGCAGCGCACCACCCATCGCAACGGGCATCGCACCAAGACGGTGTCGACCACCAGCGGTGAGGTGGACGTCAAGATTCCCAAGCTGCGGTCCGGGTCGTTCTTCCCATCCTTGCTCGAACGGCGTCGGCGGATCGACAAGGCGCTGTATGCGGTGGTGATGGAAGCGTATGTGCACGGCGTCTCCACCCGCAGCGTCGATGACCTGGTCGGTGCGTTGGGGGTCGGATCCGGGATCTCGAAGTCGGAGGTCTCGCGGATCTGCGCCGGCCTCGATACCGAGATCGCCCGGTTCCGGGAGCGCACGCTGACGCACACGAGCTTTCCGTACGTCTTCCTCGACGCGACGTTCTGCAAGGTCCGGGTCGGTGCGCACGTGGTCTCGCAGGCGCTGGTGGTCGCGACCGGGGTGTCGATCGACGGTAGCCGCGAGGTTCTGGGCACCGCGGTCGGCGACAGTGAATCCTTCGACTTCTGGCGTGAGTTCCTCACCAACCTCAGGGCCCGTGGTCTGTCGGGGGTGCATCTGGTGATCTCCGATGCCCATAGTGGGCTCAAAGCTGCGGTGATGCAGCAGTTCGCGGGTTCTTCGTGGCAGCGGTGCCGGGTGCATTTCATGCGCAACATCCGAGCCGCGGTGACCTCGAAGCATGTGCCGCCGGTGATGGCGGCGGTCAAGACGATCTTCGCGCACACCGACCCGGTCGAGGTGGCCGCGCAGTGGGACCAGGTCACCGACACCTTCTCCGGGTCGTTTCCGAAGGTCGCGGCGTTGATGGAAGCCGCCAAGCACGACGTGCTCGCGTTCACCGCGTTCCCGAAAGCACACTGGCAGAAGATCTGGTCCAACAACCCGAGATCGGTTAACCGGCCCTCCCACGACACGATCATGAGTGCGGCGTGAGGTCCGCGGCCGACGGCGATGCGGGGCGCATGCTGGCGGTGTCGGCTCGATCGAGAAGGGGCAGGCGATGACCGTTCGGGTGCGCACCAGCAGCGACGGCTTTGCGATCGACGGCCAGTGGGAGGGATGCGCTGCGGCGAATGCGTTCCTGAAACATCTGGCCGGGCGCGGGTTCAGCGCGGCGACGGTGCGGGCGTATGCGTTCGATGTGCTCAACTTGGCCCGGTTTCTGCTCGACCACGATCTCCGATTGGCGGCGGTGACGCCGGTGACGGTGTTCGAGTGGATCGACTGGCAGGACGTGCGCCGCGAACCCCGCCCCGGCACGGCGAGAAGGAATGGCCGGGGCACGGCGGCGTCGACGATCAATCGGCGGGTCGCGGCGGTGCGGGCGTTGTTCGAGTACCTGGTGATGACCGGGATGCGCACTGACAATCCGGTGCCCTCACCGCGGCGCGGGCAGGGCCTGCGACCGCAGGCGCGGGGACTGCTCGGACATCTCGGACCGGGCCGGCCCCGGGCCGGGGGCCGGTTGGTGCGCCAACCGCGGTTGCTGCCCGAATCCCTCGATGCCGACGCGGTCGAGCAGTTCGTGGCGTCGTTGCGCACCCATCGGGATCGGGCGATGGTGTGGGCCATGCTGTTCGGGGGTCTGCGCAGCGCCGAGGTGCGATCCCTGCGCTTGACGGACGTGGATTTCGGTCGACGTCGGTTGCGGGTGCTCGGCAAAGGCTCGAAGGAGCGTGTGGTGCCGGTCGATGCGGTGTTCTTCACCGAACTGTCGGCCTATCTGCGCCTCGAACGGCCGCCGGGGTTGGCGACACGAGAGTGTTTCGTGGTGCTGCGCGGTCCCACCCACGGGTCGCCGGTCACCGAGGCCGGACTGCGGTCGCTGTTCCGGCGGCACCGGGAGCTCTCCGGTGCCGGTCGGGTGCGTCCGCACCGGCTGCGACACACCTACGGCACCGAACTGGCCTCTGCGGGAATCGATCTGATGGTGTTGCGGGAGCTGATGGGACACGTGTCCCCGGAGACCACCGCCGGATACGTGCACCTGTCCATCGAACAACTCGCCGCGGAATACGGCGCGGCCCGGGCCAGCCTGGCGGGGGCACGGCGATGATCACCGCATCGACGACTGTGGCGGCGCCGGATACGGTGCTGGCCGGCTATCTCGACCACGTCGCTACCCTCGGGCTGAGCGGAGGAGCCGTCCGCGGTCGCACCCGCATCGCGGGTGCGTTTCTGGCGGAGCACCCGGATCTGCGGGACTGGATGACTCGGCCGGCAGCGGACCGGCTCACCGAACTGCGCAGCACCGGGGCGTGGCCGCTGCTGTGTCACCTCATCGGACGCGGCGAGCTGCGACTGGACCTCGAGTTCGCCGCCGTCAAGAACCTCACCGGACTCGGACGGGCCATCGACGCCCGCGACCCCGACGGATTCGCTGCCGTCCGGGCCGCCGGGCTGTCCTTGGGCTGGACACCGTCCTGGGTCGAGACCGTCCTGGGCGAGTGCCTGGCGGTGCTGCTCGCCTGGCACGGCGGATCCGTCAGCGGAATCACCGACGACACCATCGACGATTTCGACGCCGCATTGGCTGCCACACAGTCGATTCCGCCGTCGTCGCGCCGGGCCTACCGCAACCGGATCGCGGGTCTGCGGCAGATGCTGTTTCAGGCTCGCATCGTCGACACACCACCACGGCGCCGGCGGTGGGCCCGCAGTTACACCCAACGGTTCGCCGAGGCTCCGATGGCCGACGCGATCCGCGCAACATTGCTGCGTTACGTCACCGTCCGGGCTGCGGTGCTGCGCCCGAAATCCGTCGAATCGCTGATCAACGACCTGCTGCCGTTCGCGGACTACCTCACCACCGCTCATCCCGAGGTCACGTCCCTCGAGGATCTGGATCGCAGTCACATCGAGGGCTTCCTCGCCTGGAACCGCACCCGCAGCTGGCGTGGACAACGCGCCGCCGCCGGCGCCGGACGCACCATCTCGAAGGCCGTGATCCAATCGACGGTGCTGAGCCTGCGCAACCTGTTCGACGATCTCACCGAATGGGGCTGGGAACAGGCACCGACCCGCCGACTCGTCTTCGCCGCCGACGTCCCGAAACTCGATCAACCACTGCCGCGGGCCCTGCCACCCGATATCGATGCCGCAGTAATGAATGCGGTTGGCCAGTTGGATGATTCGTTCGCTCGCATCGGGTTGACGGTGCTGCGCGGAGCCGGTCTGCGGGTCGGGGAACTACTCGACCTCGAACTCGGCAGCGTCATCGATTACGGACCGGCCGGGACCTGGCTCAAGGTGCCGTTGGGCAAACTCGCCGCCGAACGCATGGTTCCGCTCTCGGCCACCACCCTCACGGCGTTGGATGAGTGGACCGGCGGGCGCGGTGTCTGCCGACCATTGCCGCATCCCCGCACCGGAGCGTTGACCGATTTCCTGTTCGTCGCGCACGGTCGTCGTCTCGGCCAGACCCGACTACGCAACGGACTTCTCGCCGCCGTCGAGTCCTGCGGACTGCGCGGGACCGGCGGTGCACCGTTGGTCGTCACCCCGCATCAGCTACGACACACCTGGGCCACCGAACTCGCCAACGCCGGGATGAGTCTGCAAGCGTTGATGGCGCTGCTCGGGCACGTCGCTCCCCAGATGACTCTGCGTTACGCCACCCTGGCGTCGCCGACGCTGCGGGACGCCTACGACCAGGCGATGGGCACGATGCGCCGCCGGTTCACCCTCACCCCGGTCGGCAAACCCATCGTCCCCGACACCGTCAGCTGGCTCGGCAGCGAGATGCTCAAAACTCGTGTCGCTCACGGCTACTGCTCCCGCCACGAATCGGCCGGCGCCTGCCCCTACGCCAACATCTGCGAAACCTGCGACAACTTCGTCACCGGACCGGAATTCCGCGGCGCGCTCGAGGCGCAACGCACCGACATCCAGGTCCTCGAGTCCGATGCCCGCGACCGTGGTTGGCTCGACGAAGCCGCCCGCCATCACCGCGTCACTGACGCCCTCACCGACCACCTCCATCGCCTCGACCGCTGACCCAAATCGGCCACGAGGGGTTGATCCGGCACCGAGGGCCGGATAATCGAGCGGTTGAACAAGGAAATCAAGCGTCGAGCCGATGTCGTGGAGATCTTCCCCAACCCGGCGGCCTTCCTGCGGTTGGCGACCGCGGTGGTCATCGAGCAACACGATGAGTGGCAGGTCACCCGCCGCTATGTCTCGGATGTGAGCATGGACGAGCTCCGTGCGGTGATCGCCGCCAAAGAGCACGCTACCGAACCGGCGTTGTCGTTGACCGGATCGAACGAAACAGCATAGTATTCAGCATGATTCGTTGATCGCTACGTGTGCTGCAGAGCCGATCCGAAGTCCACCACTCCACGGGGCACTATCCAGTCGCCTCAAACAGATGATGCTGCACGCGAGTTCGAGCAGCCCCTCATGCAAGTCCGCTCGTACCTCGGAACGTGTTCGCAGACGCTTGAACTGGTGCAACCAAGCGAAGGTCCGCTCGACGACCCAGCGGACCTTGCCGAGCCCGGAGCCATGCGCGGCGCCTCGGCGGGCAATCATCGGGGTGATCCCCTTTTCGCGAAGCAGGTTTCGGTACTTGTCGTAGTCGTAGCCTCGGTCGGCGAACAACCGGCGGGGCCGATTCCGCGGCCGGCCCCGCCGGCCTCGAATACGGGGGATCGCCTCGACGAGCGGCATCAGTTGAGTGACGTCGTGGCGGTTTCCGCCGGTCAGCGACACCGCAAGAGGGGTTCCGTGCCGGTCGACGATCACATGGTGCTTGCTGCCGGTGCGGCCGCGATCGACCGGTGAGGGTCCCGTGTGATCCCCCCTTTGAGGGCCCGCACGTGCGAGCCGTCGACGGCGACGTCGTCCATCTCGAGCAACCCGGCGGCTCACAGCTCCGCGAGCAGCATCTCGTGCAGCCGCGGCCACACCCCGGCCTCGGTCCACTCCCGCAACCTGCGCCAGCAGGTCACTCCGCTGCACCCGATCGTCTCTGCCGGCACATCACGCCAGGCCACGTTGGTGCGCAGAACGAACATGATGCCGGCCAGGGCGACCCGGTCGTCGACCGGCTTGCGCCCCGGAAACCGGAACCGGCGGGCAGATCTGGGCGGAAGCAGCGGAGCTACACGCTCCCACAGATCGTCAGGAACAAGATCAACAGACACTCTCGACACGGTGCCCGAAACCGTCCCGGAACGCCATCTACCACGCCGAACTCATTCTGAAACGGTCAGTTAGCGGCAGGCGTCGATGAGTCGTTTCAACTCGGTGGCTCCGGGGGCGTCGAGCGGCAACAGGGGTCGGCGCGGATCTCCGGCTTCGATTCCGATGCTGCGCAGGCCGGACTTGATCGTGGTGGGCAGGCCGCGGCTGACGATCATTTCGAGGAATGGGCGTAGCCGGTCGAAGATGTCGGCCGCGGCATCAGTCCGTCCTGCGGTGATCTCGCGATGGAATGCGACGACCTGGTCGGGGACGAGACAGGGGGCGGCGGTGCACCATCCTGTGGCTCCGGTTTGGAACGCCGTCAGCGCGAGGGGGTTGCTCCCGTTGAAGAACGGAAGCGTGTTGCCGCTGAGCTCGTTGAGGCGCTGCATCCGGGTGATGTCACCGGATGATTCTTTGACCATCGTGATGTTGTCGACGTCGCTGACGAGTTCGAACAGGAATTCCGGGGACATGTCGATGCCGGTGGTCGCGGGGTTGTTGTAGACCATGACCGGGATGCCGATGGATTCTGCGAGCGTGGTGAAGTGAAGTCGGAGTTCGTCCTCGGTGAGGCGCCAGTACGAGATGGGCAGGGCCATCACCGCGGTGGCGCCGAGTCGTTCGGCGATCTGTGCGCGGCGTACGGTTCCGGTGGTGGTCAGGTCGGAGACCCCCACCACGGTGGGAACCCGCCCGGCAGTGTGCTGGAGGGATTCGGCTGCAACGGTGGCCCATTCGTTGTGATCGAGGTAGGCGCTTTCTCCGGTGCTGCCCAGCGGGGCGATCGCATCGACCCCGGTGTCGATCATGCGGTCGAGCAGCAGATGAAGGACGTCGATGCTGACCTTGTCGGGGTTGTGGCTGTCGAACGGGGTGACGGGATAGGCAACGATTCCGTGGATGGTGGTCACAATGTTCTCCAAGATGGTGGGGGCGCGAGTCAGGATGTGGTGATCGCGTCGGGATGGGAGCGCAGCGCTTTGCGGGCGTAATACTGGAAGTTGGCGTCGCTGCGCCGCGGGGTCAGGGTCCAATCGTGGGCTTCTTTGGCCAGGGTGGGAGGAAGCGGTTTGATCTCGCCGGCGGCCATCGCTAGGAGCTGAAGCCGTGCTGCTCGTTCGATCAGGTGGGCCAGTGAGCAGGCTTCTTCGATGGTGGCGCCGACGACGAGCTGGCCGTGATGGGCCAGGAGAATGGCGTGTTTGTCCCCGAGTGCGCCCGAGATGATCTCACCTTCTTCGTTGCCGACGGGCACGCCGGGCCAGTCCGGAAGGAACGCGCAGTCGTCGTACAGGGGAGTGACATCCATCTGCGAGACCTGTAGGGGGATCTCAAGCATCGACAACGCCGCCGCGTGCAGCGGATGGGTGTGAACGATGCAGTTCACATCGGGGCGGGCGCGGTAGATCCAGCTGTGGAAACGGTTGGCGGGATTCGGCATCCCGCTGCCTTCGAGAACTCGCAGGTCCTCGTCGACGAGCAGGAGGTTGTTGTCGGTGATCTCGTCGAAGCCGAGGCCGAGCTGTTGTGTCAGGAATGTGCCGGGTTCTTGACCGCGTGCCGAGATCTGGCCGGCGAGACCGGAATCGTGTCCGGCGTCGAAGAGGGAGCGGCAGGTCAGCGCGAGCTTCTGACGGTCCGTCCAGTCGGCGGTGGTGAGCTTGGTGTTCATGTCCTTCTGGGCCGAGGTCATCAGTTCGGCTTTTCCGAGGTTCATGGTCGTGGCCATCTCGAGCTCCTTCCGTAGAGGTGAGGGGAGGGCACATCGATGACTATAGGACACACAGTGTCCTAACTGTCAACATTGTGTACTGTGCAATACGATGAGCAAGGGCGACGATCGGCACGCCCGTCCGACCGAGAAAGGTGGGTACACCACGATGGCGGCGCTGTTGCGCGCACACAGGCGACGCGCAGGACTGACGCTCGACGTCTTGGCCGAGCGAACCGGCCTGACCAAGAGCTATCTGTCAAAGGTCGAACGGGGACTGCGCACACCGTCGATCGCGGTCGCGTTGAAAATCGCGGGTGCATTGAACGCGGACGTGAGCCAGCTGTTCTCCGACAATCCCGACGACACCGTGGTCACCATCGAACGGCGCAGCCAACGCGCCCGGGTCGACGGCACCGGCGGGCGCGCAGTGTACGACCCCGTCGCCACCCGGATGGTCGGCAAAGCCATGCAGCCGTTCGTAGTTCACCCCACAATCCACCCCGAATCCGACTTCATGGAGCATCCCGGGGAAGAATTCATCTACGTCACAGCGGGTGCGGTCGAAGTGACCCTGGCCGACCAGATGATCCAGCTCGACGAAGGCGACAGCCTCTACTTCGACGCGAACACACCGCACCGGGTGAGGTCGGTGTCACCCGAGCGGGCCGTTCTCGTCGTCGTCGTCCATGACGGGGACGTGCGAAACCCTCTCCACGACGGTGACTCCAGCGCCTCACGCCAGTGCGGACCGACGACGCTGACACCCGAGACATAGATTCCACCACCTCACGCAGTGGCATGCCACTGCGTGAGGTGCACACTGGCGAGTCAACAGAACGCGTGCGTCCTCGTGGCAACGCGCCTGAGTGAGTGCGATCCGGTGTATCGCGGCGTTGAGTTGTCGGTCTCCCGTGCGTGAGAGGCGATGTCGAGCATGATTCGACGACCACACCGGTAGCGGTGCGGTGCCGTTGTGCCGGGTGAAGGAGTCCTTGGAACGGAACCGGTCGATACCGGGGTTTGTCACCTGCTGCGGGGGACACCTGGGCGCGTGCATGTACAGCTCGAAGTTGCCACTGCCTGGTCAGGCAAGTTTGCACGCCCTCCGTTGGCGGAACTGAGCGGGGCGCACGTACAGACGATCGGCGCCCTCGAGCGGGGAGACCAGCGGCCGAGTCTGGACCTGGCACTGCGCATCAGTGCCGCGTTCGACCGGCCCGTACAGGAGGTGTTCTTCTGGGCCGATTCGTCGACGATCACCCGTGATCGGTGAGCTTCTACCGCCATTCGGGTGATCGAGGGCGGGCGACGAAGACGAATACGCTTTGTCGCCCCGCCGTTCGACGCGCGCGTGGCGGAGGACCCGACAACAGGGACTGCGGGTTTTCAGCGCTGGCATATACCAGCACCATCTGTTGTGCCCGGGCCGCAGCGAGGGTCGTCGCGACAGGATCGGTTCCCGCACGTCGCGACGGCGGCCCGCCCCGAACGGGTGGCCGGATCCGGACATGGCGTCGTTGATCGACGCCTCGAACGGCAAGGAGATCGATGCGATCGCCCATGGCCCGGTACTGCTCGCCCGCCCTGAGGGCGGTAGTCGGATGCCACCTCACCGGGACGAACACGAGGTTCGGTCGAAGAGCGGTCCTCTTTCTGTGACGATCGAGCAGTGAGTGCAGGTCGCTGGTTACCTCAACGGACGACTCTGCCGACCCCGAGAGGAACCCGATGCACATCGACCGTCTCATTCTCCCGGTCTCCGGCATGGTGCTTCAGTACCGGCAGGACGGCAGGCATCTCGTCGCCGCCGAGGACGCACTGGAGATTCTGTACGAGGCAGAGCAGCAGGGCGTGCCGATCTGGAGCGAACCGGACTACACCGCGGTGACCGCCTTCGGCGAGGTCTTTCCCGGCGATGTCCCGCATCCGACCTGGTGGGCGGTCGTCGGTACTGCGCCGCCGGACACAACCATCGATGTAACTGTGGACGACGAGCGGGTTTCGGACCCGCCGGTTCACCGGCTGGCCGAGCTGTGGGCCTGTGAGTGGATCGCGCATCCCGCCGTCGTCCGGGTTCACCGCAGCGATGATCATCAGGTCGCCCCGATCCGGATCGGGCGCCCGGATTTTCTTCCGCCGGCGCGGTACCCGGAGTGGGAGATCGACAATTGAAAGAGATCAGACACAGACAGCGAGTAGTGCCGCGGCTACGACGATCGCGTCGGTACCGCGGATCTTCTGCCGGATCAGATCGACCGGGACTTGTCCGAAGCCGGTTTCGAGGATCAGACCGTCGTAGGTCAGGGGCGCTCGTGTCCGGATCCGGTACATCGCGGTCACCGCGCCGATCAGCACCAGTGCCATCGGTGTCGGGTTCATCGCCGCCAGCGGCGCGGTCAGCACCGTCGTCACCACCGCCGCTACGACGGGGATCACCGTCAACGGCAACCGCAACCCTCGATCGTCGGCTCCGAGCATCCTCGCGAGTGCGGGATCGGCGCACAACTCCCGCAGTCCGGCACTGAAGATCATGCACACCCCGACCACGAGCGCCAGCTGCGTCCATGCCGCAGCGATCGGCGACAGCACTGCCGACAGCGCCCACCCGGTACACACGGCACCGGCCGCGACGAGCAGCGAGTGCGGACGGCGCACATGAGGTAGTGCGTCGATACGGATCAAGGCGCGGGTGCGGGAGGTGGGCATCCGGCGCGAGGGGCGGCGAGCCACGCGTCGCCAGGCTCGTTGTTCCAGGGCGCCGGTGACGATCGACAGGTCCAGCATCGTCAGCGACACCGACATCGCTGCGGCGGTCTCGGAACCGATCGCCATCTCGGCCACCGTGATCCGACCGCACCACCACAGGGCCATCCCGGACAGGACTACCGCCACGATCGAGCCGACGAGGACGAGAGCCCACGAGGTGATCAGCGCGACCGTGCCGCCTGCGGTAGCGACGATCGCTGCCATGGCTGCACCCGAGAGACAGACGGCGGTAACGGCACGCAGGGTCCAGGGGGGAAGGATCCCGCACTGGACGAGCACGCCGAGCGCAATACTGCCGACGCCGAGAGCGGCGCCGAGCAGTGTGCACGGCAGCCAGTGCGCGAGTTCACCGACGAATGCGCACAACCGGCCCCCGGCCAGGCCGAGGGCACCTCCGCTGCCGAGGGTCGCACCGATCCGCGGCCGGAGCACCCCGCGCCGGTCGACCGGGGTGGGCAGCAACCACCATGCGGTCTCGCTGCGAACGTTCACCGGCCCCAGCGCTGCTGCTCCCGTCACCAGGGCGGCGGTGAGCACCCCGGCCACGGTCTATCCCCATGTCGGGTTCCACCGCTGGTGGGTGTCGATCAGAGGCGAGGTGGTGAGCACGGTCGCCGGCCGCGTCGTCAACCACCACAGCACACCGCCGCACACATACGCCCCGAGGGCGGTCAGCGCGAAGGTTCCTTCGCGGAGCATCGGCGGAGTGTGGGCACGTTCGAAACTGCGACGGAGGGCGCGCAGTGTCGACGCGGAGGGAATCGGACGGGACGTATCGGTCAGCGCCATGAGTCACCGTCGACGATCTCGTCGGCTACTGCGGCGACCAGGGTGTGGTCGTGGGAGACCAGCAGCACCGCAGTGCCAGCGTGTTTCTCGGCGCGGATGGCTTCGGCGAGCCAGGCACGGCCCCCGGCGTCGAGGTGCTGCTCGGGTTCGTCGAGCACCACTATCGTGCGAGGGCGCACCAGCGCCGAACCCAACGCCAGGCGATGACGCTGGCCACTGGACATCGTCACGGGAAGTTGATCGGCGATCTCGGCAAGGCCCACCTGATCGAGGATGCGTGTGGCCGAAGCGGATGGTAGTGACGCCGAAGCTCGCCGCGGCGGCGTTGTTCTTCCTCGGTCGGTCCACGCGTGGTCCGGTCGAATCCGAACAGCGCATCGTCCGCACGGCCCGTCCCCAGCACAGCCGCCACTGCGGCGAGGATGACCACGAACCCTGCCAGCAACACCGGTGTGGGACCGGCCGATCCGAGATCGACGGAGAAGACAACGGCAACAGCCCACGACAGCAGAAAGCACATCAGGGTCATACCGCTGCGGGGACCGAAGAACATACCGGCAAGTCTATATACGGCGCACCTGAGGGTAGACGAGCACGGTCGACATGCTCTGCATCCGTCGACGTATCGGGGCATGTCTCGTCACTCCGGGCCACATCTCGACAGATCCCCAGGATCCTCCACCTGCAAGGTGGCTACCGGATACCCCTGATACCGGGACCGTAGAGACGGACAGACTTCGCTGTAGGGTCCAGATGTCTTCGGCGCGCCGGCCGGGGCGGAACCCGAAGAATTCCACTATCGCTACAGCTTCGGGAAAGTTGTCGGCCACCGCCTCCGGCTCGTGTGCATCGCTACCGAAGGTGATGGCTCGACCGCCTTCCTCGGTCCACCATTGCGGAATCCACGGCCACAACCTGCGAGTATTCGTCTCCAAGGCGCGCCCGCTGTCGGCGAGGGAGCGCATCGCTGCTCGGAAGCCCTCCTCGAAACGGCGGGGATCCTCGGAGCGGACACGCAGGCGTTTGAACTGGTGCAGCCAGGCGAAGGTGCGCTCGACGACCCAGCGGACCTTGCCCAGACCGGAACCGTGCGCGACGCCGCGGCGGGCGATCATCGGGGTGATCCCGCGCCGGCGCAGCAAGGTGCGGTACTTGTCGTAAGTCTAACTGACCGTTTCAGAATGAGTTCGGCGTGGTAGATGGCATTCCGGGACGGTTTCGGGCACCGTGTCGAGAGTGTCTGTTGATCTTGTTCCTGACGATCTGTGGGAGCGTGTAGCTCCGCTGCTTCCGCCCAGATCTGCCCGCCGGTTCCGGTTTCCGGGACGCAAGCCGGTCGACGACCGGGTCGCCCTGGCCGGCATCATGTTCGTTCTGCGCACCAACGTGGCCTGGCGTGATGTGCCGGCAGAGACGATCGGGTGCAGCGGAGTGACCTGCTGGCGCAGGTTGCGGGAGTGGACCGAGGCCGGGGTGTGGCCGCGGCTGCACGAGATGCTGCTCGCGGAGCTGTGAGCCGCCGGGTTGCTCGAGATGGACGACGTCGCCGTCGACGGCTCGCACGTGCGGGCCCTCAAAGGGGGGATCACACGGGACCCTCACCGGTCGATCGCGGCCGCACCGGCAGCAAGCACCATGTGATCGTCGACCGGCACGGAACCCCTCTTGCGGTGTCGCTGACCGGCGGAAACCGCCACGACGTCACTCAACTGATGCCGCTCGTCCCGAGTTGGCTCATTTCGTTAGTGCGTGACTTCGGTACCTGAAATCCGGTCGAGCAGCACCTGCATATCGGCCTCGACCTGCGGCGGGAACGTGTGCCGGGTTCCGTTGATCGCGATGGTCGACGACCGCAGCGGCCGCAGCAGCTTGACGACCTTGCCGATCGCGAGCCCACTGCGTTCCTGCACCACCCGTGAGATAGCCAAGGCCGTGAACACCACGGTCAGGTGCGCCTCGATTGCGTCGCGGGTGCGGTGGAAGATCGGCCGTGCCCGCAGATCCGTCTTCGACATCCGAAATGACTGCTCCACATGCCACAACTCGTGATACTTGCCGATGATTTCTCCCGGGTCCATCAGCGAGACAGGAAGATTGGTGACATATCCCTTCAGCCCGACGAGCATCCGGGCTCGTTCGAGCGACGCAGTATCCAGTCGCCGGCCTTTCGCAGTTGTCTTCACGAATCGCGTCGACTTCGGTGCGGTGTCCCCGTCGACCACGGCCCGGGCGCGGGCTTCCTGCGCGTTGAGTGTCTTCTCGTCCCGGGCGGCGCGGCTGCGCGAGTACTGCCACACCGCCCGCCACGCATTCGGATGCGCCGCCCGATCCCATACCGGTTCGGCGCGCTTGCGAGAGTTGTTGACCACCGAGCGGCCGTGCCGTGGCGTGATCGTGTCGATGATCTGCCCATCGGTGAAAACATTGCCGTTCCAATGAAAGTGGGAGGCGAGATCACCAGGCGCTTTCGTGGCGCGGGATCCGACGATGAACTTGAGTCCGGCCTCGTCCAGTGCTGCGAGATTGGACGCGGACAACATCCCGGCGTCGGCGGCGACGACCATCTCGACCCCTTCGAGGTCATGGCGGGCCTGGAACTGCCGCACGATCGGCACGATCGTGTGGGTCTCGGCCGAATTGCCCTCGTAGCATCCGATCTCGAGGGGGAAACCGGTGCGATCGACGAGCAACCCGACGACGATCTGCGGGTCGACCCGACGCTCCTTCGAGTATCCGACTTTCCGCAGTTCATCTTCCTTTTCGGCCTCGAAATACAAGGTCGTCACGTCGTACAACAACAGGCTCAAGCCACCGGTTTCGGCGGCATGGGCGAAACATTTCTCGGCGATGCGGTCCCGGTACTTTCCGGTGATGACCTGACCCAAGTGACGTTTGATCGTCGCGTAGCTCGGCGGGTCCGCCCCGAGGTCCTGCAGGACCCGGCCGGCGTCGAGTTTCGAGCCGGGTTCGACGATGCGAGCGATCACCAGGTCGCGGAACACCGCATCGTCGACGATCCCGAAGCCGAGCTGGTCGTACACCTCGGCCAGCACCTGCCGCGGCCACACCCCGGCCTCGGTCCATTCCCGCAGCCTGCGCCAGCAGGTGATGCCGCTGCATCCGATCTTCTCTGCCGGCACATCGCGCCAGCTCACATTGGTGCGCAGGACGAACAGGATGCCACCGAGTGCGACACGATCGTCGATGGGTTTGCGTCCCGGGAAGCGGGAACGGCGCGCAGGGCGAGGCGGCAGCAAGGGCGCTATTCGCTCCCACAGATCGTCAGCAACAAGATCATCAGCCACATGGGCACTCTGCCCGACGTAGATGGTGCATACATCGCCGACCCACACCATAGGCTGCTCGTCGTGAGCCACCACGACCTCGACCCGCACACGCTCCGGCGGATCCTGCCCGCCGCGGACAGCGACGACGTGCACCGGCTGGCGACCTCGACTCCACCCACCTCCATAGAGCGTCAGTGGAATCGACTGCGCCCGCTACTGACGACGAATCTGCGGGTGGAGTATGTCGGTGCCTCCGCCGAGGACGTTGCCGTTGCCGTTGCCGAGGACGCGACGTGCCCGTGGCCAGCGGAGGTCCGTGAGCTGTACCGACACGTGGCCGACGCCGATGATCGACGAGGAATGCTGCTGCTCCCCCCTGGTTTCGAGCTGCTGTCGCTCGAGCGAGTGGTGCAGGTACACGCACTGGGGCAACGCCTGGCCAGGGAGCAGATGCACGAGGCGGGAGATGACATCGCCGAGGAGATGGCACAACCGGCGGGTTCACCCACCGCCGTCATGCTGCCCGGGTTCATTCCGTTCGCCCGCAGGGATGCCGACACCCTGTTCGTCGACACCCGGCACGGCCCGCTGCACGCAAGCGTCAACCTCTGGCCGGACCAGGACTGGGTTCACCGGCTGCCGCTGTGGCGATCGCTCAGCGCGATGCTCGACAATCTCGCATCCTGCCTCGAACGCAACGCCCCGATGGCGATGCGCATGTCCGAATGGGCGAGATATCAGCCGTACATCGAAGACGATCAGCTGGTATGGGAACCGGTGCCCTGAACGATGCCGTCCTCATTCTGAAACGAGCAGTTAGCGGCTCGAGGGCTGCGATTCTCCGTGGTGGTTTCACCGCCACGCCGATGCAGTATGGGATCCGGCGTGGCAGGGTCCGGTACGCGATGATCGTGCGGTGCAGTCCGACGGCGTGGTCCAGGTCGACCATCACCAGTTCAGTTTCGGCGACCCCACGGTCGACACTCTCGATCCGCTCGCGCAGGGCACGTTGATCGATGTTGGTGACGGGGCCGTCTGGTTCTACACCGGCATTGCCTACGGTCCGGTCCGAGTCAGGGTCGAGCTGCTCGATCGGCCTCCGACCGATCTTGCGCAAGAAGGCTGGGAGGTCGTCGAGGAAACCATCGTCTCGGCGACCCAGGCGATGGTCGTCTCCGCCGCCGATGGCACCGTCTGCACCACCATCGATCCGGTCCCGGCGGGCACCTATCGGGTGCGGGCACACGCTCGTGGCCGCGACACTCATTTCGGTCTCGACGTCGACGAGATCGTCGAGGATTATCTGATCTGCCTGTGGCCCACCACCACCCGTATCGCGGATGCGCAGGTACGCACACTGCGTAAGACCGACACCGCGTGGTCACCGCAGCCGCAGGTCGACCGGCCGGAACCGTCGAGGGCGTATGTCTACATCCGGGACGACTCCGGGGAAGTGGTCACCGTGGCGCCGCGCAGCCGCGAAGCTTTGGCCGTACGCGCGGTGTTGCATACCTTCGGTGGAAAACCGCTTACGCCGGCTCTCGAGGCGATCTATGCCGCCCGGCACGTCGCGGGACTGGACCGGGATCTTATCGACCGGGTCGAAGCGCTCGACGACGATCGGCAGCGCGCTTTCGCGCGCTGGTGCGTGCACCGGGCGTGGGAACGTGCCGGACTCGTACGGTCCCCGTGGTTCCGTGATCGGCTTGCGGAGATGGATGCCGGACATCCCGTGCATCCGGACTTCCTCGCCAGCACCGCCGCCCGCAATCGGATCGATGTCGATCCGCGGATCCGGCTCACCCTCGTGTCCGGGCTACCTGCGAGTGCGGAGCTCGTTCAGCAGTACGAGGCGTTGTTGGCGTACGCGCGGAGTATGTATTCGGAGGCCACTCCGCTCGAGTCGGCGATCGAGGCGCTGCGGCACACCGCGCAGACGTACGGGATGGACTATCCCGAGTTGTTCGCACGGGCTCGCCGCGACTTCTTCGGCGACCACATCACCAGTGACTCCGAGCCTCGCGGCCTCGGTGATTAGTGACCCCCATACGCAATGGGGTCTGCACCACAGAGAGGTGTCTTCTACCCCGGCGGTCTGTGCTCACGGTGGCCGGGGAGCGGCCACGAGGAGCGGGGTGGTGGAATGTCAAAACCCCGGGGACGTGCACTGTGGTGTGCAGAGGCCGCTCCGGGGTCTTCGCTGTCAACTATATCGGTACTGGAGGGATATGCCCAACCGCAGCGCGGCCGTGACGCAGGCAATGCGTGTGTTGTTGACGCCGGAGCGGTTGTCGTCGTATCTCGCGGCGACCGGTGGTGATCTTGATCGGGCGTTGGATCTGTACGAGTGGAACGCTCGCCTGGGTGCGGCGGTGTTCGAGGATCTCGGTTACCTCGAGGTGGTCTTGCGCAATGCCTGTCATGCCCAGCTCGATCGGTGGAACCGCCGCAATCGGGGTGCCGATCCGTGGTATCTGACGGCACCGTTGACGCCGCAGTCGCAGAAGGATGTTGCCGAGGCGCGGCGTCGTGCGACTCGCGGGGGACGCGCGGAGGTGCCGGGTCGGGTGGTGGCGGAGTTGATGTTCGGGTTCTGGCGTTTTCTGCATGCGCGCTCCTATGAGGCCACGTTGTGGACTCCGTGTGTGCGGCATGCGTATCCGCATCAGCGTCCCAACCGGCGTCAGGATGTCTATCGACGGCTTGATCATCTCAACACGCTGCGGAATCGGATTGCTCATCACGAGCCGATCCACGGCGCGCAGGTCGCCAGCACCGGTCAGGACGTCGCCGGTCTGCATGGGGAGTTGCTCGAGGTGTTGTCCTGGATCGATCCGACGGTGGCGAGGTGGGTACGTGAGCGCAGCGCGGTGCCGGCGTTGCTGGCGGCCCGACCGGCTTGAGGAAGGACGTGTCTCCTGCATCAGGGCGCTGTGTGAAGGGAGGACCGGATGCCTGTAGGTGACGAGGTGATGCTGGGGCGGTTCTGGCGGGTGGGGACGCCGTTGCCTGAGCGCCGCGGGGAACTGCACGTAAGCCCCGGCAAGGAGGCCGAGCTGCGTGTCGAAAGACCCATTTCGCCCAGTCGTTCGCTTCGCGTCGAGCAGCGCGGATCGAACGGGATGTACGCGGTGACAACCAGCGGAGATCCGGATGATGTCGTTGCGGATTTTCAGCCGGTGACGGTGCATGGTGTCCTCGATGACGGGACCGAGGTCACGGTCGTGGACGCTCAGGCTGACCATGATGTTCTTTTGCGGCAGTGGTTTCGGGCTCCTGTGGTGGTAGTAGGTGCTCATGTGGACGGTGGGGAGCAGTGCTATTCGGCGGTGCGGTTCTGTCTCGACGATCCCCACTGGTGGGCTCACCTGATGCGGTCTGGACAGGAGGCGGTGAGTGACGAGGTTGGCTCGTTGCGGGTGTGGGCCGATGAGGATGGGCAGGTGTGGTTCGAACATCGAGCGCACAGTCCGCTGACCCGGCGGGAGTACGCACGTCTGGTTGTCGATCCGGTGCTGACACTGGCGAAGCTGGCCACACAAAGTCGGTTGCAGGTCACCGCGCTCGAATTTCGGGTCGCGGACGAGCGGAATGTCGAGGACACGTGGTGGCTGCCGGTGATCGGCAGGAGCATCGACTCCGGGACGGCTGGCTCCTATCCCGATGCGGTGGTCCCCACCCGGGAGCTGACGTTGGAGGTGTTCTCCACGTGGATCGATGTGAGCCGGTCCTTGGATGGGTTGGCGAGCGCGGTGGCCGACCCGGTTCGCGGGGCCATCCAGGCACAGGCACTGACGATGTGTGCCCTCGCGGAGGGACTGCACCGGCGCTTGTATCCGGTTACCTCCCGCTTTCCGGGACTCAGCGGCAATGCGCGTGATCGTGTCCGTCGCGCGGCACGCACAACCGGCGCAGAGATGCTGGAGCAGAAGGGGTTCGACCGCGAAGAGTCGGAAAAGGCGCTGAACGAGGCTCTGAGCCATTTTGATGAGCTTCCGTATCGCCGGCGCCTGGAGCAGTTGCAGGAGTCGGCCGAGTGCGCGGTCCCCGGGATCGTGGCGGATTTCTCGGATTGGCCTGGCCAGGTGTGTTCGGCGCGCAACCAGCTCGCGCATCAGGCGTACACCTCGGACGCGTCGTCCGACGGTCTGATGCTTCTGCTGATAGCAGTGGATTATTCGTTGTCGTGGGTGCTGCGGACGGTGTTGTTGCGGCGGGCCGGGATACCGGATGAGGTGGTGCTCCGTTGTTATGAGAACGATGCTCGCTACGGGTTGTACCGGGCGAATGTGCGAAGTTGTTTGAATTCGGGGGAGGGGCTGCGGACCTGACCTGTGTTGTCGCTGGTGCCCCCGAGTTCCTGGCTGCCCAGTCGGCTCTGATCGCGACGCTGACCGGCACCGAACTGCACGAGGATCAGCTCGCGTTCATCGGCTCCTCCCCGGCGATCCTCCCCGGGGAGCCGGTGGTCAATCGTGTGGCGACCTTGATTGCGAAGGCCCACGGCTTCGTCTGGCAGCGGTATGTGGGTGCGGTGGTGTTCACCTCGGTGGACGACGAGGGGGAGACACAGAGCCTGCGTGAGGGGCATGTGGAGGCGTTGCTGACGACGGCGCGTCTGGGCGGTGCGGTCGTGGTCGACGCGACGGTGGACGAGGCGGAGGTGGGGGCGTGATGCGTTCGGCGGTGGTGTCGCGGTCTGGGTGCGTCCCTCGGCGTGTGTGCCTGGTGGTGGGTGTGGGGGGTTGTTGTGTGCGGTGAGCTGGGGTGATGGCATGTCCCGGTGT
>NZ_JALPTB010000239.1 GCF_023218075.1 Rhodococcus sp. HM1 | reverse complement strand
GTATACAGTTGCCATGCTGATATTGGCAACTGAGTCTTTAAGATCATCATAAATCATTTCAACGCTTGGATGAGTATGATGATTGATTAAGTAATTTAAGATGGTTTTCCGTTGGGGAGTAAGACGGACCTTGTTTTCACGGAGATGATCAAGAGCTCGATCAAATTCTGCTTCTGCCATAATGTCGTCCCCTTTCTTAAAATAATTATAATCTAATGATATTATAACATTTACATTCACTAATTCAAAACATATAATAATTAACAGTCAGATAATAATTATTCTAAAGAGGGAGAGAGTGATATGGATCAAAGTATCGCACGTAATGGAAAAAGATATAGTCGCTTTTGGTTTATTTTTACTTTATTAGTTGGTACCTTTACGA
>NZ_JALPTB010000238.1 GCF_023218075.1 Rhodococcus sp. HM1 | reverse complement strand
TCACCAATCAGCGCCGCGTCTTTCCCCAGTGGATGGGAATGTAACGCTGCCAGCACTTGCTCTGCCGCGTTGCGTTCAACAGGTATTACTAGTTTGCCTTCGTTGGCAAAGTTCAGGGCGTCCAGTCCCAGCAATTCGCAAACGCCACGCACGGCAGGTTTAACAGGCAGTGCCGCTTCTGAAAGTTCAATACCACAACCGCAGGCTGCCGCGAACTCATGAACCACCGCGTTTACACCACCACGGGTGGCATCACGCAGCGCTTTCACGCCGGGAATGTCACGCAGCGTCTGAATAAGCGGCGTCAGCACCGCGCAGTCGCTGACCAGTTCGCCATCCAGCCCCAGCTGCTCACGCAGGTTAAGGATAGTCGCCCCGTGGTCGCC
>NZ_JALPTB010000237.1 GCF_023218075.1 Rhodococcus sp. HM1 | reverse complement strand
GCCGAGCAACGCCCTGCGGGCGCACGCCTTCCTCGACCACGTCGACGGGTTCTCCATCGGCTCCAACGACATGACCCAGCTCGTGCTGGGCCTGGACCGCGACTCCAGCTTGGTCGCCGGCGCCTTCGACGAGCGCGACCCGGCGGTGCTCGCCGTGCTGGAGATGGCGATCACAGCCTGCCTGGAGCGCGGCAAGTACGTCGGCATCTGCGGGCAGGGCCCCAGCGACCACCCCGACCTGGCCGAGTGGCTGGTCGCGCAGGGGATCGAGTCGATGTCGCTGAACCCCGACACCGTCGTGGACACCTGGCAGCACCTCGCCCGGACCGCGCGGACCGCCCGTGCGACCTGACGCCGAGTTGACCGGCCGGCCGGCGCAGCCCGGACC
>NZ_JALPTB010000236.1 GCF_023218075.1 Rhodococcus sp. HM1 | reverse complement strand
GGCGAGAGCTGGTCGAAGTCGGAATAGGCCTGGATCGCTAGGTCGGTGCGGCCGAGGCTGGCCTCCAGCCGGGCGTAGGCGTCGACGATGCGTAGGGTGTTGCGGTCGGCCTCGTAGGCGGCCTTGAGCCGCCGCTCGGCCTCGGCGTTGTCGCCGATCACCGAGGCGATCAGGCCGGCATGGTAGTCGCGGAAGGTGTTGTAGTAGCGCTCGCCCCGGAGCTTGTTGACCGTCTCCAGCGCCTTCTTGCCGTCGCCCGCGCCGGCGTAAGACCAGGCGGTCAGCAGCGTGGCGGTGAGGTCGGTGGCCGCCCCGCGGCCGCTCCTGGAAAAATTCTGGCGGGCGGCGGCCCACTGGCCGGCCTTGATCTGGCGCACCCCGAGGGAGAGGT
>NZ_JALPTB010000235.1 GCF_023218075.1 Rhodococcus sp. HM1 | reverse complement strand
ACGTCTACGTACCTCCCGTGGTGGTGGTGCCGCGGCATCCCGTGGTCGTGCAGCCGGCCGTGCCGGTGCCCAGGCCGCCGGGCACGCAGTGCAACGTGTTCCGGTGCTACGACGGCAACGGGAACATCTATCCGCGCTGAAGCTGCGCGAAGCCCATCAGGTACTGCGCAGCCCCTCGCCCACGGTCGGGTAACGCAACGTCACCCGCAACTCCTTCGCGAGCCGCGTGGCGTCGAGCCGGCGCGATTCGCCCATGAAGCTCAGCAGCATCGGCGAGAGTTCCTCCCGCGCCTGGGCGCGCGTGATCCTGCGTGGGCGCGGCAGGCCGTACAGGTCGGCGGCGAGGTCGAAGTAGTCGCCCATCTTCAGGTCGCTCGCGTCGCTCACGTGG
>NZ_JALPTB010000234.1 GCF_023218075.1 Rhodococcus sp. HM1 | reverse complement strand
GCCGTTGATCGCAGTGCCGCCGGCGTAGCTGTTGGTGCCGGTGAGGTCGAGGATGCCGGCCCCGGTCTTGATCAGGCCGCCGGGCCCGGAGATGTCGTTGGCGAACAATCCGTAATAGGCTTGGCCCTTGTAGGTGGTGTTCACCGTCCAGGTTGCCGTGAACTGTCCGGGACCGTCGATCGCCTTGCCGAGGTTGAGCAGGCCCCAGCCGAACACGGCGTTCGGGATGTTGCTCGGACCGTCACCGAGATGGGTGGCGGTGGTGAACATCGTCTGGGCGATCTGCGGCGCCGTCAGGAACGGGAAGGCCTGCATCAGCACCGCGGCGGCGCCCGCCACGTGTGGCGCCGCCATCGAGGTTCCGCTGATCGTATAATAGCCGTTCGTATGT
>NZ_JALPTB010000233.1 GCF_023218075.1 Rhodococcus sp. HM1 | reverse complement strand
GCTGGAGCCGGCCCTCGCCGCCATCCGCCCCCGGCTGGCCGGCGCCACCTACACGGCCGAGGACGAATCGGGCGACGCCAATGCCTTCACGCGCGCGCTGGCGCAGGTCGCCGAAGCCCATGGCGTGCGCTTCCGCATGGGCTGCCACGTCACCGCGCTGCGCACCGCGGGCGGCGCCATCGACCATGTCGAGATCACCGACGCAGAAGGCCGCTACGCGCGCGTGCGCAGCGACGCCTACGTGCTCGCCATGGGCTCGTTCAGCCCGCTGCTGGCGGAGCCGCTCGGCCTGCGCCTGCCGATCTACCCGGCCAAGGGCTATTCGGCCACGATCCCGGTGCGCGACCCCGCCGCGGCCTACGAGGTGAGCCTGACCGACGACGAATACAAGC
>NZ_JALPTB010000232.1 GCF_023218075.1 Rhodococcus sp. HM1 | reverse complement strand
GCTATATTGAGCGCTGACTTTTTAGCTTAAAGGTAAGAAATAGTTGCGAATTTTATTTATGCTTTGTTCAACCGATAATAGTTTATAAAAAGAGTGTAGCTTGTTATAATAATATGGACGCAAATATGTAAGCGCAACACTTTAGAATTATTAAAAATTATTGTGGGGTATTGTTATGAAATATAAAAGTGTTTTTGACATCATTGGACCAACAATGGTAGGGCCATCATCATCTCACACGGCAGGTGCAGTCAGAATAGGTCTAGTGGCAAAAGACTTGTTTGGTAAAATACCACAACAAGCTGATATCTATTTATATGGTTCATTTATGGAAACATATAGGGGGCACGGTACTGACGTAGCTTTAGTAGGTGGATTGCTAGGTTATGATAC
>NZ_JALPTB010000231.1 GCF_023218075.1 Rhodococcus sp. HM1 | reverse complement strand
GCGTTCCCCCGTTCGTGGACAACGCCGCGTCGAACCAGCGCGGCGACGCGCGCTACGCCACGCTGGAGACGAACGCGGGCGTGCGCGTGCTGTCGGGCTTCCTCACCATCTGGAAGCCGTCCACGCTGGTGGTGGACGCCGGCGTGAGCGCCGCTGCGACCGGTGCCTTCCCGGCCGTGACGCCATCCACCTGGACGGGCATCCCGGGCGACGCGACCGACGGCACCGTGCTCAATGCCCAGGTGCATGCACGCAACATCCAGTACGTGGTGGATGCCACAGCCCGCCGCACCTCGGCGCAGGAACTGCAGGCCTACCTGGACGATCGCCGCGGCAAGGGCTACAGCGTGAGCGACGGCATGGGCCCGCTGACGGCCGCGTGGCGCGCCGCGGCCC
>NZ_JALPTB010000230.1 GCF_023218075.1 Rhodococcus sp. HM1 | reverse complement strand
GCCTCGGCCTGCGCCTTCACCAGGCCCGAGCCCGGCACCACCATGGCGGAGACGCTCTCGTGCACCTTGCGGCCCTCGACCATCTGGGCGACGACCCGCAGGTCCTCGATCCGGCCGTTGGTGCAGGAGCCGATGAACACCCGGTCCAGGGTGATGTCGGTGATCGGCGTGCCCGGGGTCAGGCCCATGTAGGCCAGCGCCTTCTCCTTGGACTGCCGCTTGTTCTCGTCCGCGATCGCCGCCGGATCAGGCACGCGGCCGCGCACCGAGATCACGTCCTCCGGGCTGGTGCCCCAGCTGACGATCGGCGGCAGGCTCGCGGCGTCCAGGCGCACCTCGCGGTCGAAGAACGCGCCCTCGTCGGTGAGCAGGCTCTCCCAGTAGGCCCGGGCCTTGTC
>NZ_JALPTB010000022.1 GCF_023218075.1 Rhodococcus sp. HM1 | reverse complement strand
CTCCGGAGCAGACACCCTCCCCGACCCCGGCCGTACCGCAGGTACCGGGCCAGAACTGCAGGGTGGGAGCCTGATGTCGGTGTCTCACGTCGCGGGGGCTTTCCCGAGCCCACCGGGTGGATTTGCCCCTGCGCCACTGCAGTCCACCCGCCGCAACACCGAACTCCTGCTGATTCTCGCCGCGATCGGCATCACGCTGGTGTCGCTGATGCTCGTCGAGGCCAGCCAGGAACAGGCTCTCACCTGGGACCTCGCCAAGTACGGGCTGACGTACGCCGCGCTGTTCCTCGTCGCGCATCTGGCGGTGCGTCGATTCGCGACGTACGCCGACCCGCTGCTGCTGCCGATCGTGGCGCTGCTCAACGGGCTCGGCCTGGTCCTGATCCACCGCCTGGACCTCGCCGACGCGGAGAACGCCCGGTTCATGGGCAATCCCATCCCGTCGCCCGACGCGAACCAGCAGGTCCTGTGGACCGCGCTGGCCATCGCCGGGTTCGTCGCGGTGCTGGTGCTGCTGCACGACTACCGGCTGCTCGCCCGCTACAGCTACACCCTCGGCCTGATCGGCCTGGTCGCGCTGGCCATCCCGGCGCTGCTGCCGTCGAGCCTGTCCGAGGTCAACGGCGCGAAGATCTGGATCCGGCTGCCCGGTTTCAGCATCCAGCCCGGCGAGTTCTCGAAGATCCTGCTGATCATCTTCTTCGCGTCGGTGCTCGTCGCGAAACGTGACCTGTTCACGACCGCCGGCAAGCACTTCCTCGGCATGGATTTCCCGCGCGCCCGCGACCTCGGCCCGATCCTCGCCGCGTGGATCCTGTCGATCGGCGTCATGGTGTTCGAGAAGGATCTGGGCACCTCGCTGCTGCTCTTCACGACGGTGCTGGTGATGCTCTACATCGCCACCGAACGGGTGGGCTGGCTGCTCATCGGCTTCGGTCTGCTCGCCGTCGGCTTCTTCTTCGCCTACCAGATGTTCGGGCACGTGCGGGTGCGGGTGCAGACCTGGCTCGACCCGTTCGCCGACTACGCGAACACCGGCTACCAGATCTCGCAGTCGCTGTTCGGCATGGCGACCGGCGGTGTCGGCGGCACCGGCCTGGGCAGCGGCCGGCCCGCTCAGGTGCCGTTCGCGAAGACCGACTTCATCGTCGCGGCGATCGGTGAGGAACTGGGCCTCATCGGCCTGGCCGCGATCCTGCTGCTGTTCCTCGTCCTGATCGTGCGGGGGCTGCGCACTGCGCTGGCGGTGCGCGACAGCTTCGGTAAACTGCTCGCCGCAGGCTTGTCGTTCACCCTCGCGATCCAGCTCTTCGTGGTCGTCGGCGGTGTCACCAAGCTGATTCCGCTGACGGGCCTGACCACCCCGTTCGTCTCCTACGGCGGATCGTCGCTGCTCGCGAACTATCTACTGCTGGCGTTGTTGATGAAGATCTCGCACTCGGCCCGCGAACCCGTCCTCCCCCGCAAGAAGCCTGCGCCCCCGATCGCGGACGCGCAGACGGAGATGATGGGGCGCGAATGAACGGTCCTCTCCGCAAGGTCGCGATGGCCGTGATGTTCCTGGTCGCCGCTCTCCTCGCCAACGCCACGTACGTGCAGGTGATCAAGGCCGACGATCTGCGCACCGATCCGCGGAACTCGCGGGTGCTGATCGACGAGTACTCCCGCCAGCGCGGCCAGATCTCCGCGAGCGGGCAGGTGCTGGCGGTGTCGGTGCCCACCGACAGCCGCTACAAGTACCTGCGCACCTATCCGGCCACCCCGGAGCAGCCGATGAGCCCGCTCGCGTACGCACCGGTCACCGGCTTCTACTCGATGCAGTACGGCAGCACCGGCCTGGAACGGTCCGAGGACGCCGTCCTCAACGGGTCGGACAGCCGGCTGTTCGGGCGCCGCTTCTTCGACCTGGTGTCGGGACGCGACCCGCGCGGCGGGAACGTCGTCAGCACCATCGACCCGATGATGCAGCAGGTCGCCTACGACGAACTGACCGCCAAGGGTTACACGGGTGCGGTCGTCGCGATCGAACCGAGTACCGGCAAGATTCTGGCGATGGTGAGCACACCGAGTTACGACCCGAACCGGCTGTCCGGGCACGACGGGGCCGCCACCAGCGCCGCCTGGGACGAACTCAACGCCGACCCGGACAAGCCGATGCTCAACCGCGCGGTGTCGCAGACCTACCCGCCGGGTTCGACGTTCAAGGTCGTGGTCACCGCCGCTGCCCTCGCGAACGGGGTGAGCCCGGAGGACCGGTTCACCGCCGCCCCGAACATCACGCTTCCGGACACGACAACGACACTCGAGAACTACGCCGGTTCGACGTGCGGTTCCGAACCGACCGCGACGCTGCGCGAGGCGTTCGCCCGCTCGTGCAACACCGCGTTCGTCGAGATGGGAATCAACACCGGCAGGGAGGCTCTCGCGGCGCAGGCCGAGGCGCTCGGAATCGGCGAGGACATGTCGATTCCGCTGTCTGTGGCAGAAAGCACAATCGGTCCGATTCCGGACGGTGCGGCACTCGGACAGTCCAGCATCGGGCAGCGCGACGTGGCCCTGACTCCGCTGGAGAACGCGGTGATCGCCGCGACCGTCGCGAACGGTGGGGTGCGCATGAAGCCGTACCTGGTGGAGCAGTTGCAGTCCCCTGACCTGTCGGTTCTCGCCGAAACGGTGCCAGAGTCGGCCGGCCAGGCGATCGCCCCGGAGGTCGCCGCGACCCTCACGGACCTGATGATCGGCGCCGAGAACTTCGCGGGCGGCGCGGGCAAGATCCCCGGCGTCCAGATCGCGTCCAAGACCGGCACGGCCGAGCACGGCAGCGACCCCCGTAACACTCCGCCGCACACGTGGTATATCGCCTTTGCGCCCGCGCAGCAGCCCACGGTTGCGGTAGCGGTGATCGTGGAGGACGGCGGCGACCGGGCGCTCGCGGCCACCGGCGGCTCCGTGGCCGCGCCCATCGGACGGGCCGTCATCTCGGCCGGATTGCAGGGAGGCTGACATGGCTGTGAACAGCGGCGCCATGATCGCCGACCGCTACCGACTGCAACGGCTCATCGCGACCGGCGGCATGGGCCAGGTGTGGGAAGGACTCGACACGCGGCTCGACCGCCGGGTCGCGGTGAAGATCCTCAAGGCGGAACTGTCGGACGACCCCGACTTCCTGACCCGCTTCCGGTTCGAGGCCCGCACCACCGCCCAGCTCAACCATCCCGGTATCGCCGGGGTGTTCGACTACGGCGAGATCCGCGACGCCGAAGGCCAGTCGATCGCCTACCTGGTGATGGAGCTGGTGCACGGGGAACCGCTCAACGCAGTGCTCGCGCGCGTCGGCCGCCTGTCGCTGGGGCACAGCCTCGACATGCTCGAGCAGACCGGCCGGGCGCTGCAGGCCGCGCACAACGGCGGTGTCGTGCACCGCGACGTGAAGCCGGGCAACATCCTCATCACGCCGACCGGCCAGGTCAAGATCACCGACTTCGGTATCGCGAAGGCCGTCGACGCGTCCCCGGTGACGCGTACCGGCATGGTGATGGGCACCGCCCAGTACATTTCGCCGGAGCAGGCTCTCGGTCAGGAGGCGACCTCCGCGAGCGACGTGTATTCGCTGGCCGTCGTCGGCTACGAGGCCCTGTCGGGCCGGCGGCCGTTCCTCGGCGACAGCGTCGTCACCGTCGCGATGAAGCACGTGCAGGAGGTGCCCGCGCCGCTGCCTACGGATCTGCCGGCCGGCGTGCGCGAGGTCATCGAGATCGGCATGGCGAAGGACCCTGCGCACCGCTATTCCAGCGGCGGCGAGTTCGCCGACGCGATCGCGGCGGTCCGCGCGGGCCGTCCCGTGCCGCCGCCCGGGAACGTGCCGCCGATCACCAACGCCAACCGGGTGCTGCCGCCCGGGGTGCCGGGCACGGCGCCGCCCACCACGGCTACCCGGGCCATGACGACGCCGCCGCAGGCCTACACCGGCGACGTGTATTCGGGGGCGACCCCGCCGCCGCAGACCCCGTACACGGGACCGAATCCTGCGACGGGCACGCAGCCCCCGATCGGCGACTCCGCGGGCGGCCGCTCCTCGAAGGTGCTGCTGTGGGCCGCGGGTATCGCGCTCGCGCTCGCGGCGATCGCGCTCGGCGTCGTGTTGTTCGACCGGGCCGGCTCGGACGAACCGGTGCCCGGTCCGTCGCCGACGACGCAGATCACCACGACGCCCCGGCCGACGACCACCACGACGCGGCCACCGGTGACCACGACGACCGAGGAGCCGACGATCCCGGTGCCACCACCGGTGACGACGATCCCGCCGACCACCACACCGCCGCCGCCGACCACGACCCCGCCGATCACCACGACTCCGGAACCGACCACCACGACTCCGGAACCGACGACGACAACGACCACGACCACCACCGCCACGACGACCACGACCACCACCACGACCGCACCGGCCGGCGGTGGCGGTACCGGGGGTGAGAACGGTGGCGGGGAAGTCGAACCCGGGGCCAACGACAATACGAATTCGAACACCGAGCCGGAAACAGGAACGTGATGACCACACCGCGCAAGCTCTCCTCCCGCTACGAGCTGGGTGAGATCCTCGGCTTCGGTGGTATGTCCGAGGTTCACCTGGCTCGCGATCTCCGGCTCGGTCGCGACGTGGCGATCAAGGTCCTGCGCGCCGACCTCGCCCGCGACCCCACGTTCTACCTGCGGTTCCGCCGGGAAGCGCAGAACGCGGCGGCCCTGAACCACCCGGCGATCGTCGCCGTCTACGACACCGGTGAGGCCGAGACCGAGACCGGCCCGCTGCCGTACATCGTCATGGAGTTCGTCGAGGGCGAGACGCTGCGCGACATCGTGCGGGGCACGGGTCCGATGGCGCCGAAGCGGGCGATGGAGATCATCGCCGATGTCTGCGCGGCCCTGGACTTCAGCCACCGCAACATGATCGTGCACCGCGACGTCAAGCCCGCGAACGTCATGATCAACAAGGCCGGCGCCGTGAAGGTCATGGACTTCGGCATCGCCCGCGCCATCTCGGACGCGGCGAGCCCGATGACGCAGACGGCCGCGGTGATCGGCACCGCCCAGTACCTGTCGCCGGAACAGGCGCGGGGCGAGCAGGTCGACGCCCGCTCCGACGTCTACTCGGTGGGCTGCGTGCTCTTCGAGATTCTCACCGGCGAACCTCCCTTCAAGGGTGATTCGCCGGTCGCGGTGGCCTACCAGCACGTGCGGGAAGATCCGCCGCTGCCGTCGTCGGTGAATGCCGCGGTGCCGCCGGAACTGGATTCGGTGATCCTGAAGGCCATGGCGAAGAACCCCGCCAACCGGTACCAGAGCGCCGCCGAAATGCGCAGCGACCTGATCCGGGTGCTCAGCGGGCAGCGGCCCAGCGCACCGATGGTGATGACCGACGACGAACGCACCACCTTCCTCGGTGCCGTCGACACCGGCTCGAACTACCGGGACAGCGCGGCACCGGCCGGGGCGGCTTCGTCGGGTGGTTCCGGTGGCGGCGGCGCGGTCGCCAAACGCATCCTGCTGGGTGTGGCCGCGGCGGTCGTCGTCGGCATCGTCGGGGTGTTCCTGTGGTCGCTGGGGCCCGGATCGTCCGCGGCTCAGGTTGCGGTGCCCGACGTGCGAAATCTCGCGCAGCAGGTCGCCGAGGCCCAGCTCCAGGACGCGGGTTTCCGCGTGGCCGTACAGCCGAAACCGGACGCGGTGGTCGCGACCGGCAACGTCATCAACACCCGCCCGGTCGCCGGCTCGCAGGTCGAGGAGAACTCGACGGTGACGCTGGAGGTGTCCAGCGGGCCCGAGCAGGTCGAGGTCCCGAGGCTGAGCGGGATGAGCCGGCAGGAGGCTGCGGAGGCACTCGCCGACGTCGGGCTCCGGCTCGACACGAACGTGCTGAAGGCACCCTCCACGGAGGCGCAGGTCGACACGATCGTCAAGCAGGAGCCGTCGTCCGGCAGCAGCGTCGACCGCGACAGCGCCGTCACCATCACCCTGGGTTCCGGCCCGGAGCAGGTCCGGGTACCGAACGTGGCCGGCCAGACCCTGGACGTCGCGCGGGAGAACATCGAGAGCGCAGGCTTCACCGTCGTGGTGGAGCAGGTCGAATCCGGTCAGGCCGAGGGCACCGTCGTCTCGACCAGTCCGGCGGGCGGCGCCAGCGCCACGAAGGGCCAGACCGTCACGATCCAGGTGTCCAACGGCGACCGCGTCGAGATGCCGGTGATCACGAACCGGTCGGTGTCCGAGGCGCTGGCCGCGCTGCGGGCCGCGGGCTGGACGGGCTCGGCCTCACAGCTGCAGCAGACCCGTGAGGCGACGCTCGCCCCGGAACTGGTCGGCATGGTCATCACCCAGCAGCAGCCTCCGGGCTCGGAGATCTCCAAGACCGAGACCATCACGGTCGGGGTCGGGGCCCTGGGAATCCGGTAACGCTATCCGGTAGCAGCTTTGAACGAGCAGGGGCTCGGGCGTGATGCCCGAGCCCCTTCGTTCGTTCCGGGACGGTTCCGTCCGGTCAGGCCGCTCCACCGTCGAGAGCACGGGCCATCTCGGCTTCGAGCTGCGCGACGAGCTCCTCTTCCGGGGCCTGTCCGCACACCGCCAGCCAGTTGGCGAGCATCCGGTGACCGCCCTGCGTGAGCACCGACTCCGGGTGGAACTGGACACCGTGGATCGGCAGCCGGGTGTGCCGCAACGCCATCACCACACCGGATTCGGTGTGTCCGGTCGGTTCCAGCTCGGCCGGCATCGTCTCCGGCAGCACCGTCAGCGAGTGGTAGCGGGTCGCGGTGAACGGATCGGGCAGGCCCGCGAGGACCCCGGTGCCGTTGTGGTGCACCAGGCTGGTCTTGCCGTGCAGCAGTTCGGGGGCCCGGTCGACGGTCGCGCCGAACGCGACCCCGATGGACTGGTGCCCCAGGCACACCCCGAGCAGCGGCGTTTCGGTGTCCGCGCACGCCTTCACGAGGTCGATGCTCGCTCCCGCCCGTTCCGGGGTGCCCGGGCCGGGGCTCAGCAGGATGCCGTCGTAGTCCTTCGCGGCGGCCGTGAGGGCGCCGGGCGCGGTGAGGCGTTCGTCGTCGTTGCGCCAGACGTCCGCTCGCGTCCCGAGCTGCCCCAGATACTGGACCAGGTTGAACACGAAGCTGTCGTAGTTGTCGACCACGAGAATGCGCATGGGAGGAAGCGTACCGACCGGTCAGCGAACGGTCGCGCTGCCGGTGTAGGCAGGGACGGTCAGATCGTCCGACGCCTGCTGCGTGTACCCCAGCCCGAACCGCGCCGCGTACTGCTTGTACACGTTGATGCCCGGTTCCGCGGCGAGTGCTGCCTCGAGCCGCGCGCGGTCGCCGAGCGCGGTGATCACGTACGGCGGGGAATAGGTGCGACCGTGCAGCAGCAGCGTGTTGCCGATGCAGCGCGGCGCCGACGTCGCGACGATCCGCTGGTCCTGCATCGCGATCGCCTCGGCACCGCCCGCCCACAGGGCGTTGAGCACACTCTGCACGTCCTGCTGGTGGACCACCAGGTCGTCGGGTGCGGCGTCGGTCGGATAGCGGCCGTCGGGTCCGCGCGGTGCGTCGGTGAGGGTGACGGTGATTCCCGGCCCCCGGCGGGCGGTCAGTCCCGCCGGATCCGCGAGGGCGTCCGCCTCGGACAGCACCTCCGCGACGTCGCCGTCGGTGGCCGCGGCCTGGTTCTGCAGGGCGGCGACGCGGTCGGCGAGATCGTCACGCAGTTCGCCGAGCTCGTCGACCTGCAACTGCGCGGCCCGGACGAGATCGGACAGGCGGGTGGAGTCGGAGGCGCGCAGTTCGTCGCCGTCGGAGACGCCGCGAGTGGTACCGAGCAGCAATCCGGCGACCAGGGACACGGCCAGGACCGCGGAACCCCAGGCCAGCGTGCGTATCCGCCCGTCGGGCACCCGAGCCTCCCCTCGCCGGTCTGCGTTAGCGTGTACTGGAAACGTAGCTGCCCAACCTACTCTGCCCGCCACGCGGGCGGTTCCGCACGAGCGAGGACATCATGCCCAAGTCGAAGGTCCGGAAGAAGAGCGATCAGCCGCTCAAGTCGGTGAGCCGCACTCCCGTCAAGGTCAAGGCCGGGCCGTCCAGCACCGTGTACGTCGCGGTGATGCTGGGGCTGATGATCCTGGGCCTGCTGTGGCTGGTCGTCTACTACCTGGCCGCCGAACAGATCTCGTGGATGAACGATCTGGGCGCGTACAACTTCCTCATCGGATTCGGTCTCATGGTCGTTGGGCTGATCATGACCATGAAGTGGCGCTGAGATTACACAATTGTGATTCATCCCCAGCTGTGGAGAAACCTGTGCACTAGCAGTGCATCCGTACATACGGGGACCCGGCGGTGAGCGATCCGCAGTGGTCGACACCGCCCGTCGCGGTCGCCGCACTCGTCGTCGGCGGCGGGGTGCTCGCGTCGGCCGCGGTGTTCACCGCGGACCCGGCGGGGCGTTTCCTCGCGGGGGCGGCCGCGCTGCTCGTCCTGGCGACCGCCGCGCTCGCCGTCCGGCAGCGGCCGCGGCTCGCGGTGACCGAGCACGGTTCCGGGCTGGCCTGCACGCGACTGACCGGACGCCGCGTGTTTCCCCGCGAGACGCTGACCCGGGTGCGGATCGTCGAGTATCCGCGGTTCGGCCGGCGGGTGCCGATGCTCGAGATCGACGCCCGCGATCCCGACGGCACCGAACGCCTCATGATCTTCGGCCGCTGGGATCTCGGAGCCGACCCGCGGGACGTGTACGACGCGCTCGTGCTGCGCGACCTGGCGCCCGATCAGAGCCCGAGCTGAATCACAGCCCCAGCTGAGACCGCAGCCGCAGCACCCCGAGCACGATGACCAGCACGACCGCGACGGCGACCGCGACGAGCGCGATCCAGCCGGTACGGACGACGCGATCACGGTCGGTTCCGGCGCCGAGAGCCTGCGGACCGTAGAGGAACGCCGCGGTCGCCGCGGCACCGATCACCAGGCCGCCGAGATGTCCCCACAGGGAGATGCCGGGGATGGTGATGCTGATGAACACGTTGAGGGCGACGACGGTGAGCACCGGCGCGGGGCTGCGCCGCAACCGCAGCAGGATGACGGCCTGCGCGCCCATGAGCCCGAACACGGCGCCGGACGCGCCGGCGGTGACCGCATCGGTCTGCATCAGCACGACCGCCGCGGAGCCGCCGAGCAACGACAGCAGGTACACGGCGAGGTAGCGGGAGCGACCGAGCACGATCTCGGTGTCGCGGCCGATCACCCACAGGGCGAACATGTTGACCGCGAGGTGGATCGGGCCGAAGTGCAGGAAACCGCTGCCGAGCAGCCGCAGGTATTCGTCGTTGCCCGCGATCATCGGCGGCCACAACGCGAGGTCGCGGAACAGGCCGGACCGCAGCTGGTTGTTCATCACGCTCGACGACTGCGCGGCCGTGATCGCGAAGACCAGGACGTTCAGTCCGATGAGGATGTAGGTGACCAGCGGCGTCGGATGCGCGTTGCGCACGGGGGCACCGGCGACGGTGCGGGCCTGCGGGGTGGCGCTACGGGCTGCGGCGACGCAGTCCACACACTGTTGTCCGACCGACGCGTCGCGCAGGCAGTCGGGGCAGGCAGGCCTGCCGCAGCGGGTGCAGGAGAGCAGGGTCGGACGGTCGGGATGGCGAACGCACCGCGGCTGGGGCGTCCGGCCGCCCCCTTCGGCCGCCGGGCCCCAGCCGGGGTTCGTCATGGAGTTCCTTCTCAGGCGATGGTGATGCTTTCGATGACGACGGCGTCGAGCGGGCGGTCGGCCCGGTCGGTCGCGGTCGTCGCAATCGCGTCGACGACCTTGCGCGAGGCCTCGTCGACGACCTCACCGAAGATGGTGTGGCGACGGTTGAGGTGCGGCGTGCGGTCGACGGTGATGAAGAACTGCGAGCCGTTGGTGCCCGGACCGGCGTTCGCCATGGCGAGCAGGTACGGACGGTCGAACTGCAGCTCGGGGTGGAACTCGTCGCCGAACTGGTAACCCGGGCCGCCGCGGCCGGTACCGGTCGGGTCGCCGCCCTGGATCATGAAGCCGTCGATGACACGGTGGAAGACCGCGCCGTCGTAGAACGGACCGCTGGTCTCGCCCTTGGCGTTCTGCGTCTTGTATTCCTTGGTGCCCTGCGCCAGGCCGACGAAGTTCTCGACGGTCTTGGGAGCGTGATTGCCGAACAGCGAGATCACGATGTCGCCGCGGTTGGTGTGCAGCGTGGCGGTGGCGGTCTGAAGAGGTGAAGTCACTTCTCCATCGTGCCATCCGGACATCTCGCGCGGGAGGAGTGCCCGAAGTGCGCGCCGCGCCCGTGCCGGGCCTCGTTGTGCCGTCGCAACTTGTGTCGCACCTTGTGTCACAGTGGAACGATGACGCGTTCGAAAGAGTCCGGAAGCCATGGTGGATCCCACACCGCGCTCGCACGTCCGCTGCTCGTGAATCCGCTGAAGGAATCGACCAGCCTCGGTGGTGCACTGCAGGTGGTGGGTCAGGGTGCGCTCGCGCTCGCGTACGGTTCCCTGAGTGCGGGAAGGCTCGTGGCCCGCAGGTCGGCGGACCTTGCGAAGACGGTGCTGAGTCGCACGCGTCGTACTTCTCCTGCCGGGGTGGTGGCGTTGGCGTCGACCGACGGCACCCGCACCGGCCGCGGTCGCAAGGCTTTGGTCGTGGCCGGCGCCGTCGGTGCGGTCGTGGCCGGCGGTGTCGTGTTCTTCCGGGCGCGGCGTTACGAGCATCCGCCGGTGGCGCCGGAGCCGCCGCGCGTCGATCAGGCTCGGCCGGTGTCCGAGGGCACGGTGTCGGAGGGCACCGACTGATTTCGAGTTCGGAACGACGGCCCGGTCACCCGGTGGTACAGGTGGCCGGGTCGTCGTTTGCTGCCTGCCGGTCGATCTCGCGGGCGGCGACGCGGATCTGACGGTCGACGATGTAGCAGGACAGGGCGTAGACCACTGCGAGGAGCACGAACAGGATCGGTACTGCGGCAAGGATTTCCATGTGACGACTCCGTCGGCGACCCGGGATCACCGGGGGAAGGGGGACGGTCGGGGGTGTCAACGTCGACATGATCAAGAGTACGGACCCACCGGCCGCCCGGCAGGCTCACATCCACTCAGCGGACGTGATTCCGTTCACATGCCACAACGACCTCAGGTTACCGGTCGGTACCGATATTCCGGATCGTGTGTTTTACCTCACATCGGCGTGGATACTGGCCAGTAGCAACCCGATCGTGGAGGCCCGCGATGTCAGAACCCATTCAGATCAGTGAAGAACAAGCCCGGGCGGTGGCCGAGGAGGCCCGCGAATCCGGGTGGGAGAAACCCTCGTTCGCCAAGGAACTGTTCCTCGGCCGACTCACCCTCGACCTCGTCCACCCGTTTCCCCGTCCCACACCCGACGAGGACGCCCGCACCGAGGAATTCCTGGCGAAACTGCGCCGGTTCTGCCTCGAGATGGACGGTGCCCGCATCGAACGCGATGCGCGAATCCCCGACGAGTACGTCGCCGGGCTGACCGAACTGGGCTGCTTCGGCATGAAGATCTCGCCGGAGTACGGCGGGCTCGGACTGTCGCAGGTGGCCTACAACCGTGCCCTGATGCTGATCGCGTCCGTGCACCCCAGCCTCGGGGCGCTGCTGTCGGCGCACCAGTCGATCGGCGTTCCGGAACCGCTGAAACTGGCCGGTACCCCCGAACAGAAGCAGGCGTTCCTGCCGCGCTGCGCGCGCGGCGCGATCTCGGCGTTCCTGCTCACCGAACCGGACGTGGGCTCGGACCCCGCCCGGCTCGCGTCGACCGCGACCCCGGTCGAGGACGGCTCTGCGTACGAACTCGACGGCGTGAAACTGTGGACCACCAACGGCGTCGTCGCCGAACTGCTCGTCGTGATGGCCCGGGTGCCGCGCAGCGAGGGTCACCGCGGCGGCATCTCCGCGTTCGTCGTCGAAGCGGACTCGCCGGGCATCACCGTCGAACGCCGTAACTCGTTCATGGGTCTGCGGGGTATCGAGAACGGGGTGACCCGCATGCACCGGGTGCGGGTTCCGAAGGAGAACCTGATCGGCCGCGAAGGCGACGGGCTGAAGATCGCCCTGACCACGCTGAACGCGGGACGCCTCGCGATCCCCGCGATGTGCGCGGGGGCCGGCAAGTGGTCGCTGAAGATCGCCCGCGAATGGTCCGCGACCCGGGTGCAGTGGGGCCGGCCGGTCGGCGATCACGCCGCGGTCGCCGCGAAGATCTCCTACATCGCCGCCTCCACCTACGCGCTCGAGTCCATGGTCGAGCTGTCCGGGCAGATGTGCGACGAGAACCGCAACGACATCCGGATCGAGGCGGCTCTGGCGAAGCTGTGGTCCAGCGAGATCGCCTGCCGGATCGCCGACGAACTCGTCCAGATCCGCGGTGGTCGCGGCTACGAGACGGCCGCGTCGCTGGCAGCACGGGGTGAACGGGCGGTCCCGGCGGAGCAGCTGATTCGGGACCTGCGCATCAACCGGATCTTCGAAGGCTCCAGCGAGATCATGCGGCTGCTCATCGCCCGCGAGGCCGTGGACGCGCACCTGAAGGCGGCGGGCGAGCTCGCCGACCCGAAGGCGAATCTCGAGGAGAAGGCCAAGGCCGCGGCGAAGGCCAGCGGCTTCTACGCGAAGTGGCTGCCCAAGCTCGTCACGGGCAAGGGCCAGTTGCCCACCTCGTTCTCCGAGTTCGGGCAGCTCGCGCCCCATCTGCGGTACATCGAGCGCAACTCCCGCAAGCTCGCCCGCTCCACGTTCTACGGAATGGCCCGGTGGCAGGCCGGTCTCGAGAAGCGGCAGAACTTCCTCGGCCGGATCGTCGACATCGGCGCCGAACTGTTCGCGATGGCGGCGTCCTGTGTGAGGGCCGAACGGCAGCGGGCCGACGGCCACCCGGATTCGGCGGGTGCCTTCGAGCTGGCGGACGTGTTCTGCCGTCAGGCCCGGCTGCGCGTCGACAAGCTCTTCGACGAGTTGTGGACGAACACCGACGACGCCGACCTGCGCCTGACCAGCAGCATTCTCGAGGGCCGCTACGCGTGGCTCGAGCACGGCGTGCTCGATCCGAGCGAGGGCACCGGGCCGTGGATCGCGGCATGGGCGCCGGGACCGTCGACCGAGGAGAACCTGGCACGCCACTTCACCGAGACGCGGCATCGAACCCAGTAGATCCCCCGCAACGGCGAACGGCCCGCACTCGAAGAGAGTGCGGGCCGTTCGTCAGCAGGTCAGAACCCGCCGCAGTTCGACGGTGCCGGCACGCCGTTGAACCGGTCGAGCAGGTACGAGACCGACTCGGGCATGCCGACGAGCATCGGCGACAGGTGGTTGACGACGAAGCCCGGCAGGATCGGCGGGGTCAGGTTCTGCGAGAACTGGACGGTCGCGCCCTGGGCACACCAGTCCAGTGCGAGCTGACGGCCCTGACCGAAGGGCACGGCGTCGTCCTGGGTGCCGTGCTGCAGCAGCACCGGGACCTGCGGCTTCAGGCGGCCGATGCGCTGCTCGTCGACGATGGCCCGCGCCTTGGGCAGGCGCTCGAGGACGACGGAGAGCGGTTCACCGGTCCGGGTGTAGTCGCTCGTGCGCTGGAAACCGTGGCGGAAGATCGTTTCGGGGACGCACTCGTTCGCGACCTGGGCCAGCATCTCGCGGCCGTAGTCGTTGATCTCGGCGTCGATCTCGTCGGAGATCTCCGGGTACGCGTCCTGCAGGCCGTTGATCGTGTAGCCGATCACGCCGGTCAGCGCGGTGCCGTCGATCTGGGCCAGGGTTGCGGCGAGATCGGCCGGCGGAGCACCCGCGTAGACGCCCTGCAGGTCGAGTTCGGGGGCGTAGCTCGGAGCGAGTTCGGCGGCCGCCGCGGCGGCACCGCCACCCTGCGAGTAACCGAAGATGCCGACCGGGCCGTCGTCGGGGATGGACGTGCCCGGCAGTTGCTGGGCGGCGCGCGCCGCGTCGAGTACCGCGTGGCCTTCGGCGAGGCGGTTGACGTAGGTGTGGTGTCCCGGGGTACCCAGACCGTCGTAGTCGGTGACGACCACGGCGATGCCCTGCAGCAGCATCGCGTTGATGGAAATCAGTTCGTACTCTGTGAACAGATCCAGCGGCGGGTTGTAGTCCACCAGGTAGTTCAGGGCCTTCGACGGCGCGCAGCGATCGCCCTGGCCCTGGGTGCCGGGGGCGAGCACGACCAGCGGTCGCTCACCCGGACCGGACCAGGGGGTGGACGGCTCGAGGTAGGTGCCGCCGACCGCGTTGGGAACCCCGTTGGCGTCGTGGCTGCGGTACAGCAGGCGGGTGCCCTGGGCGGGGAACACGCCGTTCGTAGTGGGCACGCGGATCGCGAGATCCGAAGGCTCGCTGCGCAATACGTCGCCCGGGTTGCCGGCGGACAGCGGGCTCGGCGGTAGGTAGAAATCGCCCTCGGCATTGGCGATTGCGGGAGCCGCGAGCACGCTCCCCGCCACCGCGGCGGAGGTCACCGCCGCGGAGAACCAGCGTCCGACCCTGCCGATCGCCATACTTCCCCCAGATGTTCTGTGTCCTGCATTCGAAAGCGGGATGCGTGTGCCCCATCGCACAAGCGGTACGGACTGTAACACGTAACTTACCCATGCGTAAGGTCCAACCTCTGCGGCGCACCGCTCGACGAATCCGCAGGTCAGCCCTTCAGCGCGGCGCGCACCGCCTCGATGTCGGCCTCCGTCCACCCGTCGGGGTCGAGGATGTCCGACCACAGATCCGCGGCCTCCGGGCCGTAGGAATGCCCGTAACCGTCGGGCACCTCGGCCGAGAACACCATGTCCAGGGTCACCTGCCAGAACGTCACGAACGGCATCCAGCGCATCCCCGGATCCACATCGGGCCCGAGGGGTTCGCGCAGCCAGTCGGGCTTGTGCAGCAGCAGATCGAACGACCACCAGGTGATCGGATCACTGCCGTGCTGCCAGAACACGATCCGCGGAAGTTCCCACGGCTCAGGCAGATTCACGTCGTCCGGGCTCGACGCGAAGCGAATGTTCCGACCCTCGTCGACGATCGGCAGACGTTCGGGCGAACCCGGATCCCGCTGCTCGGTGATCCGCCCCCACGGTTGCGAGAAGTTGGGGGTGCCGACGAACAACGCGCCGTCGGTCCGCGCGACCAGGTCGGAACCGGACGCGAACGCGGACTGCCCGCCGTACGACCCGAGACTCTCGCCGAAGACCACGAGCTTCGGCCGGGCATCCTCCGGAAGACTCAGCCACACCTCGTAGACGGCCTCGAACAGTGCCCGCCCGGCCTCCATCGGCGACTCGCGGTCGGCGATGAACGCGAGCGGGCTCGGCAGGTACGAGTACTGCATCGCCGCGATCGCCGAATCCCCGCCGTTGAGGTACTCGAAGGAGTCGGCGACGCTGCCGTTGACCCAGCCGCGACCGGTCGTGGTCACGACGGCGAGCGCCTTCCGGTCGAATCCGCCGGTTCGCTTCAGCTCGGCGACAACTCGCTCGGCGATGCCCTCGATCGTGTCCGCCGAGACCCGGCCCGCGTACACGCGGATCGGTTCCCGGGCGGGCCGTCCCGTCACGGCCTCGATCTGCGCGGCCGACGGTCCGCCGGCGACGAACGTGCGCCCCTCCCGGCCGAGGGTGTCCCACGCCTCCGCGGATTCCGGCGACCCGGAACGTTCCGGCGCGGCCGGCTGCTCCACACCCTCCTCGGTGCCGGTGTCCGCGACCGCGGACGCCTCCTCCGCAGCGCCGAGAATCCCCCGGTACAGCGCACCGTTGACGAGCACGACGAGCAATGCCACGACGACCACGAGCGCGGTCACCCGCGCGACCGGCGCCGGCGTGTAGCGGTCGACGAACCGCGCGAGCTTGTTCGTCCCCGCCCGCAGGCCCCGCCCGATTGCCAGCAGCAGCAACGCCACCACCAGGGCGATCAGCAGAACCGGCAGGTAGAGGGACCGTTCGACCCGCTCCATGGTCACGAGGTCGCGGACGATCTGCTGCCACCACGAACCGAGAATCAGGAAGGTCGGAACCACCACGACCGCCACGGCCGCGAGCACCCACCAGCCGATGCGGCGCGTTTTCGGCGACCAGTCCGGGTGCACACCGCAGCGCCGCAGTGCCCACGCGATCAGGCAGCCGATGCCGTACCCGGTCGCCACGCCGATTCCCGTCGCGACGCCCTGCAGATACCAGGTGCGCGGTAGAAGGGACGGGGTCATCGACCACACGAAGAACAACAGTGCGAACGCGAGACCGACCGGGTGGAACGAGCGCGCGAAGGCCCGGGCTCGTGTGGGGGCACTCATCCTCGGGAGTGTAGGGGCGAAACCGTCCGGTACGTATCGACACGCCGTACACGGCTACTGTCCGGTATGGGCCCGGATGAGCGGTTTCGGTAGCAAGATGTAGGCGGTTCGTTACCTGCGAGGCGAGAGGGCTGTCATGGCAATCGGGGTCGGGCTCCGGATCGGCAGAGTCGTGTCCACCGCAGTGGTCGCGTCCAACGAACCGGGCACCCAGGATCCCGTGGTGATCGCCCGGGACACGGTCCTGCACATCGACGAGGACGGCACCACCACCCTCGGCTCCTACTCCTCCGGCAACGAAGCACGCACCCTCGCCGGGTTCCTCGCCCGGGTCGGCGACCCCGCGGGTGTCACCGCCAGCGACGGTCGCGTGTACCGGGCGGAGGACGCGATGGCGACCGCGATCCAGTGCCTGCTGAACGAGACCGAACCGCTGCCGAAGTTCGGGGGCGCCGACGACGGATCCGAGCCCGGCTACACCGCGACCTACCCTTCCCACTGGGATTCCGATGCGGTCGCGTCGCTGCGCGCGGCCCTCGACTACGCGGATCTGCGGCACGTGGACCTGGCCTCGGACGCCCAGGGTGCCGCGACCTGGTATGCCTCCGAGATTTCCGAGACCCCCGGTCAGCTCATCGGTGTCTTCCACATCGACGACGCCGGTTCGACGGTGACGCTGGTGCGATCCGGGGTACCGGCGGGCAAGGCGTTCCGGATACCGACGAAGGGCGCACCGTCACCCGCCTCGCAGCTCGCGACCGCGCTCGGCTCGTTCGGGTGGCTGCCGCCGAATCTCGACGCGGTCGTCGTGATGGGTGACGGGATCGTCGCCCGCGACCGCTCGTACATCCAGGAGATCGCGAACAGCATCGCGACGAAGCTGATGGTCCGCACCCTCGTCGGTCCGGGCCCGGAGCAGACTGCCGCGCTGGGTGCGGCGATTCTGGCCGCCGGTTTCGTGCCGGCCCGCGAGACGAAGCGTGCCCGCATCGGGCTTCCGCCGTCGTACGACGAGACGGACGTGCTGACCGGTGGACTCGCGCGCATCCGGGCACAGGAGATGCTCGGGGCCGGGAAGAACGACGTCGTCGCGGCGCGGTTGCTCGCCGTCGAGCCGGACGACGAGGACGACCGCGAACCGGACACGACCGAAAACGACGAGACCGAGAAGCGGTCGCGCAAGCCGCTGATCCCGATCGTCGCCGGGGTCGCGCTGGTCGCGGTGCCCCTGCTCGTGTTGCTCCTGTGAGACCCGTTGCCTGTGAGACGCCGGGTCAGGCGTCGTCGGTGAGCGACGCGAGCTCGGCGGCGTCCTCTTCGCCGAACTTCTCCTCGAGCGCCTCGGGCGTGTAGTCCAGGTCGATCTCCTCGACGGGACGGCCGCGCGCGGACTCGATCGCACCGAGCCGACGCTGGGCGCGGTCCGCCGCGTACGCCACGAACTCGTCGGGGTCCAACCCGAACGGCTGTTCCTCGAACTGATCGTTGATCCACTGGATCACCCCGAGCGCGTGCGGGAGCAACTCCCCCATACGTTGTTGCACCACATCCCAATTCGCGTCGTCGGCGGCGACGTGCCGGCGGCACGTGAACGTTCCCCACGCCATGTGGCGGCGCTCGTCGTCGCCGATCCGCCGCACCAGCTCCTGCATGCCGGGCAGGATCCCGCGGGTCGTGCACACCTTCTGCCACGCGTAGTAACCGGTGAGGGCGAGGCTGCCCTCGATGACGTGGTTGTAGGTGACGCTCGCGCGCACCTGGTTCGCCGGGCTGGGATCGTGTTCGAGAATCCGCAGGGAATCGGGGAGTTCCTCGTAGAACAGCGCGCGGTAGTGCGGGTTCTCCGCGACGTACGGCAGCAGATCGCCGGTCAGTCCCACCGCGTCCATCCACAGCCGGAACACCTGGGTGTGCTTGGCCTCCTCGAAACAGAACTGCGTCAGGTACATCTCGTCGCCGAGCCGGTTCTCGGCGGCCATCGCGCGCAGGAACGGCTGGATGTCCTGGGTGACGGCCTCCTCCCCCGCCGCGAAGTGCGTCACCAGATAGGAGGCGCTGCGTTTCTGTTCGCTGTTCAGGTCCGCCCAGTCCGCGACGTCCTGCGAGAAATCCAGGTCGAGGGGATCCCAGAACTTGGCGTTGCCCTTCGCGAACAGGCGCAGCGGGAAGGCGTCCCAGTTCAGTCCGCCTTCCCGCAGCGACGCGAATCCGTCTCGCCGCGGTGATACCTCGGTCACCCGTCCAGGCTAACCCCGTATCACCACCCCGACCTGCGTTTTCAGCCCTCGAACAGCGTCTCGCCGGGATAGCCGCCGGCGGCGAACCCGGGTGGGATCGCGAACACCGCCGAACCGATCGGGGTGATCCACGGGTTCAGCGCGTCGTGGTCCGCCAGACGCTTCTGCACCGGCACGAACTGACGGTCGACGTCGGCCTGGTAGGCCGCGAAGAGCAGGCCCGCGCCGTCGGCGTCGTCGTAGTTGTAGCCGCGCCGCAGGAACTGCTCGTCCGCGCTGCGCGGCCGTGCCCGCGCCATGTGCGATTCCGGTGGGATCACCGGGATGCCGTACCGGTCGACCGCGTCGAAATCGGGATCGTCGTGCTCGGCCGTGCCGGTGAGCGGCGCCCCGTTCGACAGCGTGCGCCCCACCGTGAGTTCCCTTGCCGGACGGTCCAATTCGTCCCAGGTGTCGAGTTCCATGCGGATGCGCCGCAACACCAGCGAGGAACCGCCGGCCAGCCACGGTGGCGACCCCGGATTCCACACCCGGCCTTCGAATTCCGTGCTGCCCGCGGCGGGATTGACGGTGCCGTCGACCTGGCCCATGAGGTTGCGCATGCTCGCACCCTCGGGGCGGGTGCCGGGGACGTGCCGGAAACCGCGCTGCACCCACCGCACCGACACCTGCGAGCGCACCGTCCGGGTCAGCGTGCGCACCGCGTGCGCGACCGTGACGGGATCGTCGGCGCACACCTGGAGCATCAGATCGCCTCCGCTCCAACGGTCTTCGAGCCGGTCGATGCCGAACGCGGGCAACGGTCGCAGCCATTCGGGCCGAACCTTCTCCGCGTCGCCGGAAGCGAACACCGCGGGACCGAACACCCCGGGGCCGAATCCGACCGTGACGGTCAGGTTCGCCGGGTCCTGCGCGAGTTCGGGTTCGGTGTCGCCGAGGCCCCCGGTGCCGGTGGTGAGCCGGTACGCGTCCTGCGCCCAGACCTTCAGCACGCCGACGAGCGCGCGCCGATCGGTGCCGGGCAGCAGGTCCAGCGCCACGAACGACGCGAACGCCTGCGGTTCGGTCTCGATACCGGCCTGGTGGGTGCCGTGGAACCCGACGATGCCCGGGTCCTCGTCACGGGCCGTGACGCGGCCGATTCCGGCGGCGCCCAGCCCGACCACGCCGAGCGCGGCGGCGCCGCCCCCGAGCAGGCGCCGCCGGGTGAGCTCAGCCACCGTGGTTCGCCCCCTCCTCGGCGTTCGGCACGTAGTTCTCGCGCGCCCCGGCGAAATCGCGGACCTGCGAGGTGAAATCGATCGACGAACCGTCGCTGAAGGTCAACGTGAACTCGATGTCGGTTCCGGGCGTGACGGGCTCGATCAGATCCATCAGCATCAGGTGATCGCCGCCGGGAGCGAGGCTGTGCCGGCTGCCGGCGGCGACGGTCAGCCCGCCGTCCATCTCGCGCATCGCCATCGCGCCGTCGGCGGCGGGAGCCATCTCGTGTAGTTCGGTCCGACTCGAGACCGGACTCGAGACGGACACGATCTGGACGGCATGGTCGCCGGTGTTCTCCAGTTCGGCGAACGCACCGGTCATTCCGCTCTCGGCGGCCTTGGTCCACGCCGACGACACGACGATCGAGTCGGCCGCGGTCGCGGGGTCCTCGGATCCGCACCCGGCGGCGGCGAGCGCCGCCGCTGCGATCGCGGCGAACGCGAGGAACTTGGTCTTCTTCATGGGGGTCTCCCGTACAGGTCTGTGCGCACGCGGGCGCGCGATCGCCTCATGCGGGCGATCGTGAAAGGAAAGGAATCGGTGTCAGACCGTGACGGGTGGGCCGCGCGGGACGATGCCGGCGGACCGGCGAAGACCGCGCAGGACCGGCGGCCGGGGAGCAACGAGCACTGCGCCGGGCACGCGGAGTGGCGCGAACGGGGTCGGCGCGACGCGACGCAGCGCGGCGAGCACGAACCGGCATCCGCGTTCGGCGGCCACGACCAGCAGTGCCGCCACCGCGATCGCGACGGCGTGGCCGGCGATCATCGCGGGTCCGGGAACGTGGAAGTGGCCGGCGTCGAGGGAGAGCACGAGGTGCCCGAGCACCTGACCGGCGACGAGAATTGCCGCAACGGGAAGCCGGGTGCCGGCCGCCACCACACCCACGGCGAGCGTCGTCGCGATCAACAGCGCGACCGCGCTCTGGGAGGGAGTACCGCCGCCACCGAGTGCGTGCGCCGCAATGCTCACGGCTCCGGAAACGGCGCCGGTCAGCCCACCGCGCAGGCGCGCGACGAGGGCTTCGGCGGTACTCATGACGACAGGATACGACTTTCTACGACTGCCAGTAGTAGTGGTCCGCGGGAACTTGTCGACAGAGTGTCGATATGATTGCGACAAGACGTCGACAAACCGGCGCATCCCATCCGACCTCGCCTGCGAAGGACCAGCATGTTCCTGACCCTGCGCGAACTGTGGTTCGCGCGCACCCGATTCCTCCTGATGGGTGCCGTCGTCGCACTCATCTCGATCTTGATGGTGATCCTCTCCGGCCTGTCCTCCGGCCTGGTCACCGACGGCGTCTCCGCGCTGCAGCGCACGCCCGTACAGGCGTTCGCGTTCGCCGAAGGCACCAAGACCGACTCCGCGTTCTCCCGTTCCGTCGTTACCGACGAGCAGGTCGCCGCCTGGCGGGAACGGCCCGACGTCGCGGAGGCCGCCCTGTTCGGCAACGCGATCGTCAACGCCAAGACCGGCGACGGCATCCCCGTCGACCTCACCCTCTTCGGCATCGAACCCGGCTCCTTCCTCGAACCGGCCGCCGCCGAGGGCCGCGCCCTCCAGCAGGCCACCGACATCCTCGTCAGCGACAGCGCACGCGCCGCCGGCATCGAACTCGGTGACACGGTCGTCGTCGACCGTCTCGGCACCGAACTGACCGTCGTCGGCTTCACCTCGGACAAGCGCACCTTCGGGCACGTCGACGTCGCCTACGTGCCGCTGTCCACGTGGCAGGAGATCCACGCCGGCGTGAAGGTCGGCGAGCAGCCGCAGCCGGACATCTACCGCGAGGCCAGCGTCGTCGCGTTGCAGGGCGTCGACGGTGGTCTGCCCGACCTCGCCGCCGGGGATGCCGCCGCGGGCACCGTGTCCAAGACGCTCGAGGAGTCGTTCGACTCGTCGCCGGGTTACTCCGCCGAGATGATGACCATGTCGATGATCAAGGCGTTCCTGTACGCGATCTCCGCCCTCGTCGTCGGCGCGTTCTTCAGCATCTGGACCGTGCAGCGCAGCCGCGAACTGTCGGTGCTGCGCGCGATGGGTGCGTCCACCGGTTTCCTGCTGCGCGACGGGCTGCTGCAGGCCGTCGTCGTTCTCGTCGCCTCCGTCGCCCTCGGTGTGCTCATCGGTCTCGGGCTCGGTTCGGGCCTCGACGGCTCCGGCATGCCGTTCGCCCTCGAGAGCGGACCGATCGTGCAGGGTGCGGTGCTGCTCATCGTGCTCGGCCTCGTCGGAGCCGCCGTCGCCGTCGTCCGCATCACCCGCGTCGACCCCCTCACCGCACTGGGAGAAAACCGTTGACCGCCGCCACCTCCACCCGCGCCGGGCTCGCCCTGACCGACACCTGCCTGAGCTTCGGCGACGGCGACAGCACCGTGCACGCACTCGACCACGTGACCCTCGAGGTCGCGGCCGGGGAACTCGTCGCGATCGTCGGCCCGTCCGGCGCCGGCAAGTCCAGCCTCCTCGCGGTCGCGGGCGGCCTCACCCGACCGACCTCCGGAACCGTGACCGTCGACGGCGTCGACATCACGAACCTGAAGCCACGTGAGCTCACCCGGCTGCGCCGCGATCGCATCGGGTTCGTGTTCCAGTCCGGGAACCTGATCCCGGCACTCACGGCCCGCGACCAGCTCCGGCTCGTCGAGAAGATCACCGGACGCGAGGGCCGCGACCCCGACGAACTGCTCGCATCCGTCGGCATGAGCCACCGCGCCGACCGCCGGCCGGGACAGTTGTCGGGCGGCGAACGTCAGCGCGTCGGTATCGCACGGGCGCTGATGGCCCGGCCGGCGCTGCTGCTCGTCGACGAACCGACGGCCGCGCTGGACCGCAAACGCAGCCACGAGGTCGTCGAACTGCTCGCCCGTGAAACCCACGAGGCGGGGGTCGCTACGATCATGGTCACCCACGACCACGACGTGCTCGACCACTGCGATCGGGTCCTCGAGATGGTCGACGGCGGGCTCGGGCCACACGACTGACCCGCCGGGATACGAGAGGAGGGTCCGTGCCGAAGATCTCCGCGGCGACGGTCGTCGAGCACCGCGCCGCGCAGCGGCGGGCCCTCCTCGACGCCGCGCGCGACCTGCTCGCGGAAGCCCCGGACCGGGTCCCCTCCCTCGCCGACGTGGCCGTGCGGGCCGGTCTGGCCCGGTCCAGCGTCTACCACTACTTCGGGTCCCGCGACGACCTGTTGCGCGCCGTCGTCGAGGACATGTTCCCGCGCTGGAACGCCAGGATCGTCGCGGCGATGAACACCGTCGACGATCCCGCGGAACGCGTGCTCGCCTACATCGAGGTGAACCTGCGGCTCGTCGCGGAGGGTGAGCACGCCGTCATCGGTGTCCTCGCGACCTTCACCCCGCAGGCGTTCACCAACGAACGGATGCACGCGCTGCATCAGGAACTGGTCCTCCCCCTGCTCGACGCGTTGCGCGAGCAGGGGCGGCCCGACCCGGAACTCACCGCGGAGTTCATCAACGCCCTCGTCTACAAGGGCACCGAACTGATCGAATCCGGCCGCAGCCTCGACGAGGTGCTGGACACCATCCGGAACCTGGCCGCGTTGGGATCGGAACGCACGAGCTTCTAATCACTTCGTGTTTCACGTGAAACAGTGCGTTCGTTTCCGACGCGCTCGCGCACTGCCGGCGCAACCTCTCCGGCGAACCGTTCGAGGTCGGCAGCGGTATCCGAACCGAGGAGGAACGTGCTGGTGCCGTGGAGCAACGTCAGCTCCGCCAACTGCTCGGCCCACACCTCCGCAGGTCCGTGCAGGAACGTCCCGTCGGAGGTGTCGTCGAACCTCCCGGCGATGTTGTAGAGCCGCCGGATCGCCGCCGGATCACGCTCGGCCTCGGTCGCGGCCGCATCGACCTTCGCGGTCATCGCGCCGAGCGCGTCCGGGGCCGCCGCGAACGAACTCGGCAGCCAGCCGTCCGCGTACCGGCCGGTGACGGCCAGCATCCGGTCCCCGTACGCCCCGAGCCAGATCTCCGGCTCGTGGGCGGGGCGCGGCCCCCGCTTCGCACCGTCCAGCCGGTAGTACGTGCCGTCGAGCCGCGCCGGCCCGGCGTCGTCGGACCACAACGTCCGGATCACCGCGATCGCCTCGACCAGCGCATCGACCGACTCCCGGGGACTGCGCCGCGGCCCGCCGTTCGCGGCGACCGCGTCCCAGAACGCCCCGGCGCCCAGCCCCAGCTCGACGCGCCCACCGCTGAGCCGGTCGAGCGAGGCCGCGCTGCGGGCCAGGATCACCGGACCGCGCAGCGGCAGGTTCGCGACGTTCGGAGACAGGATCAGCGACTCCGTGCGGGCCGCGATCCAGGTCAACAGCGTCCAGGTGTCGAGGAACCGCGGCTGGTAGGGGTGGTCCTGGACGGTCACCAGATCCAGTCCTGCCCGTTCCGCGACGAGTGCGAGTTCGACGACGGCGTCCGGATCGGCGGCGGTCGGGGTGAGGGATACCCCGAATCGCAGTTCGTGTCCGTAGTCCGGCACGGTCAGGACTTCCAGGACTCGGGATCGACGCGGTGCCGGCTGACGATCGACACCCGGTTGAACGCATTCATCGCGATCGCGACCCACACGATCGCCGAGAACTGGTCGTCGGTCAGGTGCCTGCGAGCCTCCGCGTAGACACGATCCTGCTCGTCCGGCGACGGCAGATCCGTCACCGCCTCCGCCACCGCGAGCGCGGCCCGCTCGACGTCGCTGAACAGGTCGGTGTCCCGCCACGCCCGCAGCACCGCGATGCGTTGCGCTTTCTCACCGTCCTTCAGCGCCTCGCGGGTGTGCACGTCCAGGCAGTAGGCGCACCCGTTGATCTGCGAGACCCGCAGGTTCACCAGTTCGACGACCGTGCGGTCCAGACCCGCCTGCGCCACCGCGTCCCGCACCGCCACCGCGACGGCGACCTGTGCCCGGTACACCGGACGGGTCTGCTTGTCGATGGGGATGCGCTCGGTGCTCGCCACAGAACAATTGTCGGCCATCGGGGCCGACGCGACCGGCCGATTCCGGAATCGGCCGACCGCGCGCACGCGATCGGTGGCACGCTCTGAGCATGAGCAACACCGACGTCCATCCGGTCGAGACAACCTGCGAGACCGGCCCGTGTCCCCGCGACGAGGCAGGTCATCCCTACGTCGAGATCCTCACCGCCCGCGAGGTGCCGCTCGGCGGTCCCCGCGCGATGCCGGTCCGGCGGACCCTCCCCCAGCGGCAACGCTCCCTCATCGGCGCGTGGTGCTTCGCCGACCACTACGGTCCCGACGACGTCGCCGCCACGGGCGGCATGGACGTGGCACCCCACCCGCACACCGGACTGCAGACGGTGAGCTGGCTGTTCACCGGCGAGATCGAGCACCGCGACAGCCACGGCGTGCACGCGTTCGTCCGGCCCGGCGAGGTCAACCTGATGACCGGTGGCCACGGCATCTGCCATTCCGAGGTGTCCACCCCGGACACCACGACGCTGCACGGTGTCCAGCTATGGGTCGCGCTGCCGGACAGCGCCCGCGACGCACCCCGCAACTTCCAGCACCACGCGCCCGCGACCACCTACCTCGACGGCGGTTCCGCGAAGGTCTTCCTGGGCTCTCTCGCGGGCAGCACGTCGCCGGTGGAGACGTTCACGCCGCTGCTCGGCGCCGAGATCACCCTCGACGCGAACGCCGAACTGCACCTCGACGTCGACGCGTCCTTCGAGCACGGTGTCCTCGTCGACACCGGCACCGTCCGTCTCGCCCGCACGGAGCTGTCGCGCGGCACGCTCGGCTACGTGGGCACCGGCCTGACGGCGCTGACGCTCACGAACCTCACCGACTCCCCCGCCCGGGTCGTGCTGCTCGGCGGCACCCCGTTCGGCGAGGAGATCGTCATGTGGTGGAACTTCGTGGGCCGCAGCCACGAGGAGATCGTCCGTTTCCGCGACGCCTGGGAGAGCGAATCCGATCGGTTCGGCCGGGTCGAGGGTTATCAGGGGAAGGTCGCGAGGCTGCCCGCGCCCGCGTTGCCGAACGCGCAGCTGCGTCCGCGCCGGAATCCGCTGTAGGGGCCACAAGCAGAAAGGGCGCCTTCCCTGATCCGGGAAAGCGCCCTCTGCTGTGTCTTCGATTGTGGAGACTGTGTTTTCTATTGTGGAGCCTAGGAGATTCGAACTCCTGACATCTGCCTTGCAAAGGCAGCGCTCTACCAACTGAGCTAAGGCCCCGTCCGCCGTCAGCGGCTGGTGACCTCGTGCCATTCGTCTTCGCTCCGAAGCATCCGAGCGATTCCGATGGCCACCAGCACTGCAGCTCCCACGAATGCGAGAACCTTCATGCTGGCTGCCCTTCCGGCACGGGGAGTGGGCCTAGGAGGACTTGAACCTCCGACCTCTTCGTTATCAGCGAAGCGCTCTAACCGCCTGAGCTATAGGCCCTCGAACCGATTCGGAACACTACCCCACCGAACCACGAACGACAAAATCGGTTCGGCGGGGCAGCGTTTTCCCAGGTCAGTCGGGGTCAGCGAGAGTGACCTGCACACCGCCGACCAGATCGGTGCAGAGGTTGTAGATGAACGCCCCGAGCGTCGCCATGGCCGTCAGCAGGATCGTGTTGGCCAGGCCGATCACCGTGGCGTAGCCGAAGACCTGACCTGCGCTGATCAGGCCCCCACTACCGGATTCGGACACGATGTCGGTGAAAGCGCTGTTCAGGCGCTCCCACACGCCCATGCCGGCGAGGATGCCGTAGAGCAGACCCACCGCGACCATCCACACGAAGAAGAGTGAGAGGGAAATCACGGAGGAAATCTTGAGCATCGACCACGGATCGATGCGACGGACCTGAACGGTCGCGCGCAGCGGCTCCCCGGCCATCGGCACCGCCGCGGTCACATCCGTGGCGGACGACGCGGCGGGAGCGCCCGCAGAGGCCTCCCCGGCCCCCGGTGCCGAAGCCGGAAGCGGGTGCTTCACCGTCGACAGGTCCGGCAGGTCCTTCGCGAGGTCCTTACGTTCGATGTGCCGCGTCGGCCCGTCGATGATCGCCGACTTGGCCTTGACGGACGTCCGATCCGCACCGCCGGTCAGCGACGCCGCCGCGGTACCGGTCACGACGGGCCGTGTCGGAGGCGTCGGGGCACTCTGCGGCCGTGCGCTGGCGGGCTGGGCCGAGGCGCGCTGCGGAGCAGCGTTCCCGGTGACCGCCCGGTCGACGCCCTGACCACGACCCGGCAGGTTCGTCTGCGGAGTGTTCTGGTGCGCGGCCGGGGTCTGCTGTCCCCGCTGCCACGGCGGGACCTGACCGGCGGCAGCCGGGCGCTGGGCGCCGGACTGCGCGGGGTTCACGCCCTTGTCCGCGGCCCGACGGACGGTCGGTGTCGTCTGTGCGGTCGGATTCGGTGCGGGCTTGTCCGCAGCGCCCGCCGCAGGCTTGTCGGCACCGGCGGCCGGCTTGTCGGCACCCGTAGCGGGCTTGTCGGCACCGGTCGGGGGCGGATCCGACGGCTCGGACGGTTCCGGCTTCGCCGCAGCCTGGGCCGCCGGGCCTGCGGGGGCCTTCGGAGCGTCGGGCGACTTCGGAGCCGCCGGAGCCGATGCGGCCGACGGAGCCTCTGCCGACGACGGCTTCGCTGCGTCCGGCTTCACCGGCGCATTCGCCGTCTCCTGCCCATTAGGCCCCTTCGGTGCCGGCGACCCCTTGTCGGCACCGTTCGGTCCTTGGGGAGTGCTCACTTACGACTCCTTCGCATCTGATGTGGCGCCCTCCTCGGGCTCATCGGCGTTGCGTGCGATCGCCAGCAACGTGTCGCCCTCGGCCAGGTTCATCAACCGGACGCCCTTCGTCTGGCGGCCGGCCTTGCGCACCTGCTTGGCGGCGGTACGGATGACCCCACCACCGGAGGTGATCGCGTAGAGCTCGTCGTCATCGTCCACGATGAGCGCTCCGACCAGGGTGCCACGCTTGCGGTCGTACTGGATCGTCAAGACACCCTTACCGCCACGGCCCTGGACCGGGTAGTCCTCCATCGGCGTGCGCTTGGAGTAGCCACCGGACGTCGCGACCAGCAGATACGTTCCCTCGCGGACCACGTTGAGGGACAGCAGCTTGTCGTCGCCGTTGAACCGCATGCCCTGCACACCGGACGTCGCGCGGCCCATCGGCCGCAGCGCCTCGTCCGTCGCCGAGAACCGGATCGACTGGCCCTGCTCCGACACGAGCAGCAGGTCGTCGTCGGCGGAGCACAGCACCGCACCGACGAGTTCGTCCTCGTCGCGCAGGTTGATCGCGACGATGCCGCCGGACCGGTTGGAGTCGAAGTCCGCGAGCCGCGACTTCTTGACCAGGCCGTTGCGGGTGGCGAGCACCAGGTACGGCGCATCCTCGTACGACTTGATCCGGATCACGCCCTGGATCCGCTCGTCCGGCTGGAACGCCAGCAGGTTCGCGACGTGCTGGCCGCGCGCGGTGCGGTTGGCCTCGGGCAGCTCGTACGCCTTGGCCCGGTAGACGCGGCCCTTGGTGGTGAAGAACAGCAGCCAGTCGTGCGTCGACGTCACGAAGAAGTTCTTCACGATGTCGTCCTGCTTGAGCTCGGCGCCCTTGACACCCTTGCCGCCGCGCTTCTGCGACCGGTACAGATCGGTCTTCGTCCGCTTGGCGTAGCCGGTCTCGGTGATCGTGACGACGACGTCCTCGCGGGCGATGAGATCCTCGTCGGACACCTCGCCGTCGGACGCGATGATCTTGGTGCGCCGCTCGTCGCCGTACTTGTCGACGACTTCCTTCAGCTCGTCACGGACGATCGCGCGCTGCCGTTCCGGCTTCGCCAGGATGTCCTTGTAGTCGTCGATCTCGCGCTCGATCTCGGCCAGTTCGTCGATGATCTTCTGACGCTCGAGGGCGGCGAGGCGGCGCAACTGCATCGCGAGGATCGCGTCGGCCTGGATCTCGTCGACTGTGAGCAGGTCCATCAGGCCCGTGCGGGCGATGTCGACCGTCTGCGAACGACGGATGAGGGCGATGACCTCGTCGAGCGCATCGAGCGCCTTGACCAGGCCGCGCAGGATGTGGGCACGTTCCTCGGCCTTGCGCAGCAGGTACCGGGTCCTGCGGACGATGACCTCGATCTGGTGGTTGACGTAGTACCGGATCATCTGGTCGAGGCGCAGTGTGCGCGGCACCCCGTCGACGATCGAGAGCATGTTGCAGCCGAAGCTGGTCTGCAGCTGCGTGTGCTTGTACAGGTTGTTGAGCACGACCTTCGCGACCGCGTCGCGGCGGACCGTGATCACGATGCGCATACCGACGCGATCGGAGGACTCGTCGTGGATCTCGGAGATGCCGGCGATCTTGCCGTCCCGGACCTGCGTCGCGATGGACGTGATCAGGTTGTCCGGGTTCACCTGGTACGGCAGTTCGGTGACGACGATCGTGGTGCGCCCCTTGGCGTCCTCCTCGATCTCGACGACCGCGCGCATCCGCACCGAACCGCGACCGGTGGTGTACGCGTCGTGGATGCCCTGGCTGCCCACGATCAGACCCGCCGTGGGGAAGTCCGGGCCCTTGATGCGTTCCATCACGGCCGCGAGTGTGGTCTGCTCGTCCGCCTCGAAGTTCTCGAGCGCCCAGTAGATCGCCTCGGCGACCTCGTTGAGGTTGTGCGGCGGAATGTTCGTCGCCATACCGACGGCGATGCCGTTGGACCCGTTGATCAACAGGTTGGGGATACGGCTGGGGAGAACCGTCGGTTCCTGCGTGCGGCCGTCGTAGTTCGGCTGGAAATCGACCGTCTCGTGGTCGATTTCGCGCAGCATCTCCATCGCGAGCGGCGTGAGGCGGCACTCGGTGTACCGCATCGCGGCGGCACCGTCGTTGCCGGGGGAACCGAAGTTGCCCTGACCGTCGACGAGCGGGTACCGCATCGACCACGGCTGGGCGAGACGCACGAGCGCGTCGTAGATGGAGGAGTCGCCGTGCGGGTGGTAGTTGCCCATCGTCTCGGCAACGGCGCGGGCCGACTTCACGTAACCGCGGTCCGGGCGGAAACCGTTGTCGTACATGGCGTACAGGACGCGGCGATGCACCGGCTTGAGGCCGTCGCGCACATCGGGCAGCGCGCGGCCCACGATCACGCTCATCGCGTAATCGATGTAGCTGCTCTGCATCTCCTGCTGGATGTCGACGGGCTCGATGCGGTCGTGCCCCGGCCCCTCCGGCGGCAACGTGGTGTCGGTCATGAGCTCCTTCTTCTACTCGGCTCGAACGTCTACCCGGAACCGTCGCCCGGTGGACGTCTCGCAACCACCCGAGTCTATAGGTGCAGGTCAGCGAACACCCAGAAGGACGGCACTTTCCTTCCATCACGTTGCACACAGGACGGTCGTGCCGGCGGGGAGGGCCGGGACCGGTCTAACCGAGCCGCGCGCCCTCGTCGTTTCCGCCCTGTTCGGCGACCCACTGATCGACTTCCCGTTCGAGTTGCGCCGCAACACGATCCGGGTCCATGAGGGTCAGCACGATGGGCAGGGTGATGACCACCGTGCCCACGACGAACACCGCGAACAACACCGAGAAGAGCTCGATCCCACCGGGCATCGCGATCGAGGAGTCCGGTGTCACCTCCACCGACGCCATCCCGAGGAAGTAGACACCGAGGACGGCCGCGCCCGTCACGACACTTCCACAGATGCGCAGGAGCGTGCGGTCCGCGACCTCCACGAGCCACAGGAAGGAGAACGCCACGACCAGCGACACCGCCGCGGTCGCGATGACGAACGGGGTGTCGAAGGTGAACGTGCCCTGCAGCCGCACGGACCACATGAGGGACAGGAACACCACGCAGATCCCGGCGCCGAACAGCACCCCACCGGCGAGCAACCGGCCGGGTGAATGCCCGTCGCGGCTGATCGAGACGACCAGCGCGACGAACGAGCTCACCAGCGCCACCGCCAGCGAGAACGCGATGGTCACCAGATCGTGGCGCACGATGCTGTCGGTGACCCCGAATCCCGCGACGGCGAGAAGCAGGGCGAGCCACGTCCCCACTCCCCCCGCGCACGCGGCCGCCAGCAGCATCCACAACAGCCCTTGCCGATCGGTGGTGGCGAATCGTGCCTTCCTGGCGCTCACGAGGCCGACCAGCAGACCGATCGACGACGTCGCGAACGCCAGGACCACCACCCATGCCCCCATCGAGAAGAGCTGGATGTCGGCGTCCACTACCGGGCCACCGGCTGGTGCAACTTCCTCAGTGCATATTCGGTGACGGTCACCAGAGCGGACTTCGCCGATTCGCGGGCCCGGGCGTCGATCGAGACGATCGGGACCTCCGCCGAGACGGCCAGCGCCTGCCGGATGTCCTCCACGGGGTAACGAGGCGCATCGTCGAACTCGTTGATCGCGACGATGAACGGGAGGTTCCGCGCCTCGAAGAAGTCGACGGCGGCGAAGCTCTCGTCCAGGCGACGGGTGTCGATCAGCACGATCGCCCCGATGGCACCGCGGATGAGGTCGTCCCACATGAACCAGAACCGATGCTGTCCCGGCGTACCGAACAGGTACAGCACGAGATCCTCGGCCAGGCTGATACGACCGAAGTCCATGGCGACGGTCGTCGTGGCCTTCTGGGGCGTAGCGCTCAAGTTGTCCACGCCGTCGCTGGCGTTGGTCACCAAGGCTTCCGTGCGCAGCGGGACGATCTCCGACACTGCCCCCACCAACGTGGTCTTTCCGACACCGAAGCCGCCGGCGATCACGATTTTGGTCGAGGTCACCCGCTTGGGGTCGTTAGAGTTCGCGAAGTCCACTGAGGACCCTTTCAATCAGCTCACGACGCTCCGCGTCGCTCGAATCGTCTTTGAGCGTGGCCAAGATCTGGACGTGTCCGGCCTCGACGAGATCCGCGACGAGGACGCGTGCCACCCCGATTGGCACACCCACCCGAGCAGCGATCTCGGCTACCGACGGGGACTCCTTGCACAACTCCAAAATGGTGGCGTTGATGTTGTCCAGGTCCCGGGCCCGATCGTCGGTGCCCGGGATCGCCTGGATCAACGCCTCCAACGCCAGTTCGACTGCGGGGTTCGTTCGCCCCGAAGTCAGCGAGTACGGGCGGACCAGACTGGGTTGGTCCGGCACCGACTCAGGTTTGCGCGATTCCATGGCCACCTCGACGTCAGGACCCCTGGCCGACCCGCGGGGTCGCCTCGACCGACGCTCCCACGCGGTCGACCAGGAGTGCCATCTCGTAACCGACCTGTCCGATGTCGCATTCCGAGGCGGTCAGGGCGGCCAGGTGAGAGCCGTCGCCGACGCTCATGAGCAGCAGGTAACCGTGCTGCATCTCCACGACGGACTGCAGCACGCCGCCGCCGTCGAAGAGCTGCGAAACACCGTTGGACAGGCTGGCGAGACCGGACGTCACCGCAGCGAGCTGCTCGGCGCGGTCGACCGGAAGGTGTGCGCTGGCGGCCATGAGCAAGCCGTCGGCGGACACGAGCACGGCGTGGGAAACACCGGGAACCTCGCGCGCGAAGTTCGATACCAACCAGTCCAAAGGACGAGTTACATCGGATCCGTGGTCAATATTCATCGAACTCCCTGTTCGTTGTTCTCACGTGTGGTCGCGTTCACCGTAGACCGGCCGTTGCGGACACCCTGCTGGTGACGGCTGAGGTTCGCCCGGATGGCTTCCGGATCGCGCCGTCGGATCGTCGGCCGTTCCACGGGTGCCACGGGTTCGACCGCACCCGGCACCAGACGGTGACCGGGGGCGCGACGAGGCAGACCTGCAGTGGTGTGGTCCTCCACAGGAACCTCGGCCGCGCGCTGCGCTGCTTCCCATCCTGCATCGGCCGCCGACGTCCATTCCCGCTTGCGCCGATCCTCCGGCAGGCTGGTCGGGTCGACGAGCCAGTCGGACATCACGTCGTTGAAGATCGGCGGTGCTGCGGCCTGGCGGCGGAGGGCTCCGGTTTCGCCCCGAGGCTGGAAGAACGAGGCGGTCTTCGCCGAGTTCGTCCGGTACCGGTGCCGTGCGGCCTGGCTGGCCTCACTGTGCGGCGAAACCGAGTCGCCGTTGGCGATGCTCGGCGCAGTCTGCACGGGCGCAGCGGAAGCTGCGGCTCCGACGGTCGCGGCCGGCTGCGGTGCATCCGACTGCGCGGGCCGCTGCGGCAGGCCCGGGGTGGCACCCGGCTGACGCTGCGGCAGACCGGGAGTCGAGGCCGGCTGACGCTGCGGCAGGCCGTTGACCTGCGCCGGGGTTGCCGTCTCGACCGGAGCTTCGGCGACCGGTTCGGGCCGCCGCGCCGGCTGCTGGGCGTGACGCTGCGGCAGACCCGGAGTCGAGCCCGGCTGACGCTGCGGAAGACCCGTGACGGGTCCACCGACCGGCGCGAGCGGTGCAACCGGCGCGATCGGCTCGGAAGGCGCCGGAGCACTCACACCGGAACCTGCCGGAGCGGGAGTCAGACCGGGCGTGGCACCGGGCTGACGCTGCGGCAGGCCCGGCGGGGGCGACTGACGCTGCGGAGCAGGCGACTGCGAGGCACCCGGCTGTGACGTCGAGGGCTGTGACGTCGAGGGCTGTGACGTCGAGGGCTGGGGCGCGGGCTGCTGGGCGTGACGCTGCGGCAGGCCCGGAGTGGCACCCGGCTGACGCTGCGGCAGACCACCCTCCTGCGGACGCTGTGCCGTACCTGCGTCCTGCGGACGCTGTGCCGTACCTGCGTCCTGCGGACGCTGTGCCGTACCTGCGTCCTGCGGACGCTGTGCCGTACCTGCGTCCTGCGGACGCTGCACCGGACCGGAGTCGACGCTCGGCGTGACCACCGTGCGTTCGGAATCCGACTCGACCGCAGGCCGCTGACGCGACGGAAGCGCGGAGGCCAGAGCCGCGGCAGCGTCGGGCTGCACCCGGGGCGTCGGCGTCGACGCGGCCGGAGGCGTAGCCGGCGACTGCGGGACCGGCAGACCGGGGGTCGCGCCGGGCTGGCGACGCGGAAGACCCGGGATCGCACCCGGCTCACGCTGCGGCAGACCCGGAGTCGCGCCCGGCTCACGCTGCGGCAGACCGTCCACCGGCCGGCCGTTCGGCGCCCGGTGGTGGCCGTTGCGTTCCGGCAGCTGATGACCGTTCTGCTCCGGCTTCTGCAGCGACTGAGGCTGGGACACGGGCTGGACCGGTGTGACCGGAAGCTCGCCCGAGATCTCGGGACGGGCCTGACGCGGCACCTCCGGGATCTCGCCCGACTGGTAACCCGGCCGATCCTGCTGTGTCGCGGCCGGAAGCTGCGCCACCTCACGCTCCACGCGCGGCAATGCCGGCTGCTCCTGGGCATCGTTCGGCATGTCGGTGCCGCGCCAGGGCTGCGGACCGGTGTGGGACAGCGCGAGCGGCGAGACGAGCAGAACGTCCGGGATGTGCACGCTGGCAGTGATACCGGGGTTGCGTGCGGTGTCGAAGGTCGGACGCAACCGCACGGTGAGACCGTGCCGGTCCGCGAGCCGCGACACCACGAACAGACCCATGTGGCGGGCCGAGTCGGGACCGACCTCGCCGCCCTGCGACAGGCGGTGGTTGATCGCTTCGAGTTCCTCGGCGGGGATACCGATACCGCGGTCGGCGATCTCGACGAGCAGGCCACCGTCGACGGCGCGAGCGAAGCTGAACGTGACGTTGCTGTCCGGCGGCGACGCGCGCAGCGAGTTGTCGACGAGCTCGGCGAGCAGGTGGACGATGTCGGTCGCGACGGCGCCGCTGAGGGCACCGTCCGGCGTCGAACCGATCTGAACGCGCTGGTAGTCCTCGACTTCGGACATGGCCGCGCGGAGGATGTCGCCGAGCTGGACGGGCGCGGAGTGACCGCGACGCACCCGCGTACCGGAGAGAATCAGAAGGTTGTCGCCGTTGCGGCGCATGCGGGCCGCGAGGTGGTCCAGACGGAAGAGGCTCTCGAGTCGGCTCGGGTCCTTCTCCTCGAACTCGAGTCGTTCGATGAGGCCGAGCTGCTGCTCGACGAGCGACTTGCTTCGCCGGGCCAGCGTCTCGAACATCTCGTTGATCTGGAGGCGGAGGTGCGCCTGCTCACCGGCGAGACGCAGTGCCTGCCCGTGCATGTCGTCGACGGCGCGGGCGAGCTGGCCGATCTCCTCGGTGGTGTGCACCGGAACGCGGGTGAACTCGATGTCCTCGATGTTGTCGCCGAGCTTGATGCGGTCGACGGCTTCGGGCAGTTCCTGACGCGCGACCTTGAGTGCGCCGTAACGCAGCCGGCGGATCGGTCCGACGAGGGACCGCGACACGAGCAGCGCGAGCACGAGAGCGGCGAGCAGCGTCGCGAGAACGATCGCGGTGTCGCGCAGTGCGGCCGAGCGGGTTTCCGCGGCACGCTCTTCGACGGTGCTGGTGATGCCCTCGGTGGCCTGCTCGATCAGCGACCCGTAGATCTCGAGGCTTCGCATCATCGAGGTGCGCAGGTTCAACAGTGGCAGCGGACCGTCGCCGGCAGCGTCGACCATGTCGGAGCGGGTCTTCACCGCGGTGCGCAGTTCCTCGATCTGGCCGTCGGCCAGCGGGTAGGAACGCGCGAGCGTCTCGAGCATGGCGAGCTCGGCACCGGACGCGGAAACCAGCTGCGTGCCGGGCTGATCGGGATCCCGCAGGATCGAGACGATGCCCATCACCTGGTCGAACAGGTAACGCTGGGTGGCCCACGCGTCGACGAGGCGGGTGCCCTCGAGCAGCACCTCTTCGTCCTCGATCGGGTCGACGATCGCGCTCACGATGTTCGACATGTCGCTTCGCACTTCGGTGGTGCGCTGATTCAGGTCGGCGATCGGAACCTGGCCGGCCTTCATCTGGTCACGGAGTGCTTCGGCGCTCGCCAGCACGCGGGTGAGGTCCGCCGCGACGACCGGATCGAGCTCCGGATTCAGCGCGACGGTGCGGACCTGCTCGAGTGTTTCGTCGAGTCGAGCGACTTCTTCCGGCGTGCTCAGACCCGCCGCGGTGGTACCCGCGAGGGTACCGAGCGCGGTACCGAAGTCGACGAGATCAGGGACGTGCGCGACCTGATCGGCAGCCTGCGAGAAGTGAACAGCGTTGGTGAGCTCTTCCTGGATACGCAGACCACCGAGCACCATCGCCACCGTTACCGGAATGGCGAGTACTGCAGTGACCTTCCAGCGAAGACCCCACCCCTCGATGTTCCACCACCGCTGCCGGGGCGGCGAATCGTCACTCATGGATCAAGCTCTCCTTCCACCCCGATCACGACTCTGCACTGCACTCCACCCGACCCGATCCGACGACCGGGCGCGAAGCACCGCGTGGAAGCAGTCGAATGAGGCGTTCCTGGGTGAGGGCACCTTAGCGGGACATACAGGGAATACGGAAGAACTTTCCATTTCCCCCGGCACCGCCGTCCCCCGATCGACAATCGCGAACACACGATCGCAGCAGATAGTACTCACCGGTAATGTGCCCGCGCTATTGCGTGCGCCACCGACACGCGAAAACGGCAGGGCAAAAGCTGTGATTTGCAACACAACTCGTGCCCTGCCGTCACACCGGCATCACACGTCGAGGAACCTGACGTCCTTCGCGTTCCGGGTGATGAAGCTCCGGCGAGCCTCGACGTCCTCGCCCATCAGCACGCTGAACAGCTCGTCTGCCGCGGCGGCGTCGTCGAGGCTGACCTGACGCAGGACCCGCACACTCGGGTCCATCGTGGTTTCCCACAGCTCGGTGGCATTCATCTCACCGAGACCCTTGTAGCGCTGGATGCCGTCGTCCTTGTTGATCTTCTTGCCGGCCTCGAGACCCGCCTTGAGCAGTCCGTCGCGCTCGCGGTCCGAGTAGGCGAACTCCGGCTCGGAACGCTGCCACTTGAGCTTGTACAGCGGCGGCTGAGCGAGATAGACGTGGCCGTTCTCGACGAGCGGGCGCATGAACCGGAACAACAGCGTCAGCAGCAGCGTCGCGATGTGCTGGCCGTCGACGTCGGCGTCGGCCATGAGCACGATCTTGTGATAGCGCAGCTTCGAGATGTCGAACTCGTCGTGGATGCCGGTGCCGAACGCCGTGATGATCGACTGGACCTCGGTGTTCTTGAGGACACGGTCGATGCGGGCCTTCTCGACGTTGATGATCTTGCCGCGGAGCGGCAGGATCGCCTGGTACATCGAATCGCGACCGGACTTGGCGGAACCACCTGCGGAGTCGCCCTCCACGATGTAGATCTCGCACTTGCTCGGGTCGTTGGACCGGCAGTCGGCGAGCTTGCCGGGCAGGCCGCCGAGGTCGGTGGCGCTCTTGCGGCGCACCAGCTCGCGGGCCTTGCGGGCCGCGACGCGGGCCTGCGCCGACGACACGGCCTTGGTCACGATCGTCTTCGCGTCCGCAGGGTTCGACTCGAGCCAGTGCGTCAGGTGCTCGTTGCACGCCTTCTGCACGAACGACTTGACCTCGGTGTTACCGAGCTTGGTCTTGGTCTGGCCCTCGAACTGCGGTTCCGAGACCTTCACCGAGATGATCGCCGCGAGGCCCTCGCGGATGTCGTCACCGGTGAGGTTCGGGTCCTTGTCCTTGAGGAGCTTCTTGTCCTTCGCGTACTTGTTGACCACGCTGGTCAGCGCCGCACGGAAGCCTTCCTCGTGCGTGCCGCCCTCGTGGGTGTTGATGGTGTTGGCGAAGGTGTGGACGGACTCGGAGTAGCCCGAGTTCCACTGCATCGCGATCTCGAGTTCGTGGCCGGTACCGCGCGCGGTGAAGCCCACGACCGAGTTGTGGATCGGCTGCTTGGTGCGGTTGATGTGGCGCACGTAGTCCTCGAGACCACCCGGGTAGTGGTAGACGCGGGACTTGACCTTGTGCGGCGCCTCCGGAGACTGCTCGGTCTCCTGCTCCTCGGCGGTCTTCGGCGCCTCGGCGAGTTCGCTGACGACCTCTTCGGTGACTTCCTCGGGGGCGACGCGCTCGTCGGTGAGCGTGATCGTGAGGCCCTTGTTGAGGAACGCCATCTCCTGGAGGCGGCGCGCGACGGTCTCGAAGTTGTAGGTCGTGGTTTCGAAGATCTCCGGATCCGCCCAGAATCGCACGGTGGTGCCGGTGGTCTTCCTCTCCTCACCCCGGATCAGCTCACCGGGCTTGGACGCGGTGTACGTCTGCTCCCAGTGGTAGCCGTCGACGTCGATCTCGACCTCGAGTTTCGTGGACAGCGCGTTGACGACGGAGATACCGACGCCGTGCAGACCACCGGAGACGGCGTAGGCGTCCGAATCGAACTTGCCGCCTGCGTGGAGCTGTGTCAGGACGACCTCGACGGTGGGGGCACCGGAGGCGTGCATTCCGACGGGGATGCCGCGGCCGTCGTCGACGACCTGGACGCCGCCGTCCTCGAGGAGGGTCACGTCGACCTTGGTCGCGTATCCGGCCATCGCCTCGTCGACGGAGTTGTCCACAACCTCCCAGATCAGGTGGTGCAGACCGCGTTCCCCGGTCGAGCCGATGTACATGCCGGGGCGCTTGCGCACCGCCTCGAGTCCCTCGAGAACGGTGATGGACGAAGCACCGTAGTCACTCTTGCTCTTGTTCGACTTCTGGGCAGCCACGGGTGGGTAGCTCTCCTTCTCCGCCTCGGCCTCGCGCGCGTTCGCGCCACGCATGTCCACCCATCCTACTTGCAGCGACGACAAGCGCCGGGGACGACACAGGACGGGCTTACCGCCCCGCTCATTGCCACGCAGCGGCGATCACGCGGCCCGTCGCATCAAATTTGCCGCGGAGACTCCCGCTCGGCCGTCTGCCGGACGAAGTTCCCGGTCAGGCGGGCCAGCTCGCCGGGGTGGGTCCGCGGCGACCAGTGTCCCGCATCGAGCCGTTCCCGGTGCAGGTTCGACACCCACCGTTCGGTGTCCTCGTATCCCACGGGCCGCACCGCCCGGTCGCGGCCGGCCAGCACGAGCTGAACGGGCACGTCGGTGACGCGCTCCCGCGGCGAGTCCAGCCGACGCCGGATGTTGGCGCGGTAGAGCTTCAGGCCGTGCACCATGTCGTCGGCGAGGGTGGGCGCCGGCGACACGACGGACGGATCGGCGCGGTCGAACAGGCCGACGAAACGCGCCCAGTTCGGGGCGAGCACCCACCGCAGGACGGGGACCGGCACCCCGGGGAGCTGGAACGCCAGCGTGTACGCGGACGCGACGGCCTGGGCGAGCGGGCCGGCGAATCGGCCCGAGCGCAGGCTCCTGCGCATCCACAACCCCAGATGGTCCAGGTTCGGTCCGGACACCGAGGTGTAGGAGGCGATGCGGCCGGCCGCGCCGGGCTCGCACACCGCCTCCCAGCACACCACCGCACCCCAGTCGTGGCCGAGCAGGTGCACCGGTCCCCCGCCGACCGCGTCGACGACCGCGTTCAGATCCCGGACCAGTTCCCTGAGCCGGTAGTCCCGCACCCGCGGCGGAATACTCGAGGCTCCGGCACCGCGGTTGTCGTAGCGCACGACGCGGAATTCGTCGGTGAGCAGCGGCACGACGCGGTCCCACAGCGCGTGCGTGTCGGGCCAGCCGTGCACGAGCACGAGCGTCGGGCCGTGCGGATTCCCCTCGACGACGACCTCGAGACGGATCGAGTCGCGGGTGACGGTGAGTGTGGACACAGAAACCTCCCGAGTGACAGGAAGCGACGAAAACCGTTGAACAACAACACTTTCCAGCGATCCGCCGATGGCCGTGCGAGACCCTTTCCGGCCGGGGCGAATTTAACGTAACACTCGGTTATAGATAAATCTACGGTTGCGGCTCAGCCGTACGTGTCGCGCGGTCCGCGACCGCGGATGTGCCGCTCGCCCTTGCGCCAGCTCGGCGCCGTCGGACCGGTGATCCGCAGTTCCTTGACCACCCCGTGCCCGACCGCCGCGGCGATCTTCGCGAGGATCTGCGCCTGCATCATCCGCAGCTGCGTCGCCCACGCCGTCGACTCCGCGGACACGTGCAGCACGCCCTCGCGCAACGTCGTCGGGGATGCGTGCGCGGCGATGTCGTCGCCCACCACACGCGCCCAGCTGCCCAGCACCGTGCCCTCCGACACGTGACCGGACCATCCGCGCTGCTTCGCCAGGGCGTTCACGAGCGCACCGAACGGCTGCGGATCGCGCTCGTCGGGGCCGGGCCCGGACCATCCACGCCGACGACGACGCGGCCGCACCGGTCCCCGCGACGCACGCCCCTGCCCGACGGACTTGCCGCTGGCCTTAGCGGCCGCTCGAGCCTCCTCGAGAGCACGACGCGCAAGATCGATGCCCCGCAACGGTTCCTGTGGATCATCCTGTGGATGATGTGGAGAAACGCTTCCGTTCTCGTCGTTCACGGCCGCACCTCCTCGACCTCGGTTCGGGTCAGCACCGACAACCGGCCCCGCTCGGTGTCCTCGGCGCGCACCGAGAACCGGGTCCCCGCAAGCTCGGACGGCACGTCCTCCGGGACCGCCGCGGTGATCAGCACCTGCTCGGCCGACGCCGCGACCGCCGCGAGCGCGGTACGCCGCCGCCGGTCCAGCTCCGCGAACACGTCGTCGAGCATGAGCACCGGATCGGTGCCGTCGGACCGCAGCAACTCGAACGCACCGAGCCGCAACGCCAGCGCATACGACCACGATTCCCCATGGCTGGCATAGCCTTTCGCCGGCTGATCACCCAGCACCAACTCGAGTTCGTCGCGGTGCGGACCCACCAGGCAGACGCCCCGCTCGATCTCCCGGGTCCGGGCGGCGGCCAGCGCCGCGACGACCGCCGCCTCGATCGTCGCGCGGTCCCCGGGTTCGGGGCGGCGCGCCGGGTCCGCGAACTCCGGGGGAAGGGCGTCGCCGAGACTGCTGCGATAGCGCAGCAGCGCCGGTCGCGACTCCGGGGCGATCGAGCGGTACGCGGCGACCACGTGCGGCGCCAGATCGTGCAGCAGCGCGATACGCGCCGCAAGTAGTTCGGCACCGTGCGACGCCAGGTGCCCGTCCCACACGTCCAGCGTCGCCAGGGCCCCGGCACCGTCCGCCGAGCGGGCACCCCGGCGCAGGGCACCGCCGGCGGTCTTCAACAGCGCCGACCGCTGCCGCAGCACCTTGTCGTAGTCGGCACGAACGCCCCCCAGCCTGGGGGTACGGGTTGTGAGTAGTTCGTCGAGGAAGCGCCGGCGATCGCCGGGATCGCCGCGGACCAGCGACAGGTCCTCCGGGGCGAACAGCACGGTCCGGAGGATTCCGAGGATCTCCCGGGGCCGCCGCGTCGGCGACTGGTTGATCCGGGCGCGGTTGCTCTTGCCGTCGTTGATCTCGACGTCCAGGGCCAGTTCGCGGCCGGCGTTGACGACGTGTGCGCTCACCAGCGCCCGTGACGTGCCGGCGCGGAGCAGCGGCGCATCGCCGGACACGCGATGCGAGGTCAGGGTCGAGAGGTAACCCAGCGCCTCGAGCATGTTGGTCTTGCCGTGGCCGTTGCGCCCGAGCAGCACCGTCGGCCCCGGAACCAGGTCCACCGAGACGGCGTCCCAGGACCGGAAGTCGCGCAGTGAGAAGGTGCGAACGTACACGGGCCGCTCACCTCGTCCGTGCCGGTCAGCCCGGCAGACGCACGGGCATCAGCAGGTACGTGTAGTCGCTCTCCGGCGCGGCGAAGGTGCCCGACGCGTCCGGCTCCGGCTCCTCGTCGAGAGCCGGGCGCAGCACCGCCGGACGGCTCGACGTGGTGAAGCCGAACGAGACCTTCTCGGTGTGCAGCGAACCGAGCCCGTCGAGCAGGTAGCCGGGGTTGAACGCGATCACGAGCGGCTCGCCGTAGAACTCGGCCGGCAGCGATTCCTCGGCCCGGCCGGCGTCGTCGCCACCGGCCGACAGCAGCAGGCCACCGTCGGCGAACTCGAGTCGCACCTGGGCACCGCGCTCGGCGACCAGCGCGACACGCTTGATCGCGTCGACGAGCGGCGCGATCTCGACGGTCGCCATCGCGGTGTGCTCGGTCGGCAGCAGCTGACGGAACTTGGGGAATTCGGCGTCGAGCAGGCGCGTGGTGGTGCGGCGGCCGTCGGCGACGATGCCCAGGAGCCCGTCCGCACCGACCGCGGATCCGCTGCCCAGCGCGAGCTGGACGGGCGAATTACCGGAACCACCAACGGTTTTTGCCGCCTCGGAGAGAGTCTTGGCGGGAACCAGCACCGCCGAGCTGGTGGATTCCGCGGTGGGCATCCACTCGACCTTGCGCACCGCGAGACGGAACCGGTCCGTGGCCGCGAGGACCATGTCGGTGCCGTCGATCTCGACGCGGATGCCGGTGAGCATCGGCAGCGTGTCGTCCTTGCCGGCCGCGACCGCGACCTGACTGATCGCTTCGGAGAACACGTCGACGGGCAGCGACCCGGTCTGCTGCGGCAGCTCCGGCAGCTGCGGGTAGTCCTCGACGGGCATCGTCGGCAGCGAGAACTTCGCGCTGCCGCAGTTGATGAGCACGCGGGTGCCGTCGAGCACGACGTCGACGGGCTTGTTCGGCAGCGCGCGGGTGATGTCCGCGAGCAGCTTGCCGGACACCAGCACCTGACCGGGCGTGATCACCTCGGCCGAGACGTGCACCTGCGCGGAGACCTCGTAGTCGAAACCGGAGACGGTCAGGCCCTGCTCGTCGGCCGCGAGCAGTACCCCGCCGAGGACCGGGACCGGAGGACGCGACGGGAGGCTGCGAGCCACCCAAGCGACAGAGTCGGCGAAGTCCTCGCGAGCAACACGAAACTTCATGGTTCCAAGCTCCATCTGCCGGTGGATCCTCTCGTCCGAGCTGACGTGCTCCAGTGCACGTCGGGGGGCTGCCAAGTCCTTAGAAGTCTGACACAGGGCCCCGACACCGAAAGGTGGCATCGGGGACGTCGCTCCACGGTATGCCTTCGACTGCGGCTTGGAAAGCCGAGGGCTCGAGCGAGTCGGCGCTCTCGAGAGGCCTGTGGACTCGAGTGCTCCACACCCCCTGTTTTCAAAGAGTTTTTCTTGAAAGAAACTCAAAAGCAGTAATAGGGGGTGTGGAATCTGTGGAGTAACGACCGTCTACGCTGGTGACGCGCGGTCCGACGGGGTGGATGACTCGAGGATGAACTCGAGGACTACTCGAGGATGAATGTGAACATCTCGAGACTATCCACGATCGGTGCACCGTTCGTCCACAGAGATTCCGCGTTCTGCACATGCTAGTCCACAGGTGTGAGGATGTTTTCCGATCTCGAGATTCGGGATACCTCACAGGTGTGCAGAGCCTGTGCACGGACTGTGGACGAACGAAAACGGGCCCGGACTCGAGAGTCCGGACCCGTTCGATGTGAGTGTCTCCGTCAGCGCTTGGACCGCTGCTTGATGCGTGCCGTGAGCTCCTGCACCTGGTCGTAGACCTTGCGCCGCTCGGTCATCTCCTTGCGAATCTTCTTGTCCGCGTACATGACTGTCGTGTGGTCGCGGCCGAACGTCTGCCCGATCTTGGGCAACGACAGGTCCGTCAGCTCCCGGCACAGATACATGGCGATCTGCCGTGCCTGTGCCAGTGGCCGTGCCTTGCCGGGGCCGCACAGGTCGTCGATCGACGTACCGAAGTACTCCGCGGTCACGGCCATGATCGTGGCCGAGTTGATCTCGAGAGCCGTCGAGTCCGGGATGAGATCGCGCAACACGACCTCGGCGAGGGTGAGATCCAGCGGCTGCCGGTTCAGCGACGCGAACGCCGTCACACGGATGAGGGCACCCTCGAGTTCCCGGATGTTGCGTTCGATCCGGCTGGCGATCAGCTCGAGTACGTCGTGCGGGACATCCAGCCGGTCCATCCGGGCCTTCTTGCTGAGAATCGCGATGCGGGTCTCGAGTTCCGGCGGCTGCACGTCGGTGATCAGGCCCCATTCGAACCGCGTGCGCAGCCGCTCCTCGAGGGTCGCGAGCTGCTTCGGCGGACGGTCCGAGGACACGACGATCTGCTTGTTCGCGTTGTGGAGGGTGTTGAAGGTGTGGAAGAACTCCTCCTGGATACCTTCCTTGCCCTCGATGAACTGGATGTCGTCGACCAGCAGAATGTCGGTCTCGCGGTAGCGCTTCTTGAATGCCACCTTGCGGTCGTCACGAAGGCTGTTGATGAAGTCGTTCGTGAACTCTTCGGTGGAGACGTACTTGACCCGCATGCCCGGGAACAGCCGCTGCGCGTAGTGGCCGGCGGCGTGCAGCAGGTGGGTCTTCCCCAGGCCCGACGCACCCCAGATGAACAAGGGGTTGTAGGCGCGGGCTGGTGCCTCCGCGATCGCGACCGCCGCGGCGTGGGCGAACCGGTTCGACGCGCCGATGACGAACGTGTCGAAGGTGTACTTGGCGTTGAGGCTGCTGCTACCGCCCGACGGCGCCGGTGCGCTCGGGGCGGGCGGCTGGGTGAAATACGACGGCCACGACTCGCGGACGGCGGTGATGGCCTCCCGATCGTCGTCGACCTCCTCGAGTTCGCCGGCCTCCACCTCGAGCACCTCGTGGTCGAGGGACGACAGACGACGGTGCCGGAAGGGCTGAGCCATGTCGCGTGGGCTGGGCTTGCGGGTGCGGGGCTCGGCCGGCCGGGCATCGAGCGGCAGCCCCTCCAGGGGCAGGGTGTCGCGCGGGACCGCGTACGGGTCCTCGCCGGGGTCGCCGGTCTCCTCGGTCGCTTCGATCCGCACGCCGAGGCCTTCCACACGATGGCCCAGATTACGGTTGAGCGAGCGCAGGATCGGCTCGCGCAGATCCCGCTCGATGGCCTCCTGCGCGAACGACGACGGGACCGAGAGCAGGGCGAATCCCTGTGCGAGGGTCAGCGGTTTGACCAGCGCAAGCCATGCTTTCTGGCCTTTGGTCAGCGCACCGCCGTCGGCGGTGAGTTCGGCGACGACGTCCGACCACACATCGGCCAGCGCGTTCGGCTCGTCGGTCACGTAGCTGTCCTCCACAGTTCCTGGGTTCGAGTTTCCACACAATTATCCACAGGTGTGGACAAGCATCGTGTCACGCCCTGCTGCGGGTCGCGGAGGTCGCAGGGCGCTGGTGAACGATCTGTTCGAGTGAACCGGCGGGTCCGGATGACGCCCGATCGGCGCCGGGGTCGAGTCACCCCTGTCGATGAACCCCGTGGGACCGCGGCTTACCGCTTCGGTCAGGGTCGTTCTCGAGTGAGGCACGAAACCGGCGGGCGGGCACATCGCCGGTGGCACGGCAGCACACATCGCCGGTGACCCGGCAGCGCACATCGCCGGTGACCCGGCAGCGACAACAGTCGGTGGTGCGCGTGAACCTTCGTCCCCTGCGAAGCCATGAGGGGAGCCTACACCGCAGGTGACCGTCGTCACATGCATTGCGTGACATGGGGAACCGCAGGCAGGCGGCGTGTCGGGTTGCGTCCGCCGAGGTGGCGCGGTTTGATTTCGCACCCCGCTCCGAGTAGCCTCGAACAGTCACTCATACGGCAGTGACGGATCCGTGCTGCGTCGCTGCACAGCCGCGTTCGGTACGGGTCATGCGATTTCCGAAAATGTTAGACCGCTGACGCCTGCGGGCGTCACAGAACTTCGAGGAGTGTCGACCGTGGCCAAGGGCAAGCGGACGTTCCAGCCGAACAATCGCCGCCGCGCGCGCGTTCACGGCTTCCGTCTCCGGATGCGCACCCGTGCGGGTCGCGCGATCGTGTCGGCGCGTCGCCGCAAGGGCCGCGCCTCCCTCACCGCCTGATCCCGGTAACGGGAGCTCGGGGTGCTGCCTGAGCCGCACCGCCTGCGCCGTCGCGCGGACTTCTCCGAGACAGTCCGCCACGGGCGCCGGCAAGGTCGGCGCGATCTCGTCGTACATGCGATCGAGAGGGATCGGTCCGAGTTCGTGGTGAACAGCGACGGCCCGCGTTTCGGGCTGGTCGTGAGCAAGGCTGTCGGGCCGGCGGTGATTCGACATCGAGTCGCCCGCCGGCTTCGTCATATCTGCGCCGGCATCGTGAACGATGTTCCGTCCGACGCCGACATCGTCCTTCGTGCTCTGCCCGGTGCGGCCACCGCGACCTCCCGCGATCTCGAGCGTCAGGTCCGTTCGGGTCTCACCAAGCTCGGCCTGTTCGCGGACTCGGGGCAGTCGGCATGACTGCCGCCTGGTCGAAGATCCGCTCGGCGCCGGCCCGGGCACTGATCTTCTGCATCGAGCTGTACCGCACGTACGTGTCGCCGACACGGATGCCGACCTGCAGATTCACTCCCACGTGCAGCGAATACGCCGTCGAGGCGTTGCGCACGCGAGGAGTCGTCGTCGGATCTTGTCTGGCGATCGTGCGACTGCTCAAGTGTGCGCCCTGGCACCCTGGTGGGTGGGATCCGGTGCCCGAACGTCGGCCCCGCTCGCCCGGCCGAGTTCTGGACGGGCGAGCGTAGACCTGAGACCGACGCCGTGGGTGGCGATCATGGACGACCAGAGGAGTACACAGAGCCGTGCTCGACTTCATCTACTATCCCGTGTCCTGGATCCTGTGGTTCTGGCACAAAATTTTCGGCGCCATCCCCTTCCTCGGTCCGGACAGTGGTGTCGCATGGGCCTTGTCCGTGGCGTTCCTCGTGTTCACGCTGCGGGCGATCCTGTACAAGCCGTTCGTCAAGCAGGTCCGCACGACGCGGCAGATGCAGGAGCTGCAGCCGCAGATCAAGGCGCTGCAGAAGAAGTACGCCAACGATCGCCAGCGGCAGGCGCTCGAGATGCAGAAGCTCCAGAAGGAGCACGGCTTCAACCCGCTGATGGGCTGCCTGCCGGTCCTGCTGCAGGTGCCGGTGTTCATCGGTCTGTTCCACGTGCTGCGGTCCTTCAACCGCACGGGTACCGGTGTGGGGCAGCTCGGTCTGGACCCGGTGACCAACGCGCAGATCGGTAACTACGCGTTCAGCCCGGAGGACGTGCAGTCCTTCTTGAGCGCTCGCCTGTTCGGCGCCCCCATCTCCGCGTGGATCACCCAGCCGATGGCCTCGCTCGAAGCGTTCGCACCGTTCGGTGGTATCCCCACCCGTTGGCAGATCGCTGCGGTCGCGATCCCGCTCATGGTCATCGCCGGTATCGCCACGCACTTCAACTCCCGCGCGTCGGTTGCGCGGCAGAGCGCCCAGGCTGCTGCGAACCCGCAGGCCGCGATCATGAACAAGCTGGCGCTGTACGTCTTCCCGCTCGGTGTACTCGTCGGTGGCCCGTTCCTGCCGATCGCAATCCTAATCTACTGGGTGAGCAACAACATCTGGACCTACTGCCAGCAGCACCTCGTCTTCCGCAAGATCGACCAGGAGGAAGCCGAGAAGAAGGCGGCTGCGGTCGCGCGTCGCAACGAGAACGCGCCGAAACCGGGCGCTCGGCCGGATCGTGCGAAGAAAAAGGGCGCGAACCCCGCCATCGCCGACAATCCTGGAAGCGACGAGAACGAACTGTCTCTCGAGAAGCCTGTGAGCGACGAACCGGAGAAGCCCGCGGGCGGATCCGGGTCCCCGACGGCGAAGAAGCAGGGCGGCTCCAAGAACTCCAAGCGCAAGCGGCGCTGACCGAAGTAGAAGAGGGCGAACCATGGCCAGTGACCTGGACAAGGCACAGGAGGACATCGACGTGACGGCCGATTCCGCGAAGCTCGACGCGGACCTCGACACCGAGGACGACGACTACCTGGTCGAGGAAGGCGAAATCGCCGGCGACTACCTCGAACAGCTTCTCGACGTGCTCGACTTCGACGGTGACATCGACCTCGATGTCGAGGGCGATCGCGCGGTCGTGAGCATCGACGGCGGCGCCGACCTGACGAAGCTCGTCGGCCGGCAGGGCGAGGTGCTCGACGCGCTGCAGGAACTGACCCGGCTGGCGGTGCAGCAGGCCACCGGTGAACGCAGCAAGCTGATGCTCGACATCGCCGGTTGGCGTGCGGGCAAGCGTGCGGAGCTGACCGAGCTCGGCACGGCCGCCGCGAAGCGCGTCCTCGAGACCGGTGAGCGCGAGTCGCTCGCACCGATGACGCCGTTCGAACGCAAGATCGTGCACGACGCCGTGGCCAAGATCCCCGGGGTGTCCAGCGAGAGCGAAGGCGCCGAGCCGCAGCGTCGCGTCGTCGTCATCAAGGACTGAGCGCCACCGGCATTCGGTGAGAATCGACAGCGGAGGGGCACCGACGGTCACGTCGGGCCCCTCCGTTCGTGTGTGACCCCGGTGTTCCGGGGCAATGGGCGGTAGGGAGAGGATGTTTCACGTGGAACATGACGAGGAACGCGTCCTCGAGGTCGCGCATCAGGTATTCGGCGAGCGGTTCGCTCTCGCCCAGGAATACCACCGGTCCTTGTCGACCGACGGCGTCGAACGGGGTCTCATCGGACCCCGTGAAGTCCCGCGGTTGTGGGACCGGCACCTGCTCAACTGCGCGGTGCTCGGTGAGCTCATCGAGAAGGACGAGAGCGTCGTCGATGTCGGCAGCGGGGCCGGACTCCCCGGCATTCCGCTTGCGATCGCGCGTCCGGATCTGCGCATCACGCTCGTGGAACCGCTGCTGCGTCGCTCCGTCTACCTCGCGGAGTTCGTCGAAACACACGGACTCGAGAACGTTCTGGTCGTGCGCGGGCGCGCCGAACAGCCCGGGGTTCTGCAGGAGGCGGGTGGCGCGGACGTCGTCACGTCCCGTGCGGTCGCCCCCCTCGCGAAACTCGCCAAGTGGTCGCTGCCCCTGATCCGGGTGGGAGGCCGGATGCTCGCGCTCAAGGGAAGCTCCGCTGCCGATGAAATCGAACGCGATCGGGACGAACTCGAACGACTCGGTGCCGGCCATCTCGAGGTGCTCGAGTGCGGCGTCGGATTGCTGGAGACACCCACCATCGTGGTGAAGGCCGAACGGATGGCACGCCAACCGCGGCGGCGCAAGAAGAAATAGACGCGCACGTTCCACGTGAAACATCGACCCCTCCCCTACCCCACCGGGTGGCGGAGGGGTCTTTTCGTGCCACGAATTCCTGTGGTTCGTGTTGCTACCGAACTCGAGGTTCGACACATACGAGAAAACCTCGAGTCCCTCGAGCATCTCGAGCTCGAGTAATTCTCTCGAGATCTTCCGGGACGACTTCGGAACGCCGAATGAGACGAAATCGGCCGCGTGCGGGGTGGTACTCGGAGATCGATTCCATTTCGTCACTGTGACGGCAATGTCGGGGCCCCCGAAGCCCGATCGACATGGTCGTATACAGAAATCTTTGAAAGCCAATAGATTTGGCTAGATATCTGTCGAAAGTTGTTCCCGCAAAGAGACTTTCGCTGGATGGTCCTATCCGCCCGCAGTGAAGCGGTGACGGGCACCTCGGCGACAACTCTCGGAGTGTCGTGTTTCACGTGAAACACAGGTGTGGCCCCGCCATGTTTCACGTGAAACAGAAAAGTCGGCAGTGTCACCGTGTGGCCCTAGAATGCGGGATGGAATACTGAACGAAAAGAGGGGACCAATGCGACGGCGGTGGTTCGACGGACCTCGGGCGTCGCATCGAGATGTGCAATCTCGTGCCTCAACCACGTCAACGCCGACCGTCCCGGGTGCGGGTCGACGATAAAGGAGCGTTCAATGTCGGGTGGATCCGAGTCTGCTGTTTCACGTGAAACCGAAGCTATCGACGACGAATTCTTCCCGGTGCCGTTCGACGGAATCTCCGCGGCGGACACTCCGATCGGGGCCGCAGCCCATCGCGCGAGCCAGGTCCTCCACCCGAGCGCCGCAGACTCTCTGCCGAAGCCGACCGAACGACGGATCTTCACCGTCGCGAATCAGAAGGGCGGCGTCGGCAAGACCACGTCGACCGTGAACCTCGCCGCCGCGCTCGCGGTCCAGGGGCTGACGGTGCTCGTCGTCGATCTCGATCCGCAGGGCAACGCCAGCACCGCGCTCGGTGTCCCCCACTACTCGGGGGTCGCGTCGAGCTACGAGGTGCTGCTCGGTGAGGTGAAGGCGTCCGAGGCGGTCCAGCAGAGCCCGCACAGCGAGAGGCTGTTCTGCATTCCCGCGACCATCGACCTGGCCGGTGCGGAGATCGAACTGGTCTCGATGGTCGCCCGCGAGAACCGGCTGAAGAACGCGCTGACCGCCGCTGCTCTCGGCGATCGCGACTACGACTACATCATCATCGACTGCCCGCCGTCGCTGGGTCTGCTGACCGTCAACGCGCTCGTCGCGGCGAAGGAAGTGCTCATCCCCATCCAGTGCGAGTACTACGCCCTCGAGGGCGTCGGTCAGTTGCTCCGCAACATCGAACTCGTCCAGTCGCATCTCAACCCGGAACTGCACGTCTCGACCGTGCTGCTGACCATGTACGACGGTCGCACCAAGCTCGCGGATCAGGTCGCGGCCGAAGTGCGAGCCCACTTCGGGGACGCGGTCCTGCGGTCCGTCATTCCCCGCAGCGTGAAGGTTTCCGAAGCTCCCGGGTACGGAATGACCGTGCTCGACTACGATCCAGGTTCGCGCGGTGCGATGAGCTATCTCGACGCCGGGCGCGAACTGGCGGCGCGAGGTCACGACAAGAATCAGGGGAACGAATGAGCGCGACACGCAAGGGAGGTCTCGGACGGGGTCTGGCGGCGCTCATCCCGACCGGGCCGGTCGAAGCACCTCCGGTACCCGCGACGGCTCCTGCCGGAACCGGGACCGCGACGGCACCGACGGTACCCGCTCCCTCTGCGCCGGCTCCCGCCGGGAACGCGCCGAGCAAGAACAACACCACCGGCAAGACCGCTGCGGCGCGTAAGGCGAGCGGTGTGTCCGGCATGACGATCCCGTCGAGCGGCCTCGGATCCGCCGCCGCCGACGTGATCATCGGCGACGGAACCACCCCCGCTGCGTCCCCGGCGACTGCTTCGACGGAGCAGCCCCTCCCCTCCCCCACCGGAGCGGTGTACGTCGAGGTGCCGATCGACCGGATCGAGGCCAACCCGAAGCAGCCGCGTCAGGTGTTCGACGAGGAGGCCCTCGCCGAGCTGGTCCATTCGATCCGCGAATTCGGGCTCATGCAGCCCATCGTGGTCCGCCGCACGGAGGGCGACCGCTTCCAGCTCGTCATGGGCGAGCGCCGCTGGCGGGCCTGCCAGGAGGTCGGCCTGGAAACGGTCCCGGCCATCGTCCGCGACACCGACGACGACGCGCTGCTGCGCGACGCGCTGCTCGAGAACATCCACCGCGTCCAGCTCAACCCGCTCGAGGAAGCCGCCGCGTACCAGCAGCTGCTCGAAGAGTTCGAGGTGACCCACGAGGAACTGGCGTCGCGCATCGGACGGTCGCGGCCCGTCGTGACCAACATGATCCGTCTCCTCAAGCTTCCGGTCGCGGTGCAGCGCCGGGTCGCCGCCGGAGTCCTGTCCGCCGGGCACGCGCGGGCGCTGTTGTCTCTGGAGGCCGGTGCCGACGCTCAGGAGGCCCTGGCGGCCCGCATCGTCGCGGAGGGCATGTCGGTGCGTGCCACCGAGGAGGCGGTGATGCTCGCGAACCGCGGTGACGGTCCCACCGCCGCGCCGCAGCGTCGCAAGCCGATCCAGATGCCCGGTCTGCAGGATGTCGCGGAGCGGCTGTCGAACTCCTTCGACACCCGCGTCACCGTGAGCCTCGGCAAGCGCAAAGGCAAGATCGTCGTCGAGTTCGGATCGGTCGACGATCTGCAGCGCATCGTGACGATGATGGAGTCCCAGGTCGATCCTTCTTGACGGGCCGCCCATGCAGGACGACAGTCGAGAATACGGACGTGGAGGCGAAGTAGACCGGTGTCGACTCGAGTCACATCACTCACGCTGAGTGGAATCGACCAGTTGCCGACGCACGCGCGGCGCTGTGTGTTCTGGGAGATGGATCCGGGGGCGGTCCGCGGTGCGCGCGATTTCTGCGATCCGGAGTTCGAAAAGGAAGCGTGGCTGTCGATGGTCATGCTGCAGTGGGGTTCGTGCGCGCAGCTCGCGACGGTCGACGACAAACCGGCCGGCTGCGCGTTCTATGCTCCGCCCAACATGGTTCCGCGCGCGCAGCTGTTCCCGACCTCGCCGGTCAGCGCCGACGCGATCCTGCTGACGAGCATGCGGATCGAGCCGTACGCCGACGACCTGGATCTGGGCAGTCAACTGATCCGCGCGGTCGTCGACGATCTGGTCCGGCGCAATGTGCGCGCCCTGGAAGCGTTCGGGATCCGGGCCACCGACGATGCCGAGCAGAACAGCGGGGTGCCGACGGCGACGGCGGCACTCGACTGCTCCCCCCTCGAGTGCATGATCCCCGCCGATTTTCTGGAGGACATGGGCTTCGAGGTGGTTGCCCCGCACCCGCGCTTCCCCCGGCTTCGCCTCGAACTGAATCGGGATCACGGGTGGAAGGAAGAGGTCGAGGCCGCGCTCGACCGGCTGATCGAGGCCGCGTCGATCACCATCGCGGAACTCGACGGGTCCCGCACCCCGGTCGGAGCGCGCTGACGCGAACGCACTGTTTCACGTGAAACAAACACCCCGCCGGCCCGAGGCCGGCGGGGTGTTTCGTGTTCGGGGCGGACCGCGCTCAGCGGGTCTCGGTGATCGACAGTTCCTCGGCGAGCAACTCGGCGAACGTGTAGGTGCCCGTCGGCTGGTCGTCCTGTCCGAGCAGATACAGACGCTTGACGGCGATGAGGATCGCCTCGGCGATGACGTCGCGCGATCGGGGATCCGAAAGCAGCGCCGCGTCCTGCGAGTTGGTGAGGTAACCGAGGTCGATCTGCACCGTGGGCATGTTGGTCAGTCGCAGCAGGTCCCACGTGCGGCCGTGGCTGCGGCAGTCCTGCAGCGAGGTGCGGGCGACGATCTCACGCTGGATGTAGCCGGTGAGGACCTGACCGATCATCGACTCCGAGCCGTGCGCGTTGCCGTAGTGGAAGCTGGCGATGCCGCGCGCCGCCGGGTTGGGGCTCGAATCGCACCGCAGCGAGATCATCAGGTCCGCGCCGAACGCATTCGAGGTGCCGGCGCGTTCGATGTCCGTCGGGTTCGCGTGGTACGGCCGCGACAGGAACGTCTCCATGCCGGTGGCGGCCATCCGCCCTTCCAACCTGCGGGCGAGGTCCCACAGGATGTCCGCCTCGGAGATCACACCGTGGCGGCTGCGCACGATCACGCCGTGATCCTTGCCGCCGAGACCGGGATCGATCACGATCCGCTTGCCGCTGAGTTGCGGGCCGGAGCGGCGGACGATTTCCTCTTCGCTGATCGCGTGCGGTGAACCACCGGAGACGCGGGTGCCGAGCAGTTCCAGCGCGCGCAGTGTCTCCGGGCCGCAGATGCCGTCCGAGGCGAGGCCGATCTCCCGCTGGAAGGAACTGAGCGCCTCGTGGGTGCGGGGCCCGAAGTAGCCGTCTACCCGGTCCACGTAGAACCCGAGGTCCTGCAGACGGGTCTGCAGCGCGGCAACGTCGTCCCCGTACAGCGGAGCCGACAGTTGGTAGATGAGTGTGCGGGCGCCGAGCCGGTACGACGCCTCCTTCAGCGACCGATAGGTCGCGGGGCCGACGATCCCGTCGACGAGCAGCCCCCGCTGCTGCTGGAAGGCGCGCACGGCACCGTCGAGTTCACGGTCGAAGACGACGTCGGAGCCGACCCAGTCCCGCGAAGCGGTGGCGTCGTGGAGGAAGCCCAAACCGGCAAGAGTGCTGCGGATCTCGGCGACAGCGGGGCCGTGGTCGCCGTGACGCAGTCGGTGCATGTCTCGGGCCTTTCCGTGCTGACCTGATGGTGCCCGCAGGGCAGGCCGCATCGCTCGATTGTCGCAGATGCGCCCGGAACAGGAGAAATCCGGGCGCATCCGTGGCGAAGGTGTTGTGTCCTTCGCCGGGCGTCGATCGGTGGGACGCTACTACAGAACGTCACCCAGGTCGCGCAGAAGCGCCGCCTTGCCCTTGGCGCCGACGATCGTCTTCACCGGCTTGCCACCGGAGAACAGGATCATCGTGGGAATCGACATCACCTTGTAGTCCTGGGCCGAGGTGGGGTTCGCGTCGATGTCGAGCTTCGCGACGGTCAGCTTGTCGCTGTGCTCACCGGCGATCTCCTCGAGGACCGGGGCGACCATCTTGCACGGACCGCACCAGGTGGCCCAGAAATCGACGAGGACCGGCTTCTCGGACTGCAGAACGTCCTCGACGAACGAGGAATCGGTGATGGTGATGGTGTTGGCCACGATGTCTCCTAGAAATTCGGATGGGCGAAGCGGGGGTGTCAGGCCTCTGCCGAGGCTGTCGATCAGGCCTCTGCCGAGGCTGTCGATCAGGCCTCTGCCGAGGCTGTCGATCAGGCCTCTGCCGAGGCTGTGGACAGGTCGGCGGCCGCATGCTCGGCGAGCCAGCGCTCGGCGTCGATGGACGCGGAGCAGCCGGTGCCGGCCGCGGTGATGGCCTGCCGGTAGGTGCGGTCGACGAGGTCGCCGGCGGCGAACACGCCCGGGACGGACGTGGCCGTGGTCGGCGACTGCACGAGCACGTAGCCGGCGGCGTCGCGGTCGACCTGACCGGCGACGAGGGAGCTGCGCGGGTCGTGTCCGACCGCGACGAACAGGCCCGTGACGGCCAGGTCGCTGCGCTCGCCGGTCACGGTGTCCTCGAGGACGAGGTTGGTGACGCTGTTCTCGCCCTGCACCTCGACGACCTGCGCGTTGGTGACGAAGCGGATCTTCTCGTTGGCGCGGGCACGCTCGAGCATGATCTTCGACGCGCGGAACTCGTCGCGGCGGTGGATCAGCGTGACGCTGCGCGCGAAGCGGGTGAGGAAGGTGGCCTCCTCCATGGCGGAGTCCCCGCCGCCGACCACGGCGATGTCCTGGTCGCGGAAGAAGAAGCCGTCGCAGGTTGCGCACGCACTGACGCCGCGGCCGAGCAGCCGCTCCTCGCCCGGGACGCCGAGGTAGCGCGGCTCCGCGCCCATCGCCAGGATGATCGCGCGGGCCTGGTAGGTCTCACCGTTCGCGACGACCGTCTTGACCGGACCCGTGACGTCCAGTTCGTCGACGTCCTCGGTGCGGATGTCGGCGCCGAAGCGCAGCGCCTGCTCACGCATCTGCTCCATGAGCTCGGGGCCCATGATGCCGTCCTTGAAACCGGGGAAGTTCTCGACCTCGGTCGTGGTCATGAGGGAGCCACCGAACTGGGTGCCTTCGAAGACGAGGGGCGCGAGTTCGGCGCGGGCTGCGTACACCGCGGCCGTATATCCGGCCGGTCCCGAACCGACGATGATGAGGTCGTGAATCGTGGGCGGAGTGGTCATTCGGGCCTTCCGGTTCGTCTGTGACTGGTGGTGCGATGCGCGTCGGTGTGCAGCAACGAAAGAAACAACACCAGGGTAAAGGGTGTTGTTCCGCCCGCGCCGTGCGTCACACCACACTCTGTCCGTTCGGGCCCGTTCGTCGTCCGCTGCCGGGGCGGAACCACTCCCCTCCCCCACCGTGCAGAGACACCGCTGCCACCGTGCAGTGACACCGCTGCCTCCGTCCGCAGGCGGGCAGTGGCAGCGGTGTCGCGGAAACGGATCAGACCGTCTGGGGTGCCTCGCGGAGCGCTTCGCGGATCACGCAGTGGGTGCCGGAGTAGATGGTCGGCATGCACTTGTTGCAGTGGATGCACAGACCTTCGTCGGCCTTCTTGTCCCGGAACTTGTTGACGACGTCGGGGTCGCGCAGCAGTGCCCGGCCCATCGCGACGAAGTCGAATCCCTCCTCGAGGGCGTTCTCGATGGTGTCGAGCCGGTTGATGCCGCCGAGCAGGATGATCGGCAGTTTCAGTTCGGAGCGGAACTGGCGCGCTTCCTTCAGGAAGAAGCCTTCCTCGAAGGGGTAGGTCGGGAAGATCTTGGGACCGTAGAACTTGAGACCCCAGCCCACGATCTTCGGCTGCGAGGCCACGAACTCCTTCAGCGGGACCTCGCCGCGGAAGAAGTACATGCCGTTGAGCAGCGAGCTGCCGCCGGTCAGTTCCATCGCGTCGATGTGGCCGTCGGCTTCGATCATCTTGGCGATGGGCAGCGACTCGTCGAGCCACAGGCCCTGGGGGACGCCGTCGGTCATGTTGAACTTCGCGATGACCGCGACCTTGTCCCCGACGGCCTTGCGCACGGCTTCGAGCACGCGGCGCGGGTACGCGCTGCGCTTCTCGAGGGATCCCCCGTAACGGTCGGTGCGCTTGTTGAGGTTGGGGCTCATGAACGAGCTGAGCAGATAGTTGTGCCCGAGGTGCACCTCGACGGCGTCGAAGCCGGCCTCGACGGCGTTGCGGGCGGCGTTCTCGTAGTCCTCGACGACACGGTCGAGCTGTTCGAGGGAGGCCCCGCGGACCAGGCCCATTCCGGGCGCGCTGATGCGGGTGGACGGGGCAAGCGATTTGGTGCCGTTGGAGATCTGGTTGGCGACGAGGCCCGCGTGGCCGACCTGGGCGGAGGCGAGGCCGCCTTCGGCGTGCACGGCGTCGGTGAGGCGGCGCAGTCCGGGGATGCTCTCGCGGTCGAGGACGACGGTGTCGCGATGGACGCGACCTCCCGGGGAGACCGAGCAGTAGGCGACGGTGGTCAGCGCCGTGCCCCCGCGAGCCACCTCGGCGTGGAATTCGACGAGTTCGTCGGTGATCGCGCCGAGCGGCATGACCCCTTCGAAGGTGGCCGCCTTGACGATGCGGTTACGGAGCGTGAGTGGTCCGAGTCGAGCCGGTTCGAACACTTGGGGTCGCGACGGAGACATGGCCCTACTTTCGATGCCAGTGGTATCGTAATTGCCGTTCAACTATAGCCCTGCGCGATGGTCTGGATCACATCGCATACGGAAAGATACAACCTGTATGTCGCTGGCCGCACCCGGACGCCCCCGCGAACCCCGAATCGACGCCGAAGTCCTGGCCGTGACCCGAGAAATGCTGGTCGAGGTCGGCTGGGAACGTCTGAGCATGCGGGGCATCGCCGCCCGCGCCGGCGTCGGCCGCGCCGCCCTGACCCGCCGCTGGCCGAGCAAGGAACATCTCGTGCTCGACGCACTGCTCGGTTCCGCGCCGGATCTCGAACCGTACGACGGCATCGATCGGCGCGGATGGATCGAATGGGTGGTCACCGGCAGCGCCGAACTGTTCTCCCGCCCGGACGTGCGGGCCGCGCTCCCCGGACTGCTCACCGCACTCCGCGACCACGAAGATCTGCGGAATACGTTGTGGCGCACCTTCAGTGGCCCGAGTACCGCGTTGTTCTCCGACGGTACCGACCGGGACCCCCTCGATGCGCTCGCCGTTCTCGTGATGGCCGCGGGCTCCGCGTTGTTCAGCAGCCTCATCGCCGCGGAGGACGACACGCCCGCGCTGCGGGCCCGGATCCTGGAACTGCTGCTGCCCGTGGCGGATCGCTGACCCCCGACCTCACCCGATCGAGGTCACGTACAGCGTTTCGGGATGTGTTGCGTCGCAACCTGTTCCGACGACCACGGCGGTGAGCTGCGGCGGGACCCCGCCCGGCACCAGCAGCACGACCGCGTCCCGGTCGCCGTACTCGATCGTCCTGGACCCGAGCACCGGACCCGCGGGGTCGATGCCGTTCGCGGCCAGGCAATCGGCGAGCGCGCGGTCGTCGGACAGCGGCCCGAGATCGGTGGAACCGACCAGGCTGCGCAGGGTGTCCGGTTCGAGTGCCGCGGCGTCGTCCGGGCCCTCGGCGATCGGCGTGACCGGTCCCTCGGTCGAGGAATCCGGGCCCGGGAAACCCACTCCCCCGACGACCACGACCGCGACCACCGCGACGACGGCCGCGGCAGCACCGACCACCGCACCCGCGAACATGCGACGACGACGCCGGTGGGCCCGGACGGCGCCGAGGACCGCGTCGTCCAGCCGCATCGCCACCTCGGCCGGCATCGGCTCGCCGGGCGCGTCCGGATCCGCGAGCCCGCGCAGGCGCTCCTGCACGGCGTCGAGGGCGTCGAGAACGGCCATGGCGTCGGAGTCCTCGCGCACCAGCGGCCACAGACGCTCGGCAACCTCCTCGTCGAGCGCGCCTGCGTGAAGGTCGGCGAGCAGGTCCGCAGGGTACGGCGGACGCAGCAGTTCGTCCTCGTTCATGCGAAGTCCTCCTCGGCGGCTCGGTGCCCTCTCGAGACAATTAGACGGTCCGGACTCAGGTTCGGTTCCCCGGGTCCCGCAGATCGCCCAGAAGCACTGCCAATTTGTAGCGTCCGCGTGCGCAGCGGCTCTTCACGGTGCCCTCCGGGACACCGAGGCGCCGGGCCGCCTCCCGAATCGAGTACCCCTCGATGTCGACCGTGACCACCGCGACCCGCTGATCGTCGGGAAGAGCCTCGAGAGCGGCCTCCACATCGAGTGCGGTCTCGACCTCGGCAATGTGGTTGCGTTCGGTTCTCGGTTCGTCCCCGTCCTCGAGATAGAGAGGAACCGTGGGCCGGGCCCGGTTCCGGCGGATGCGATCGAGACACGCATTCACGACGATCGTGTGCAGCCAGCTCCGGACCGCCGCGTCCGCCCGGAACGACGAGGCGGTGCGGTGCGCCGACAACAGTGCCTCCTGCAGTGCATCCGCCGCGTCCTCCGGCGAATAACTCGTTCGCCGGGCGACTTTCCACAGATGGTCGTAGTGTCGGCGCAGCAGTGTTGCGAACGCCTGGTCGTCCCCGGCCGCATGCGCTGCCAGTAACTCGGCATCGGACACGGCGATTTTTGCGATCCCCCCGAAAATTCGCACGCGCGGATGGTATCCGATCCGCCCGCGGAATCTGCGGTGAGCGAAGCGGTTATTCGCTTGCGGTGAAGGTGACCTCGGCGATCGTGCTCTTGTTGCTGCCGCCGCTGGTGGCGAGGTCGGTGATCCACAGCAGCACGTTCGACGTCCTGCCCTCCGCGCTGATCGGGATTTCCGTGGTACCGGAACCCAGAGTGGCCGAACCGATCACCTGCGTCTGATCCAGCGACGCCTGATCCGAAGGCGCACTGCGAATTTGGACGACGGTGCCAGGATCGTCCGTGGTGACCGAGACCGATTGCAGCGCTACCGGATCGGCGAGACCGAACATCAGGCCGACGCCGTTCTTGAGCGACGGGAACGGATCGAAGTACGCGTCGGTGCTCCACTGTGTGCCGGGATCACCGTCGATGGCAAGGGACGCCGTCGCAGGCGAGTCCGGAGTGCCCTGCGGCGAGAACACCTCGACCGAGGTCGCCGAGACCGGGCCGGCCGGGGCCGGTTCCTCCGCCGGTGCCGCCGCTTCGGGGGCGGGCGTCTCCGCGGTCGGAGTGAGCCCGAACTCCTGACTCGTGAGCGGTTCGTCGGAGCTGCCGCCGGCCAGCAGATTCGCGATCCACCAGCCGATCAGCGCGAGCAGCACCACGGTCGTGATGCCCAGTCCGACGAGCGCCATGAGCATCCGCTCGGAGCGCTTCTTCTTCTCGGCGAGCGCTTCCGGATCGGAGAGTGCGTGTGCCTCGGCGGCCGCCCGCTGCCCCAGTCGCAACGCCGGGATCATGTCCGTCTTCTGGTCGACGACCGAAGCCTGGTCGAGGATGTGCTGCACGGTCGCCGCGGTCCGGATCCCGCCGTCGTTCTGCAGCGCCCGCACCGCGACCGCGGAGATCTCGAAGGGCACCTCGGGCCGCAACGCGCGCGGTTCGACGAGCGCGCCGTCGGCACCGTGGTCGGCCGGCGCCATGCCGCCGATGGTCCCGCCCGCCGGTGCGGAGGCTCCCGGCGCCGCCACGTCGGGCAGCGGCCACCTGCCGGTGATCAGCCCGTACAGGCCGGCGCCGAGGCCGCGCACGTCGGACACCGCGTCGGAGTCGGCGAACGTGGCGGGGAACGCGAGGACCGCGTCGCCGGCGACGCTGATGCGGATGCGGTCGGGATGGTCGATCGACAGGGCGCTGCCGGCGCGGTGGGCGGCCTCCGCGGCCGCGGCGAGTGCGCGCACGGCACGGGCGGCGCCGATCGGGGACGGCTCGGTCCCGGACATCTCCCGCAGCGACCGGCCCGGCGTCCACTCGGAGACGACGATGCCGCCCGAGCTGCCGCGGACCACGTCGAGGACGCGGGCCAGACCCGGCGAGCTGATCCGGCCGAGACGCAGCGTGCGGGACAGGATGGCCTGCGGTCCGTCGGGGCCCGTGACGTTCGCGGACTGCTGCTCGGCGTCGACGAACGTCAGCGCCACCTCGCGGTCGAGCTTGACATCCTGGGCCTGCCAGAACCGCAGCCCACGGGCACCGCCGTGCGGGGCGAGCAGTCGATAGCGGCCACCGGCGACCGAGGCACCCGGAATGAGCTCTGGTCCACGCATCGGCGCCCGCGGTGCCGAACCGGAGACCCGCAGCGGGGGAAGCTGCGGCGACCCGATCGGGATGACCCCGGTGTCGTAGTTGGGGTCGCGTTTCGGACGGGCGGCGCTCTTCGGCGCGGGGGGCTGGACCCGGTCGGTCGACGGGTTCGGCTTCGCGACACCCTCCGCCGGCGTGGCCTGCGCGTTCTTCGCCGCGACGGACTCGTCCGCCGGTGCAGCGTTCGCCTCCGGGGGGACGGCAGCATCGATCGTGGACTTGCCGGCAGCGTGGTCGTCGCTCACCCTGACTCCTTCTTCTTCGACTCGTCCACCTGGCGCGCGGAAACGGGCACCGCTCGGGCCCGGGAACCGCTGCAACCCGTACCGCGTGGGCCGAACCTGCTGGTGACCAGGGTACGGGAGGTGCTGCTGAGCATCGAGTTCCCCAGGTCGGTCCCGGATGACAGGGATGACTTCTGTGATCGCGTCGTACGGGGAACCGCCGTACGAGAGGTAATCGAGGCGCGGCAGTACGACGGTCTTCTCGGCATCGCTCTCCGGGTAGCGGCGGCGGGGCGCGGCCGGGGGATTCGTCGGCAGCGCCCGGGTCGGGTCCGCCTCGGGGATCTCGGGGACCTCGGGGGCGCCGCGACCGCGCAGCGCCTCGACCTTGCGCCGGACCGCGGCGACGATCGCGAGCACCTCGGGCACCTTGAGCACCCACATCACCGTCAGCGCGACGAGGATCATCAGCACCCCGGTGATTCCCACCCGGACGATCGATCCGATGCCGCCGAAACGCTCGCTCAACGCGTCGAGCTGCAGCAACCGGTCCGCGAGCAGGATCGCCGCAGCGGCCGCGGCGGACGCGATCACCACGTTCCAGACGGTGCGGCCGACGTTCGACATCTGCAGATTGCCGAGCGTCCGATGCAGCAGGAAGCCGCCGATGCACGCGCCGGCCGTGAACGCGATGCCGGTGGCGACACCGAGCAGCAGCACCACGTGCTCGTTGTCGCTGGCCAGGGCCGGTGCGAGAGCCGACAGGACGACCTTGACGGCCGTGATCCCCAGGATGATCCACGTCGGCGTCCACGCCTGCTGGCGCGCGTAGAACACCCGCAGGTGGATCAGGACCAGCGAATACGGGATCAGCGTGAACGCCGACCAGCTCACCGCCTGCCCGAGCAGGTCGGCGTTCCCGGAGCCGAAGCTGCCGTACCCGTACAGGGCGGTGCCGATCTGAGGTCCGGCGATCGTGAAGAACGTGACGATCGGGATCAGCGCGATCATCGTCAGACGCGTCGCGACGGACAGGTCGTCGACGACGGCCGGGGTGTTGTCGTCGGCGGCGTTGCGGCTGAGCCGCGGCATGATCGCGGTCAGCAGCGTCACGCCGAGCACGCCGTACGGCAGCTGCAGCAGGGCCCACGCGTTGTTGTAGATCGCCGGACCGGCCTCGTCGGCACCGGAGGAGATGTGGGTGGCGAAGACCGTTCCCGCCTGGCTGATCAGCACGTACAGCACGATCGCGGCGGCCATGCCGCCGAACTGCCGCAGCCGGTCGTCCAGGCCCCACAGCGGCTTCAGGCTGATCTTCTCGCGCCGCAGCGCCGGCACCAGCGACAGTGCCTGGGTGACGACACCGAGCGTGACACCGATGCCGAGCAGAAGCAGCTTCGGATCGCTCATCCGCACCGGATCGAGCGTGATCTCGCCGGGCAGCACGAAGTACAGGACCAGCACCACGAGCACGACTAGGTTGTTGAGCACCGGCGCCCAGGCGCCCGGTTTGAACACCTGCCGCGTGTTCAGGATCGCCGTGAGCAGCGCGGAAAGGCCGTAGAACAGGATCGCCGGCAACAGCAGATAGGTCAGTGCCGTCGTCAGCGTGGTCGAGACCTCGCCGTCCGCGTCGAGGAAGAACCGGGTCACCAGGAACGAGGCCGAGGCGGTCGCGAACAACGCGGCGACGGCCAGGACCGTCAGCGACATCGTGAACAGACGACGGACGAAGGCCGCACCCCCGTCCGGGTCCTCCCGTTCCGCGCGGACCAGCACCGGCACGACGATCGAGGTGAGCACGGCGCCCAGCACCAGCTCCGAGATCATGTTGGGGATCTGGTTCGCGACCGTGAACGAACTCGCGACACCCGCACCGAGCAGAGTCAGCAGCAGGACCTGCTTGAAGAACCCGGTGATGCGGCTCATCAGTGTCGCGATCGCGATGGAGCCGGATGCGGCGAGCAGGCCGGAGGTCTTCCGTGACTCGGAAACGGCGGACTCGGAGGCGGCGCCGGAATCCTCGGCCTCGGCCGACACGGACCCTGCCGGCACGGCCTCGGTCGACACAGCTCGGGTCGACACAGCTCGGGTCGACACGGCCTCTGCCTCGGCCGACGCGCCGCCGGGCATGGGCGCCGCGCGACCGTCGCGGGTCGGGTTCCCGGTCATCGCTTCTCGTACCCTTCGTCGGCTGGATCCGGTTCACCGCGGAACCGGTGCAGGAGTCGCCGCCCTGCAAGGAACAGCAGGAGCGCCCCCGCACAGCCGGTGACGATGGCGAGGATCTGGCCGTACGCATTGGAACGTACCGTCACACTCGTCGGCGTGCCGAGAGACAAACCGGACTCGGTGGTGAGCGCGAACTCCACACCGAGCTTCCGCGAGTCGCTGATCTGCGTGGGCACCGTGAGAGTGCGGCTCCCGCGCGGCGGCAGCTGGGTCGGCCCGATGTCGGTGATCTCCATCTCCGGGGGCGCGTCCACGTGCAACCGCACGGTGATGCCCACGGGCAGATCGTTGCGCGCGACCAAGACTAGGGGACTCTGCTCCGAGGTCAGCGTGTAGACACCGCCGGGTGAGAGGACCGTCACGCCCGCGAACATCCCGTCCACGGCGTCGCTGACGGCCCTCGACCGCGTGTAGGCGGCGTGTTCGGCCGCTCCCGGATCAGGTCCCCGGCGACCGGCCAGGCTCATCGACCGCAGCAGGTCCTCGCGCAGCGGAGCCATGAACATCTGCGGGGTGAGCTGGGCCTGCGGGTCCTCGACCAGCGCGAGTTGCAGCGCGTCGAGTCGCCCGGCCTGTTCGGCGGCGTGCCCCACCACCACGTTCGATGCACCGTCGACGATCGCCTGCTCCGGGTACGACAGCAGCACGGTATCCGGGGCGTTCACGGTCGCCGCCGCGGCCCCGACGACCTGCTCGAACGGACGCGGCACCGCGAGCCCCGCCCGGATGAGGGTCTCGAGCAGCGACAGCATGTCGGTGGCCTCGTCCTCGGTCGGGGTCCACGTCTGCGGCGGCGCGAACAGCACGGAACGGTTCGCCGTGCCGTCCTCCCACCCGTTCGCGTCCGATCCGTTCAGCGCCGGCCACGCCAGCGCGCCCAGCGCGTCCTGCAGGCGAGCGGTCCCCGAATCCTCCCCGAGTTCGTAGCGCGCGGACTCGGGCACGAAGGACGGCGTCGACGGGCGGTCCCCGACGGCGGCGAGCGCCGCGGCGGCCGAGCTGTCGAAGAGTGCGGCGGTGAGTCCGTCCACGCCCGAGACGCGCGTGACGGGCGGTGCGGCCGAGGAGGTGTCGATCCCGCTGTCGGCGAGGAGGGTGGTCACCGGGCCGTCCTGGGCCAGCAGCAGCCCGGCCTTCTCGGTGAGGACACCGGAATCCGGCCACACGACGCCCCGCATCGACGTGACGCCGAGGATGGTGTCGACGATGTCGGCGGGCGCGGTGAGCCCCGCCGCGGCGAGCGTGTCACCCGCGGGCGACGCCGCGGCGACATCGGCCAGCGCGACCGGATCGACCTGGGCGAACGGCACCGCGACGGTGCACGTCGACGATGCGAGGGCGCGCAGCCGGCCCAGCCAGTCGATCGCCGCCTCGGTGCCTGCGCCGTCGCTCGCGTCACCCAGCGGATCGGCCGGGTCGTCGACGACGAGGTAGCCCCGTGTCATGTTCGTCACGGTCACCAGCAGGTCCGGGTCGATCGCCAGGCACAGGGCCCCACGGAGCCGGCCCTGGTCGGCGCCTGCGACCGATTCCGCGGCTCTCAGCAGACCGTCGAGGCGGCCGCCGGACGCGAGGGACGTGGCCAGTTCGTCGTCGACCAACCGCACCGGGTCGGTGACGGATCCCGCCACCCCCGCCGCGAGCCGCGGCTCGTCGGCCAGCGGCCACAGCATCGTCACGACGGCGGGATCGCCCTGCGTCGGAGACACCGGCGGAAGGTCCTCGCCGTCCTCGGGCACCGCGAGGACCGGGAGCAGGAACCGGGCGTCGTCGAGCCGCGCCTCCCCGCCGTACTCGGGGGTGCCGTTGACGTTCACCAACAGCGGATACACGCCGGGCGTGTCGATGCCGAGCGACGGTTCGGCCGCCGAGCGCAGCGGCATCTCCAGGCTGAAGTGTTCTTCCTCGCCCTGTTCGAGCAGGTCGTCGACCGCTTCGAATTCGCCGACCGTGTCGTAGCCGCTCTGGTCGAGGGTGAGGGAGGTGCGCAGTTCGGTCGTATCGGCGACCATCGGTGCGCGCTGCAACCGCACGGCGATGTCCGAGACGTCCCGGTCGCCGATGTTGCGCACGGTCCCGGACACCTTCACCACCGGTTCGCTGCCGTCGGTCACGACGGACGGGGTGACTTCGTCGATGAGCAGTTCCAGGAATCGGGAGGACTCGGTATCGGCGCGGGCGGTCGCTCCGCCGAGCGTCCCGAGGATCACGGTGCCGCCGATCGTCGCGAACACGAGTGCGAGCACGACAAGCACCGCAGCACCGGCCCGGTGCATCATCAGGGTCATCCGAGACGGGCCTCCGGTCCGCCGGTGCCGAACCGCCATGCGGAGGTCATCTCGGCGATCAGTTGATCCGCGACGTCGGCGAGTTTGCGTTCGTCGGCATAGGCGAGCCGCGACCGCAGCTCGGTCAGGGGCACCCACGCGACCTCGGTGACCTCGATGTCCGCGTCGGACAGTTCGCCACCGAGGTAGCGGAGCAGATAGTGATGCACGGTCTTGTGCACGCGGCGGCCTTCGGTGACGAACCAGTAGTCGATACTGCCGAGCTCGGCGAGGACCTTGCCGCGGATGCCCGTCTCCTCGTGGACCTCGCGCATGGCCGTTTCCTCGGCGGTCTCACCCTTCTCGATGTGCCCCTTCGGCAGCGACCACAGCAGCCGGCCGCGCCGGTCGGTCCGGCCGATCAGCGCAGCGCACAGCTGCTCGGGGGGTCCACCGAGCCCGTCGACGACCAGTCCCCCGGCCGACGTCTCGCGCACCGTCCTCAACTGGGGTTTGGCGGGATTCGCCGTGGATTTGACGGGGTTCGCCCCCGAGCGGACGGCTGATCCGCCGCTGCCGCCACGCCGCCGCGAGCTGCGGCGGTTCCGGTTGGCACGTTCGGCGGGCGACACCTTGTCGATAGTAGTTGGCGTGAGGTGGCTGCCGGCCGAACCACGCGTTTGCCCGCCTCGGTAAGGTTCGAAGACGTGAACTCTCCCTCCGCAGATGCCGATCGGCGCACCCGGTTGCTGGCCGGCGCCGATGTCACGCTGCGTGCCCTGTCCGACGTGCTGGCGCCGCTCGGTGAGCGTTTCGCCGCCGCCGGCCACGAGCTGTACCTGGTGGGTGGCAGCGTCCGCGACGCCCTGCTCGGCCGTCTCGGTACCGACCTCGACTTCACCACCGATGCGCATCCCACCCGGGTCCAGGAACTGCTCCACGGATTCGTCGATCACCAGTGGGACACCGGCATCGATTTCGGGACGGTCAGCGCCGTCAAGGGTGTCGAGCAGATCGAGATCACCACGTTCCGGACCGACGCGTACGACCGCGTCTCCCGGCATCCCATCGTCGAGTACGGCACGCGACTCGAGGACGACCTCGTCCGCCGGGACTTCACCGTCAACGCGATGGCGGTGCGCATCGGACCCGACGGCGTCGGGGAATTCGTCGACCCCCTCGGCGGAATGGAGTCGCTGCTCGCCGGGGTCCTGGACACGCCGGCGTTGCCGCAGGACTCGTTCCACGACGATCCGCTGAGGATGCTGCGCGCGGCCCGGTTCGTCTCGCAACTCGGCTTCACCCTCACCGAACGGGTGCACACGGCGATCGAGCAGATGGCCGACGAGATCCTGCGTATCAGCCCCGAGCGGGTGCAGGCCGAACTCGACAAGCTGATTCTCGGCGACTACCCGGTCGACGGCATCGAGTGCATGGTGGAGACCGGACTCGCGGACCGGGTGCTTCCGGAGATCCCCGCGATGAAACTCGAGATCGACGAGCACCACCAGCACAAGGACGTCTACTGGCATTCGCTGACGGTGCTGCGGCAGGCCATCGACCTCGAGGACGGCGACCCGGACCCGGTGCTGCGCTGGGCGGCGCTGCTCCACGACATCGGCAAGCCCGGCACCAAGCGCAACGAGCCGGGAGGCGGGGTCAGCTTCCACCACCACGAGGTGGTCGGCGCGAAGCTCGTGCGCAAGCGCATGAAGGCCCTGAAGTATTCGAAGCAGATGGTCGAGGACGTCGGGCAGCTCGTCTACCTGCACCTGCGGTTCCACGGCTACGGCAAGGGGCAGTGGACGGACTCGGCGGTGCGCCGGTACGTGCACGACGCCGGGCATCTGCTGCCGCGGCTGCACAAGCTGGTGCGCGCGGACTGCACGACACGCAACAAGCGTCGCGCGGCCGCGTTGCAGGCGACCTACGACGACCTCGAGAAGCGGATCGTCGCGCTGGCGGAGAAGGAGGACATGGCCAGAGTCCGTCCCGACCTCGACGGGAACGCGATCATGGAGATCCTCGGGATTCCGTCCGGTCCGCAGGTCGGCAAGGCCTGGAACTACCTCAAGGAACTGCGCCTGGACCGCGGTCCGCTCGGGCCCGACGAGGCGGAGGCCGAGTTGCGGCGGTGGTGGGCGGAGCAGACCGCCGGCTGAGCCGGGCGGTCGCGACTCCGGCCGAGCCGGACAATCGTGACTCCGGCCGAGCCGGACAATCGTGACTCCGGCCGAGCCGGACAATCGTGACAGTTCGGGACTGTTTCGGGTACCTCACCCGGTCCCCCCTGATTTCGTGAGCCAGATGTCACGGGGGACTCATCCCTGTTAATGCCCCCGCAACACCGCATCAGCAGCATGGAACGCGGCCGGAATCGGACGGCCTGTTCACTCGAGGGCGGTGCAATGCGGGGCGACATCACGACGGTCAAGACTGCCTGCTCCTACTGCGGTGTCGGCTGCGGCATGGTGCTCGACGTCGAGACCGACGCCGTGACGGGCACACGCCGTGTCCTGAAGGCGTACGGCGACAAGGACCACCCCACCAACTTCGGCCGGCTGTGCACGAAGGGCGCCACCAGCGCCGAGATGCTGGCCGCCGGTGGCCGGCTCGAGACCGCATACCGCCGCGGCGAACGCGGCGCCGACCCCGTGCCCGTTCCGGTCGCGGCGGCGATCACCGAGACCGCGCGGCGTCTGCGGAGCATCGTCGACACGCACGGCCCCGACGCGGTGTCGCTGTACGTGTCCGGCCAGATGTCCCTCGAGGCGCAGTACCTGGCGAACAAGCTCGCCAAGGGGTTCATCGGCACCAACCGCATCGAATCGAACTCGCGGCTGTGCATGGCCAGTGCCGGCACCGGCTACAAGCAGTCCCTCGGCTCGGACGGTCCGCCCGGTTCGTACGAGGACTTCGACCACGCCGACGTGTTCTTCGTGACCGGCTCGAACATGGCCGACTGCCATCCCATCCTCTTCCTGCGCATGATGGACCGCGCCAAGGCCGGCGCGAAGCTCATCGTCGTCGATCCGCGGCGCAGTGCGACCGCGGAGAAGGCGGATCTGTTCCTGCAGATCAAGCCGGGCACCGACCTGGCTCTCCTCAACGGGTTGCTGCACCTGATCGTCGAGAACGGGCACGTCGACGAGCAGTTCGTCGCCGAGTTCACCGACGGCTGGGACGCGATGCCCGATTTCCTCGCCGACTACCCGCCCGCGACGGTCTCGCAGATCACCGGGATCCCCGAGGCGGATCTGCGCACCGCCGCGCAGTGGATCGGAGAGGCCGGCAACTGGATGAGTTGCTGGACCATGGGGCTGAACCAGAGCACTCACGGCACCTGGAACACCAACGCCATCTGCAACCTGCACCTCGCGACGGGCGCGATCTGCCGGACCGGCAGCGGCCCGTTCTCGCTGACCGGCCAGCCGAATGCCATGGGCGGACGCGAGATGGGCTACATGGGGCCGGGTCTTCCGGGGCAGCGAACCGTGCTCGCGGAGGCCGATCGGGAGTTCGTCGAGGATGTCTGGAACGTTCCGCGCGGCACGCTGAGCACCACCGTCGGTGGCGGCACCGTGGACATGTTCGAGAAGATGGCGGCCGGTGAGATCAAGGCGTGCTGGATCATCTGCACCAATCCCGTTGCCAGCGTCGCGAACCGGAAAACCGTTCTCGAGGGTCTCGAGAAAGCCGAACTGGTCGTCACACAGGACGTGTTCCTCGAAACCGAGACCAACGCGTATGCCGACCTCCTGCTTCCCGGTGCCCTGTGGGCCGAATCCGAGTACGTCGCGGTGAACTCGGAACGGAACCTGACCCTCCTGCAGCAGGCCGTCGATCCGGTCGGCGAGGCCATGCCGGACTGGGAGATCATCGCGCGGGTCGCGTGCGAGATGGGTTACGCCGAGGCTTTCACGTACTCGAGTGCCGAGGAGATCTTCGAGGAACTCAAGGCCTTCTGGAATCCGCGCACCGGGTACGACCTGCGCGGCGTCACCTACGAGCAGCTGCGCAACACGCCCGTGCAGTGGCCCTGCCCGCCGAACGCCGACAGCGACCGCAACCCCATCCGCTATCTCAACGACGGGAACAGCCGATCGCTGGTCGTCCGGGAGGACGGCTCGGTGCCGCGCCTGGCGTTCGCGACCGACAACGGGCGGGCGGTGTTCTTCCCGCGCCCGCACATGCTGCCCGCCGAGATGCCCGACGACGACTACCCCGTCGTCCTGAACACCGGGCGTGTGCAGCACCAATGGCACACCTTGACCAAGACCGGGAAGGTCGCCAAGCTCGAGAAGCTGAATCCGAATCCGTTCGTCGAGATCAATCCCGTTGATGCGCAGCAGTATTCGATCGTCGACGGCGATCGGGTGGAGATCGCGTCGCGTCGCGGCCGGGCCGTACTGCCCGCCGTGGTCACCGACCGGGTGCTGCCCGGTACGGTGTTCGCGCCGTTCCACTGGAACGACATCTACGGCGAATACCTCGCGATCAACGCGGTGACCAACGACGCGATCGACCAGGCCTCGCAGCAACCCGAGTTCAAGGTGTGCGCGGTGTCGCTGACGAAGGTCGCCTCGGCTCCCGAACCGGAGAAGCCCGAGGTGCAGACGGCACCGGCCGTGGATCGTCTCGCCGCGGCCCTCGGAATCGACGAACAGGCCGTACCGGTCTTCGACGGCAACGAGCAGCTCTATCTGGCCGGGCTGCTCGCCGGACTGCGCAACGCGCCGGCCGAGGTGGTGCCGGTGCTTCCGGAGTCCGCGCCGTTCCCGGCCGCCAAGCGGGTGTGGCTCGACGGGCTGCTCGCGGGCCTGTTCTCGCACGCTCCCGTCGCGGTGCGGTACTCGAATTCCACGGTGCTGGAGGAAGATTCGTCCTCCGCGATCGTCGTCGCCTGGGCCTCGCAGACGGGCAATGCCGAGGAGTTCGCGCAGCTGTGCGTGGACCGTCTCCGGGCGGCCGGCCGGGCCGTGACCCTGATGGGGATGAACGACATGGACGTCGCCTCGCTCGCAGAGATCGAGGATCTGCTCGTCATCACCAGCACGTTCGGCGACGGTGACGCGCCGGACAACGGAAGCGCGTTCTGGAAGGCGCTGAGCCGGGAGGACGCGCCGAAGCTTCCCGGAACACGTTATGCGGTGCTCGCTTTCGGTGATTCCAACTACGACGACTTCTGCGGGCACGGTCGCCGGATCGACGAGCGGCTCGCCGAACTCGACGCGACCCGGCTGACCGAGCGCGTGGACTGCGAACCCGACTACCAGGACGCCGCTTTCGCGTGGCTCAACGGCGTCGAGGAGATGTTCCGGGGAACAGGGACGTCGGGAAGCATCTCGGGCGGCGCGCCGGTCGCGGTGCGCGAACCCGTGTTCACCCGCAAGTCCCCGCTCGTGACCCGGCTGATCCGCAACGTGCCGCTCAGCGGTCCGGGATCGTCGAAGGACGTGCGGCAGTTCGGATTCGAACTCTACGACCCGGCATTCGAATACGAGGCCGGTGACGCCCTCGGCGTGATGCCGACGAACGGCCCGGGCACGGTCGACGAGTGGCTTCAGGTGACCGCGCTCGACCCGGAATCGCCGATCGAACTCGGCGACATGCCGACGATCCCGTTGCGCGAGGCCGCCACCCGATTCCTCGACATCACCCGCGTGACGAAGGACCTTCTGCGTTTCGTCCAGAAGCAGAGCGACAGTGCGGAACTGGGCAAGCTGCTCCGTCCCGGCAACAAGATCGAACTGCAGCAGTGGCTGTACGGCAAGCAGGCGATGGACGTGATCTCGGAGTTCCCCTTCAAGGCCCCGATCGAGGAGTGGATGCCCATCCTCACCCGGCTGCAGCCGCGCATGTACTCGATCTCGTCGAGTCCCAGGACCGATCCTCGCGAGGTCCAACTGACCGTCTCGGTGGTGCGGTACGCATACGAAGGGCACGAACGCGCCGGTGTGTGCTCGAGTTTCCTCGCCGACCACAGCAAGGGCGTCGACATCCCGATCTTCGTGCAGCGCAGCCCGCATTTCCGTCCGCCCCCCGCCTCGGACACCCCGATGATCATGGTCGGGCCGGGAACCGGCATCGCCCCGTTCCGCGCGTTCCTGCACGACCGGCGCGAACTCGGGCACACCGGCGCGAACTGGCTGTTCTTCGGCGATCAGCGCTCGGACACCGACTACCTGTACCGCGACGAGATCGAATCGATGCACTCCGACGGTTTCCTGACGAACCTCGATCTGGCCTTCTCCCGCGATCAGCGGCAGAAGGTGTACGTGCAGGACCGCATGCGGGAGCACGGTGCCCGGTTGTGGAAGTGGCTGCAGGACGGCGCGCACTTCTACGTGTGCGGTGACGCGAGCCGCATGGCCAAGGACGTGGACGCGACGCTGCGCGAGGTCGTGCAGACCCACGGCCGTCTCGACGCCGATGCCGCCGACGCGTTCGTCGACAAGCTGGCCTCCGAGAAGCGCTACGTCCGCGACGTGTACTGAGCGGAATCCACCGTGGTCGCATCCACGGGTATATCCTCTGATCCGTGACGTATATGCGGATCAATGAGCTCGTGTTTCGGGCAGGTGCGGATCGGAGTCGACGGTGACGGTCCTCCGGATCCGCGATGCCGCGGCGCTGCTCGGGGTCAGCGACGACACCGTCCGCCGCTGGATCGACCAGGGTGTGCTCGAGGCGAGCAGGGACGAATCCGGGCGCAAGGTCGTCGACGGCAAGGTCCTGGCCGAATTCGTGCGGCATCAGGCGGACGCCGCCCCGGATCTGCTCGGCGTCGGCAGTTCGGCCCGCAACCGGTTCGTCGGCATCGTCACCCGCGTCGTCGCGGACACGGTCATGGCCCAGGTCGAGATGCAGTGCGGCCCGCACCGCGTCGTCTCGCTCATGAGCACCGAAGCGGTGAACGAACTCGGCCTCGAACCGGGCAGCATCGGGGTGGCCGTCGTCAAGGCGACCACCGTCATCGTCGAAACCCCCGGAGGGATGTCGTGAGGCGCGCGAGAATCGTTGCCGCCCTGATCGGTACCGTGCTGACACTGGCTGCGTGCGGCACGAGTGACGACTCGGCGTCGGAGACGACCGCATCCACCCCGGAGAGCGCCGAGACGATCACGGTGTTCGCCGCGGCCTCGCTGAAGGCGACATTCACCCAACTCGGCACACAGTTCGAAAGCGCCCACCCGGGCAGCACCGTCGAATTCAACTTCGCGGGATCGTCCGACCTGGTCGCGCAGATCACCCAGGGCGCACCCGCCGACGTGTTCGCCTCCGCCGACACCGCGAACATGGACAAGGCGGCCGAAGTCGGTGTGGTCTCGGGGGACCCGGTGAACTTCGCGACCAACACCCTCACCATCGTCACCGAACCCGGAAACCCCCAGGGCATCACGTCGTTCGCGGATCTGACCCGCCCGGGCCTGAAGGTCGTCGTGTGTGCACCGCAGGTACCGTGCGGCACTGCGACGAGCAGGATCGAAACCCAGACAGGGGTCGACATCCAACCGGTCAGCGAGGAATCGTCGGTGACCGACGTGCTCGGCAAGGTGACCTCCGGTCAGGCCGACGCCGGACTCGTCTACGTCACCGACGCCACGAACGCGGGCGACAAGGTCACCGCGGTGCCGTTTCCGGAATCCGCCGACGCCGTGAACACCTACCCGATCGCGCTGCTCGAGGAATCGCAGAATCCGCAGCTGGCGTCGAAGTTCCTCGAGTTCGTCACCGGCGACGACGCGCGGACGGTCTTCGCGGAAGCCGGTTTCGGAGCGCCGTGACCTCGAGGCCGGAAAGCCGGGCGGGCCTGCCGGGGTGGATCTATCTGCCGGCGGCCGTCGGGGGCGTGTTCGTCATCCTGCCACTGGTGTCGATGGTGCTGACCGTCGACTGGTCGCGGTTCCCCGAACTCGTCACCTCCGAGGCGTCGCTACAGGCGCTGGCGCTCAGTCTGCGCACCGCGACCGCCAGCACCGTTCTGTGTGTGCTGTTCGGGGTTCCGATGGCAGCGGTCCTGGCGCGCAGCACGTTTCGGATCATCCCGGTCCTGCGGTCGCTGGTGTTGCTGCCGCTCGTGCTGCCGCCGGTGGTCGGCGGTATCGCCCTGCTCTACACGTTCGGCCGTCGTGGGCTGCTCGGCGAATACTTCGAGGCGTTCGGTCTCCGGATCGCGTTCTCCACCACCGCCGTCGTGCTCGCCCAGACGTTCGTCGCTCTCCCGTTCCTCGTAATGAGCCTCGAAGGTGCCCTGCGTACCGCGGGCCGTCGCTACGAGGCCGTCGCCGCGACCCTGGGTGCGCGACCCACCACCGTGTTCCGGCGCGTCACCCTGCCACTCGTGCTCCCGGGCCTCGTGTCCGGCGCGGTCCTCGCGTTCGCTCGCGCGCTCGGCGAGTTCGGTGCGACCATCACGTTCGCGGGCAGCCTGCAGGGTGTCACCCGCACCCTGCCGCTGGAGATCTACCTGCAGCGCGAGACCGATCCCGATGCGGCGGTGGCCCTCTCGCTGCTGCTCGTGCTCGTCGCGGTCGCGATCGTGGTCGCCGCGCGGGGACGACGCATCGCAGGTGCACTGTGAGCGCCCTGCACCTCGAGGCCCGGATCGCGGCGCGCAACGTCGGCCTGAGCGTCGACGTCGAATCCGGTTGTGTACTCGCGGTTCTCGGACCCAACGGTGCCGGGAAATCGACGCTGCTGAACCTGGTTGCCGGGTTGTTGCGCCCTGACACCGGGCGCATCACCCTCGGCGACCGCGTCCTCACCGACACCGAAGCCGGCGTCGACGTGCCGCCGCACCGCAGGTCCGTGGCCATGTTGGCGCAGGAACCGTTGCTGTTCCCCCATCTCACGGCGATCGCGAACGTGGCCTTCGCGCCGCGCAGCACCGGCACGCGCCGGCGGCGGGCCCACCGCGAGGCGATGCGCTGGCTCGGGGCCGTCGATGCCACGGAGTTCGCGGATCGCCGGCCGCGCGAGTTGTCGGGCGGTCAGGCCCAGCGCGTCGCGATCGCCCGTGCACTCGCTGCACAGCCGCACCTGCTGATGCTCGACGAACCGATGTCGGCGCTCGACGTCACCGCCGCTCCCGCGATCCGCTCGTTGTTGCGGCGCATCCTGCGCGACCAGGACCGCACCGCACTCGTGGTCACCCACGACCCGCTCGACGTGCTGGCGCTGGCCGACCGGGTCGCAGTGATCGACGATGGCCGCGTCGTCGAAACAGGTTCGGTGCGTGAGGTTCTCACCCGACCCCGGAGCGCGTTCGCGGCGCGCATCGCCGGTGTCAACCTGGTCGCGGGCACCGTCGCAGCCGACGGTCTCGACACCGAGTTCGGTCCCGTCCACGGCACCGTCGACGAGGGGTGCCGGCCCGGCGACCGCGCGGTCGCGGTGTTCTCACCCGTCGCGGTGGCGGTGTATGCCGAGGAACCGCACGGAAGTCCCCGCAACAGTTTCCGGGTCACCGTCGGTGATCTCGAGGCGCGCGGAGCCACGGTGCTGGTCCGTGCCGCCGGCACCGGTCTCGCCGCCGAGATCACCGCCGCCGCGGTCGCGGACCTGGCCCTCGAACCCGGTGCTCAGGTGTGGTTCGTCGTCAAAGCCACCGAGATCGGCATTCACCGCTCCGCGTGACGACGCTTCCCGTCACCCGCCGACGTGGGCGCGCATGAGGTAGACGTTGTAGCTGTCCCACTCCGACATCGTGAAGTACAGGTCGTCACCGCTCGACCACGGGTGGATGAATCCGCCGTAGGCCTTCGGGTAGTCGGAGGTGCGGACCAACACGGACGGGTCGGACCACTCCCCCTGCGCGACGGTGGCCTGGCGCAGCACGATGCTTCCCGCGACCGGGTCGAGGTAGCTCATCTGCCAGCGGTCGTGCTCGTCGTCGTAACGCACCGACAGTTCGGACGCGACGCCCGCGAACAGCGGCGTCGCGACATGTTCTGCAGCAGGCATCCATTCGCCGGCGACCCAGTACTGGTACGCGGTCGGGTTCAGGACCTCGGCGGTGGGAACCCGGGCGAGCCCGACGGTGCCGATGCGCCCGTTGGGGGTACCGAACATGTAGACGTGATCGCCCTGCGGCACCATCGTCGCGACCTGGAACCGGCCGACGCCGAAGAAGTTGTCCCACCGGGCGTGCTGGTCCTTCGTCCACGTCTGCCCGTGGTCGTCGGACCAGGCGATGCCGCCCAGGTTCGTGTACCACATGCCGGGGATCTTGCTCCACCGCCGCACGGACATGTAGCTGAGGTACTGCCGGTCACCGATGGCGAATCCCGACGTGGGGATGACGGTGGTCTCGTAGTTGTGCACGTGCCGCGAATCGAGGATCTCGGCGGCGTGGCAGGGGCTGTCCTGGACCATCGAATCGATGGTCATGCCGTCGGACAGGTCGGTGTCGGTGCTGAAGGCGAGGACGTTGCTGCGCCAGTCACCGCCCGCACCACCCGGGGGCTCCCATTCGTGGCCGAAGGTGTCGCCGAACGCGACGGCCACCTCACCGGGCGCCGATTCCCAGAAGATCCCGAGATCGGTGCCGTCGACCTGCCAGCGCGAGTCGGTGCGGTTCTCGGAGCCGTGACCGGTCAACTGCGACACCAGGGAAACCTCGCCCACTTCGGGTGCGTTCAGGCGTGCGACGGCCGCCCCGGGCTCGACCGGCGGGGCGACCGGATCCGGCGCCGGCTGCGGCGGCGGCGCCTCGCCACCGGGAACCGGGATGGGGATCGTCTCGGGCTGCGGATCGATCTCGATGCGCGGGAGGAAGGAGGACCCGCTGCTGGATCCGCTCGAGCCGCTGGAGCCGCTCGAGCCGCCGATCGGGCTGTCCGGTTCCGGCAGGGTCTCCGGGCACGGGTCCGCGCACGGATCCGCCGGCAGCGGTGCCTGCGGTACCCGCGTGGTGTCCGGGGCGGCCCCCGGCACCTCGACCTGCACGAACTCCGGGTACGGCACCGGCAGTTCCAGGACGCGCGGAATCTCGATCGGCGGCGCGCCGGATCCGGGCTTCTCGGCGGCCGGATCGAAACCGGTCTCCCCGCACGAGTTCACCGGAGCTGCGCCCTCGGCGCTCGCGGGCACCGCGAGAAGCGGCAGCGTCAGCGAGACGAGTGCCAGCGACGTGAGCACCGCGCGACGGGACATGGGCGCCTCCTGACGGAACTGCACTCGAGTGCTGAACCAGGAGAACCTAACAAATCGGACCCGTTCACATCCGGAGGCGGCGCACGGCGAGGACCCCGGCGAGTCCGGCCAGATAGATCCCGACACCCGCGACGGCGAGGGCGGGCGAGCGTCCGTCGGGTGCGACGAAGACGGCGGCCGCGGCGATCGCGGCGAGGAAGGCGATGTTGAACACGGTGTCCTGGAGCGCGAAGACCTGGCCGCGCCGGGCGTCGTCGATCTCGATCTGCATCGCGGCGTCACCCGAGAGCTTGACGACCTGCCCGGCGAGACCGAGGAGGAACGCGGCGACGAGCAGCGCCGTCTGGGTGAGGAGCGTGACGAACAGCAGTTGCACGATCGCGGCCGTCAGCAGTGCGCCGGTGATCGTGCGCGGCCGTCCCGCCCGGGGCAGGAGGATCGGGGTGACGATCGCGGCCACGAGCATGCCCGTCGCGGTCGCGGCGACCGCGACCCCGAACCCGGTGAGCCCTTCGGCCGCGGAGCCGTTCCCGCCCTCGCGCAACACCAGAACCATGATCAGGGTGTCGATGCCGAAAACGATGCGGTGGGTGCCGATTCCGATCATCGCGACGGTGACGCCGGGTGCCTGCCAGACTGCGACGGCGCCGGTGTGCAGTCCGTCGAGGACGGATCGCACGGCGCTGCGCGGCAGGATCTCGTCCGGACCGAGACCGTGCCGCGGGAAGCCGCCGGCGGCGACCGCCGCGATCACCGATCCGGACGCTCCCAGCGCGACCGCGATTCCCGATCCCGTGTCGCCCGCGCCGACGATCCCGATGGTGCTCACCGCGACCGCGGCACCCGCGGCCGACACCCCCGATCCGACGGTCGCGAGCACGGAATTGACCGGTACGAGCCAGGATTGGGCCACGGTGTGCGGTAGCGACGCGGATACCCCGGCGAGCACGAACCGGCTCACGCCGACGGCGGCGAGCGCCAGCAGGAGGAGAGCGGTCTCTCCCCCGCCGGTGAGCAGCACCGCGGCCGCGGAGAGGATGAATGCGCCGCGCAGCATGTTGGCCCACAGCAGCACGAGGCGCCGGTCCCAGCGGTCGAGCAGCGCACCGGCGAACGGTCCGACGACCGAGTACGGCAGCAGCAGAACCGCGAACCCGGCGGCGATGGCGGCCGGATCGGCGTGCCGTTCGGGGTTGAACAGGATCGCCCCGCCGAGCGCGGCCTGGAACAGTCCGTCACCGAACTGGCTCGCGAAGCGGACGGTGGTGAGCCGGGCGAGGTCCGGTGAGTGACGGAGAGCCGTCGCTGTGGATCGCCATGCCTGCCGCTTCGACTCCTGCACGACCCGACACTATCCCCCGCCGGAGAGGCGGTGGGAACGTCAGGCCGCCGCCCGGTGCTCGCGCCACCACCGCACGGTTTCGGCGGCGGCCACCGGCAGCGGTGTGGCCGTCACGCCGAGTGCCTCCTCGCTGCGGTTCGAGTCCATGACGAACGGATCGGTGAACTGGTAGAGCATCTCCGCGAGCTCGCGTGCGTCGCGGTTGACCAGGGCGCCGCCGCGCAGCACCCACGCGGGGATGGTGCCGACCTTCGGTACCGGCACGCCCGCGGCGGTCGCGAACGCGGCAACCATTTCGCGCTGCGTGACGGCCGGTGCGGTGGGTGCGTGCACCACGGTGTTCCACACGGCGGGGGTGTCGGCGGCGGCGATCATCGCGGCGGCCAGGTCCGGCACGTAGGTGAACGAGTGCGGGACGTCGGCCGAGCCGAGCACCCGAGGGGTGCGTCCCGCGAGGATTGTGGGGACCATGCGTTCGCCGGCATGGGCGTTCAGGGCGCGCGGGCCGAAGTAGTCGGACGCGACGACGCTGACCGTGGGGGTGCTGTGCGCGGCGCGTGCGGCGAGCAGACGGGTACGAACGCCGCGCTTGCCGGTCGTGGCGTTGCGCGGGGAGTCCTCGCGCATGACCCGGCCGGGCTCGCTGTAGGAGTAGAGGCTCTCCGGGAAGACCACGACGGCCCCGGCCTTCCCTGCCGCGTCGAGGACGGTGCGTTCGGCGGCCGGGAGTTCGCGTTCCCACGCCTCGGCGCTGTAGGCGGAGCCGTGGATGCACATGTGGACGGCGGTGACGGTGTCGTCGCCGAACGCGGCGGCGAGCGCGTCCGGATCGGAGACGTCGGTGCGGACGCGTTCGACGAGCGGATGGTCCGGTCCGCTGCCGGAGCGGGTGAGGACGCGGACGCGCCGGCCGCTGTCGGCGAGTTGCCGGGCCACGGTCCAGCCGATGGGTCCGGCGCCGCACACGACCTGGAGATTCGACATGGTGTTCTCCTCTGCATCGAAATGTGAGCACTGCTCTCGTTTGCATCGAGCATGCGCTTCCGAACGGGCACTGTCAAGAGCAGTGCTCACTTTTGTTGACAGTGCTCACGGATGAGGGCAGGCTCGACGGCATGGCAGCAACGACTCCCCGCGCCCGGGCCCGGGCGCAGACGATGGCCGACATCCTGCGCATCGGACGCGAACACCTCGCCGTGCACGGCGCCGCCGCGCTGTCGCTGCGTGCCGTCGCACGCGACCTCGGCGTGGTGTCGTCCGCCGTCTACCGCTACGTCGCCAACCGCGACGAACTGCTCACCCTGCTCGTCGTGGACGCCTACGAGGAACTCGGCAACGCCGTCGACAACGCCGTCGTGGTCGTCGACCCGCACGACGCGCCCGAACGCTTCCGCGCCCTCGCCCGCGCGGTCCGCCGGTGGGCGCTGCGCGAGCCCGCCCGCTACGCCCTGCTGTTCGGCAGTCCCGTGCCCGGTTACCGCGCGCCGGCCGAGCGCACCACCGAACCCGGCACCCGCGTCGTGACCCGGCTCGTCGAGATTCTCACCAGCGCCTACGCGGACGGCACGCTGCGACTGCCCGAGCCGGACGGGATTCCCGGCAGCCTGCACGCCGACCTCGACCGGATCCGCAGCGAAACGGGCACCGATCTCCCCGACGCGGCCCTGGCCCGCGGCATTCTGCTGTGGTCCTCGCTGTTCGGGGCGGTGAGTTTCGAGGTGTTCGGGCAATACGGCGAGAACACCTTCGCCGCCCCCGACGACCTCTTCGAGCACCATCTCACGGTCCTCGCCGAGACGGTCGGTCTCACGGCCGCACCGCCAAAATCGTGAGCGGGGCTTACGGGCGTCCGGGTGGCGACAGTGGGATGATGTCCGAGTGGCGCAACACCAGGACGAACCCGAGGACCGAACGGCAGCAACAACGCCGAACGTGCGGGCCGGGAGCCTGCTGGTGTCGGCCACCGACCTCGTCGAACCCACCTTCCGCCGCACCGTCGTCTACATCATCGAACACAACGAATCGGGCAGTTTCGGTGTCGTACTCAACCGCCTGAGCGACACCGCCGTCGGGGCGGTCCTGCCCCAGTGGGTACCGGTCTCCGCCGAACCGAAGGCCCTGTTCGTCGGCGGCCCGGTCCGGCGCGACTCCGCGCTGTGCCTCGGCACCCTCCGAATCGGCACCTCCGCCGACGGAATCCCCGGAGTGCGCCGCGTCGACGGACGTGTCGTCATGATCGATCTCGACACCGACCCGCAGGTCGTCGGACCCGTCGTCGAAGGCGTCCGGATCTTCGCGGGCTATGCCGGCTGGAGCGCCGGCCAGCTCGAGGGGGAATTGAGGAACCGCGACTGGATGGTCCTGTCGGCACTGCCGCAGGACCTTCTCGCCCCGGCCCGCCTGGACCTGTGGGCCCGCGTCCTGCGCCGCCAGCCTCTGCCGCTCGCCCTGCTCGCGACGCACCCCATCGAGGTCGAACGCAACTAGGTGGGCCTTCGGCCCCGGTGTGCCTTTGTGGCGGTCCCAGCCGCCACAAAGGCACACCGCTCAGTGAGCGAAATGCTTTTCCGTCGAATGCTTTCCGATTCCGCTCTTACGCAGCTCGTCGCACACCTCGACGAGGTCCGTGTGCAGCATCCGGGCCAGATCGGCGCTGAATCCCTCACGGACGACGATCCGCAGCACCGCGACGTCCTCGGCGTCCGCGGGCATCGTGTATGCCGGCACCTGCCATCCGCGGGCACGCAGTTCGTGTGAGATGTCGAAGACCGTGAAGCCCGGATCGTCGGTCAGTTCGAAGGAGATGACCGGGATGGCGCTGCCGTCCGTGATGACGTTCATGCCCTCGATCTCGGAGATCCCCCGCGCCAACCGGACCGCCGTCGTGCGGAGCGTTTCCATGATCCGCTGGTAGCCGGAGCGGCCGAGGCGCAGGAAGTTGTAGTACTGGCCGACGATCTGGTTGCCGGGGCGTGAGAAGTTCAGGGTGAACGTCGGCATGTCGCCGCCGAGATAGTTGACCCGGAACACCAGGTCCTCGGGCAGCGCGTCCTGGTCGCGCCACACCACGAATCCGATTCCCGGATAGGTCAGGCCGTACTTGTGGCCGCTGACGTTGATCGACGCCACGCGCGGTACCCGGAAGTCCCATTCGAGTTCCGGACGCAGGAAGGGCACCACGAATCCGCCGCTCGCGGCGTCGACGTGCAGCGGCACGTCCGGCCCACCCGACGCGGCGACCTCGTCGAGAACCGCGGAGATCTCCGATACCGGTTCCAGCTCACCGGTGTACGTGGTGCCGAGGATCGCGACGACGCCGATCGTGTTCTCGTCCACGGCTTCTCGCACCTGATCCGGCGTGATCGAGTAGCGCCCGGGTTCCATCGGAAGGTACTTGGGTATCACGTCGAAGTAGCGGCAGAACTTCTCCCACACCACCTGAACATTGCTTCCCAGAACAAGATTCGGACGGGAGGTATCGCCGCCGGCCGCTTCGTGACGTTGCCGCCACCGCCACTTGAGGGCGAGCCCGGCGAGCATCACCGCCTCACTCGAGCCGATAGTCGACACACCCGTCGCCGACGCCGGATCGAACTCCGTGAGTCCCGGCGCGTTGAACAGGTCCGCGACCATTGCGACACAGCGTTCCTCGATCGCCGCGGTCGACGGATACTCGTCCTTGTCGATGAGGTTCTTGTCGAAGGTCTCCGCCATGAGACGGCCCGCCTCCGGCTCCATCCATGTGGTGACGAAGGTCGCGAGATTGAGCCGGGAACTGCCGTCGAGCATCAGCTCGTCGTGGATGAACCGGTACACCGCGTCCGGTTCCATCGATCCCTGAGGCAGTTTCGACGCGGGCACCGGGTCGGTGTCGAGGCGGGTCGTGTAGGCGGGAGCGAGTATCCCGTCGGGGTGTGATCGTCTCCGATGACTCACTGGAACCTCCGGGCATCCGGTCGATTGTGCTCCATGGAAATTCGCATTCCATTGAACCGGACCGGTCCGTACGATGTCCCCGTTTCCCGTAGCTCGGCCGGTTCGGGATTCCGGCGCGGAGTTCAGCGGACGCGAGCGTCGGCGAGGCTGTTGAGCGCCCCGGCCATCTCCTGCGCCCGCTCCGTGGTCACGGTGAACTCGTGACCGCCCGCGGTGGTGAACACCAGCGCCGGGCCCGTGTTGGTGACCAGTCCGTACCGGCCGCGGCCCTTGGCGCGCAGCCCCCAGCCGCCCCAGTCCTCGAACGGCCGGGTCTCGGTGACCTTCGCACCGATCATCTCGTCGAGGCCGTATTCGACCGCCGTCATGCCGAGGTTGCGCACGCGCACGCCGGCCTCGTCGACGGTCACCCGGAACCGCAGCAGGCTCAGCACCAGCACCCCGACCGGCAGGAAGATTGCGAGCGGCCACCAGGAGCCGGCGGACCAGCACACGAGCACGGCCGGGCCCAGCACCACGAGTGCCAGCACGGCCGTGGTGCGGGTGCCGGTCCCGACCTGGTCGACGATCGGCAACTCGACGCGACCGCGAGGGAGCTTCGCGTCAGGGGCAGCGGTCGCCGGGACCCGCTCCCGGTAGTCCCGGAGCAGCGCGGCACCGACGAGCCCGACCGCGACACCGAGCAGAACGCCGAGGCCGATCGACCACATCGGCAGCTGCGCCTGCGCCGCGTCGGAAAGGTCCAGCTGCGCCGCCAGCATGGTCACGTGGATGGTCACCAGCAGTCCGGTGACGCCCAGCCCGACGACGAGCATGTACCGCCGCATCATCAGCATGGCCTGCGCGAGCGCCGCGATCGCGCTGCAACCGCCACCGACCAGCACGATGACCAGGGCGATCGTCCACGCGTTCGACATCGGCGAGGAGAACCCGTCCGGGTCCGGACCGGACCAGTGCGTCGCGATCGCGGCGGGCAGGCGAGGTTCCCACGCAGCGGTGACCAGCACCGCGGCCACGGCGGCGGCGATCGGAAGGGCGATGCCGAACAGTGCACCGGCGGGATCGATGATGCGGCGGGTCGTCACCGGCCCAGAGTAGGGACTGCGGGACGATCCGCGAGAGTGCCCGAGACGTGTGTCGTCAGGCGCCGACCGTCGTCAGGCGGTGGGCTCGCACGCGCCGCGCAGGCTGCACGCGCCGCACGAGGTGCCGCAGCCCTCGGTCTCCTCGGGCTTGGTGGCAGCGGCCACCCGCGCCGCGATGGATCCGCCGGCCCCGGCCGTGGCGAACGCCGCCACGATCGTGACGACGACGGCGACGACACCGGCGACGGTCGGCAGCGTCAGCGCGGCGACACCACCGGCGACGAGCAGCACGGCGGAACCGAGGATGCTGGGGGCCGCGACCTTGTTGGCCAGGGCGAACGTCTCGTCGTCGCGCAGCGTGTCCGCGGTGCGGACACCTGCCCAACGGTTGCGTCCGAGCCGTCCGGTGAGCCCGGCGACGGCGACGACACCGACAGCGAGGGCGAGTACGAACAGCACGATGGCGACGATCAACACGGCGACCAGGATACCGCCGGACGCAGCCGCCGGTCCGGTCGGGTTCGGCCACGTTCTACCCTGGTCGGAGGTAACAGACGCCAGCCAAGTAGATAGCGACCGCCGTGACTCGTCCTGATCAGACTTCCACTCCGTCGTCCGACGCCACCCCGCAGCATCGGTACACCGCCGAGCTTGCCGGGCGGATCGAGCAGCGCTGGCAGGAGCTGTGGCGCGAACGCGGCACGTTCGAAGCGCCGAACCCGGTCGGCCCCCTGGCCGGCGACGTGCCCGCCGACAAGCTGTTCGTGCAGGACATGTTCCCGTACCCGTCCGGTTCGGGCCTGCACGTCGGGCATCCGCTCGGTTACATCGCCACCGACGTCTATGCGCGCTACCACCGCATGCTGGGCCACAACGTCCTGCACACGCTCGGTTACGACTCGTTCGGTCTGCCGGCCGAGCAGTACGCCGTGCAGACCGGCACGCATCCGCGCACCACGACCGAGGCGAACATCGCGAACATGAAGCGGCAGCTGCGCCGTCTCGGCCTCGGCCACGACGAGCGTCGTGCCGTCGCGACCACCGACGTGGACTTCTACCACTGGACGCAGTGGATCTTCCTGACCATCTACAACGCGTGGTACGACACGGAGGCCGGAAAGGCCCGCCGCATCTCGGAACTCGAGTCCGAACTCGAGTCCGGTGCCCGCACCCTCGACGACGGCCGCGACTGGGCCGCGCTGTCGGACGCCGAGAAGCAGGACGCGCTCGACGCCTACCGCCTGGTGTACCGCTCGGATTCGCTGGTCAACTGGTGCCCCGGCCTGGGCACCGTACTCGCGAACGAGGAGGTCACCGCCGAGGGCCGCTCCGAGCGCGGCAACTTCCCCGTGTTCCGGAAGAACCTGCGGCAGTGGATGATGCGCATCACCGCGTACTCCGACCGTCTCATCGACGATCTCGAGTTCCTGGACTGGCCGGACAAGGTCAAGACGATGCAGCGCAACTGGATCGGCCGCAGCCACGGCGCCCAGGTGAAGTTCGCCGTCGACGGCCACGAGGACGCCGAGATCGAGGTCTTCACGACCCGCCCCGACACCCTGTTCGGCGCCAGCTACGTCACGCTCGCGCCCGAGCATGCCCTGGTCGACGAGATCGTCGGCGGCGCGTGGCCCGAGGGCGTCGACGAGCGCTGGACCGGTGGCGCCGCCACCCCGGCCGAGGCCGTCGCCGGCTACCGCGCCTCGATCGCCGCCAAGTCCGATCTGGAGCGGCAGGAGAGCAAGGAGAAGACGGGCGTCTTCCTCGGCGCGTACGCCGTGAACCCGGTCAACGGCGAGAAGCTGCCGGTGTTCATCGCGGACTATGTGCTCACCGGCTACGGCACCGGCGCGATCATGGCCGTGCCCGGACACGACCAGCGCGACTGGGAGTTCGCGACCGCGTTCGGCCTGCCGATCCGCGAGGTCATCTCCGGCGGCGACATCACCGCCGAGGCGTACACCGGCGACGGTGTGCTGGTGAACTCCGACTACCTCGACGGTCTCGCCGTCGCGGACGCGAAGAAGACGATCGTCGCGAAGCTCGAGGAATCGGGTGCCGGCACCGGCACCATCCAGTACAAGCTGCGCGACTGGCTGTTCGCGCGTCAGCGCTACTGGGGCGAGCCCTTCCCGATCGTGTACTCCGCCGACGGACGCCCGCACCCGCTGCCGGAATCGATGCTGCCCGTTGAGCTTCCGGATGTGAAGGACTACGCGCCGGTGTCGTTCGACCCGGACGACGCCGACTCGGAGCCGTCGCCGCCGCTCGCGAAGGCGACCGAGTGGGTCGAGGTGGACCTCGATCTCGGCGACGGCCTGCAGCGCTACACCCGCGACACGAACGTCATGCCGCAGTGGGCGGGCAGCTCGTGGTACCAGCTGCGCTACATCGACCCGACGAACCCGGACGAGTTCTGCGCCAAGGAGAACGAGGCGTACTGGACCGGTCCGCGGCCGGAGATTCACGGCCCGAACGACCCGGGCGGTGTGGATCTGTACGTCGGCGGTGTCGAGCACGCCGTGCTGCACCTGCTGTACGCGCGGTTCTGGCACAAGGTGCTGTTCGACCTCGGCTACGTCACGTCCTCGGAGCCGTATCGCCGCCTGTTCAACCAGGGCTACATCCAGGCGTACGCCTACACCGACTCGCGCGGCGTCTACGTTCCCGCCGACGAGGTCGACGAGCGCGACGGCGAGTACTTCCACAACGGCGAGCGGGTCAACCGCGAGTACGGGAAGATGGGCAAGTCCCTGAAGAATTCCGTTGCGCCGGACGAGATCTGCGACGACTACGGTGCCGACACGCTGCGCGTGTACGAGATGTCGATGGGTCCGCTCGACCAGTCCCGCCCGTGGGCGACCAAGGACGTCGTCGGTGCCCACCGCTTCCTGCAGCGCGTGTGGCGCGCCGCGATCGACGAGGAGACCGGCGCGGTGCGCGTCACCGCCGTCGAGCCGGCCGAGGACACGCTGCGTGCGCTGAACCGCACCATCGCGGGTGTGTCCGACGACTACGCGAACCTCCGGGACAACACCGCGATCGCGAAGCTCATCGAGTACACCAACCACCTCACCAAGACGTACCCGGACGGCGCGCCGCGGACCGCGGTCGAGCCGCTCGTGTCGATGCTCGCGCCGGTGGCGCCGCACCTCGCGGAGGAACTGTGGTCGCGGCTCGGGCACACCGAGTCGCTCGCGCACGGTCCGTTCCCCGTCGCCGACGAGAAGTGGCTCGTCGAGGACAGCGTCGAGTACCCGATCCAGGTCAACGGCAAGGTGCGCAGCCGCATCACGGTGCCCGCCGATGCGAAGCCCGACGCGATCGAGGCGGCGGCGCTGGCGGACGAGAAGATCGTCGAGCTGCTCGCCGGTGCCGCGCCCCGCAAGGTGATCGTGGTGCCCGGCAAGATGATCAACGTGGTGCGCTGACCCACCGATTCCGGGTGACAGCGTTCTGCCGGATCAGTTCCGTTCCGGCAGAACGCTGTTCACGAAGTCGAGCACGTCCCCGAGGACCTCGTCGCGGTTGGTCTCGTTGAAGATCTCGTGGCGCGCACCGGTGTACGTGCCGGACCGTGCCTGCGCACCGGAGTACGTCCCCCAGCCCTGCACGGTGCCCTCGATCGGAACCAGGCCGTCGTCGGAGCCGTGCAGCCACAGCACCGGAACCGAATCAACGGGACCGGCCGCGGAGATGGTGTCGAGGCAGTTCTTCAGTGCCTGCACCGTGGGCCGTTTGAACGGGCCGTGCCACACGAGGGGGTCGGCGACGTAGGCGCGGCCCACCGCCGGGTCGCGGGAGAGCGTGTCCGGGTCGATGGGCGTGTCGGGAATCTCGTCGGCGGCGAGCAGGGCGTCGACCGCGGCCCAGGTGCCGAGCACCGGCGCGGACAGGACGACCGCGGCGAGGCTGTCGCCGTATCGCTGGGCGTAGCGCGCGGCGATCATCCCGCCCATCGAATGCCCGACGAGCACGACGGGCAGGCCGGGATTCTCGCGCCGCGCGGTCAGATCGAGCAGGTGGAAGTCGTCGACGACCTTCTCGAAGTCCTCGACGAGGACCCGCTCGCCGTCGCTGAGTCCGTGCCCGACGTGGTCGATCGCGTAGACCGTGGCGCCGTCGGCGGCGAACCGGGTCGCGACGTACTCGTACCGTCCGGAGTGCTCGCCGTAGCCGTGGCACAGCAACACGACATAGCGCGGGTTCTCGGCCGGCCAGCGGCGTCCGGCCAGGGTTCCGCCGTGACCGTCGAGGGTGAACGCGGCCGTCTCGCTCATGAAGACTCCTCTCGGCGCACCTGCAGCGTCATCCAGTTCGTGTCAGCCAAGCATCCCGCGCGCCGGGGCGGAGCCGATTCGCTGCGGGACCTGGTCTGCGGGCTCCGGTGACACTAGTCTCCTGATCTAGAACATGTTCTATTCGAGGAGGCTTTCATGGCACCGACCACCGACGCGATCCGCGAGACCGTCGAGAACTACATCCGCTCGGTCGCGAAGGGCACGACCGACGATGTCCTGGCCCTGTACGCGCCGGGCGCGACCGTCGAGGACCCGGTCGGCACCGAACCGCGCACCACCGAGGAGGCGCTGCGCGAGTTCTACGGCGTCATCGAGCCGCTCGCGCAGACCGGTGAACTGCTCACCCTCAAGATCGCCGCGAACAACGCCGCGTTCCTGTTCCGCCTCACCACGCACCTCGGCGAGCAGGACCTCGTGATGGAGGTCGTGGACGTCATGACCTTCGACGACGACGCGAAGATCACCTCGATGAAGGCGTACTGGAACCAGGACGACATGGTCACGGTGCCCGCGTCCTGATGCGCAACGTCGTCGTCGAGGTCGATGGTTTCACGTGGAACATTGCCGAAGCCGGTGACGCCGGTCGGCCCGCCGTCGTGCTGTGCCACGGATTCCCCGGTCTCGGATACAGCTATCGGCACCAGGTGAGCGCACTCGCCGCCGCCGGTTACCGGGCCATCGCGCCGGACATGCCCGGCTACGGCGGAACCGACCGGCCGACCTCGATCGACGAGTTCACCAACGCCGTGGTCGCGGATCGTCTCGTCGGCCTACTCGACGCACTCGGCATCGAACGGGCCGTTCTGGTCGGGCACGACTTCGGGGCACCCGCGACGTGGACCGCCGCGCTCCGCCACCGCAGCCGCGTCGCCGGGCTGGTCCTGCTCGCCGTGCCGTACGCGCCGGACCCGCTGCCCGCGCGGCCCACCGAGCTGTACGCGGCGATGGCCCGCCGGCACTTCCTGCACCTGCACTACTTCCAGGACCCGGGGGTCGCGGAACACGAACTCGACGCGCGGCCCCGCGAGTTCCTGCAGCGGCTGTTCCACGCGCTGTCCGGCCGATACCGGTACCTGGACATCTGGCAGCACCCGTCGGACGGAAACGGCTACCTCGACGTGCTGCCCGAGGCGCCGGACCTGCCCTGGGACTGGCTGAGCGAGGACGAACTCGACCACTACGCGAGGGTGTTCGCGAGAACCGGATTCGGAGGCGGCCTGTCCTGGTATCGCGCCTACGACGCCAACTGGGAGGCGGTGGCGGGAAGTGAACCGGCTCTGCTCGAGGTGCCGACGTTGTTCGTCGCCGGCGCGAACGACCCCGTCATCACCATGTCCGGACCGCACGCGCTGGAGCGGATGCGGCAGACGGTGCCGGACCTCAGGGGCGTTCACCTGCTCGACGGCGCCGGTCACTTCGTGCAGATGGAACGCGCGCGCCGGGTCGACGAACTGCTCGTGGACTTCGTGGCGGAGGTGTTCTCCACACAGGACATATCGCCCGACACCCCGTTCCGGTGAATCCGCAAATCCACCGATCGCATTTGTAACCCGTCCTAGGATGTGCGGGTGGCCACCGATGCCGCTGCGCGCGGATTCGGATTGGTGCTCGTTCTGATCGCGCTCGTGGTGAGTGGATGTTCGTCGGGTGGTTCCGAGCGAACCGAACCGGTGCGACTCGAGATCGCGACCGCACAGGACCAGTACCCCTGGACCGGACTGCTGCTGCCGGCCCAGGTCCCGGTCGTGGTGCCGGAACCCGACGACGAGGATGTCGAGGGCACCGGCGATCCGGTGGCCGTGACCGACGACCGCACCGCCGCGGTCGCCGGGGACCGCCCCGCGCTCTACGGCGGCAGCCTCGAGCGCGAACTGTGCGACCGGCAGGAACTCGTCGACAGCCTCGAGCAGGATCCCGCGAAGATCGAGGCGTGGCTCGGCGTCCTGAAGGTCACCGACGCCCGCGAATACGTCCGCAAGCTGACACCGGTGCTGCTGCGGGCCGACACCCGCGTCACCGTGCACGAGTACCGCAGCGGCACCGTCGTCCCCGTGCAGTCGGTACTCGAGGCGGGCACGGTCGTGCTCGTCGACGATCGCGGCACCCCGAAAGTGCGGTGTGCACGCGGCACACCGTTGACGGCCCCCGTGCTGACACCGGCCCCGGAACTGACGGGCGACGGCTGGGAGGGACTGGATCCGAAGCGATTGTTCGTCGTGCAGCCCGCCGCGACCTCGGTGCCGCAGCTGACGGTCGTCGACATCTCGACCGGCGACCTGCTGCCGGTGCCGATCGGAGCGGGACCGCGGCAGCCGGCACCCGCGCCGCCGGCGGAGTCCGCGGTCGCGAGCCCCACGCCGCGCACGGAAGCCGAAACCCGGACACCCGGGGCCGCCGCTCCGGTGCCGCGCCCGCAGTCCCAGGCACCGGCGCCGCCACCGCCTCTGTCTCTTATAC
>NZ_JALPTB010000229.1 GCF_023218075.1 Rhodococcus sp. HM1 | reverse complement strand
GTCGATGGTGCGCTCCATCGTCGGCGGTCCCAAGACCTGCCATGCCGCCTGCAACTCCGCATTGCAGACGCAGAGGGCCACGGACCGCGTGCCCGGCCGCACCCGTGCGGGTCATGGCGTAGGCGGCCGAGGGTGGCGAGCGGGGCAACCTACCGGTCGCTACGGATGTCCGCGGCTTGAAACCCGATCATGCTGTGGGCGATCCAAAATGGCAGGGGCCAGATCGGTCGCGAGCTTCAGCCGGAACACCGGTTTTCTTCAAACTTAGTGAGGAGAGAGGTGCCTGATCAAGGCGGCTACCACGGCGATCAGCGTCCCGCCCGCAATCGGCGCGAACAAACCGAGGATCGAGATCAGGATGATCAGCGTGACGGCAGCGTTCTCGGCCCGCTTGGCAT
>NZ_JALPTB010000228.1 GCF_023218075.1 Rhodococcus sp. HM1 | reverse complement strand
GCTTGGAGCCATCTGGGGAACGGTTCCCATTCGCGCCTTGCAGCATCTGGATTTGAAAAACGGAGCGTACGGCGTGATTGGGGCTTCGGACTTCACGATGTATCCCCTGCTGCGGCCCGGATCGATCGTGCAGATCGACGAGAACCAGAAAAAACCGGCACAGGCAAAATGGAGGGACGAGCACGACCGGCCCATCTATTTCATCGAGCTTCGTGAGGAATTCATATGCAGCTGGTGCGAAATTCGCGAAGGGATGTTGCTGGCGCTTCCCTATCCCAATCCCAAACGGGAAATACGCCGCTTCATCTATCCTCGGGAAGCGGAAATCATCGGACGTGTGACGAGTGTGGCGATGCATCTGGTGGGTCCGCAGCCATAGGCGGCGTGCCTTACTTCGAAC
>NZ_JALPTB010000227.1 GCF_023218075.1 Rhodococcus sp. HM1 | reverse complement strand
GGCGTGGACTTCAGGCATCGGCGGCGGATCGAACCTCCTGTTTCCGACCGGTGCGGGGGCCGATCACGGATGCGCGATCATGGGTCGGCCCCGTGCATCGGGCAACCGCTTTCGGCCAAGGCAAGGCCGGCGAGGTGCGCTCGGACACAAGCCGGATACACGGTTCGGGTGAGACATTTGAGCCACCCGGATGCGGCTTGCTGGCGATCCACCGGCGAATTGCGTGCAGGGCGGCCCAAAATCGGCACAATGCCCGCATACACGCGGCGGTTAACTGGGCGTTAAGTTCGGCCAGGACCGCGCCCGTGCTGTAACACGGCGCCTGCGACTGGACCCGATGGATGTGACGAGGCCGATGATCTCCATCAAGTCGATATTCTCCGGTCCGACGGCCCCCCCGAG
>NZ_JALPTB010000226.1 GCF_023218075.1 Rhodococcus sp. HM1 | reverse complement strand
GTACGGGCATGCGCAGATCCGCTGCAACGCGGTCGCGCCGGGGCTCATCATGACCGAACGCCTTCTCGCCAGGCTGGACGAATCCATGCAGCAGCATCTGCGCCGGCACCAGCTCCTGCCGCGCGCCGGCAGCCCGGAGGACGTCGCCGCACTGGTGGCCTTCCTGCTCTCCGACGAGGCGTCATTCATCACCGGCCAGATCGTGTGCATCGACGGCGGCATGCTGGCGCACGTGCCGACGTACGCCGACGGCGGCAACAGCCGTGCGGGGCGGCCCGCCGCCCCGGGCATGCCAGGCGCCACGGCCGCCACGCCGCGTTGACCACCATGCTGCTCAACCCTCTGCGCCGCCGCCACCGGCTGCACCAGGGCCTGCCGGTCCTGCCCGGAGCATACCCCCTGGT
>NZ_JALPTB010000225.1 GCF_023218075.1 Rhodococcus sp. HM1 | reverse complement strand
TGGTGGTGTTGCCCTCTTCGAAATCGCGCTTTTCCAGGATGGCCTTGAGCGAGGCCAGCATTTCCGGGCTGCCGCAGAGCATGACCCGGTCCACCAGCGGATCGAGCGGGGGCACGCCCAGGTCGGTGAACAGCTTGCCGTTCTCGATCAGGTCGTTGATGCGGCCCTGGTTGCGGAACGGCTCGCGCGTGACGGTGGGGTAGTACTTGAGCTGCTTGGCCACCATCTCGCCCAGGAACTCGTGCTGCGGCAGCTCCTGCGTGATGAAGTCGTGGTAGGCCAGCTCGTTCACCTGGCGCACGCCGTGTACCAGCACCACTTCCTCGAACTTCTCGTAGGTGTCCGGATCGCGGATCACCGACAGGAACGGCGCGAGGCCGGTGCCGGTGGAGATGAGGTACAGG
>NZ_JALPTB010000224.1 GCF_023218075.1 Rhodococcus sp. HM1 | reverse complement strand
GGCCCAGGCGGCCGCGTGCAGGGCCCCGGCGGCGGCGTTCATCACCTGCAGCGCCGGCATGGCGGAGACCGCGCGCAGCACCGTGGCCGCCGGCAGGCCGGTGGCCCAGGGCCGCGGCGTCACCCGTTCCGGCACGAGGTCGAGTGCCTGCAGGCTGTCGATGCCGCACAGGCCGCAGCCCGTGCGCCCCGCCAGCGCCCGGCGCCGTTCCTTGAGGCGGGCGAAGCAGCGCGGCGCGATGTCCAGGTGCACCTCGCAGGCCGTGCCGCCACCACCGCCGCCGCCCTGCGGCGCGTTGCGCGCGAACACCTCGATGCCGCGGCAGTCGGCGGGCGTGTCGATCAGGCCCTCGCTGAGCGCGAAGCCGAGGGCGAACGCTTCCAGGTCGGCCGGCGTGGCCATCAT
>NZ_JALPTB010000223.1 GCF_023218075.1 Rhodococcus sp. HM1 | reverse complement strand
AACTAAATCTTTCATATATTGAAAAGGTGATTGAATATGGTGATGTTTAATCATACTTCGAGCGTCGTAACAGATCATCATGTCCGACTCAGTTGGCACGATTTCCTTTATAAAAGAATAATTACGTTCTAAAAGATATGCCTTTAACGCAAGTAAATCTTCTGTTAAATCTTTTGATACCTTTTTCTCTATAGAAACTACTATAGCTTGATCCCCTTGACTATAAATTTTCATACTTGCACCTCATCATAATTTCTTAATGATAAAAAACGTTTAATCCTTTGACTAAAAGTTGAATCATTTCACCAATCAAAAAGTATATTAGTACAAATTGAATTAAACAAAGAGCCATAAGCACGCCAAAGTTTAATATTGCAGTATTATTATTTCGATTGTGATTAATAATCC
>NZ_JALPTB010000222.1 GCF_023218075.1 Rhodococcus sp. HM1 | reverse complement strand
CTGTAAGGATCGTTAACCGTTGAAATAACCTGAGTCACCATTTTCTGCTCGTCCTGACGCAGCGGCGACCCCAGCAGCTCGCGCAACCGCGCGTTCTCCTGTTTGTACTGCCCCAGCATCAGCAGGTCGCTGTTTTTTAGCAGTAATTCCTGGCGCAGCGCCCGATTTTCCAGCTCAAGCTGGTCGCGAGAAGCCAGCGTTTGCGACACGCTGTCGAGCAGTTCACGAGGGCCGTTTGAAATAAAATAGAAAGGACTGACGGCAGTGTCCATGTACGTTCGGATTTGACTGAACGTCCCCAGGCGGCTGTCGGCAATGATAACGCCGAGCGCCACCAGCACCGCCAGAATAAGGCGAATCTGTAGCGACGGGCCACGGCTAAAAATTGGCTTCATAGGCTATGCGTATTC
>NZ_JALPTB010000221.1 GCF_023218075.1 Rhodococcus sp. HM1 | reverse complement strand
CCCCAATAACCTTTCGATCATCACTGGGCGCCCGCCCGCCTGGCACGGCATCGCCGGAAATTTCTTCTATGACCGCGACGCGGGCGTCGAAGTAATGATGAACGACGCGCGCTTCCTACGCGCGCCGACCATCCTGGCCGAGTTCCAGAAGGCCGGCATGAAGGTCGCAATGGTCACCGCCAAGGACAAGCTGCGCACCCTACTTGGCAAGGGACTTGATTTCACTACCGGCACCGCAATCGCTTTCTCGTCGGAGAAGGCAGACAAGGCCAACAAGGCTGAGAACGGCATCGATGACGTGCTCGACTTCGTCGGCTTGCGGCTTCCGGAGGTCTACTCAGCCGACTTATCCGAGTTCGTCTTTGCCGCCGGCGTGAAGCTGCTCAAGACATTCCGGCCGGACGTAATGTACC
>NZ_JALPTB010000220.1 GCF_023218075.1 Rhodococcus sp. HM1 | reverse complement strand
CGGCCGACATCGCCGCCATCGGCATCACCAACCAGCGCGAGACCACGCTGGTCTGGGACGCCGCCAGCGGCGACCTGATCCACCCGGCCATCGTCTGGCAGGATCGTCGTACCGCCGACTACTGTGCCGAACTCAAGGCCGCCGGCCACGAGGCCAATGTCAGCGCGCGCACCGGGCTGCTGATCGATCCGTATTTCTCCGCCACCAAGCTGCGCTGGATCCTCGACAACGTGCCCGGCGCCCGCCAGCGCGCCGAACGCGGCGAGCTGCGCTTCGGCACCGTCGACTGCTTCCTGCTCTGGCGCCTGACCGGCGGCCGCTCCCATCGCACCGACGCGACCAACGCTTCGCGCACCCTGCTGTTCAACATCCACAGCCAGGACTGGGACGAGGAATTGCTGGCGCTGTTCGAGA
>NZ_JALPTB010000021.1 GCF_023218075.1 Rhodococcus sp. HM1 | reverse complement strand
AACGATCGGACGAACACGCTGGGTTGACGTGCCACGACCACCTCCTTGTCTCGACTCGGAGACAGTCTGCCGTGGAGGGGTGGTCAGCTGGGGATTACCCGGTCAACAATCCATGACGAGCCACTAGCGACCAACATCGCCGCGGCACCGAGAAGGTCGACAAGGAAGTTCGCCGCCCGCTTCCGATACTCCGCCGTGGCAAGCTTGAGCACCGAGCCTTCCGGTCCGGGTCGTCCCCGGTTGGTCGCCGCTGCAGAACGTTCCGCGATGAGGTTGTTGACGTTGGCCTCGATCCACAGCCGTACGGCCTCATCCCGACGGACCGGGTTGTGATCACCCCGGTCGACCGCGGCACGGTAAGCATCGAGGACCTCGGCGCCGACCTCGGCAGTATCACGTTTCATCGTGCCGCCCAGCGAAAAGCGTTCGTTCATCAAGGTTGTGGTGGCAATGCGCCAGCCTTCACCGACTTCACCGATTCGGTCGCTGTCGGGGATTCGTACATTCACGAGGTAGACCTCGTTGAACTCGGCTTCGCCGGTCATCTGACGTAATGGCCGCACCTCGACTCCCGGCGCGGTCATGTCGAGGACGAAAGCGGTCAAGCCGGCGTGCTTGGGGACATCTGGGTCGGTGCGGGCGAGCAACAAACCCCGGCCGGCGATATGCGCCCACGACGTCCACACCTTCTGCCCGTCGACGACCCAGTCGTCTCCGTCGCGGCGGGCTCTGGTGGCCAACCCGGCAACATCCGATCCGACCGAGGGTTCACTGAACAGCTGACTCCATACTTCGCGACCCCGAGAACAATGGACGCAGGTACGCCGACTTCTGCTGCGCGGTTCCGTGCGCGAGAAGCGTCGGTCCGGTCATCCCGATTCCAATAGGGTTGTAGGAGAAAGGTAGTGGCGCATTCTTCTCGGCAAGTCGACTTTCGACCAGGGCCTGCAGCGTCGAATCCAGCCCCAGCCCACCCTCACCGGGCGCTGCCCACACCCAGGCCAATCCGGCATCGAACCGCGCCTCGAGAAAGTCGCGGGGATCCGAGGTCTCGATTGGGTATTGCCGCACGAGGGCGTCAACACGTCCGATGAGCTCTTCTGGAGACATCGATATTCCTTCGGTCATAGGGAAGTTCGGAATGATCGGATGGTCACGTGTTCACCGAGCGGGTCAGCTGTCGGTCCATCGTGGTTCACGGCGCTCGAGGAATGCGGCGATTGCCTCACGACTGTCGTTCGTGGTCGAGGCCAGCACTTGCGTGCGGTTTTCCAGAGCCATTGCCGCGTCGAGACCCGGGATCTCGACCGTCGACCACATCACCTGCTTGGTCATGTATGTACCGAAAGGCGAGTTGGCCTTGATGAGGCGCGCAAATTCCAATGCTCGCTCGAGTAGGAGTTCATCCGGCACAACCTCGAGAACAAGCCCGATCCGTAGAGCCTCCTCGGCCTCGATGATGCGGCCAGTGAGAAGTAATTCGTGGGCACGTCCAATGCCGACGACTCGATTGAGCAGCCACCCTGTGCCCATATCGCAGCCGGAGAGCCCGATTTTTGCGAATGCGGCGGAGAACCGCGCGGATGTCGCAGCAAGTCGGATGTCGCAGCCGAGCACGAAGGCGAGACCTCCGCCTGTGGCCGGGCCGTTGACGGCGGCGATCACCGGTTTGCTCAGTGCCCGCAACCGGGTGGTTGTGCGCGAGTACTGTTCCTGGACCTGGAATGTGCCCACCGGGCCGGGGCGTGGTTCGAACGGGTCGGGATGATCGTCACCGCCGCGTAGATCGGCGCCGGCGCAGAACCCGCGGCCGGCGCCGGTAAGGATTACCGCGCGGCACGATCGGTCTGCGTCGGCTTCATCGAGACGTCTGTGGAGTGCGTCGATGAGGGGCGGGGTGATCGCGTTGAGCCGGTCCGGTCGATTGAGCACGAGAACGTGCACACCCTCTTCGACGACCTCGGTCGTGACGAGGTCGCTTTCTGCGTGAGCATTACTCCCGTTCATTCGGCGCCTCCGGCCCCGGCCACCGTCCGAGAAATGCCAGCGGGGATGGCCTGGACGGCGGCTACCATCTCTGCGAGCTCGTCGCGGCTCAGGCCGGATTGCGCACCCAATCCGATCCGGGTCGCTACCCCTTCGAAACGCTCAGCGATTCGGGCAGGAACCTGCGAGGCAGGCGCGACGATGCTGAAGGCCTCAACGACGTCGTCGTCGATCAACTTTGCCATGTCGTCCCATCGGTTCTGCTTCGACAGAGCAGTCAATTCGACGCCGAGATCTCCCCAACCATGCAAATCGAGTACCGGCCGGTACGCGGGGGTCGAGCCGTAGAACGCAATCTGTTTCCGGATGGTCGACAGACCCGCAGCCATCGCTTCGTCCGACCCGGTAGCGAGGAACACGTGCGCCGTGATGTCGAATCCTTCGAGCGTACGGCCGGCCAGAGCCCTGCCCTCGGCCAGAGCGGGAATAGTGCGTTCCCGGATCCATTTCGTGGTGGTGAATCCATGACACAGGAATCCGTCGGCAACCTCGCCTGCTACGCGAGTCATCCCGGTCCCGACACCGGCCAGGGCCAGCTTAGGAGCCCCGAAGGAATGGGGGTTCGGCACGAATGTGGGAGTCATCAACGTGTGGGAATAGTACTCACCTTCGAAGTCGAGCGGCGCACCCTCCGACCAACACGCCCAGGCCGCACGCATCGCCAGAACGAACTCGCGCATCTGAGGTGCGGGTCGTCCCCACGGCATCGAAAACCTGCGCGTGATATGCGCTTTCACCTGCGCACCCAGACCGAGTGTGAATCGTCCACCGGAGAACCGTTGGAGATCATGTGCCGTGTACGCGAGCGTCATCGGTGAACGTGCGAACGCAACGGCGATCGAGGTACTCAACTCGATGGTGCTGGTGGTATCTGCTGCCAACACCAGCGGCAGGAATGGATCCTGGTTGACCTCTGCCGCTGTTGCGGCATCGAATCCGATGGACTCCAGGTCGGCGGCGGTCTCCGCCGCAGCACTCACGTCGCCGATGTTGCCGTCGAATTTCACATCGACACCTCCGACTTCGCTGCGGCAGCGTGGGTTTGACGTTCTTCAGCAGATCTCACGATGGGAACATAACACGATATAGATGCAACAGACACTATTTGAAATCTAATTGATGATGGACGGCGGGTGCCCGCGACCGCACGCGCACCTTCAGGGGTAATCGACGCGGGACGTCAGACCGAAAGCGATGCCGCGGTCTGCGGATGCACGCACCGATCGGCCCGTCCCTCACCACGATGAACGAGGTCGATGACCTCGGTGTCGCACACGCCGGGCGCGAACATCGAGCAGCGGGGATGAAACCGGCAACCTGGCGGGATCTCGTCCGGCGGCGGCACGCTGCCGGGAATGGGGTCGAGCCTGCCCCCGCGTCCGCGACGCGGTGTCGCAGCGAGCAGACCCTTCGTGTACGGGTGCGACGCCCGGACCAGAACGTCTGCCGTCGGGCCCTCCTCGACGATCTGCCCGCAGTACATCACCGCGATCCGGTCACAGGTCCCGGACGCGACGCCGAGATCGTGAGTGATGAGCAGGACTGCGACGTCGAGATCGTGCTGCAGTTCGGCGAGCAACTCCATCACGCGTGCCTGCACGGTGGCGTCGAGTGCGGTCGTGGGTTCGTCGGCGATCAACACGGACGGTTCGCATGCGAGTGCCATGGCGATCATGACGCGCTGCGCCATGCCTCCGCTGAAGCTGAACGGCATTTCGTGTGCACGCCGCGCCGCGTCCGGGATCCGTACCCGATCGAGCATCTCGACAGCTCGCGCCCACGCGTCCTTCCGGCTGCCACCGCGGTGACGCCGCACGGATTCGGCAATCTGCCCTCCGACCGACATAGTCGGATTCAAACTTCGCCGGGGCTGCTGGAAGATCATGCCGATATCACGTCCGAGAATCGCGCTGCGCTGCTTGGGGGTGAGCGCGAGAACGTCGGTGTCGCCGTGGCGGACACTACCGGCCACGATACGTCCGCCGGTGTATTCCGTCAGCCCCGTGATCGCGAGCGAAGTGACGCTCTTGCCGGACCCGGATTCGCCGACCAGGCCGAGCATTTCACCGCGGCGGAGCATGAGGTCGACGCCGTCGACGGGTCGCACAACACCCGACCCTGCGCCGAATTCCACGGTGAGGCCGCGGGCTTCGAGAACGATGTCTCCGGTAGTCGCGTCGTGCTTGCTCATCGTGTCCCCTTCGTGTCGCCGACGGCGGTGCGCAGACCGTCGCCGATCTGGGAGAACGCCAGGACCGTCAGTGCGATGGCCAAGCCCGGCGCAAACATCAGAAACGGTGCCGCATAGAAGTTGTCGAAGGCTGTGCGCAGCAGTGATCCCCAACTCGCCTGTGGTGGTGTCACTCCCAGTCCCAGGAAGCTTAGGTTCGCCTCGGCGATCATCGCGATACCGAAAAGCAGACTGATCTGAACCAGCACAGGCGGGAAGGTATTACGAAGTACGTGAACGAACATGATGCGCAGCGGTCGGCATCCGATCGCTGCGGCCGCTTCGACGTATGTTTCGGACCGCACCGCCATCGTGGCACCGCGGACGATGCGGAAGATCGAAGGGGAGAACACCACGCCGATCGCAAACATCGACGTCGTCAGACCCGGTCCGACGACTGCAACCACGGCCACGGCGAGCAGGAGCGCGGGCACGCTCATCAGCGCATCGTTGAGCCGGCCGAGCACGGCGTCGATCTTGCCCCCGAAGTATCCGGATACCAGGCCCAGCGGCAGGCCGATGATCACCGACACGAGCACGGCCTCTGTCGCCGCAAGCATGGTCACGCGTGTCGCATCCACAAGACGACTGAACTGGTCACGACCCAGATCATCCGTACCGAGCCAGAATTCGGCGTTCGGCGAGACCAGGGCATTTCGCAGGTTCAGAGTGTTGGGATCGGTGGCGACGACAAGCGGTCCGACGACGGCCACGAGGGTGACGAATCCCAGGAACACGAGTGCACACAGCGTGACGCGATCACGGCACAGCGCTCGTACGGTCGTCGCGACCATACTCGTGTCCGTCCGGGGCCCTTTTTCGGCTCTAGGTGACTCTTCGGTTGCCGGCAGCTTCTCGGCTTCCGACACGGCCGCGAACGCGGTCTTTTCATCATGCAGCGACACGGTTGACCGTCCTCGGGTCGATGAAGCGATAGGAGAGGTCGACGAGCAGGTTGATCACCAGTACGACGGCAGCCGCGAGCGCGACGATACCGAGAATCGTCGGAATGTCACGCCCGAGCACGGAGTCGATCGTCAAGGTGCCGAGACCCTGGATACCGAAAACTGTTTCGATCACCACGGTGCCGCCGAGCAGCTGCGCGATGCGGATTCCCAGCACGGTGACGATCGGAATTCCCGCATTGCGCGCGACGTGCATCGTGTAGATCCGCCAGGTCGGTATACCCTTCGCCCGAGCAGTGAGGATGTGGTCCTTGTCCAGAACCTCCAGCACCGATCCTCGGGTGTGCCGGGCCAGTTCGGCCGCGGGCATGACGGCGAGCGCCACGGCCGGCAACACGATATGAGCGGCCCACGGCGCAACACCCTCGGACAACGGAACGTAGCCGGTGGCGGGCATCGTGCGCAGAGTCAGGGCAAAGACCATGACCAGGAGCATTCCGACCCAGAACTGTGGCAGCGCGATCCCCGCAGAAGACACCACACCGACGATCCGATCGAGCACTCCGCCCGGTCGCACAGTGGCGAGGACACCCAATGCCACACCCAGGACAACTGCGACGACAATCGCCACGAGCGCGAGCGACAGCGTCGGCTCCAGCCGTGACGCGATGAGTTCCGCGACGGGCTGGCGGCGGCTGTACGAGGTACCGAAGTCACCTGTGAAGACACCGGAGAGCCAATTCCAGTACTGCACGAGGAAAGATCGATCGAGCCCGAGTTCGGCTCGGACTCGCGCAACGTCCTCATCCGTCGCATTCTGGCCCGCGAGGTCGATCGCCGGGTCGCCAGGTGCCGCGGCCATCATCGCGAAGACCGAGAAGGTGACCAGGAGGAACAGGATGGGGGTCGTGATGACCACCCGGCGCAGTGTCGTCACGACGGCTCCGCCTCTCCGACCCGCCCGACGTAGCGCAGGTCCATCATGAATTGGGACTCACCGTTGAGCGCCTCGTCGAAGCCGACCACGTCGGACGCAACGAGGAAATAGGTGTTGTAGTGGCAGATCGGAACGAAGATCGCGGCTTCGGCCAGAGCGGTGACGAGCTGCGCGTTGATCCGTTCGCGATCCTCCGGATCGACCGCCCGGGAGGCCTGTTCGGCGAGTGCAGCAAGCTCGGGGTCGTCATACGAGAGGCGGGAGTCGGCCGTTGTCCACTTCACCGTGTCGGCGAGCGTGCCCTCGGATGCCATCGAATACATGAACGAATCCGATTGTGCGGTGCGGAAAGCCGTGAGCGCCTCGATACTCGTACCCGGCCGCAGCACCGTCTCGACACCGATCTCGGCAAGATTGTCCGCCACGATCACCGGAAGAGCTTCGCGACCCGCGGTGTAGGAGATCTCGAATCTTGTCCATCCCGCTTCCGCAGCGAGTTCCCGGGCTTTCGCTGGATCGTACGGATACGGATCGACGAAGTCGTCGACGTATCCGGGAAATCCTTCCCTCGGCAACTGTGCGGACGGAACGCAACCGCCTTGATAGTACCCATCTGCGATCGCGTCACGGTCGATTCCCCGGACCAGCGCTTCACGAACTCGATGATCCGGGAGACGATCGGATTGAATCCAGAGCGCCGCGAGTTGGCTCGTGGGTACGTCGACGAGCCGCAGGGTGCTGCCTTGCGCGGCAAGCTGCGCCTGCCGCACTGATTGCGCGACCACGGAGTTGACGTAGGAGACATCGATCTCGCCGGCGCGGATCGCGGAGTCGCGGGTGCGGTCGTCTGCGATGAACCGAATCTCCAACCGTGCGAGCTGTCCGGCGTCCGGATCCCAGTTCTCTTCTGCGGCACGCACGTAACGCACCGATTGGCTGGGGACGAACTTGTCGACGAGATACGGACCGGTACCCGCGGTACCCGGATCGACCCGCAGGTCGCGGGTCGGGTCCGCGAGTGCGGCAGGACTGATCATCGCACCTGCAGGTCCGGCCAGGACGGTAGGCATATCCGGGGTGGGGGCCGAGTAGTGGAACACCACCTCGTGATCTCCGACGATCTCGATGCGCTCGAGGGTGGTCAAGAAGGGTGCCACCACCGAGTCCGGCAACTGTTGTGCACGCGTGATCGAGGCGACCAATGCCGAGGCATCGAACGGGGAGCCGTCATGAAACTCGACTCCCTTGCGGAGCGACATCCGCATAGACATCGCGTCGGGAGCGGTTTCCCACGAGTCGGCGAGCATCGGTACGATGTCACCGCCGGTCTCGGCCCTGGTCAGGCGGTCGAAAACCGGGTAGTAGTACACACGTTCACCCGATGTGCGCTCACGATGCGGGTCGAAGCCGGTCGGTACCGCAGTGGTGGCAGCGATGAGATCTGCCTCGCGGTCGAGGACCGCGGTGCCGGGGTCCGGTGCCTCTGATGCACTGCCCGGCCCATATCCGCAACCTGCGGCAAGCATGGTCACGGCAAGGGCTGCCGCCCCGATGAGACGCCGCGATGTGTGGACGGCCATGGTGCTCCTTGTCAACTCTCGGTGTGGCCAATGTGCCGCCCCGGCGCGGCAGGTCTTGCTACTGCGTAGCGTCGGCACCCTCGTAGCGTGCAAGCAGTGCGCGTTTGAGGATCTTGCCGCTCGGCAGCCGCGGTACCTCACCGAACTCGACGGTACGGGGCGCCTTGAAATGCGCGAGCCTCTCCCGGGCGTACCCGATTAACTCGGCCGCGAGTGCCTCGTCCGCGACCACACCGTCGGCCGGGCTCACCACCGCATGCACCCGCTGCCCCATCTCCTCGTCGGGCAACCCGATCACCGCCACATCGAGAACCGCCGGATGCATCGTGAGCGCATCCTCGATCTCCTGCGGGTAGATGTTCACCCCACCCGACAGGATCAGATCGATACGCCGCGCCGACAGGTACAGGTAACCATCCTCGTCCACGTGCCCGAGATCGCCCAGCGTGCTCCAGCCCCGGTCGTTGTACGCCCCCGACGTCTTGCCGGCGTCGCCGTGATACTCGAACTTGGCCGTCCCGCTCATCCAGATCGTGCCCACCTCGCCCGGACCGAGTTCGCGCCCGTTGTCGTCACAGATGTGCAGCTCGCCGAGTGTCGGCCGGCCCACCGAACCGCGATGCTCGAGCCACTCCGGGGTGGTGATCATGAAGAACCCGTTGCCCTCGGTGGCCCCGTAGAACTCCAGGATCTTCGGCCCGAACCAGTCGATCATGCGCTCTTTGACCTCGACCGGACACGGCGCGGCCGCATGGATCACCACCCGCAGACCCGACACGTCGTACCGGGCCCTCGTCTCGTCGGGAAGTTTGAGCATGCGCACGAACATCGTCGGCACGAACTGGGAGTGAGTGACCCGATACCGTTCGATCGCGGACAACGCGGCTTCGGCGTCGAACCGCTCCATCACGATCGCGGTGCCCCCGTTGCGGACGGTGCCCAGGGACCATCCGAGCGGCGCCGCGTGATACAACGGGCCGGGACTGAGATACACGGTGTCCGGCCCGAATCCGAACGCAGTGCGCATCGTCGAATCGATGTTCAGACCCGATCCGAACGGCGCGCCGGTCAGCTCCGGCAAGATCCCCTTGGGTCGCCCGGTGGTACCGGACGAGTAGAACATGTAGTAACCCTCGACCTCGTCGTCGATCGGGATCGAGGGAAGACCGGCCACCGCATCGGCGAGCCGCTCGCCCCCGCTCGGCGACGTGGACCCCACCGTCAACCTCGCTTCGACACACAGGTTTCCGGATGCGATGACCGAGGCGAGCCGGTCGAGCTGCCCGGAATGGACGAGCAGACGGGCACCACAATTCTCCACCACGTAGGCGGCCTCGTCATCGGCCAGATGCCAGTTGACCGGCGTGTAGAGCAGCCCGGCCCGCTGCGCAGCCCAGACCACCGGAAACATCTCCAGGCAGTTCTCCATGAGGATCGCGATGTGGTCACCGGCCCGCAGTCCACGCTGTCGGAACAGGTGAGCAATCCGGTTGGACGCCACCTCGAGCTCCCGATAACTCAGCGTCGCACCGCTTCCGGCCATCACGATGGCCGGCTTGTCCTCGTAGGTGGCTGCCAGATCCGTCAGATTCATCGCCGTCACGGCAATCCCTCCAGGTGGGGCGCCCGCAGACGGGCGCCGAAACGAGAAATTTCACTCAGGAGACCAAAAGAAATACTTCACTTAGGAGACTTTGTATACTATGTTGCACGCATCACACAAGTCGTGGCATCCGCTGACCCGATGGAGCACCATGTCCCTTCTCGACGTTCGCTCACTGTCGAAATCCTTCCCGCACGGATCGACCCTACGACCGGCAGTCGACGACGTATCGTTCACTCTGCGCGAAGGCGAAACCCTTGCACTGGTAGGCGAATCCGGGGCGGGCAAATCCACCACGGGTCGCCTCGTCCTGCGGCTGATCGACGCAGATTCCGGAGAGATCTCAATTCGAGGGAGAGACGTTCGCGGCTTACGTGGCGCCGATCTGCGGAATTTCCGGCGAGACGCGCAGATGATCTTCCAGGATCCGTTCTCATCCTTGAATCCACGGATGCGGATCTGGAAGGCGGTCGCCGAACCCCTCCTCGTGCACCGTGTGTGCCCGAGGGGCGAATTGAAGGACCGCGCTGCCGCATTGCTCGACAGTGTCGGGCTCGGCACGCATCTACTCGATCGGTATCCCACCGGTTTGTCCGGTGGGCAACTGCAGCGAGCTGCAATCGCCCGCGCGTTGAGCACAGATCCGTCGTTGATCGTGTGCGACGAACCCGTCGCGGCCCTGGATGTGTCCGTGCAGGCACAGGTAATCAACCTGCTCTTGGACATCCAAGAGCAACGAGGCGTGGCCTACTTGTTCGTCACCCACGATCTTGCCCTGGTCGAGAAAGTCGCACACTCCGTTGCCGTGATGCGAGCCGGCAAGATCGTCGAACACGCCACGACCGGGACTCTGTTCTCCGCTCCGGAGCAGGACTACACACGCACACTGCTGTCCGCCATTCCGGAGATGCCCGAGACCGCGACGGTCTGATCGCCGAGCAACTATCACTCGATCCCGACACCGAGGAGACGAACGATTGACCGACACCCTGTCCCCCGCCGAGGTCGGTGTCGAAGTGACCGATGGAGTCTGCGTGGTGACGCTCGACCGCCCAGCACGCCTCAACGCATTTACTTCTACAGGTTATCTGCAACTCTCCCAGGCTCTCGCGAAGGCCGATCTGGATGACGCCGTTCGAGTCGTGCTCATTCGCGGCGCAGGGAAGGCATTCTCCAGCGGAGTCGACCTGGACTCGCTTGCGACCGCTGATCCGGAAGAACTGAGAACACGATTCGCCGCACTTGTCGGAACGTTGGCCGGGATGACGAAACCGGTTGTCGCAGCCCCACATGGTGTCGCAGTGGGATTCGGAATGACGCTGCTGTTACTGTGCGACGTCGTCCTCGTTGCCGAAGGATGCAGGCTCCGGGCACCGTTCACGGCACTGGGGACCGTCCCCGAGGCCGGTAGCAGCTACCTCCTGCCCGCCCTGATCGGTCGGCAAGCAGCGATGGATATCGTCCTGAGCTCCCGGTGGATCACTTCCACCGAGGCGGTACGCCTGGGTCTGGCCGCCGTGGAAATCCCTCCGGACGACTTCGACGACGTGGTCCGCGGGTACGTCCGGACAATTGCCGGATATGCTCCGGCGTCGGTCATAGCGTCGAAACGTCTCCTGTCCTCGAAACGTAAGCAAAGGGCCCTCGACGCACTCGCAGCGGAATACAACGCGGCGCATGCACTTCCGCGTCTCACCCGCCCTATCGGTTGACAGTTCACCCCGCGGCGTCCGACGTTATGTGTGTTACCACGCCGGATTCCCCGGTCGCGTCCATGATGGAGTTCTCACGCATCGTGCTCGAGTGCGGTCCGAACCGCGTCCGGGAACAACGACACCGATTCCGCGACGATCTCCGGCCCACGCCCAGATGTAGAGCGTTTGCCGAGCGTCACGGCGAACCCCGTCCGGCCCCTTCGATTTCGGAATGCGAACCGACTCCCGGATCGTTTCGCGAATGAACGCACCTATGCCCGGCTCCCGCCATGGAGGAACCGGGCATAGGTAGGTACGGGACGGGACTCGGGGTCGCCGCGTCAGGCGATTCCGACGCCCTTGGTGAAGAGGAACTCCTCGATGCCGGCCTTGCCGCCTTCCTTACCCAGACCACTGAGACCGAGACCGCCGAATGGGCGGTTGACTGCCAAGTTGGCAGCACCGTTGATCAACACCTCGCCGGTGACCAGCTCCTCGGCGATCCGCAGACCACGCTTGATGTCCTTGGTGTGCACATAACCGGACAGGCCGTAGCGGGTGTCGTTGGCGATCTCGATCGCGTGGTCCTCGTCGCGGAACGGAATGATGGCGAGCACCGGTCCGAAGACCTCGTTCTGCGCCAGATCCGACTGCGGGTCGACGTCGGCGAAGACCGTCGGCTGGAGAAAGAACCCGCCGGCAAGGTCACCGTCGAGTCGCGCCGGTGCGCCACCTGTCACCAGACGGGCGCCGTCTTCCTTCGCCTTGGCGATCACGCCCTGGATCCGCTCGAACGCAGCGTGGTTGACCACCGGTCCTGCGAAGGTGCCCTCGGCGAACGGATCGCCGACGACGATCTGCTCGGCGATGGCTTTGACCGTGGCCACAACCTGGTCGTAGATCGAGTCCTGGACGAGCATCCGTGTCGGGAACGCACAGCCCTGCCCGGCCATCGCACCGACCGACATGATCGTGCCGAAACCACAGGCGGCCTGCAGGTCCGCGTCCTCGAACACGATGTTGGCGGACTTGCCGCCGAGTTCGAGCACCGCAGGTTTCATCGTGGGTGCGCAGGCGGCGAGAATCTTCGACGCCGTGGCCGGGCCACCGGTGAACGACACCTTCTTGACCTGCGGATGCTCGACGAGTGCAGCCCCGGAGGCAGCGTCGCCGGGCAGGATGTTGATCACGCCGGGCGGAAAACCCGCTTCGACAACGAGATCGGCGAACAGTTCCGCAGAGAACGGGGTCAGCTCGGACGGCTTCACCACCACGGTGTTGCCCGCCGCAACGGCCGGCGGGATCTTCATCGCCAGCGAAATCAGCGGTCCGTTCCAGGTGATGATGATGCCCACCACCCCATAAGGCTGCCGCAGGGTGTAGCCGAATTCGCCATCGGCACCGAGCGTGGAGGTGACTTCGGCGGTGATCTTGTCGGCCCACCCGGCGTAGTACCGGGTCCACGCGACCGACTTCCCGATGAGGTTGGCGACCGTACCCAGCGGGGTGCCGTTGTCCATCGCACCGAGGCGACCGAATTGTTCGGCGTTGGCGTCGATCAGATCTGCCAGCCGGTGCAGCAGGCGGGCCCGCTCCGCCGGTGTGGTGCGCTTCCACGACTCGAACGCCTCCGCGGCTGCGGTGACCGCGCGATCGACCTCCGCCGGACCTGCCATGGGAATGGTCTTGTCGACCTGGCCCGTTGCCGGGTTCACGTGGTCGAACGTGCCCGCCGATCCCTCAGCTTCTCGTTCGGCGCCGATGTGCAGGTGAACGTCGGGACGGGTGAGATCGGAAACTGCAATGATCATGGTTGCTCCTGTTGTCGTGCGCCGAAGTCGGTGGGGTACTAGCGGACGTTGAAGCCGGCATCGAGAGGTAGTGCAATTCCGGTGACGAACTTGGCCTCGTCGGAGACGAGCCACGCGACGGAGTTGGCAATGTCTTCGGACTGCAGAATCGGAATCGGCAGTGCGTTCTGCATGGTCGCCATCCCGGCGCCCTCCCCCGCAGCGGCCGCGGCGAACAGTTTCTCCATCGTCGCATTCATCGTCATACCGGATACGACACCGGTGGGGTGGATGGTGTTGACCCGAATCCATTCGGGCGCATACTGACTCGCGAGTGTCTGCATGAGGCCGACGAGACCCCGTTTCGCGGCGGTGTAGGCCTGTGAGCCGGCTTGATCGGATGCGGTCCCCTTCAGTCCCGCGCTCGAACTGGTGAGGACGATCGAACCACCACGTCTACCCACGCGCAGGGCGGGTAGCGCGACTTCGACGGTGTTCCACGCACCGGTGAGGTTGGTGTCGATGATGTCGCGCCACAGAGTTTCCCGCTCTTCCTCGGCACACGGAGTCAGGCGCACGATGCCCGCGTTGGCGATGATGATGTCCAGACGGCCGAACTCCGCAAAGCCCTCCTGGAACGCGGCGGCCAGCCCGGCACGATCCCGCACGTCGGCGACTCGGCCCACCATTCGACGGCCTTCGGCCTCGACGAGGCGCACCGTCTCCTCGAGATCCTCACGCGAGGCGTTGGGATAGTCCATCGAGTCGATGTCCTTGCAGATGTCGACGCCGATGATGTCGGCGCCGAGCGAGGCCAACTTGACCGCATGAGCGCGGCCCTGCCCCCGGGCGACACCGGTGATGAATGCGACTCTGCCTTCGAGATCGGTCAACGAAATTCCTTTCGGAGATGAGCAGCGCGTCATACCGCACGCAGAGTGCGCACCGGAGGAACGGGAACGCCGCAGCAAAGACATAGAGGACCACCTAGTCATCTATGTAATACGTATCACACCATATTACGGACGCCTAGAGTCCGCAAGGGAGTCGTCGCAGACGAAAGGGGATGTGAGGATTGATCGCACACACGATCGCACCCGCGAGATCGAGAAGCGAGGAATCGAGAGCAATGCCCGAGGAGCAACCACGGCCGATCGGTCGCCCCCGCGACCCCGACATCAACGAGCGCCTCATGTCGGCTGCCCTCGAGGAGTACGCCCAGACGGGCTGGTCCGGGTTCACGATGCAACGAGTCGCGCAGCGGGCGGGCGTGGGCAAGTCCGCCCTGTACCGACGCTGGGCCGACAGGGAGCAATTACTCGTCGCCAGCATCGAATCCGTCGCCCTACCGCTGGCGACGACACCTGATTCGGGCAGCCTGCGCGGCGACCTCATCGACGCCGCGACCCGGATCCTGCATCACTTCCTCGACCCGATGGGGTGGGCGACGCTCCGCATCACTGTCGACTCTGCTGTCGACCTCACCACGCTCGACCCGTTCCAGGAACGCATCATCGGGGCCCTCAACTCGGGCGTCACACAGATCTTCACCCGCGCCGCCGGTCGTGGTGAGATCTCGTCGGACCTACCGGTTCGTCCTCTCGTAGAATCCTTGTTCGGTTCCCTACTGATCCACGTTCTCTCGATGCCCGCACACGAACGCGACGACGCACGTCGAGATTCCACGACCCAGGTCGAGCCGCTGGTGGATGTGATCATGAGGGCCGCGGCTCGTCACCCGTCTCCATGACGGGTCGACGACCGTCGGCACCGTCTCAGGCGAAGCCGGCGACCGGTCTCGGCCGATACGGCGATTCGAGGGCCGCACACTCCTCATCCGTCAGTTCGAACTCGAGCGCGGCCAGAGCGTCGGTGAGGTGCTTGGGTTTGGTGGCTCCGACGATCGGAGCTGTCACCGTAGAGCGTCGAAGCACCCACGCGAGCGCGACCTGCGCGCGCTCGGCTCCTCGCTCGTCCGCGATGCGGCCGACGGCGTCGACGATCGACCTGTCGTCCTCGTCGTACAGACCCTTACCGAATTCGTCGCTCTCGGCCCGCACACTCGACTCACCGAACGGGCGCGTCAGGCGTCCGCGAGCCAGCGGACTCCACGGCAGAACCCCTACCCCCTGGTCTGCGCAGAGCGGCAGCATCTCCCGCTCCTCCTCGCGGTAGAGAAGGTTGTAGTGGGGCTGCATCGAAACGAATCTGGTCCAGCCGTGCAGGTCCGCGGTGTACAACGCTTTGGAGAACTGCCACGCGTACATCGATGACGCGCCGAGGTATCGGACCTTGCCGGACCGCACGAGATCATGCAGTGCCTCGAGTGTTTCCTCGATCGGGGTGCGAGAGTCCCAGCGGTGAATCTGGTACAGATCGATGTAGTCGGTTCCCAGTCGGCGCAGGCTCGCATCCACTTCGGTCATGATCGACTTGCGTGACAAGCCACTTCCGTTGGGGCCAGAACGAACCCGTCCGAACACCTTCGTCGCGATCACGACGCTCTCACGCTTGGTGTATTCCTTCAGAGCACGACCGACGATCTCCTCGCTGGTACCGCCCGAATAGCTGTTCGCCGTGTCGAAGAAATTGATGCCAGCCTCGACAGCCGTGCGTATGAACGGCCGGGCGTCGTCCTCACCGAGAGTCCAAGCATGCGTCCCCGCCTCGGGGGTCCCGTAGCTCATGCAGCCCAACGCGAGCCTGGACACCTGCAGACCGCTGTTGCCGAGACGGACGTACTTCACGTTGCCTCCTACTGATGGTTCGGCAGCATTCAGCTGCGCCGAGCGATGAACAACCCTTCCGCGGCGGCGCTGATCTCACCGTCTACGACGATTTCCCCCACCGTGAACCGTTTGCGGCCCTCGTGCCTCAACTGCTTCGCGCGCACCGTGATGGGCTGGTACAGCGGAGTGGGACGCCGGTAACTGATCTCGAGTTTCGCGGTCATGCCGTTGTTTCCGGCGCGATGGTTGGCGACGGCGAGGGCGGCGTCGAGCAGTGCGGCACAGATGCCTCCGTGAACCGCAGCAGGTGGTCCCTGGTACGGCAGGCCCAGAGTCACTTCCCCTTCGACCCATCCGTCCTGCGCGACGTGCATGACGAGCGGTGGGGCGAGCGTGTTCTCCGGTCCGGTGACCGGATCGTGCCGGACGACGCCGTCACCCTCCCACATCCCGAGCAAGCGATCCGTGGGCGGTTCGGTGTGTCGTTCGAGTTCGTCGGCGAGGTCGCGGAGTCGCTCGGTCGTCAGCGGTATGTGCGCGGCGCCGGGTTTCGTGAGGGAGAGCGCCTCGACGATGCGGCGGAGCTGGCTCGCGGTGTCGTCGAGCGGAGACTCACCAGGGACAGCCGTCAGATAGGTCTCTGCACCGGTGTAATAGCGCGACAGCTCTTTCCGAGAACCCGGAATCTCCCACGTGACCATATCGCCTCCTGATCGGCCGACCCGAACGTTTACTGCACGGCTTTCGGGCGCGGCTCGATGAACAACCCTTCGGCCGACACTGCAACCTTCCCGTCGACGACAATCTCCCCGGTGGCCCAGATCTTGCGTCCCTCACGCTCCCTGAGTCGAGCCGCAATCGTCAGTGGCACGAACAGCGGCAGGGGGCGGTGGTACCGAACAGTGAGCTGCGCGGTGAAGATGACACCGGCTTGCGGCGCGGTAGCCGCACTGAGCACGTGGTCCATGACCATTGCCGAGATACCGCCGTGCACAAAGGAGTTGGGGCCCTGATACGGGAGTCCGAATTCGACTTCTGCCGTTACGGTTCCGCCGGGGCCGGCCTCGAGGACGATCGGGGGCGCGATCGCATTCTCGACTCCACTGACCGGGTCGTGCCGCCAACCGGGGTTGCGGATCGTTTCGGTCACCGTGTCGATCGGATTCTCCAGATGTTCGGAGAGGACATCGAGCTTCTCGGCAACGTCGAGAAGCAGCGGATCGTCGACATCGACACGCTGGAGCAGATCCACGATTCGGCGCAGCTGCGCGGCATCGCGTTCGAGGGCGGCGGCGTATTCGCGTTCCACGTCCGAGACCGGCCGCGAGAGGTTTTCGACGATGGTCACTGGACGGGCTCCTTCGTGATGAACAGTGCGTCGCAGACCACGGTCGGCTCGCCGTCCACTTCGAACGTTCCCTGCGACCAGACCTTGCGTCCTTCGGCCCGCAGATGTCGCCCGCGCACTGTCACTTCCGTATGCAGGGGTGTCGGCCGCAGGTAGCGCAGCGTCATCTCTGCGGTCATTCCGGCGGGACCGGCCGTGCGGTTCGCGACCGCCATGGCGACGTCGAGCACGAGACCCGAGATACCGCCGTGCACGATCCCGGGCGGACCCTGGTACTGCCGGGGGAACTCCGCGTGCGCCAGCGACGATCCGTCCTCGCACCGCTCGAAGCGAAGCGGCACGGCGACAGGATTCTTCGGACCGCTCACGGGACTGCGCTCGAGCACGCCGACCTGCGTTCCGATTTCTCCGGTGACGCACTCGTGCGGGTGGGCCGCGACCGCCTCCAGTCGATCTGCAAGTGCCGAGATTTTCTCCGAGACATCGGGATTCGATACGCCACGCGCCCGGGCATCGAGTATCGCAGAGGTGAGCCGGCGGACCGCCTGGGCGGCGACCTCGGCGGCGAGCGGAACGCCGGGTCCCGAATCGACCTCGCTCATCGTATTCCCTTCATTCCGCCGTAGCGACGGAGTCGTCGTCGAAGTAGACCATTTCCTGTGCGAGACTTGCGATACGGCGGCCCGCCTCGTCGCGGATCGCCCCGGAATACCAGCCGCGCTTGCCACCTGCGGTACCCGGTTCGTAGTCGACACGGAGCCACCCGTCCCAGTTCGGGACATCGTGAAACCACAGAGCATGATCGAGGCTGGGTCCGAGGACCTCCCCACCGAGGAGCCTCGGAAGTCCCGCCGAGAAGTCCGACATGTACGTCAACGCAGCCGCGTGCACGAGTACGTCTCCCGCGGGCAACTTCCCCACCGGGCGGACGTGAAATCTCGTGGGGAAGAATTGGGTGCGGTTCGGCCACGTGTCGACTCGTGCTTCGAGGGGCAATCCACTCGGGATAGCGCGGCATTCCTCGGGTGGCGGCATCGGTGCGGGCGGCTCGCCGTCCAGTTCGGCGCCGTCCGTACCGAGGCGGAACGACGCCGCCATACTGAAGAGGACTTCACCACCTTGCAGCGCGACGACGCGACGTGCGGAGTAGCTGCGACCGTCACGGTCGCGGTCCACTCGATAGACCACGGGCTGCGCGGAATCTCCACGCCGCAGAAAGTAGCCGTGCAGCGAATGCGGATGGCGGCCTTCCGGAACCGTAGCGCCGCATGCGAGCAGGCATTGGGCCGCGATCTGTCCACCGAACAGAGGCCTACCGTCGTGATGGACCGGTAAGGCACGGAACAGATCCCCGTCGAGTTGTTCGATCCTCAAGATATCGTTCAGTGTCGTCAGGTCACCAGCATCGGGTGTACCGGTGTCGACATCGGTCATGGACTGCCCTTCAGCCTGGAGCACTCGGCGAATCCTGCTATACAGCTGCCGCTGCGCCGGGGCGGAAGACCGGTGCTCGCTTCTCGAGGAAGGCGGCCTTGGCTTCCTTGGCGTCGTCACCGTTGATGTTGTTCGCCTGAGCGTGAGCTTCCCGGCGCAGCGCTGCTTCCATGCCGCCGCCTTCGGCGCTCGCATCGAGTAGTTGCTTGGCCAGAGACAATGCCTGCGCGGGTCCGTCGACGAGGCGGCGAGCCATCGCATCGACCGTGTCGTCGAGTTCGTCGGCTGTCACGAGGCGTGTGACGAGACCCAACTCGGCTGCTTCGGCGGCCGAGTACATGTCGCCGAAGAATGCGATCTCTTTGGCCTTCTGGATGCCGACGAGTTTGGGCAGCAGCCACGATCCGCCCATGTCCACCGACAGCGCCCGGCGAACGAAGATCTGGGAGAACCGAGCGCGGTCCGTGGCGACCACGAGATCACAACCGAGCGCAAGGTTCCAGCCTGCACCGACGGCGACGCCGTCGACCTTGGCAATGGTGGGGATCGTCAAGGCGTGCAGGGTACGAGCAGCTTCACCGGCGTCGGCCATGTACCGGAGGGCGTCCTCGCGCATCCCTGCGAGGTCGGCTCCGGAGCAGAAGTCGCCACCGGCACCGGTGAGGACGAGAACGCGGTCCTGATCGTTGCGCTCGACGGCCGTGAACGTCTCGGCGAGCTCACGCCACATCGTTTCGTTCGCAGCATTCTTCTTCTCCCGGCGTGACATGGTCACCGTCACGACACCGTCGTGGCGTTCCACCTTCAATGTTTCCACGGATAAGCTCCCTCAGATCGGATGACGTAAACGTAGTTTACTACGTTATGTATGTGGTGGGCGTCTAGCGGCCCGTCCACTCTGGGGAACGCTTCTCGAAGAACGCACGCACACCTTCGGCGGCGTCCGCGGAGCCGGCGATCGCACGCATTGCGGTGCCGGTGATCTCCCACCCGGCCGCATCGTCGGCGGAGGCCATCTCGTTGACGACGGCAAGCGACGCCCGCACGGCAACGGGAGCGTTCTTGCAGATCCGCTTCGCAAGGCGCACTGCCGCCGACTTCGCCTCACCCACAGGTGCCAGGACGTTGACGAAGCCCGCCGCATACGCGCGCGATGCAGAAATGGGATCACCGGTGAGGACCAGTTCGCGCGCGAGGTTGAGCGGCAACGATCGCGGCGCGCGAAACAGCCCGGCGCAGGTGGGTACGAGCCCGCGCGCAACCTCCGGGAGACCGAAGACAGCCGCGTCGGACGCGACGACGAGATCGCACGCGAGGACGATCTCGAAACCACCGCCGAGTGCCGGCCCGTCCACCGCCGCGATGAGCGGCTTGGTCCGGGGACGTCGGATGATCCCGTATTCACCGCCGCGTTCGGTGTGGTAGTCACCACCGGCGCCGAGGTCGCTGCCGGCACTGAACACCGGGCCGTCCGCAGCAAGGACGCCGGCCCACAGATCGTCGTCCTCGTCGAGCTGCGTCAATGCGGCATCGAGCTCATCGGCCAGAGCCCGGTCGACCGCGTTCCGCTTGGCGCTGCGCCGCATCTCGACGACCAGCACGCGGCCCTCACGCGAGACCTCGACCAATGGTGTCCCGGCGTCCGTCACGGCTGTCCCGGCTTGAGTTCGATGAACAGGCCCTCGGCTTCGGCACACAGAACGTCGCCGTGGCGAAGTTCGGCGCGCAGGAAACGCTTGCGGCCTTCCTCGCGTTCGAACCAACCGGTGACGGTGAGTTCCGCGTCGATCGGTGTGATCGAGCGGAAGTCCACGTGCAGGTAGGCCGTCCGGCACGGCGTGCGATCGGTACTGGCGAGCCGGCCGAGCACCTCGTCGAACATCAGCGGGATCGTGCCGCCGTGTGCCGCGCCGTTTCCCCCGAGGTAGTACTTGCCGAACGTGACGACGCCGTCGACGCCATCACGTTCCCACCGGTGCATCCGGAGCGCCGGTGACATGCACTGCGCGCGTCCCGGTACGTCGAGGTGCCCGAAGGGACGGCGACGTTCGGAAACCTGGTGGTCGGCGACCAACGTCTGCACGTCGGCGAAGTGGCCTGCGATCTTCTCGACGACATCGAGGGGCGGGTTCGCTCCCGCCAGGTCGTCGAGCATGGCGCGGGCGGTGGCGATCATGGCGTCGTACGGGCCGGGCTGCTCACGGTGGACTCCGGCGTCGAACCCGCGGTGGCTCACCGAACTCCAGCCACCTCCGACGCCGGAACTCTCGACTGCCGCGTCGGGGTGATCCTGGGACATGTGTACCTCCGTGCTCGTATGACTGCTCGATCCGAACCTAGAATTCCAGGAGACGAGCCTCGAGCGCTACCCAAAACGTAGGTGACATGGTTAACTACGTCAACAAACACGACGTTGGAGGAGTGTCATGGACTTCGCGCTGAGCGACGAACAAGAAGCCCTCGCCAAGGCCGAACGCGCCTGGCTCACCAAGAACGATCCGATCGCCGCGCGACGACCGGGAATCGACGACGGCCCCGCGCGCACCACCCCTGCAGGTGTGCGGCATCTCGCCGAGTCCGGCCTGATCGGACTGCTCACCTCGGACATGGGTGGCACCCATGTGGACCTCGCCGTACTCGTCGAAGAGCACGGCCGCGCAGGTAGCCCGCTGCCCGTCGCAGAACTCGCGATCGCGGCACGCCTGCTCGAACAACTCGATCACCCGGCTTTCGGAGCCACCGAATCGGGCGCCGAACTCGTCGTCCCGGCGCTCGCCTCCCTCGAAAATCCCGCCGTGCACGCGCAGATCGACGGCGGACAACTTCGACTGAGCGGCACGACAGCTCCGGTCACCGGTCTGATCGACGCCCACAGCATCCTGTTCGTAGCCACCACCGACACCGGCGCCGAAGCAGCCGCGGTGGTGCCCGTCGACGCAGTCTCCATCCGCACCCTCGACACACTCGATCTGACCCGGTCCTGGTCGGTCGCCGACGTCGACCTCACCCTCGAAGAAGGAACGTGGTCGGCACTGCAGCCCGGCACCGTTACGTTCGTACACGACGCACTCGCGACATTCCGCGCCATGGACGCACTCGGCGCGGCGGCCCGTCTCGTCGACATGACGGTCGAATACGCCGGGCAGCGCACCCAGTTCGATCAGCCGATCGCGAGTTTCCAGGCGATCAAGCACCACTGCGCGAACATGGCACTGTCGGTCGAAGCCGCGCGCGCGGCCTTGTGGGCCGCCGCTGTCGCGCTCGACGGCGACGATGCGGACACCCGCACCCGTGCGGTGTCCGCTGCAGCAGCCTTCACCGGCGACGGCGCCAGCTCGACCGCGCAGACCGCCCTGCAGGTTCACGGTGGCATCGGCTTCACGTGGGAACATGATGTGCACTTGCTGATCCGCCGAATCAAGGTCGACGAACTCCTCGATGGATCGGTCTCTTATCACCGCCGGCGGCTCGCCGCCGCCTGATCGCAGGCACAAGAAAGGGCGGGCAGCGGTTCCGAACGACCGACGCCCGCCCTTCCTGCGCGCTCAGACGTCGGCGGCGAGTCTGCGAAAATACTTTTCCGTTTCGGCGATCAACGCCTCGGCCTCGTGTTCCGTTTCGGTTCCGAACAGCGCGATGGTGGTTTCGTTGCGCATTGCGATAAGGAAATCGCCGAACAGCCGCTCCCTGCGGGTGGGTCCGAGGCCGAGTATCGCGATCTCGCTGTCGCCGCCTACCCTGCTGGCCCGGCGGCGCTGTGCGTCGAATCCGGGCGGGGTGTCTCCCATCGCAATGACCCGGGCCTGCACTCTGTTTTCCCATATCAGCCAGAGGTATTCGCGGGTTCCGAGGACGAACAATTCGAAGCCGTCCACCTCCCCACCCTGGCGAGCTGCCTGAACAACTTCGTCGACGCGACCGCGCAGCAAGGCGACGAAGTCCTCCCAGATCGCGTTGAACACCTCGGACTTCCCGCCGAAATGATGGTAGATGCTGCCGACGCTGACACCCGAGCGCTCGACGATCTCTGCCATGGTCGCCGCGGTGAATCCGCGTTCGCCGAAGACCTCGACGGCCGCGTCGAGCACCTTCTCTTTGGTCGCGGACGTACTCGTCCACGTACGGGCGCGTGTGCGTCCCTTGCTCTGCAGCATCATTCCTCCGTTGCTACCCCGCGTGGGGTTGACTTCCGTCCCTCGGCGTGGCCATAATCACTGTACATCCTAAAATGGGATTCTAGAATTTCTACCAACATGGCGTGTGCCAGCGGAAACGCACTGAGCACTCATCCCCTCGCCACAATCCGCACGAACGAATGGAGACCGAAGTGTCCGTCAAGCTGTGGGCCAATTCCGGTGATTCGCACTTCCTCGAGCCCGACGACCTGTGGCGCGCACGCCTGCCCAAGGACCTGGCCGAACTCGTACCCCGCTCGGAAAAGGATCCCGACGGCAAGTGGGAGACAGTCTTCGTCGACGGCCAGGCGTTCCGCCGTCGCCTCCCCAGCATCTCTCAGGAAGAGTTCTATGCCGCCAGTCATCGCGCGCCCGGTGCCGGCAACGTCGAGCTTCGCCTGAAGGACCTCGACGAAGAGGGAATCTGGACCGAGCTCATCTTTCCGTCGCTCGGTATGTGGTCCAGCTCGTTCCGTACCCCGAAGGTCCTGCGTGAGGCACTGCGCGTGTCCAACGACTGGGCCAAGGAAACGATCATGGACTACTCGCCGCGCCTGATCCCCACCGCCCAGGTCTCGACCCTGTCGATCGAGGACGCCTGCGTCGAGCTCAAGCGCTGCGGCGAGATCGGCTACAAGGCCGTCTTCATGCCGGTCAATCCGCATCCCCTCCAGAAGGACTACAACCGCGACGAGTGGGAGCCCTTCTGGGCCCTCGCCGAGGACATCGGCATGGTCATCGCGTTCCACATCGGCACCGAGCCCATCGACTTCACCACCGGAGGCGCTCCCGGCGCCACCTACCGCGGCCCCGGCGGCGCGGTTCTCAACTACACCGAGACCACCTTCGGCGGCCAGCGCGCCGTGATGAAGCTCGTCGCTTCGGGCGCCCTCGATCGTCACCCCAACCTGAAGGTCCTCGTCTCCGAAGGTGGCGCAACCTGGGTGCCGTTCGTCGCCGACCGCATGGAGGAGGGCTACCGCCAGCACTCGATGGCCGTGCGGCCCAAGCTCAAGCGCACCCCGAAGGAGATCATCTACTCCCAGGTGTACGCATCGTTCCAGCACGACGAGTCGGCCGTCGCTGCCATGACCGGCATGGGCTACAACAACGTGATGTGGGGTAGCGACTACCCGCACATGGAGGGCACTTACGGTCACACCCAGGTGACTCTGCACAACCTGTTCGACAACGTCGACCAGAAGGTCAAGGACCGGATCATGCACGGCACGTTCGAAGAGCTGTTCCCGCACGCTCCGAAGCTCCCTGCCCCAGGCACGGAAAAGCCCGCGACCGCCTCGGTCTGACGGCTTCCAGCGACCCCTCGGCCGGTCCGCATCGAGATTCGTGCGGGCCGGCCGGATCACTTCATCTCCTGAAAGAGCACTCCGATGAGCGACAGCGTTCTCTACGATCTGCCGGGCGAGTTCGTCTCCTCGATGGCCGAGTCCTCCGGGTACTGCGATGCCCAGGCGGTTCTGCCGAAGGATGACCACTACATCGCTTTCTGCACGTGCGGCCGGTGGCACACCACCGTCCCGACCCGCGACGAGGGCCTGGCTCTGGCCCGCGCCCACACCGTCGAGACCGACAGCAACTGATCGGTTCCCCTCTTGCAAGAGGGGACGGATCGTACGAAACGCTCGACCGGGATTCCGGTCGAGCGTTTCCATTTTTCCCACGGCACCATCGTATTTCCACAGCACGGAATACTTCGGTCGATGCGCGCTCCCCCCGACGGCAAAAGGACGCGGTCGTCGTAGTACTCCGTCGGGAGTGTTACGACGACCGCGTCGACGTGCTGCGACCCGCGCCCTGGTGAGGTCTGGCGGTGCTTCTATTCGGAGACGGTCAGGTACCGCAGGTCGAACGGACCGGTTGTCGTGGCGTAGTCCATGTCGGTGGTGAAGTTGCCGACCTTGTCGCTCATCACCCACGGATAGGTGATCCACACCAGCGGCGCGCCCCACGCTTCGTCGACGAGGTAGTCGTTGAGGGCAACGGCGGACGCTTCTCGTTCCTCCGGCGAACGACGCGGATCGGTTGCCTCGGAGAGCATCTTCTCGTACTCCGGCGTGACACCGGCGGGATTGAGGCGGGGTCCCCAGCGATAGCCGGAGCCGGACGTGAAGCTGGTACCGAGCGGGGAGTAGTGCAGCAGGGCCGAAGCCTCACCACGGCCGAACGACGTCGGGCCCTCGAGACCGTCCTTCACGATCGGCGTGATCTTGATCCCCGCCTGAGAGAACTGCTCCTGCAGCACGTCCGCCACACCGGGGGTGATGACGTTGACGATGATGACTTCACCCAGATCGATGCCGTCCGGGTGGCCGGCGTCGGCGAGCAGCTTCTTCGCCTTCTCCGGATCGTAGCTGTAGGTCTCCTCGAGCGATGCGTCGTAACCCGGGAGGCCCACACGCGAGTACTGGTAGCGCGCTTCCGATCCCGGATACAGGGCTTCGACGATTTCCTCGCGGTTGTATGCGTGGTTGATCGCCTGACGGACCTTCACGTCGTCGAGCGGGGCGACGTTGCGATTCAAGAACAACTCGACGCCGATGCCGGTGGGCACGTCGACGGTCGTAAGTCCGTTGCGCCCGTCGATGGCGGTCACCGTGCCCGGCAGGAACTGGCCGAGCTCGATCTGACCACCGGCCATCGCGTTGGTGAAGGCCTGAGTGTCGGCGATGGCCTTGTACTCGATCTTCGCGAGCTGGGCGGCGTCGGTGTCCCAGTAGTCGGTCCGGTCGCGGACGAGGGTCAGCTGCTCGCCGGGAGCGAAGCTTTCGACCGAGTAGGCACCCGAACCGTTGGTTTCCGTCGCCGGATTACCGTTGGCGATCAAGTCCGGGTGCATGATGAAGCCGGACATCTCGGCCAGGACGTACGGGATGGTGTCGGTCGGCTCGGCCAGTTTCAGCGTGACCTGGTACGGGGCCGTGACTGCAACGTCGACGACCGGAGCCATCCGCGACTTCACGGACGGGCTGTCGAGGGTGCGCGCCCGGTCCAGGTTGGCCTTGACCACTGCGGCGTCGAGGGGGGCGCCGTCGCGGAACGTGACATCTTCACGCAGGTCGAGAATCAGACCCAGGCCGTCTTCGGAGTAGGTGTAGTCCTCGACGAGCATTCCGTCGACGGTGCCGTCCGCCTTCACGGTGAACAGCCGGTCATAGATTTCGTTGAGCCCGAAGCGGAACGACGCAATCTCGCTGGTGGCCATGTGCGGGTCGAGGCTGGTGATGGCGGTCGTCCAACCGGTGCTCAGCGTGCCTTCGACATTGGGGGTCCCCGAGCCGGCGGAGCCGGAGTCGGTGGAGCCGCAGGCCGCGAGCAACCCTACTGCAGCGAGAGCGGCAGCTGCACGAAGAGTGCGCCGTCGAAACATGATTCGGCCTTTCTTGCAGGGAACACGGAATTCTCTCCGGACCTCGAAGGCAACAGCCCAGAGCCGGAATGCGTTCAGGCTAACATCATTCTTAGTAAACGTATAGCACTTGTATTACTACGTTGTGGATGAGCCGTTCCCTCTCGCCCGAAGAACGTCGACGAGCAGGGGCACCTCCGCCATCGCCCGCATCGCGTCGTTGAGATGGGTGCACCCCGCAGTGCCCGGAAAAACCTCCAGCACAACAGCTCTCAACTCGCGAAGCTGTGTTCCGACGATCCGGTCGACCGACAGGGACGCAAGCGGGCACTCCTCGTACGGCAGGACACGAGGATCGGCCGCGATCGACAACAACTCCCCCGTGACCGAGTCTGCGGTCGCCCTCACCAGATACTCGTGCACTGCGACACGGCCACCCTCCGGCACCGTCGACGAATCCTGGAACATCGAGTCGATTTCGATGACGTCACCGATGGTCACGTCGATACGTCGAGCACGCCGCATCGAGATCTCGGTGATCTCGTCGAGCTCGTGCCATCCGAGCGGATCGTCCTCACGGGGCAGTGGCCCGACCGTCTGCACCCGGTGATTCCACTGCGAGGATCCGTCCGGCATCAACGCTCCCGAGCCCGGCTGAAACCCGGTGCAAATCCCCTCCATACTGCGGCGCGGACCGTTTCCCACTGCTGCCAGCATCTGTTCCCTCGGCATCCAGCGGGAGTAGGCGAATCCCGCAACGAGCGACGCACCCGCGATGTCGTCGAGCATGAGATACAGCGGGGTTCCGGCCTCGGCCTCGTCGGGCAGCGTCTCGGCAAGTACCGTGCGCGAGCTGCCGCCTCCTCGTGCGCCGATCATGCCGGTCGCCGCGGGTCGCGGTGGATCGACCGCGATGTCCTCGATGGTCCGGGTCGCCGAGTTCACCCCGACCGTCATGGTGTCCTCGGCGACCACGACCGGATCGCTTCCGTCGTGTGGCGTCAGTAGATCCCGCGCCCTGCCGGTAAGACGCAACTGCGTTCCCGGCCCACCGGGCCAGCGCATGTCGATCGTCGAGGTGCGGCGTATCGAACCGGGGCGACGCGCCGGGGCAGCGCCGGACGGGCCGCGTGCCACAAGTCCGAACGGGATGTCGACTGCCATGAAGGTGTCCTCTGCTGTCTACTCGTGTTCCCAGAACTTCGGCACCGACGGTCCCCCGGCCACACGATCGGCGTACATCGCATCGATGTCGTCGTCTCGGTAGCCGAGTTCGGTGAGGATCTCTCGGGTGTGCTGGCCGATCACCGGCGCTGCACGATCGAACTTCAACGTGATGTCGTCGAAGTTCCAGTAGGCACCGGGTTGCTCCATGCGACCGAAGTGAGCGTGGTCGTAGGACGCGATGAGCTGTCCGGTGCGGTTCGCTTCGTCGTCGAAGAACTCGAAGCTGTATTCCTCGCGAACCGGCTCGGCCGCAATGCCGGCGGACCCGAGTTCGACCAGTAGTTTCTCGGATTCGAACACCGCGAGACCCGCTTCGATCCCGTCGTCATCGGCTGCACCCGCTATCGAACGCAACGCCGCGAGCTGGCCGTCGGTCTCGGCGACTACCGCGATCCACCCGTCGGCGACCTCGTAGATACGGCGACCCGGCCCGAAACCGGTTTGCGTTGCATCGAACCGCGGGTACTCGGCGATACTGTTGTCGGCGAGTCGGATCAGTGTCTCGCTCTGCGTCGCGGTGGCTGCCGCAAGCAGCGATCCTGATACCTTGGTGCCGCGCCCGGTGCGTTGCTTGTAGTACACGGCGAGCAGTGTTCCGACGAGCGAGCCGAGCGCGGTCTGGACATCGAGGACCCCGAACCGGGAGAACTGCGGAGGATTTCCGGTGCCGCCGTTCTCGACCTCCCAGCCGGCGAGAGCCTGGAAGATCGAGTCGAAGCCGGGACTGTCGGCGCGATCGCCTTTCTCTCCGTAGCTCGTCACGTAGCCGACGACGACGTCGGGTTTGATCGCGCGCAACCCCGCTTCGTCGATACCGAGTTTGGCGGAAGCCTTGGGCCGCTGGTTGTGATGGACCACGTCGGCCCATCCGACGAGCTTGCGCAGCACCTCCTGGCCCTGTGCGGTGGTCAGGTCCACAGCGAGGGAACGCTTGTTGCGAGAGCACGCCTCCCAGTAGGCGGGCTTGTACCGGAGCCGGTCGCCGACGACGGGTTCGACCTTGATGACTTCGGCACCCAGGTCGGCCATCAACATCGGGGCCATCGGCCCCGCGAGGAAGGATCCGAGGTCGAGGACCTTCAGACCCGCGAGCGGCCGCGGATCGGCAGGCTCGTCCGCACGGACGTCGGAGTCGGCTCGCGAGGATCCGAGTTCGGCGAAGACCTCGTCGGTGTGCTCGCCGAGTAGCGGTGCGGGGCGCGTGACGGCGCATGCTGGCTCGATTCCGAACGGGCTGCCGGCCTGGATCGTCCTTCCGTGGGTCGGATCGTCGACCTCGACGACGTAACCGTTGGCCGTCACCTGCGGATCTCGCAACAGCTCCCCCATGGCCAACGCCGGTTCGATCGCAAGATCCGCCGCCCGGAAAACGGGCAGCCACTCGAGGCTCGGCCGTTGCGCGATGACGGTGCGCAGATCGTCGCTCGCGTTTCTGGACAGGTCGGTCAGGCCGACGCCCAGCTCCGCGGCCACTTCTTGGACGAGCGGGATGGCGCTCACGTCGATCCGCTCGCCGGGGTTCATCATCTGCAGCCACACACCGTCGCTGCACTGGTACATCGCGAGCTGCGGGGGCGCCTCGTACTTGTTGAGAATCAGTGCCGGGATCGGATTCTCGGCGTTGTTCCAGGCGAGCGAAGCCGTGTTGAGCATGCCCTGGAGGAGCGAGGTGTGCACCGCACCGATCCTGCCGGTGCCGTCTCGCTGGATGAGGCGCGCCACGATGCCGGCCGCGGCGAGGGACGCTGCGGCCCAGCTCGGCAGCGGGAAGCGCATGGCGATCGGGCCCTCACGGTAACCCCAGAGTTCGCCCATCAAACCGGAGCGGGCCTGCACGAGCAGGTCGTGGGCGGGGCGGTCGCGGTCGGGGTGGTCGACGGGGTACCCGGTGACCGAGGAGACGATGAGATGGGGATGGCGCACCCGCAGCGCCACATCGTCGAGACCGAGTTCGGCAGCGCGCGACGGGGTGAACTCGTGAACGAAGACATCGGCCGTATCGAGCAGATCAGCCAGCTTCGCACGGTCGTCGTCGGTGGTGATGTCGAGGACCACGCTGCGCTTGCTGCGGTTCCAGGATGCGAAAGCAACGCGCGAACGAAGCGGATCACCTTGGGGCGGTTCGATTTTGATGACGTCTGCACCCGCTTCCGCGAGCATCCGCGACGCAACCGGAACAGCCAGTCCGGAGGCGAGTTCGACGATGCGTATCCCGTCGAGAATCCGATCGGTCATGGTTCTTCTGCCTTTCTTCTGGACGACGCCTGCCGGAAGTCGACCACGGATGTGACGCCTACCACGACACTAGTACATGACAACCCACAAGTTCTACTTAGTAACCTTAGTAGAAAGAACACAGCCCGAGCCGCCCCTCGCGGGCGACCCGGGCTGCGATTGCGGCTCTACCGGACAATGCGCGTCAGCGCGCCTTCCAGACCGGCTCGCGCTTCTCGGCGAACGCGAGCGGTCCTTCCTTCGCGTCCTCACTGAGAGCGAGGCGATCCCACTCGGCGGCGGACAGTGCCCACCGAGCGTCCTCCTCGGCACGCTGACCATCGACGACGCCGTAGGCGACACGCTTGCTGGCCTGCACCGACAACGGAGCGTTGACGGCGATGCGCTCCGCCAGCTCGATCGCAACCTCGACCGACTTACCCTCCGGTGCAACCTGATTGATCAGGCCGACCTCGAGAGCGCGCGCCGCGGTGATCGGATCTCCCGTGAAGATCATCTCCATCGCGAGACGCTGCGGGATCTGAGCCGGAAGCCGGAACACACCGCCGGCGCCGGCGATCAGACCACGTTTGACCTCGGGCAGACCGAACGTCGCGTTCTCGGCGGCCACGATGAGATCCGCCGACAGCGCCAGTTCGGTACCGCCGCCGAGCGCGGTGCCGTTGACGGCAGCGATCGTGGGCTTGTCGACGTAGTGCTTGACGAAGCCCGCGAAGCCCCAGTCCTCGTGACCGGGCGCATGCAGACCTTCGCCACGCGAGATCGCCTTGAGGTCGGCGCCGGCGCAGAACGACTTGTCGCCGGCACCGGTGATGACGATCGCGCGCACCTCCGGATCGTTGGCGGCTTCCTCGAGGGCTCCGCCGACTCCGATGCTCACCGACGAGTTCACCGCGTTGCGGGCCTCGGGCCGGTTGATCGTGATCACCATGACGTTGCCGACACGCTCGACGAGCGCGCCTACCTGGGTGGTCTGGTTCATCACCTGTTCCCTTCTCAGCTCTCGACGAGTTCGAGGATCGTGGCGTTGGCCTGACCGCCGCCCTCGCACATCGTCTGAAGGCCATAACGAATCTTGTTGCGGCGCATGTGATAAATCATGTCGGTGAGAATGCGTCCACCGGATCCACCGAGCGGATGACCGAGGGCGATCGCGCCGCCGTTGGGGTTGAGGCGCTCGGGATCCGCCCCGATCTCCTTCAACCATGCGAGGGGCACCGGCGCGAACGCCTCGTTGACCTCGAAGACGCCGATGTCGTCGACGCTCAGGCCCGACTTCTCGAGAGCCTTGGCAGTCGCCGGGATCGGCGCGGTAAGCATGATCACCGGGTCGGCGCCGATGACGCTCGCGGTATGGATCTTCGCGATCGGCGTCAGACCGTACTTTGCGGCGGCCTCCTCGCTCATGATGAGCAGGGCCGACGCTCCGTCGGAGATCTGCGAGGCGTTACCGGCGTGGATGACACCGTCCTCCTTGAACACCGGCTTGAGCTTGGCCAGGGTCTCGACCGAAGTACCGCGACGGATACCCTCGTCCTTCGAGATCACCGTGCCGTCGGGGGTTGTAACGGGCACGATCTGGGCGTCGAACAGACCGGCGTCCTGTGCGGCGGCAGCCAGTTCGTGCGAGCGAGCGGAGAACTCGTCGACCTCCGTGCGGCTCATGCCCCACTTCTCGGCGATCATCTCGGCCCCGACGCCCTGGTTCGGTACGGTGCCGTCGTAACGGTCGAGGAACGCCTGGCTGAAGGGCTTGCCTGCGACCTGCACGGACGAGCCCATCGGCACTCGCGACATCGATTCGACACCACCGGCGACGACGACGTCGTAGTGACCGGCCTCGACACTCGCGACAGCGAAATTCAATGCCTGCTGCGACGAACCGCACTGGCGGTCGATCGTGACGCCCGGGACGGTCTCGGGCCATCCGGCCGCGAGCAGGGCGGTACGGGCGATGTCCTGGGACTGTTCGCCGACCTGCTGGACGCAGCCCCAGATGACGTCCTCGACGACGCCCGGGTCGATGCCCGCACGCTCGACGAGCGCGTTGAGCACGACAGCGGACAGGTCGACCGGGTGAATGCCGGACAGGCCGCCGTTACGCTTACCGACCGGCGTGCGCACGGCCTCCACGATTACTGCAGTCATGATGCGTTCCTTCTTTGTCAGCGCTTTGTCAGCGGCTACGGGGTCAGACCCGCGTGGATTCGAGTTCGGCGACCATCTCGAGCAGTCGCCGCCTGTCGACCTTGAGGGACACGCTGCGAGGCAGGGCGTCCACTGTGTGAATCGTGACCGGCACTTCGTAGCCGGTCAGCTGGTTGCGGACGAACTCCTTGAGTTCGGCCTCGTCGACGGGGGCTGCGCCTTCGGCCAGTTCGATCACGGCGACGGGCACCTGACCGAGCCGCTCGTCGGCCCTGCCGTATACGGAGGCATCGAGCACCGAAGCATGGGCACGAAGTGCGTTGCACACGGTCTCGGGCTGCACCTTGAAACCGCCGCGGATGATCGCGTCGTCGGCGCGGCCGTCGATGTACAGGAAGTTGTCCTCGTCGAGATGAGCGAGGTCGCTGGTGCGCACCCACTGGTTGGTTCCGGTGCCCGTTTGGCTCGAGCACACCTCCAGGCGGCCGGTCGTGCCGATGGGCAGCACTTCACCGTTCTCGTCCACAGCCCGCATCTTCACTCCGGGGAAGGGACGACCGACGCTGCCACGCTTGCGCGTCCACCATTCACCGATGAGCGGCTTGGTCCATCCGGCGACGGCACCGCCGAACTCGGTGGCGCCGTACATGATCATCACGGGGATGCCGTAGCGCTCGGTGAATTCGTCGGCCAGGTCGGGACTGACGAAGGTGGTGCCTGCTGTCACCGCGCGCAGGCTCGAAAGCTTCTCCTTCGGCACCTCCGCACTGAGCACAGAGCGCATCGCGGCGGGCGGAAGGCCGGCAACGCGCAGCTGGTGCTCGTACACGGCCTCGACCCATCCCTCGACGGTGAAGCGAGGAAGCAGAACGATCGGACGCGCCTCGGCGAGGGCCTGGATGACGCCCCACAGTCCACCGATGTGGACCATCGCGAGCGACACGAGCGATACACGCCCGGTAAGCGGTTCCCGCTGGCCGCCACCCTTACCGGTGTGGCTGTGGACTGCATCGAGAGCGGCCTCGAGCTGACGCCAGGTCAGCGGGATTCTCTTGGGCGGCCCGGTGGTGCCCGAAGTGAACATTTCGACCGCCACGGGGTCGGAAACATCTTTGGGAGCTTCGATGGCGACCTCGGGGCCACCCGCGCGCTGCACGACATCGAGGCCGTCGACCGCGAAGCCGACGATTCCGGCCTCGGCCAGCGTGACCTCGAAATCGTTTTCGTCCCACATGCTCTTCGGGGCGAGCACGACCTGCGGCAGCGACGCCACCACGTCCGCTGTCACGCGAGCCGGGGGCTGCATGGGGTTGAGCGTGATGATCGTGCGGCCCTTACCGAGGATCGCGATCAGAGACGCAACGGACTCCACCCGATTTCCCAGCACCACGCCGATGCGCGCGCCCTCGCTGCAACCGACGCGCGTGAGTTCGGCGTCGACCTTCTCGGCGAGCGAACGTACCTCACCCCACGTGGACCACGTCTTGCCCTGTTGAACCATTTTCGCGTCGTCGGATGCCGACCAGAGCAAGCCCAACGCTTCCCTGATACCCGTCATTCGATGCCTCCCACTTCTGCCGACGGGAAAAATCCGCGTTCTTCCTGCATCGGTACCGGTTTCGTGACGCTCCCGCCAACCGCCCTTCGGCGGCATCGAGTAGAACGCCTTGAAATAAAGATAGATCACATAGTTAACTAGGTCAATTGCGTTTGATGCCGTGTCCGCGCCTGAATCCTGCGCCCTGCCCGCAAAGACGAAACGGGGAGGATCCGTGGATCCTCCCCGCTCCTGTGCCGCAGCTCAACGGGGCATCGCCAGCCCACGCTCGGCAATGAGGTTGCGCATGATCTCCGAGCTGCCACCGGCGATCGTGTAGGCGCGCGCGTACAGGAACTCGTCCTGCCACCGCCCGCGGTCGACCGCGTTCGAGTCTCCTTCGACGAGAATCCCGGCTTCACCGGAAAGCTCGAGAGCGAAACGGGCGATGTCGACGCCGAGTTCGCTGAACATCAGCTTGGCCATCGGGGCGTCGTACGGTCGCTCGGTCTTGCGCGACCACCGGCTGATGTTCGCGTACACCATCGCCGAGAGCGCAGTGACCGCCGCCGACAGCTCGCCGATCCGATCCTGCACGGCACCGTCCTCGATGGCCGGACGTCCGTTCCGCGTCACGTTCTTGGCGAGATCCTTCAGCGCCTCGACGTTCTGCTGCAGCCGTACCGCGCTCGTAGCCACGCCGCTGCGCTCGTGCCCGAGACTCGAATTCGCAATTCCCCATCCCCGGTTGACCTCACCGATCAACGCGTCGGGTCCGAGCTCGACGTTGTCGAGGAACACCTCGTTGAAGTCCGATGTTCCGGTCATCTCCCGCAGCGGTCGTACCTCGACACCCGGCAGCCGCATGTCGACGATGAATGCGCTGATGCCCCTGTGCTTCGGTGCATCCGGATCGGTCCGTGCGAGCAGGTAGCCGTAGTCGGCCCAATGTCCGTTGGTCGTCCACACCTTCTGGCCGGTGACCCGGAACCCGCCATCTTCGGTGGGAACAGCCTTGGTGCGCAGCGACGCGAGGTCGCTCCCCGAGCTCGGCTCGCTGAAGAGCTGGCAGAAGATGAGCTCACCCGAGCGAATGCCCGGCAGGTACTTCTGCCGCTGCTCCTCCGTGCCGAAATCGATCAGGGCGTGCGAGACGAGATGCGCGGCACCCTGAATGGCGGCCGGCGCGCGGCCGCGCGCGAGTTCCTCGCCGACGACGACGTCCTTCTCCGACGAATGCGCAGAGCCCTTGCCGCCGTACCGTTCGGGCCAGTCGGCGCCGACGTACCCGGCCGCGAACAGCTTTCCGGTCCACTCCTTGAGCAGAGCGAGGTCCTCCGCGTCTTCCGCGCTGCGCACCCCCGCTTTGACGGCGATCGCCGGCTTGTTGGCCGCGACGAATTCGCTTACCTCGGCACGGAACTTCTCGAGTTCCGGAGTCATTCCGTATTCCATGTCAGCGCACCTCGTACTTGCGGGTCGGCACCTCTGAGCGGACGACCTGAGCCTTGCCGATCGGATTGCCCAGGTCGGTGTAGTACATACCGGTTGCGAGAGCTGCGGACCGGCCGGAGTCCTTGGACTCCCAGATGGCCCGGATGCTGCCCTGAATCGCGGCCGGAGGCTTGGCGGCGATGCGCTCTGCGAGTTCCTGCGCGCGGTCCCACAAGCTGTCCCGGGTCACGATCTCGCTGATGAACCCGATCTCCAGTGCCCGCTTGGCCGACATCCGCTCGTCGAGCCCCAGCAGAACCATGCGCAGCACCTCCCCGATCGGGATCCGATGCGCGAGGCCGATCGGCTCGAGCGCAGCAACCATGCCGTACGACACGTGCGGATCGAAGAACTGGGCGTCGTCGCTCGCGATGATGATGTCGGCCTCGTTCAGCCAGTAGAGCGCACCGCCCGCCGCCATACCGTGCACCGCACAGATCAGCGGCTTCCAGCATCCGTTGTGCTTGGGCGAGAGATCGATACCCGGATCGCGACGCATGAAGACGTTGTCGGACAGGAACGTGCCCTCCTTCACGTCCACGCCCGTAGAAAAGGCGCGTTCCCCGTTCGCCCGGAGCACCATGACGTGAACATCGTCTTCCTCGCGCGCGTAGGCCCACAGCGCAGCGAATTCTGCCCGCATCGTGTCGGTGAACGAGTTCAGTTTGTCGGGCCGATCGAGCGTGATCGTCAGAACGTGGTCTTTCAGCTCTGCAATCACTGTGGTCAAGCTGCTCAGGTCCACAGTTCCTCCTGGAAAGTACGGGCGTGGCGCCCTGACAAATATTACTAAGTCATCCATGTGTGCGTCCAGTCTCCGGCCGGGCACGCTCAACGCGCATGGCCGGCAGCCGCAACCACCTCGGGACGACGCCGGGCGGGATCCGCTTTCACCTCGATAACCAGAGGGTAGGCGCACTCGTCCAGCAGCGCCGCGACCTGCGAAAACTCCTCGAGGTCCCGCACCGTGACCGCGCGGGCACCGAGTGCGCGCGCCGTCTCCGCGAACCCGGGCCACGACACCTCCGAGTGTGCGGGCGCAAGTCCGAGGCCCTCGAGCTTGAGATATTCGGCGCCGTAACAGTGGTCGTCGAGTACGACCAGCACGAGCGGCAGACGGTGCCGGACCGCCGTGCTCAGCTCCACCAGTCCCATCATCGCGCCGCCGTCGCCGGCCACACACACCGTCGGCACGTCGCGCCGGCCCGCAGCGGCGCCCACCGCAGTCGCGATACCGAGCCCGATCGAGCCGAACGCACCGGGCACGGTGAAACGCGCCGGATCGACCGGCAGGTATTTCCACGCCGCGAACGAGAATCGCCCGACATCGGTGACAACCTGAGTTCCCGTCGGGAGCAGCTCGGCGAACCGGGCCATCGCGTCCCGCATATCGACGGTGCCACCGCCCGAGATGCTGCGATAGCCCTTCCCCTCGAGACCACGCGCCGCCTCGGCGAGCTGCGCGACACGACGACCGGACGGTGCCGGAGCCTCGGCTTCCACCAGGCGCTCGACCAGAGCGCGCACCACACCCGCAGCATCACCGAGAATCGGAATATGCACAGGCGCGAACCGCCCGAATGCGCCGGACCGATCGTCGATCTGGATGACGAACTTGCCGGCCAGCAGCGCGGTGTTGTCAGTGGTGAACGACGACAGGGCGGCACCCACCGCAAGCACACAATCGACGCGACCGAGCTCTTCGATTGCCACCGCGTGCGACAACGACCCGTGCACACCGAGATTCTCGGGTTCACCGGCGAACAAGTCCTTCGCGAGCAGCGTCGTCATCACCGGAGCATCGAGCGCCCGCGCCAGAGCCAGGATGTCGCCGCGGGCTTCGGATACGACGGCACCCCGGCCCGCGAGGATCAGCGGCCGCGCGCTGCCGAGCAGCGCGGCGAGTGCGTCGTCGACGAGCACGGGGTCCGGCGCACCGGCCACCGGCGGCTGGGGCACCGCGCGCGGCGCCTCACCCGCCACGGTCACCTCGAGCAGGTCATACGGCAGATCGAGCACGAGTGGAGTGCGGGTGGCGGTCACCCGGGCGAGCGCTTCGGCGATGTCCGCTCCGACCGAATCGGCCTTGCGGACCCGCAGGTATTCGGCACCGGTGAGACGGGCGAATCCTTCCAGGTCGAAGTCCTGGAAATGGTCGCGCACATCGGGGGCGCTGCCGGTGAGCAGCAGCACCGCGCTGCGCGAGCGCACCGCCTCCACCAGCGCCGTGGTGCAGTTCGTGACGGCCGGGCCGTGTGTCACAGACGCCACACCCACGCGACCGGTCATGCGGGCGTAGCCGTCCGCCATCGACACCGCGCCGCCTTCGACCACGGCCGCAACGAACTCACCGCCGTGGTTCTCCACGAAGTTGCCGAGATACGCGAGGTTGGCGTCCCCCATGAGTCCGAAGACGGTACCGACACCGAGATCGGAAAGTGCTTGGGCTGCAAGCTGATAGGTCTTCACAGGATTTCCTTCACGATAGGGATGCACTGGTCAGATGACCGGACAGAAACCGCCATCGACGTGAACAGCCGTGCCCGTGAGGTAACCGGCACGAGGTGAGAGCAGGAAGGCCGCGGTGTCGCCGAATTCGTGCGGTTCACCCACCCGGCCGAGCGGGATCTTCATCCGGTCGGCGACCTTGGCGAGGTACTCCTCGACATCGCGGCCTGCCTCCATCGCCGGCCGCACGATCTGCCCGCTGCGGATGATGCCGACGAGCATCGCGACCACCCGGACTCCATCGGGGCCGAACTCGCCTGCCAGCGCCTTCGTCAGACTCAGACCTGCCGCGCGCAGCGGCGAGCTGGGCATGCCGCCGCCGGCACCAGGGGCCCGGGCGCCGGTGCTGAGTACGTTGAGGATCACGCCCTTCGATTCCTTCAGGTACGGGACCGCTGCGCGGCTCGCGCGCACCGCGGCGAGGAACTTCAGGTCGAAGTCCGCATGCCAGGCGTCGTCGGTGATCTCTTCGAACGCGCCGCCGCTGTGCGCACCGGCCGAATTGACCAGCCCGTCGAGCCTTCCCCACTGCGTGTGTGTCTGCTCGACGAGAGCGTCGAGATCGGCGGCTATCGTGACGTCGGCCCGCACTCCCACGGCCGAGCCGCCGCCGAGCGCACACAGGGAATGCACTGCGTCGTCGAGGCGCTCGGAGTTACGAGCGCAGATCGTCACGTCGGCACCCTCGGTCACCAACGAGGACGCCGTCGCGAATCCGAGACCGTCCGATCCGCCCGTGACGAGGAAGGCTTTGCCTTTCAGGCCGAGGTCCATGGAGCCTCCAACAAATCGCGTTACTTAGTAAACTATGTGATCTGGGTTATAACACACTGTACGGGATCGACGACAGTCCATGGAGGACACATGAAGGTACTGATCTACGGCGCAGGCGGGTTTCTCGGCTCCGCGCTCGTCCGGCGATTCGTCGCAGGTGGACACACCGTGCGCGGTCTGGTCCGTAACGACGAGGCCGCTGCCGCGCTCCGCGAGGCAGGGGCCGAGCCGGTGCTCGGTGACCTGCTTACCGATCCCGACGGCACCGTCGCACTCGCGAGTGACGCAGACGTCGTCGTGTACGCGGCACAGCTTCTCCTCGAACCCGAGCGGAGCACCATCGAAGCCCTGCTCGACACCCTCGCAGAATCGGGAAAGACGCTGATCTTCACCTCCGGCACCGGAGTGCTCTCGCAGCGCACCGACGGTGAGTGGAGCGAAGACACGTTCGCCGAGGACGACGAGTTCGTCCGCTCCAAGTACATCGGTGCCCGCGTCGACACCGAGAATCTCGTGCGCGCGGCCGGCGCACGGGGCATCCGCGGCATCGTCGTGCGGCCCTCGATGATCTGGGGCCACGGCCGCTCCCCCATGCTCGACGGCTTCCGCACCTCGATCGAAAAGACCGGCGCCGTCTGCTACATCGGCCGCGGCCTGAATCTGTATTCGAACGTGCACGTCGACGATGTCGCCGAGATCTACTACCTCGCGGCCGAGAAGGCCCCGACCGGCGCGATCTACCATGCGGTTTCCGGTGAAACGAATTTCCGGACCATCGCCGAGGCCCTCGCACGGCGCCACGGTGTTTCGGCCCGGAGTATCGATCTCGCCGAGGGCGTGGAGATCTGGGGCACCTTCGCCGCACTGATCGTCTTCTCGACCTGCAGCCGCACACGCGCACCCCGCGCCCGGCGCGAACTCGGCTGGCAGCCCCATCCCGACCGGCTCGATGTGCTGTCCGAAATCGACGTTCCCGCCAGCGCCATCTGACAGCCACCGCACCCGACCCGAAAGGATCCGGTGCGGTACTGCTGCGTGCAGTAGCGAATGTCAGTGACGCCCGCCGGCGACCACGAGCGTCTCGCCGGTGATGTAGGAGGACTCCTCGGACAGCAGGAACCGCACGACCGACGCGATCTCCTCCGGCGCTGCGCCCCGTCCCAACGGGATCGTCTCGACCATCGCGGCTCGCTGCTCTGCCGTCACCGTCTCCGATTGTTCGGTCAGAACCAGTCCGGGAGCCACGGCATTGACCCGGATGCCGTCCTTCGCGAACGCGAGCGCACACCCGCGGGTGAAGTTGTTCAGCGCGGCCTTCGTCGCGCCGTACGCGATCGTCGATGCGTTCGCCGAGACACCGTTGATCGACGAGATGTTCACGATCGCACCGCCACCCGCCGCGATCATCTCGTCCTTGACCGCCCAGGTCGTGAGATAGGGCCCACCGGCATTGGTGCGGAACAGCAGATCCCATCGCTGCGGTGTGAGTTCGTCGACCTCGAGCAATCGTGAATAGGCGGCATTGTTCACGAGAAATTCGACCGGACCACCGAATTCACGGCGCGCACCGGCCATGAACTCCGTCACGGATTCAGGGTCCGCCACGTCCACCTGCACGGCGACGGCCTCCCCACCCCCGTCGCAGATGGTGGCGACCGTAGCGTCGGCCTCGTCGGCCCTGGAACGGTATCCGACCACCACACGAGCGCCCGCGGCGGCGAGGTTGTCACAGATGGCACGTCCGATACCCCGGGCTCCACCCGTGACGACAGCGATCTTTCCGTCGAATCCGCGCGTGTCCGTCATCGCCCGAGAGGATCGAAGTGCCGGTCCGCGAGCACTCCCATTGCGGGACGCAGCGCCTGCGTCTCGCCGGCCACCTGCCGCAGGAGCACACCCACCGTGGTCCCGAGCGGCACCGTGCCCTCGAGGCACCGCTTCACCAGCTTGACGGTGCCTGCCGACACCGACGACGGCCGGTATTCGAGCACCGATTCGAGAGCGTCCAGGTCCTGCTGCTCGACGGCCGCCGACACAGAGGATGCCTCACGCAGGTACTTCAGGATTCGGGCCAAGCCCTTGCTGCGCTGGATCACGAACGGATCTTCGCTTCGTGGAACGATGATCTGCCGGATCTGCTCGAGCGCGGCGTCGTAGAGCCAGTCCCGCTCTCCCGGCGTCGACGGCACCGGATCGACTTCGGTGACCTCCACGCCCTCGACGTCGGCCAGGGCCTCGAGGAACAGTCTCCGGTGCAGCAGTCCGTACACGAGGCCATTGCCGACCTCACCCAACAGATCGGGCTCTGCACGTTTGCGGTGCCCGAGGATCACGATGCGCAGTTCGGCGAGCACCCGGTAGTAGCGGATCCGGTCGAGATCGATGGTGGTTCCGGCTGCCCGCGCGTAATCGTCGAACCGCTCGAGGAGGTTGGTGAACGGTTCCTGCACCGCGCGGACCGAGACCCATGCGAGATCGTCGTGCGGGTCGCCGAGGTGTCCCAGCTCGAGGTCGAGGACGGCGGTGACCTTGCCGTTCTCGAAGAGGAAGTTGCCCGGCCCGGTGTCGCCCTGCACGATCGCCACGGGTCCGTCGACGTCCGGCACGTGGCGGCGCACCCAGTCGAGCCCGAGATCGATCAACGGGTCGCTGGTCCCGGAGTCGCGGTAGACCTTCTCCCATGCGTCGATCTCGCGGTGGACGAGCACGCGCAGGTCCGCGTCGGGGTCCTGGTCCGGTAACCCGAGCCGGTGCGGATCTACGCGGTGCATCTCGGCGAGAATGCGTATGAAATCCGATGCGACGGAGACTCGTTGATCCTCGTCGTGTAGGCGGGAGAACCACGGCTGACCGGGTACGAGTTCGGACAGGGTGGCCTGTTCGGTCGGGTGCACCCCCACGATGTTCGGGACGGGCACCGCCGTGCCGCTCAGCGCCCGGAAGAACGCTGCCTCGCGGTGCAGGGTGAAATCGTCGCCCTTCTCCTCGGGGTCGAGACGGTCGTAGCGCAGGAACAGCGGGCGGATCGTGCCGTCCGCGCCGCGCACCTCCACCACCCATGCTTCTCTCCGGCCGCCACCGGGTCGCCGATCGGCCGAGACCACGGTGCCGTTCGCCGTCTCACAGATCCAGTCCACGAGATCTCGGGAGAGGTTGTTCGCTTCGGGCTCGGTCGTACTCCCTGTCGCAGTCGCCATCGTTTCGTCCTGCCCTCGAGCGGTCACCTATACCGCGCCCCACCGGATATGGTACAGATCACTTATATCACTTAGTTCTCTATCGGCAAGATCTCCACGATCTCGGAGCGTGCACATGACCTCGAACACCGTCGGCGACGCACCATTCCTCCCCGAAGACGACACCTACCACCAACTCAGCGACGACCCCCACGAAACGGAAACGACGTGGTGGTCGTTCAACGTCCCCGAACGGCGAATCGGTGGGTGGCTCCACGCCGCACACCTGCCCAACCAAGGCACCGTCAGGTGGCGTGTGTTCGCGTGGGACCCGCGCGGAGCCGACCCCGGACGCCTCGCGTACTTCCGCAACTCGGGACCGGTTCCGATGATCGACAATCCCGACCTGCGCGACATCACCTTTCCTGCCGGCGGCTTCAGCGTCAAAGCCCTGAATCCGACCATGGACTACCACATCGCCTACTCCGACCCGGCCGCAAAGTTCGCGATCGAGTTCGAACACTGCAGCGTGCACTCGCCTCAACGGTTCACGCCGGGTGAGGCGCCCGCAATGTTCAATCCCCACTTCGATCAACTCGGTCACCTCACCGGCGAACTCGTCCTCGACGGCGAGCGCATCGAGATCGACTGCCACTCCGTCCGCGACCGTACGTGGGGTCCGCGCGGTGGCGCGCACCTGCAGAGCCGCAAGCCCGAACACCTGCGGGGCGAATACACGGTTCGCGAACCCGGTGGACCGTCCTGGCGGCAGGTCGAGCGGCAACGCGGCCGTGGCCGCATCCAGTACATCTTCGGCCATGCCGGCGCCGAGACCGGTTTCCTGAGTTTCGTCCGCCCTCAGGACGGCGACGCCGCAGGATTCTCGCCGCTCAATGTCGGCTGGCTGTTGAAGGACGGGCGGTTCGAGCGTCTCGACAAGACGCGCAGCCGCATGCGGAACTATCGCGATCCCCGCACCGGGTGGAGCGCTCATATGGAGGTGCAGCTGGTCGACGTCACGGGTCGCACCATGGATGCCGAGGGTTTCGCCGTGAGCCACATGTGCGAACACGGCACCGGCGCCAACGCGCTGATGCGCTGGGAGTTCGACGGAAGAATCGGCTGGGGTGAAGATCAGGACGGCTGGAAACCCGACCACTTCGCCGAGCTCATGCGAGCCCTTCGTGATGTGGGCCGAACCGGGCACGCACACCAGTAGGGGAAAAGCGGAAATGTCTACATCGTCCCTCGCCGCTACGGCAACCGATCCCGCCTCCGTACTGCCCGTTCAATTGCGCTCGCGCGCCCGAGCCGAACCCGACCGACCGTTTCTCCTGGAGGTGACGGGCGGCAGCGCCACCTACGGCGCGACATGGGACGGCGTCTGCAGCTGGGCCGAGCATCTGAGAGACCTCGGTGTCGGGCCCGGCTGCCATGTCGCGACCTTGCTGCCACCTTCGATCGATGCCGCGATGGTCTGGATCGCCCTCGGTTGCCTGGGTGCGGTGGAGATACCGGTCAACCCCGACCTGAACGGCGCATTCCTCGAACATGTCCTCGACGATGCCGCGCCGATGCTGTGCCTGGCGCGACCCGAATTTGTCGATCGCATTCGAGACACCCGACCTGCGGTGCGGGTTCGGGCTGTCGAGCGTGGCGAGTGGGAGACACTGGATGCAGCCACCACCGAGATTCGGACGCTGCCGTCACCGAGCGACATCGCGTGCGTGATCTACACCTCCGGCAGCACGGGTCCGGCCAAGGGAGTGGTGCTGGATTGGGCGCAGTTCGCCACCACCATCGACCGGATTCCCCTCGGCCCCGACGACGTGACCTACAACTGTCACCCGATGTTTCACGTGACCGGAAGAAGTCCGCTGGTCACCATGTGCAGCACAGGTGGCAGGGTCGTGTTCCGCGAGAAGTTCTCGGCCAAGGCCACAATGGACGACGTGCGCAGGTTCGGATGCACCACAGGCACCTTCCTCAGCGCGCTCCTGCTGCCCTTGCCGCCACGGGACGACGACGCCGACAACCCACTCGAGGCCGTGTTCGCCGGCCACAATGTCGCCCTCGCCGCGAAGTTCGCCGAACGATTCGCAGTGAAGTGCTACGACCTCTACGGTTCCACCGAGGTCGGCTTCCCGCTGGTCCTGAGCAACCCACCCGACCTCGAACGCACATGGTGCGGACGCGTCCGCGACGGCTATCGCGCACAGGTGGTGGACGAGCACGGACAACCAGCCGCCGATGGCGTACCGGGAGAACTCTGGATCCGGCCCGACGACCGCCTCATGATCATGGTCGGTTACCTCAACCAACCGGAGGCGACCGCACGCGCTCTGAACGGCGGCTGGTATCACACGGGCGATATCGTCATTCGCCATCCTGACGGCAACTTCGAGTTTCTCCATCGAGCCGGGGACACGATTCGACGGATGGGCGAGAACATTTCGACCACCGCCGTCGAGGCAGTGATCGACGAGCACCCGCAGCTTTCCGGTTGCGCGGTGCTAGGAGTTCCCGATCCCATTGCAGGACACGAGGTTCTGATTGCAGCGGAGGTCGTCGAGAATTCCCCACTGGACGAGCCCACTCTCTACGAGTGGCTGACGAGTCGCCTCCCCAAGCACACGCTCCCGAAGTATCTCACCTTGACCGACGCGTTGCCTCGCACTCCGACAAACAAGGTTCTCAAGACTGGGCTGCTCGACACCATCGAGCTGACCGGCGTGTGGAGCCCTCCGACCCGGCGACGCTGACTCGGAGGGCTCTCGACTGCCTGCGGTCCCGGGGACCGACTCAGCCGATGGGAAAGTCTCCCAGGTTCCACGTGCCCTCGGTCCCCCGCGACCAGCCCGACGCAGCCCACGTACCACCGTCCACGGGAAGGGTCGCGCCCGAGATGTACGACGCGAGGGGCGAGCACAGGAAGGCGACGGCCGTACCGCATTCGGAGATGCGACCCTCACGCCCGAGGGGAATGTAGCGGTCCATTGCGTCCTGGAGTGCCGGCTCGCGGACGAGGAAGGCTGATTCGTCGATCGGTCCGGTACGCTGCCCGTGGTTCCCGGGCGTCACGGTCTGGTCGGGCGTGATCGCATTGACGCGGATGCCGTCCGCGGCGAGCTCGAGTGCCATCGTGCGTGTGAAGCTGAGCATGCCCGCTTTGCACGCCGCGTACACCGCGAAGTTCGGTGCAGCGCGGGTTCCCTCGATGCTGCTGACGTTGACGATCGAACCGCCCTGGGCGCCGCGCCGCATGAGGGGGACAGCGGCCGAGGTCGCGGCGAGCATACTGACGAGATTGATGTCGATGTGCCGCCGCCAACTACGCTCGCTCTGGTCGACGAACGCGCCGCCGCGAACACCGCCGGCATTGTTGACCAGGATGTCGAGGCGACCGAATTCACTGTCGGCACGCTCGACGGCGTTTCGCACCTGGTCGGTGTCCATGACATCGGTCTGCACCGCCAGCACCTTGCGGTCGCACGCGCGAATGAGCTCGGCGGTCTGTTCGGCGCGCTGCGGATCGATTTCGGCGAGGACGATGTCCGCGCCGGCCTCGGCGAGCGACAGCGCAATCCCCCGCCCGATCCCGCCGCCGCCGCCCGTCACCAGCGCGACCTGGCCTGTCAGATCGACCGTCATACCAACCATGTGCACCACTTTCCTTCAACGGGGACGCGCCGCCCGCCGGGTCGGCAGGCGGCGCGTGCTCCGTGCTTCACTGTCATTCGGTGACCGTGAGGTACCTCAAGTCGTAGGGACCCCATGTGGTCGCGTAGTCCATCTCGGTACTGAAGTTGCCGACCTTGTCGCTCATCACCCACGGGTAGGTAACCCAGACGACCGGAACTCCCCACGCTTCTTCGGTGAGGTACTTGTTGAGCTCGACCTTGCTTGCCGTGCGCTCGTCCTCGGTGCGCCGAGAATCTGTCACCTCAGCGATCAACGTGTCATATTCGGGGGTCGTGCCCGCAGGGTTCTGGGTCGGCCCGATGCGTGTGTTGAGTCCGGCCGCGAAACTGATACCGGCAGAGGAGAACCCGATCAGCAGCGGATAACGCCCGGACGCAAATTGGGTGTACACTTCGACGCCGTCGAGCACACGGGGCTCGAACCGGATACCCGCGGCTGCAAACTGCTCCTGCACGACATCGACCATGCCGGGTGTCGTCGCCGACGACACTGCGATTTCACCGAGATCGATTCCGTTCGGATAACCCGCCTCTGCGAGGAGCGCCTTGGCCTTTTCCGGATCGTACGGGTAGATGTCCTCGAGACTCTCGTCGAACCCGGCGAGCCCCTCGGGGACGAACTGCCACCGCACGCGGGAACCCGGGTACAGGGCCTCCGTGATCGTCTCCCGGTCGAGAGCGTGGTTGAGCGCCTGGCGCACCCGCAAATCCTCCAGTGGCTTCGCATTGCGGTTGATCGCGATCTCCATACCGACACCGTGCTCGACGGGAACGGTGACGAGGCCGTCACGACCCTCGACTGCTGCGACGTTGCCGGGCTGGAACTGGCCGATGTCGATCTGACCGCCGGCGACGGCGTTGGTGAACGCCTGAAAATCTGGGATACCCGTGTGTTCGATGCGGGCGGGCTTGGCGGCGTCGGCATCCCAGTAGTCGTCCCGGTCGCGCACCAGCACAAGTTTCTCGCCGGGGGCCCACGACTCGATGCTGTACGCACCGGATCCGTCGGCTGTCGTGCTGGGATCACCGCTCTCGAACAACGGCGGGTTCATGATGAGACCGGCCACTCCGGCAAGCAGGTACGGCAACTGATCGGTGGGCTTACCCAACGCGATGGTGACCTCGTACGGCCCCGTCGCACTCACCTCGGAGATCGCCGACAACGAGCGCTTGACCACCGGCGACTCGAGGGTGCGCGCACGATCGAGATTTGCCTTCACCACCGCTGCATCGAGTGGCGTGCCGTCCCGGAAGGATGCATCCTCGCGGAGCGTCAGAACGAGCCGACTGCCGTCATCGTTGTAGGTCCAGTCGGTGACCAGCATGCCGTCGGGCTTGCCCTCATAGTCCACCGTGAACAACCGGTCGTAGATATTGTTGAGCCCGAAACGGAACGACGCGAGGTCGGAGGTCGCCATATGCGGGTCGAGCGTGGTCACCGCCTGGGTCCACCCCACCGACAGGGTCGCATTGGTGTCCACTGCACCCTGTCCCGCAGCGGCGGAGGATTCGGAACTGCCGCATGAGGAAACCAACGCGGCCACAGCCACACACGCAACCGTGGTGACTGCCCAACGACTTCGGAACATGAAAGTCCTTTCGCGGATCGGGTTCGAATGCGAGCACGGAGTGCGATCGTGCAGTCGTGCAATGGAATGCAGGCCTCGAAATTTCCGAAAGATTATGATCTTCGCTGGAAACACTAACCCGCAGTGTCACACATCACAATACCCGGCGCGTCCGTGTTATTCGGAAACTTCTTCGCTACCAATGCTCTTCATCGAGTCAAGAAGAAACTCGGCAGATCCGTCGACGACCACAGCCCCCGAGGAATCGAGCAGTTCGAGGCCGAGTTCGACACGTGCGTCGTCCCCACTACCCCGAATTTCGCGCACCACCGCATGCGCAGTCAGCACTTCTCCGCGGTACACGACCTTGCGGAATCGGGTCCGGAACCGTCTCACCGACCGGGTGCCGAAGAGGTCGGTGCAATACGCGGCCAGATACCCCGCACCGAGCATGCCGACGCTGAACGACGCGGGATACCCCGCTGCTCGTGCCATTTCGTCGTCATGGTGCATCGGGTTCAGGTCACCACTCGCGCCCTGATATCGCACGATGTCGGTCATCGTGAGGGGCCCGAACTCGCGGGGCGCAAACTCTTGTCCCGCTTCGATGCCAACGTCCGAAGTGGTCATGCCGAACCTCCCACCGAAGTGAGAAAGGCGGAGGTGTAATGACATTCCGCCCTGAGCTCTCCGGCCGAATCCGTGAAGGTCACGGTGAAGCGCACCAGCGCCATCGATCCCGACCGCCTTTCCTTGAGATCGACCGAATCCAGCCGCAATCCGGTGTCCACCGTCTCGCCGGCGTGCAGTATCTCGCCGTGGAATACATATTCCTGCTCGAGTGACAGGAGTCGGCGAACATCGGGAACCACGCCGATCGCCGCACATCCGGCGCGGGTTTCGGGGAGGTCGAAGACGCGTGGAAGGTCGTCCCAGAAAACTACGGTGGCAAGGAAGGTCGGCGGTATCGGAGCGAACGGGTCGTCCAGGTATTCCGCTCGGGAGGCACCCGTCGCTGCGGCGTACTCGCGGATCTTGCCGCGCTCGATCGGCATCACGGCCATGAGTACCCCTATCCCGCGACCCGGGCGGCCGGAGCCGGGCGGAAGGTCCGCATGCTCGGATGCGCGGCCGGTATGGCCGAGAGCAGCGTCCGGCTGTATTCGTGTGTGGGATCGGCGAACAGCGTGGCTGCGTCGTTGCACTCGATGATCTCGCCGCGCTTCATCACCGCGATGCGATCGGCAATGACTCGTACGAGCGACATGTCGTGCGAAATGAACAGGTACGCGAGATTGCGTTCGGACTGCAGTTCACGCAGGAGGTTGATGACGTGCGACCGGATGGACATGTCGAGTGCCGCCACCGGTTCGTCGCACACGACGATCTCCGGATCAGTCACCAGCGCCCGGGCGATGGCGACGCGCTGGAGCTGACCGCCCGACATCTCGTACGGGTAGCGCTCGAGGTGGTGCGCCGCGAGACCGACACGATCGAGCAGTGCGGCGACCCGCTTGTCGCGATCGGATGCGCTGTAGCCGCCCTGCGACAGCATCGGCTCGGCGATCGAATACTTGATCTGGGCACGGGGATTGAGCGACTTGAACGGATCCTGGAAGATCATCGTCGCCCGGCCCCGAACCTTGCGCAGCTCGGACCGTCCCATTGCGGTGATGTCGTCCCCGAGCACCCTGATCGACCCCGAGTTCGGCTCGATCAGCCGCAGCGCCAGCCGCCCCACGGTCGATTTGCCGGCACCGGACTCGCCGACGAGCGCGAGCGTCTCGCCGCGTCGTACCTCGAGGCTCACTCCACGCACCGCATCGACGGTCTCGGTCACGCGGCCGAGCAGATTGCGTTTGGCTGGATACGATTTCGTCAGTCCCTCGATGACCAGGGCTGCAGTACCGGTGGACGTCGGATCGTTGCTCCGTGCGCCGGTCATGGTCGTTTCACTCATAGAACGCGTCCTCCAGCGAAATCTCGTCGGTGCGGACGCAGCGCACGAGATGGTCGGTACCGATGGTCGACAACGGGATGTAGTCCGTCGTGCACTCCGCGCGGGCATATGGGCACCGGGGTGCGAAGCGGCACGACTCGACGAACTCGTGCGGCGGTGGCACACGGCCGGGGATGACACCCATCTTCTCGGCGTGCCTGACCGGATCGGGCATCGCGTGCAGCAGGCCCGCGGTGTAGGGGTGGCGCGGGTTGTCGAACAGTTCGAGGATCGGTGCGTCTTCGACGATCCGCCCCGCGTACATCACCGCGGCCCGGTCGCACACCTCCGCGACAACACTGAGATCGTGGGTGATGAGCAGGACGCCGAGCCCGAGCTCTAGCTGCAGTTCGTGGATCAGGCCGAGCACCTGCCGCTGCACCGTCACGTCGAGAGCGGTGGTGGGCTCGTCGGCGATGAGCACATCCGGATCGCACGACAGCGCCATCGCGAGCATGACGCGCTGGCACATGCCACCGCTGAACTCGTGTGGGTAGGCGTGCGCGCGCTTCGCCGGCTCGGGGATGCCGACCCGGTCGAACAATTCGACTGCGCGGGCCCACGCGTCCTTACGCGAGCACTTGCGGTGCCGGCGGACCGCCTCGGCGACCTGGTCACCCACGGTGAAGGCCGGGTTGAGGCTGCGTCGCGGTTCCTGGAAGATCATCGCGACCTCGGCGCCGCGAACCCCGTCGAGTTGCTTCTCCGACAAGCTGTTCAGGTCCCGGTCGTTGACGACAACCGAACCGGAAACCCGGGCATTTCGGGCCAGCAGGTGCATGATCGCAAGCGAGGTGACCGTCTTGCCCGAACCTGATTCGCCTACCAATCCTACTGTTTCGCCCTTGCGGACGCTGAACGCGACGTTGTCGACGATGCGCGTCCACCCGTGATCAGGGGTCTTGAAGTCGACGCACAGATCGTCGACCTTCAGAACGGTGTCCTGTTCGAGTGCCTTCTCGGTGGTGATGGTCATGCCTTGCTCCCGCCTTGGCTGCCGACTGCGTCCCGCAGGCTGTCGCCGAACAGCGACAACATCAGGATGGAAACAACGATCACGACGCTGGAGGGAATGATGGTCCAGCCGTTGATCGCAAGATTGTCGAATCCCTCCTTGACCATCGAACCCCAGCTCGCCGTCGGCGGTTGCACGCCGAGCCCGAGGAAGCTCAGACCGGATTCGGCGACGATCGCCACGGAGGCGCCGAAGGAGATCTGAATGAGCAGCGGCGAGACGATGTTCGGTGCCACGTGGCGCGCCATGATCCGGATCGGTCCGGCACCGCCCGAGCGGGCGGCTTCCACGTAGTCCTCGTTGATGATCTCTCGGGTGCTGACACGCACGAGCCGGAAGAACCGAGGGGCGAGGAGCACACCGATCGCGATCATCGCGTTCGTCAGGCTCGGTCCGAGAGCTCCCACGATTGCCACTGCGAAGAGCAGTGGTGGGAGCGACAGCAGTACGTCGGACACTCGGCTGGTGAAGGAGTCGAGCACACCACCGAGGTAGCCGGCCATCAGACCGAGGCTGGCGCCTACGACGATGCCGATGCCCACTGCGAGGGCGGCCGCCGCCAAGTCGACACCGGTGGCGACCATGAGCCGGCTCAGGATGTCGCGTCCGACGGCATCGGTGCCGAGCCAGTATTCGCTGCTGGGACTTTCGAGTCTGTTCAGCAAACTTTGGGCCGAGGGGTCCTTCGGCGTCCAGAACTGTGCCAGTACACCGATGAATACGAGGAACATCAGGCCCGCGAGACAGAACATGCCGACGCGATCCTGCATGAGCCGCTTCATCGTCCGGCCCGGCGTGTACGAGAACAGCGTCTTGGCGCTCTTCGCGTTCGTCACTGTAGTGGTCATTTGTTGCGAATCCTCGGGTTCAGATAGCCGTACGAGATGTCGACGAGCAGGGTGACGAGCAGGACGATCACGCCGCTGACGAGGACGACACCCTGCATCGTCGGAATGTCGCGGTTGATGACGGCAGTAACTCCGAGCTGACCGAAACCCTGGATGTTGAAGATCGCCTCGATGATGACGGCGGCACCGACGACGCGGCCCACGTTGAGGCCGAGCATGGTGATGTACGGAACCGAAGCGTTCTTCGCCGCGTGCTTACATACGAGCGCCATCTTGCTCAGCCCCTTGGCGCGTGCGGTCCGGATGTAGTCCTGTTCCAGCGCTTCGATCATGGAGCCGCGTGCCTGGCGCGTGAGTTCGGCGAGGCTGATTGTGGCGACCGCAATCGCGGGAAGTGTGGCGTACATCAGCCATTCCCCCAGTCCGTCGCTCATCGGTGCATAACCGGTGGGCGGAAAGATCTGCAGGCCACCGAGGGCAAACCACTTCACCAGGATGGCGGCGAGCACGAACGGCGGAACCGCCAGGAGGAACACCGAACTGCCGGTGAGGAGCCGGTCGTATGCGCTGTCACGCTTGACTGCGGCAAGGATGCCGAGCGGGATGCTCAGGAGGACGACCATGAGCATCGCGAACAGTCCGATGGACAAGGTCCTGGGGAGCCTGCGGGCGATCACTTCCGTAACGGGTTCGTTCGTCGCGAACGATGTTCCGAGGTCGCCCTGCAACGCGTTCCACACGTAGGACAGGTACTGCTGCCACACCGGCTGGTCGAGTCCGAGTCGCTGCCGGACCGCCTCGATCGCTTCGGGTGAGGCATCGGCGCCGGCGATGATCGCAGCGGGGTCGCCGGGCGCGATTTCAACGAGTAGGAACACGATGACCGTCAGGATCAGAAGCATCGGCACGACCGTCAGTAGTCGTGATGCCATGAACCGCAACATGGAAAACCCTTCGTTCGGCTGGGCGTGGGGTTTGGGCGCGCCCTGCGTTCGAGCACAAGCGAGAAATTCGACGGGTCGAAGTGGTGGGTGTGCACGCCGCGTCCTGACTATTGTGAGGCGCGCCACTTAGGTTGTCAACACTACTTAGTTAACTAAGTGCCACTCCATCGGAAGTAGAAGAGTCGGTGCCGCGAACACCGAGATGTTCGCGGCACCGACTGCAGATCGTGTGCTGTTCAGTTGCCTTCAGGCGCCGATTCAGTCCGTTACGGGGCGAAACACCGGTAGCTTCCACCCGTCGGAGATAGGGGAGAAACGCACCTCGACGTCCATCCCGATTACCACTTCGTCGGGATCGATGTCGACAACGTTCGTCACCAGCCGGGCCGGGGCGGCACCTTCGAGATCGATGACCGCGCCGACGACGGTGATGTCGGGCAGGCCCGGGAAGCCGTGCACGACCGCGAAGCTGTACACGGTGCCGCGGCCGGACAGTTCCGGCCACTTCTTTTCCGTGGACTGGCATTCGGGGCAGAACGGGGTGGGAGGCATCCGGAAGTGCCCACAATCTGCACACTGGCACGCGACGAGGCGCTCTTCCTTGGCCGCTTGCCAGAAGGGTTCGGTGTGCGGATCGGTCGTGATCTTGACGGTCTCGCCGGGCAACGGCGTAGCTACGATGTCGCTCATGCCGCACGTCCCAGGATCAGACCGCTGACGGGCAGCGACGCGGGACCACCGGTCGCAAGCGCGAACTCGGCGTCCTCGACCTGATTGATCGCAGTGCCTCGCATCTGCTCCACCGCCTCCATGATGTGTGTCATTCCGATGATGTAGGCCTCGGACAGCTGACCGCCGTGTGTATTGACCGGGATCGAACCGCCGTCGTACCGGATGGCGCCACTCTCGACGAAGGCACCACCTTCGCCGCGCTCACAGAATCCGTAGTCCTCGAGCTGCATGAGCACCATGGGTGAGAAGTGGTCGTAGAGCAGTGCGACATCGATGTCCTTGGCGGACAGGCCCGACTGCTCGTACAGACGCTTCGCGATCGGTGCGTTGCCGGCCGACGCGAAGTACTCGTCGGGCATCCCGTACCACGCGAACGCGCGACCCCACTCACGACGACCACCGTGCGCAACAGCGACGACCGGGACGGGCTTCTGCCGCAGATCCTTCGCACGGTCGACACTCGTGGTGATCACTGCGACCGCGCCTTCGGTCTCCATGCAGAAGTCGTACAAGCACAACGGATCCGCGATCATGCGTCCGTTGAAGTACTCCTCCTTGGTGAGGGGATTCTTCTGGATGGCCTTGGGGCGATTGAGCGCATTCTGGCGCTCCGAGATGGCGATCTCGGCGAATGCATCGCGCGTGGTGCCGTACAGGTGCATGTGACGACGCGCCAGCACCGACATCAAGTGCCCCGGGCCGGCGAGACCGGACGGTTGCAGGAAGGAGTTGGTCGGATTCGGGGCGCTCGCTGCGAACACCGTGCCGAGACGCTGCTTCTGCTGCTGCAGCGCCATGACCGTGACCACCGTGGTCGCCTCACCGGCGACGATGGCGGCGCGCGCCAGGCCGATAGCTCCGGCGGAGCCACCTCCACCGGAGGTCAGCGAGGCAGTGAAGGTGACCTCGGGGATACCGAGGGTTTCCATGAAGTCGGCGGTGTCCATCTTGTCGCCGTAGCCGGCACCCGCGCCCGAGTAGTAGGCGAAACCGTCGATGTCCTTCACCGAGATTCCCGCGTCCTCGCACGCCGCGAGGATCGCCTTACCGGCAAGCTCCGTAATCGTTTGGGGCGCAGATCCTCCACGCTTGTAATAGGGGGTGGCTCCGACACCGACGATGGCGACATCCCGCAGGCCGTTGCTCAAGACAGCTTCTCCGTTCGGTAATTCCGGTCGGTCGAGGAACCAATAGCGAGCGCCAACGGCACCCGCGTGGAGCCCGTACCGGCTTCACACGCATGTCATCGCGAAAACATACCAATGACGTGTATCACATAGTAAGCTATGAGTCATAGTAACACCAGCGTCAGCCGATAGTGGGCCGATGGTCCCACCATGACGGTCGACTGCATCCCTCGAGCGAGTGCCCTGCGACTCCCTCGCCTGTTCCCGGAGGTAATTCGTGGCCGATGAATCGATCGCACCGATTTTCGACTCGCTCGACACCGCATCGTCGCGTCCGGTACGTACGCCCAAGACGGCCGAATTGGTGGCATTGAGGCTGCGGCGCATGATCGTCGACGGTCAACTCGCCGACGGCGATCGGCTACCGCACGAGGCCGAACTCATGGAGCACTTCTCCGTGAGCAGACCGACCCTGCGCGAAGCCGTGCGAGTACTCGAATCCGAACGGCTCGTCGAAGTACGGCGCGGTTCACGGTCCGGCGCGCGGGTGTGTGTACCCGGTCCCGAGATTGTTGCCCGGCCGGCGTCACTACTTCTCGAACTGTCCGGCGCCACGGTTGCCGATGTGCTCGTCGCCCGGGAGGCACTCGAGCCGCACGCTGCGCGACTGCTCGCGCTGACAGGAAGTGACGCCGAATTCGACGAACTCGAGCGCATGGTCGACGAGGACATTCCCGCGTCCTACGCCGCGGACACGCTCTCCGCGGGATCCGCAGCGTTTCACCTGCGACTGGTGCAGATGTGCGGAAACGCCACCCTCGCCCTGCTCGCAGGGATGATGCACGAGATCTTCGAACGGCACGTGGAAGCGGTCACAGCCGAGAAGAACCGACGGGACCACGAGAGGTACGAGAGCAACTTCCTGCTTCTGATCCGATCGTGCCGTCGGCTGATCAAGCTCCTGCGCGCACGCGATGCCGACGCCGCCTACGACCACTGGCAGCAGCACATGACGGTATCGCGAGGTTCCCTGCTCCTCGGCCACGAGTCGACGCAGGTTCGTGACGTTCTGGACTGAGGTCGCCTCACCACATCGAACGCCGGCCACCATCGCAGCGCGAGGGTGGCCGGCGTAAGTACTTCGCGCTCAGGATTTTCCGAGTAGACGATGGGTGAGTTCACGGAACTGTGGGGAACAGAGCAGGTGGCCCTGCCGCGCGCCCGCGTCGTCGAAGTTCTCCTCGGCCGGCCAGGCCGCCTTCCGCGCGAGCGCGGCGTACTCGCCGAGCACGCGGCGATCGACGTACGACAGTGCTTCGACGCGGGCGAAGGCCGCGGACAATGCGTCCGGTTCCCCGCGTTCGGCCAGGCCCAGTTCCACCGCACGCTCGCCGGTGATGCGCTCCTGTGCCGCGAGCAGTTGCCACAGTAGGTCCGGCGCAATGCGGTGGAGCAGTGCGACCCCGCCGGTTCCGGCGATCAAACCGGCGCGGGCCCATCCCTGCATGAGGAATCCGTCAGGGCCGACGAACCGCATGTCGCACGCGAGCGCGAGATCCATCCCGAGCCCGACAGCCGCGCCGTCGACGGCGGCGATCGTGGGGATCGGACAGTCGCGCAGTGCGCGCACCATGCCCTGCACACGGCTGTAGATGGTGTGGTGAATCTCCTCGGGCGTCAGCGTGCGGCCGAGTTCGGCGAAGTACGGCAGGTCCCCACCCGCGGAGAAGGTGCCCTCCCCGGTCAGGACGAGTGCCCTGGCATCTGGCTCGGACCCGGCGGCGGTGATGGCATCGGAGACGATGACGGCGTCGTCCGCCGACAGGGCGTTGCGCTTGTCCGTCCACCGCAGAGTCACTACAACTGCACCGTTACGGAGTTCGGTGGTTACCGGCATGTGGTCCTCGTTCGTGCATGTCGTAGGCGGATATGGATGACCCGCCGGGGCCGTCTGAAGGCCGTGCCCCGGCGGGTTGATCGGGTGGAACGATCAGACCTGTGCAGCCCGACGCTTCTCCGCACGCAGTTCGCCGCTGCGCTTGAGCATCTGCGCTGCGACACGCTCGAGCTCCACCGGTGCGGTCGGCAGGACCGCCAATCCGGTTTCGCGGCTCGGCAGCGAGATCGTCGCGGTGGCCGGGCACGTGACCTCACCGCGCTGGCTGGTGCCGCGCAGTTCGACGTCGACGAGGTAGCGGTCGCCCTCGATGCGCTTGCCGACGACCTCACCGGTGAAGATGTGCGTGTCGCCCAGATAGTTGAACTTGCGCATCTGGCTGGACATGGTCTCGAGCCAGCCCTCGTCGCCGATCCAATCCGTGAGGAAGTGACTCAGCCAGCAGTCACGCATCATGCCGTAGTCGTATGCGGCAGGCAGACCGATCGAGCGGGCATACTCGCTGTCCCAGTGGATGCGCTGCGCCACATCCGGGATGCCCTGCTCGTTCGGGATGTAGAACGGAGCGATGCGCTGGCGGTTCTTGTAGGCCAACCGGCTGGACGACGGCGTGTACGGCGCGAAACCGTAACCACCCGAATGGAACACGACCATGTCCGTGGTGGTCAGCGGCCCCTTCGCCATGGTGCCGAGGCTCGCACCGACCTCCACGTCCTCGAAGTAGCGGGTGTTCGCGCCCCGTCGGACCTCGGCCGCGTAGATCTCGTCGATCTTCGCGATGTCCTCGGGTGTGTAGGACGCCGGCTCGATGGCGTCGTACTTCTTGCGCTTCTTCGACTCGTGGCGCTCGGTGTGGATGGTGATCACACGCTGCGTCTGCACGACCTCGGCACGCTGGTTGAACTGCACGTGGATGCGCGTGACGATGAGCGAACGGCCGGCGAACTCGGATTCCTTGAGTTCGACGTTCTCGAAGCCCTGGAACGAGTAGAGGGTATCGCCGTCGTAGACCGGCCGGTACCAGTCGGTGGTGGTGCCCGAGACGAACACGTGGATGCCGCGGAACGACGGACGACGCTGCTCCTTCGGCACCGGATCCGCGAGCAGGTCCTTGGTGAGACCGATGTTGATCATCGGCGGTGCAATCTGCCCACCCCAGCGGGTGTCGAGGCCGTATTCCTCGTCGACGAACAGCGGATTGTCGTCGCCGTAGCTGCGTGCAAAGTTGCGCATGATGTCCGGGGTCGCACGGGTGTACTGCTCCCGCTGCGTCACCGCGTGATAGACGCCGACCAGATCGCGCGCGCGCTGGATGTCCTCCTCGCGGAACGTATAGATCTCGGGCTTGGAATCCGTCGTCTGCGACGAGCTCATGGAGTACCTCCGTGGTCGATGGAGCGCCGCGACCGTGCCCGGCGCTTCGAAGCGGCTGAGTGGGCGGGCGTGTGATCCGCCTCGCCGGTCGCTCTTACAGTAGGTGCACTTAGTCATAGATGTAAAGCTATTGAGGAAGATAACTCGAAGAGACAGGGGCGTAAGGACGTAATCTCGGACCATGACCAATCGAGAAGCTGCGTCCCTCGGCGCAGTGTCGGGTTCCGTGCGCATCCCGAAGACGGCCGAACTCGTCGCCGACCGCCTCCGGACGGAGATCGTGCGCGGTCAGCTGAAGGAAGGCGACACTCTCCCACCGGAAACCACCCTCATGGAGGAGTTCGGGGTTTCCCGTCCCACACTGCGCGAGGCTTATCGGTTGCTCGAAGCCGAATCCCTCATCCAGCTCAAGCGCGGTGCGCGCGGTGGAGCCGTCGTGTCGGTTCCCGATATCTCCGTGGCGTCGCGCTACGTCGGATTGATCCTGCAGATGAGCGGTACCACTGTCGATGAAATCCATGAGGCCCGTATCCTTTTCGAGCCTGCCTGCGCGCGGCTGTTCACAGAGCGGCGCACCGACGACGACCTCGACGACCTGCACGCGTGCATCGATCGGATGCGCGCAGTCACCGAGCAGGATCTGGACTCGAACAAAGCTCCCGAAATGTGGGCCGAGTTGACCGGCACATTCCAAGCCATCATCACCGAGCGATGCGGTAACAACGCCCTCAGCGTCCAGGCCGGCGTGCTTCGCGACATCGTCAGAACACACCAGAAGTACGCCCTGGACCGAGGCGCCCAACGTGAAGGTACCTGGCCGGCCTTCCGCCGCAATCTCCGCTCGTACGAAAAGCTTGTCGATATCGTCGCAGCCGGAGACGGATCGGCAGCCGAAGAACACTGGGCCGCGCACCTGCGTTCGGTCGGAAAGATTCTGTTCGGACGTGGCGCGGGCCGAGCATCTATCGTCGAACTGTTCGGCTGAGATACATCGGTCCGGCCGGCGCTGCGCCGGCCGGACCGATATGCATGAAACTCAGACCTGTGCGGACTGCTCCTGCTTGACGAGACGGTCCACCACGTGCCTGCGTACGAGCTTCCCGGTCTCGGTCCGAGGAAGTTCGTCCCAGTACACGATGCGATCGGGGGTTTTGCTGCTGCGCAGCGAATCCCGCACGAACGCACGTAGATCTTCGGCATCGACCGGGGCGCCGGGCCGGAGAACGACTGCCGCCTCGATGCGCTGTCCCCACTCGTCGTCGGGAACGCCGACAACGGCAACATCCAGGACGTCCGGATGTCGCAGGATGACGTCCTCGATCTCGGCGGGCGCGATGTTCTCCGCGCCGCGGATGATGGTGTCGTCCACCCGGCCCCCCACGAAGAGGAAGCCTTCCTCGTCGACATAGCCCTTGTCGCGGGTATCGAAGAATCCGCGCTCGTCGACCATCCGGCCGATGCCGGCGTATTCGGCGGAGACCTGGTCGCCGCGGACGCAGATACGTCCCATCACACCCGGTTCGAGCACGCTGTCGTCGAAGTCGCGGATCTCGAGGTCGATACCGGGTACGACCTGTCCGACCGAGCCGAGCCGCGCCCGGACCGACTCGTCGTCGCTCGCGAGCGCCGCTCGATGGTCGTCGGGTCCGAGAACCGCGATGGTGGAGCTGGTTTCGGTGAGGCCGTACGCGTTGACGAACCCCGTCTCGGGCCACATCTGCAGGGCACGCTCGATGACCTTCGCAGGCATGGGAGCACCGCCGTACGCCAGACCGCGCAGGCTCGGAACACTCTTGTCCGCGTCGGACTCGACGATGCGCGCGAGCATCGTGGGTACCACGAGTGCGTTGGTGATCTCCTCGCGGCGAACCGTGTCGAGCCACTGATCCGGGGTGAACTGCTCGAGCACCATGGTGCGTCGTCCGGCGTAGAGGTTGGTGATCACGTTCGCGACCGCAGCGATGTGGTACGGCGGGACACTGACGAGCGCGGCGTCGGTCTCCTCGGCCGAGGCGAACTCGACCGACCCGAACACATACGAGGTGAGATTCTCGTGCCGGAGCAACACGCCTTTCGGCGCCGAGGTGGTTCCGGAGGTGTAGATAACCACAGCTGGCGCGTCGGTATCTACATCATCGTCCTCGTCGAACGCGGTGTTCGTCGACGACGCAAGGCTCTGGATCCATTCCTGAGGTGAGAAGACCGTCAGTCCTGCTCGCTCGAGAGCCTCCGCCTGAGTGATGTCGGCGATGCCGAGTGCACGGGGGTGGTTCGCGAGCAGCCCGTCGAGCTGTTCGCGGCCGAGCCGGTAGTTGACCGGAACGAGCGGAACACCGGCGCGGGCTGCCGAGAACATGGCCACGGGGAACGCCGGGCCGTTGACCGCGAGATACACAACGGAGTCGGCTCCCGCTTCACGGATCGCGGCGGCACCGGCGACCGAGAGTTCCTGCAGTCGCGCCGCCGAGATACCGAGATCGCGGCTTCCGACCACGATGCGGTCGCCGAAGCCGTCTACCGCCATGTCCAGCAACATCGTGAGATTCATTCGTCACTCCGCTCGAGGAATCGATTCACCGACACCGGTGTCAGTCCGAGGACGGCAGCGGCTTGGCCGCCTTCAGGGGCAGCGCGCGGCCGTCGAGTTCGAGCCTGCCCTTTCCGGGCTTGGTGCACAGAACCTCGATTCCGGCTTCGTCATCGGCGTAACGCTTGCCCAGTTCTGCGCCACCGATGTACGCGGGGTCGATCGACGAGCCGTCCCCTTCGCCCTTCTTGCCGACTACCATGTCGACCCCGCCGCAGGTCAACGACACATCCGTCTTGGGTGCGCGGACCACGATGACGGTGGTGGTGTCGACGGAACTGGCCAGCGACTGACCGACTTTGAGAATCACGATTCCTCCATTGAGCAAGTTCTGCAGTCAAGCCGCATCTCCGGCTCGACGATGTCACTTCGGTGGCTGTTCACTACTGCCATTGTCAGAGTAGCGTCCGTCACATAGTTTAGATAGTACTATAAGTGACCTAACATACGACTAGTCACCACACACAAGATCCCGGCACACCACCACCTTCGCGTGGCGACCCGAACCGTACATACCGACACCAGGAGTCTGAATGAACATCAGCGGAAAGAAAGCCGTCGTCGTCGGAGGCGCCTCCGGAATGGGCAGGGCCACCGCGGAGGCACTCGCCGCACAGGGCGCCCAGGTCGCGATCCTCGATCGCGAGAGCAGTAACGGCAAGGAGATCGCCACCGCAATCGGCGCCACCTTCTACCCCGCCGACATCACCGACTTCACCGGCGTCGAGGAAACACTCGCCGCAGCCGTCACCGAGCTCGGCGGGCTCCACGTCATCGTCACCACCGCGGGCGGAGGCACAGCCAAAAAGACCCTCGGACGCAGCGGCCCGCACGATCTCGAGACCTTCCGCCAGGTCGTCGACCTCAACCTGATCGCCACGTTCAACCTCAACCGCCTCGCCGCCGCCCACATGGCGAACAACGAACCCGAGGACGACGAGCGCGGCGTCATCATCAACACCGCCTCGATCGCCGCCTTCGAAGGCCAGATCGGACAGGTCGCCTACACCGCTGCCAAAGCCGGCATCGCCGGCATGGCCCTGACCATGGCCCGCGACCTGGGCTCCTACGGCATCCGCGTACTCGCCATCGCGCCGAGCCTGTTCGCCACCGGTGCCACCGCCGCAATCCCGGACGACCGCGTCGCGCCCCTGGTCGAAGATGCGGCTTTCCCCAAGCGCATGGGCCGCCCCGAAGAATACGCGAAACTCGCACTCGCAATCGTCGACAACGCCATGCTCAACGGACAGTGCCTGCGTCTCGACGCCGGCCAGCGATTCGCACCGCGCTGATCGAGACCAGCACTCGACGACAACACACCTAGGAAGAGCCCTCATGCCACTCGCGATCACCGACGACCACCGCGACATCGCGGATGCAGTCCGGTCGTTCCTTACGGGCCACGGCGCCGCGACACTCGCGCGACGCGTACTCGACGACCCGAACACCGATACAACCTCCCTCTGGAAGCAGCTCGCCGAACTCGGCTGGCTCGGCCTGCACCTGCCGTCCCGCTTCGGCGGCGAAGACGTCGGTCTGCCGGAAGTGGCGATTGTTGCCGAGGAGCTCGGCCGCTTACTGGTCCCCGTCCCGTTCCTGGCATCCGTAGCAACCTCCGCGACCGTTGCCGCCGCCGGGAACGATGAGCAGAAGTCGCGTTGGCTGCCGGGTCTTGCAGATGGCTCGACCCTTGCCGGGCTCGGCATTGCCGGGTCGCTCTCCGCATCCGGCACAACGATCTCCGGTGACGCCGGCCTCGTCGTGGGTGCCGTCGGTGCCGACGTGCTCGCCCTCGTCGTTGAGGACGACCTCGTACTCGTCTCGCCCGACGACTCGGCCGTCACCATCATCCCGGCTTCCGATTTCGAGCCGACGCTGCGTCTTGCGCACGTGCTCCTCGACAACGCGACGGCATCAGCCGTCGTGCTCGGGGCCGCCGGCCGGGCTCGCCACATCGCCCGGACACTCGCCGCAGCAGAATCCGCAGGTGGTGCCCGCGCGACGCTCGACGCAGCGCTGGACTACGCGAAGGTGCGGGAACAGTTCGGGCGGGCCATCGGCTCGTTCCAGGCAATTAAACACCACCTTGCGAATATGCTCGCGACCAGCGAGCTCGCAGTCGCCGTCGCATGGGATGCCGCGCGCGCCGGAACGGAAGGCGAGCAGGCCGTACTCGCACTCGACGCCGCTCGCGCGCTCGCGTTCGATTCGTATATCTCCAACGCGGAGAAGAGCATTCAGATACACGGTGGTATCGGGTTCACGTGGGAGCACGACTGCCACCTGCACCTCCGCCGCGCGCAGACCCTGCGGGCACTGTTCGGTGAGCCCGACTCCGCGCTCGATTCGATCGTGGAATCGGGGACGGCAGGGGTGCGACGCCATTTCGCGGTGGATCTGCCTGCCGAGGCCGAGACCTTCCGTACCCAGGCCCGCGAATTCGCCGAGCAGTACCAGGCAGCGTCCGAAGCGGATCGCCGCGCGCTGCTCGTGGACTCCGGTTACCTCATGCCGCACTGGGCGAAGCCATACGGCCGCGCTGCGTCCCCTGTGGAGCAGCTCGTCATCGACGAAGAATTCGACGGAGTCGATCTTCCCAACCTGGGTATCGGTGCGTGGATCCTGCTCACACTCACCCAGCACGGCAACGCCGAGCAGATCGAACGGTGGATCCGGCCGGGTCTGATGGGCGATCTCGTCTGGTGCCAGCTGTTCTCCGAGCCCGGCGCGGGTTCGGATGCGGCGGCGGTATCGACGCGCGGCGTGAAGGTCGACGGCGGTTGGCGGATCACCGGGCAGAAGGTGTGGACGTCCAACGCGCAGAACTGCAACCGTGGCCTCGCGACGATCCGCACGAACCGGGACGTCCCGAAGCACAAGGGCATCACCGCTGTGGTCGTCGACCTGAATGCACCCGGCGTGACGGTGCGACCCCTACGCGAGATCACGGGCGACGCCGTGTTCAACGAAGTGTTCTTCGACGACGTGTTCGTTCCCGACGAGGACGTGGTGGGAGCGGTCGACAACGGGTGGACGGTGGCCCGCGCAACGCTCGGCAACGAGCGCGTATCCATCGGTGGTGGAAGCACGGGCGGCGAGGAACGCTCCGCCTACATGCTGCTCGACGTCGCCGAGAAGTACGCTGCCGGAGATGTCGCGACGACGCGCGCTGTCGCCGAGCTCGTGGCACGCGAACAGGCGATGGGTGTCCTCAACGTCCGGAACGTCGTGCGGGCTGTGGCAGGTGGGGAGCCCGGCCCCGAAGGCAGCATCAGCAAGATGCTCGTCGCCGAGCACTCGCAGCACGTCGGAGAATTGGCACTGCGCATCGCCGGCCCAGCGGTGGTGGCCGGGGACGAGCCGTCCCTTGCGTACAGCTACCTGATGTCCCGGGCCATGACGATCGCCGGTGGCACTTCCGAGGTCAACCGCAATGTGATCGCCGAGCGGATACTGGGTCTACCGCGCGAGCAAATCGCGAACTAGAACCAGAGTTGTCGGTGCCGGGCGCCGGGGTGGGTAGAGTTACCTGTTCCGGCGCCCGGCACTTGTTTATCGGCGGTCGCACGGCGCCCGTCTATGCCGAACGAGTTCCGAGTCCGGTGAGGCAGAAACGGAGAAGCGCTTGCCGATCCTCGGACGTCGGTCGCCGGCCGGTGTCTATATAGTGCGTTGCAATCCCGGAGACGAGTGTGTTGACGAACAGCGCCTGCCGGTCGAGGTCTTCCGTGCCGGCCTCAGCCAGGATGGACAACAGCAGCGCACGGATACGCTCTTGCCCCATCGGCTCGATTTCGGTTTTCTCTCTGGCGATCTGGGCTACGTTCCACCGAATCACGGCACTCAGATCAGCCAGCTTCGGGTCCTTGATCTGTGCGAGTACCCCGTCGATCCACGCTTCGAGTTTGTCCCGCCAAGACGACTTCTTACCCACGCGATGACGTAGATAGCTGTACACCGACAGCATGCCCTGCTCGTAGGTGGCAACGATGACGTCGTCACGGCTGCGGAAGTGCCGATAGAACGCCTGATTGGTGATACCGGCCTCGTGGACGATCTCGCTGACCTTCGGCACCTCCGTGCACCCCTTGCGGAGCATCACCTCGGAAGTCGCCCGGATCAGGGTCCGGACCTCGGCGTCGTATGCCTCCTGCCGGGCAGGACTGGCGGCACGACGTAATTGGCGACCACCGGAGATCACCAAGAAATCGGTGTCGAGCGAATCGGCGGGAGATGAGGACACGGCCGACATTCACCTCCAAACGACTGAAAATGCGGTTCTGAGATTAGCAGGCGCTGCCGAGTGCGATGATGACCTTCCCGACCGCAGACCGGTCGTTCAAGCTCGCCAGCGCCGTGGTGACGTCGTCCAGGTCGAACACGTGCGACACCAGTGGTTTCATCCCCTCGGCCACAAGCGCATCAAGGGTCTGCTGCGCACGCGCCGGTGCGTCCGGATGTCGTTGCGCGAGGGTGCGCAGCTCGACACCCCGAATCGTAAGATCCTTCAACAGAACCAGATTCAGCGGTATTCGGGGAATCTCGCCCGTGGCGTATCCCACGGTGACAAACGTGCCGCCCGGGGCCAACGCCCGCAGCGCCGGCTCCGCGTACTTCCCGCCCACGGGGTCGATCACTACCTGCGCACCAGAACCGGTGATCTCTTTGATGCGTGCTTTGAGATCTTCCGAGTGATACGAAACACCGACCTCCGCTCCGAGTTTCGTCGCGGCCCTCAATCGTTCCTCCGAAGACGCACAGGCAATGACTCTTGCTCCGAGCCTGGTCGCGACGTCGACTGCTGCAGTCCCTACTCCCCCGGCGGCACCCAGCACTACCACCCAGTCGCCTGCCCGCATCGCACCGAAGGTCACCAGTGCGTGATAGGCGGTGGTGTACGTAACGCGGAACGCCGCCGCAGAAACCCAGTCGAGGCCGTCGGGTTTGGAAGTGAGTGCACTTGCGGGAACACAGATCAGTTCCGCGAATGCTCCGGTCATCGCCGAACCCATGACTGCGTCGCCCGGTTCGACCGACCGGACATCCGCTCCCACCGCCCGCACGACTCCGGCGAATTCGCTACCCGGAGTGAAGGGCGTGGGAACGGACACCTGGTACTTGTCGGCGACCGTGAGGACATCGGGGTAGTTGACGGCCGCCGCACGAATCTCGATCAGCACCTCGTCCCGGGCCGGGACCGGATCGGCCAGATCGCACACCGTCACCACATCCGGCGGCCCGTATCTCTCGCAACGTGCTGCTCGCATGGCTAACCGCCTCCTCGGACCCGGGATGGGTTATGCATCAGTACAGTCCACCGTCCACACGCACGAGCGACGAGGTGGTGTAGCTCGATGCAGGGCTCGCCAGGTACAGCGCGGTGGTGATGATCTCCTCCGGCTTCCCCGGCCGTCCGACCGCACTGCGGGTCGAGCGGCGTGATTCCTCCGGCCATGCCTCGGAGATGTCGGTGAGGAACGGGCCCGCGGAGATCGTGTTGACTCTGACCGTGGGACCGAACTCGCGTGCGAACACACCTGTCAGTGCATTCAGGGCCGCCTTCGCTCCGGCGTAGGGGCCGAACTTCGGCGCTGGGAAGATCGCGCCGGACGAGGACACGTTGATGATCGACCCGCCGTCGCCCGCTGCCATCCGCTCACCGATCTGCGCGCTGAGCCGGAACGGGCCTTTGAAGTTCACGCCGATGACCTTGTCGAACAGTTCCTCGCTCGTCTCGGCGGACGACGGTGCCACTGGCGACATGCCGGCGTTGTTGACGAGAATGTCGACCTTGCCGAAGGTCTCGTAGGCAGCCTCGACCAGTGCGTCGATGTCGCTCCACTTGCCGACGTGGCACGCGACCGGCAGTGCCTTACGGCCGAGGGCCTCGACCTCCTGCGCCACCGCTTCGCACGCGTCGATCTTGCGGCTCGTGATCACCACGTCCGCGCCGGCGCGCGCGAAGGCCAGGGCCATTTCGCGTCCGAGTCCGCGACTGCCGCCGGTCACCAGGGCGACCTTGCCGTCGAGGTCGAACATGTTGTCGGTCATGCGATTCCGTACTCTTCGAGGACAGCGGCGTGCTTGATCTTGGCGGCAGCCAGTCGGGTGGGGATGTGCTCGGAGGGGAACAGGGTGTCGACGGGCTCGTAGTTCTTCAGGACACCGCGGGCAACGGCGACCTTGTGGACCTCCGTGGGCCCGTCCGCCAGGCCGAGCGACAACGCGCCCGCCCACATTTCGTGCAGCGGGAGTTCGATGGTGACACCGAGCGAGCCGTGCACCTGGATCGCCCGATGAACGATGTCGTGATAGACCTTCGCCATCGCAACCTTGCACATCGCGATCTGTGTGCGGGCGGCACCGTGCGGCTGGGTGTCGATGACCCACGCGGTGTTGAGAACCAGCAGCCGGAACTGTGCGAGTTCGATGGCCGAATCGGCGATGAACTGCTGAACGAGCTGCTTCTTCGCGAGCGTCTCACCCTGCGTGGTCCGCGAGAGTGCCCGCTCGGCCATCATGTCGAAGGCGCGCTGACATTTGCCGACGGTGCGCATCGCGTGGTGGACTCGTCCACCGCCGAGGCGGGCCTGGGCGACCTCGAAGCCCTGTCCCGGTCCGCCGAGGATGGCGTCTGCCGGCACCCGCACGTCGTTGTACCGGATGTACCCGTGGGTGCCCTCGTCGAGTTCCTCGCGGTCGCCCATCACTGCGACGTTGCGGATGATCTCGATCCCCGGCGTCTCGGCGGGGACGACGAACATCGACATCCGTCGGTACGGCGAGGCGTCGGGGTCGGTGACCGCCATGACGATCAGGAACGACGCGTACCGAGCGTTGGACGAGAACCACTTCTCCCCACTGATCACCCATTCGTCCCCGTCCTTACGGGCCGAGCAGACGAATTCCTTGGGGTCCGCGCCCGCCTGCGGCTCGGTCATCGAGAAGCACGAGACGATGTCCCCGTCCAGCAGCGGCTGCAGGTAGCGGGCCTTCTGCTCATCGGTACCGAACATCGCGAGGATCTCGGCGTTGCCGGTGTCCGGCGCGGCGGTGCCGAAAACCGTCGGGGCCCACATGGAGCGACCGAGGATCTCGTTGAGCAGGGCGAGCTTGAGCTGGCCGTATCCCTGGCCGCCGAGCTCCGGGCCGAGGTGGCACGCCCACAGGCCCTGCTCCTTGACGCGCTCCTGCAACGGCTTCACGATCGCGCGGGCCGCCTTGTTCTCCGTGTTGTACGGCTGGCCGAGGTGCGGAAAGAGCAGGTCGAGCGGCTCACACTCCTCGCGCACGAACGTCGCGACCCAGTCGAGCTTCTCCTGAAATTCCGGATCGGTCTGAAAATCCCACATAGTCGTCCCTTTACAAGTAGTTCGTGGTGTGGCGCAGCTTGCGGCGTGTCAGGCGCCGACGAGGGTGAGCGCCTCGCGGATGAGCTCCGGCAGTGCCGGTTCCATCCGCGCGAAGGAGGGGTTCATCGTGTTGTGTTTGCGCGCGCGCTTGATCAGCAGCGCGGTCGCGGCGGCTTCCTTGTAGCGCGTGAGAGCGTCGAACCATTCGAGATCGGGAATCTTCGCGCCGAACGAGTTTTCGTACTCCCGGACGACTTCGGCGATCATCGGCGCACCACAGGGCTCGTCGTTGGGGCGGGCCGGATGCCGGGCTTCGTCGGTGAAATACGTCAGCCACGTCAGGTCGATGCGGGGATCTCCGACAGACCAGATTTCCCAGTCGATGATCGAGGTGACCTTCGTGCCGTCACACAGGGTGTTCCCGAGGCGGAAGTCTCCGTGATTGACGACGTGAGCCATGGGCTGAGGGACGGTCGCATGCAGCGCCTTCGCGCACGTCTCGTACTCGCCCTGCAGGTCCTCGGGCGCGGTGGTGAACGCCCTCGTCCATCGGTTGATCTCGTCCTCGATGGTAACGACCGGTTCGTCTCCGAGACCCACCTCTGCGGGGACGACACGGTGCAGATTGCCGAGCATGCGGGCGGCATCGAGGAATCGCGTGCGTGTCCGCTCCCGAAGCGCGTCGGTGCGATCGTCCTCGAGCAGAGGCTCGACGCATTCTCCCGCCACGAAGGCCATGGCCACGAACGGTGGGACCTCTTTCGACTTCCCAGCCGCGGAAAAGTAGACCTCCGGCACCTTGACGCCGGGCGCTCCGTGCAGAGCGTTCATCAAACGCCCCTGCCGCAGGACGTCGCGGTTACGGACGGGCTCGAGCCCGGGAGGCGCGACCTTGAGGACCACTTGCTGATCCCCCGCGGGCCACGAGGCATCGGCGATGAAGGTGAGGCTCGACGAACCACCCGAGAGCGGGCGCACATCGGAGACGGTGAGGCCTTCGCGCCATTCCTGGCCGGCGCGCGTGGCGCGGACGGCAAGGTCGGCGTGGAGTTGCTTGTCGTCGAGGGGCGTCATGCGATGCCTTTCCACCGAAGGCTTCCCGGTGGAGTCACCACAAGAAGCCAAAAGTCAGATTGTTATTCTGAGAATAGTATTCTGACTTTGCCGATGGTTGTCAATGCTCGGCCGCGACGGCACCGTCAGCGGCGCCGCAGTCGCTTGTGGCGCACCGCCCGGGGTTCGAATGCGAGGTCGCCGCGCGCGATGGTGGTGCCGGGCGACACGATCTCGTCGATGCGGTCGAGGATGTCCTCGTCGAGCACGAGGTCAGCTGCAAGAAGCTGACTTTCGAGCTGGCCTACGGTGCGCGGGCCGATGATCACCGAGCTCACCGCGGGGTGTGCCTTCGCGAAGGCGATCGACAGGCCGATGAGGTCTGTGCCGGCATCGACCGCGACCTTCTCCAGCTTGTCGAGTGCGTCGAGCTTGCGTTGCGCACCTGGCGAGTCGGTGCGCCAAGAACCCTGCGGCACTCGCGCGAATCGCGAGTCCGCCTCCGGATCCGCGCCAGCGCGGTATTTGCCGGTCAGCCACCCGCCGTTGAGCGGGCTCCAGACGAGCGTGCCCATGCCGTGGCGTTGAGCCGTCGGGAACACATCACGTTCGGCACCGCGCACGAAGATCGAGTACGGGGGCTGTTCCGTGTGCAGCCGGACGTGCCCGCGCCGCTCCGCCACCCACTGCGCTTCGACGACGGCTTCGGCCGGGAAGGTCGACGAGCCGATCATCCGCACCTTCCCGGATCGCACCAGATCCGAAAGGGTGGACAAGGTTTCGTCCAAGTCGGTGTTCTCGTCGAGCCGGTGGATCTGATAGAGGTCGATGTGGTCGACGTTCAGCCGCCGCAGGCTGTCCTCACAGGCCTGCACAATCCAACGGCGCGACGCCCCGCGGCGATTGCGATCGCGGCCCATCGGGTTGTAGAACTTCGTGGCGAGCACGACGTCGTCACGGCGACCGGCGATCGCGGCCCCGACGATCTCCTCGGATTGCCCTCGGGAGTAGACGTCGGCGGTGTCGATCATGTTGATTCCGGCATCCAGCGCCCGATGCACGATCTCGGTGCATTCGTTCACATCGGTGTTGCCCATCGATCCCAGCGACATCGCGCCCAAGCACAGCGCGGACACCTGCACGCCACTACGGCCCAGATAGCGGTATTCCATCGGTACTCCTCGCGTTGGATACGACCTATACTGAAGGACAACGTAGTTATACAATTAAACGATGTCTATCGCTGTCACCGTCGAGACTCTCGCGAGTATCCCCCGCCCGCCCGTCGGGCAGATTCTCTCTCTCGAGAATGTGGGTTACGACGTGTTTCGGGGTTCGGCCTATACCCAGGCTCCGCGGATATACGGTGGCCAAGCCCTCGGACAGTCACTGGTCGCCGCGGGTCTGACTGTCGATCGCGACAGGCAGGTGCACTCGCTGCACGGCCATTTCGTCCATCCCGGGCGCTCGGACACTCCCGTCGACTACCACGTCGAACGCCTGCGCGACGGGGGCAGCTTCACCACGCGCCAGGTACGGGCGGTACAGAACGACCGCACGATCTTCCTTGCAACCGCATCGTTTCAGCGCCCGGAGAAGGGGCTCGAGCATCAAACTCCGGTGAGCGCTCCGGCCACCCCTCCAGAGGAACTCCCCCGGCTCGAGGACAGCCTGAGCGAAGAAGAACTCAGCGAAGCCACGTGGCTTCCTCCGCTCCTGACGAATATCGGAGTGGAGTTCCGCTTCCCCGAGGAGTACCCCCGATTGGCGAATCGCCGGGGTGAGAGCCGACCACCGCGCCAGCGCGCCTGGATCCGCACCCCGGAGCGGCTCGGAGACGACATTCTCGTCCACGCAGCAGGTTTCGCTTACTGCTCAGACCTGTTCCTGCTTTCCGCGGCGCTTCCCCCACACGGCCGACACATCGACACACCCGGTCTGCAGCTGGCGAGCCTGGATCACACGGTCTGGTGGCACGCACCGTTCCGCGCCGACGAATGGCACCTCTACGAGCAACACGGGTACCGGATGGGCGGAGGTCGCGGCCTCTCGCGCGGCTACCTGTTCGACCGAGACGGCAATCTCCTTGCCAGCACAGCACAGGAAGGGCTACTGCGTTTCCGGGACTGACAGAGACTCGGACCGAACAGACACGCGCGTCGACGCAGGTCGGCGTGCGTTTTCTGCTTCTCGACGGGGCTATCGTTTGCACGGCAAAGGAATTCCATTTCAATTTAACACCGTCCAACATGTAGACGTAGTGAACTTCGTTAGTTATAAAGGTCACATCGCACGTTCGCCGTAACCCTTTCGAAAGGTCCGAAGTGAACGCAGTTTCTCCCGCTTCCACCGCCCCTCTGCACGGCCTGACCGTGATCGACTTGTCCCTCACCACTCCCGGTGCGTACGCAAGCGTCTTCCTCGCCGACGCCGGCGCGGACGTGATCATGGTCGAGCCGCCGGCAGGCAACCCGATGCGCAAAGAAACCGGTTGGCCGGCCCTCGCCCGCGGCAAGAAGAGCGTCACGCTCGATCTGCAGACCGACACCGGGCTCACCGCGCTGCACGACCTCCTCCGCAGCGCCGACGTCCTGATCACCACCTCACGACCCGCCGCGCTCGAGCGCCTGGGTCTGACTCCGGACGATCTCGCCGACCTCAATCCCCGCCTGGTGAGCGCATCAATCACCGGCTGGGGCACCACCGGACCGTGGGCGAACGACAAGGGATACGAAGCCCTGGTCCTCGCCCGTATGGGCGTGTTCCACGGCAAGGCGCAGATGTCCGAGCGTCCCGGCCCGTCGTTCACACCCACACCCTGGGCGGCCTGGGGAGCAGCGCACACCGCCGTCCAGGGCGTCCTCTCTGCACTGTACGAACGCGAGTCGAGCGGGGTCGGTCAGCACGTCGAGGCCGACCTGCTGCGCGGCGCGGCCTCGATGGACACCTACAACTGGTTCTTCGAATTGGTTTGTGCGCGTTGGCCCGACGCCTACCAGGCGATGTATGCGTTCGACGATCAGGGTCGGCCGGCTGCGCCCTTGATCTACCCGCTGCTCGTCGCGCAGACCAAGGACGGTCACTGGCTGCAGTTCGCGCAGACCGAGCCTCGCCTGTTCTTCGCGATGATGACCGAGTTCGGTCTCGCCCACGTCTTCGCCGACCCGTACTGGCAGGGCCTGCCCATCTTCGAGGACGTCGAACGCCGCGTCGAACTGCGGGACATCATGCTCGAGAAGGTCCGCGAACGCACCCTTGCCGAATGGCAGCACGTCTTCGATACGAACCCGGATGTCAGCGCCGAGATCTTCAACGATCCGGTTGCCGCGCTGGATCATCCCCAGCTTCAGCACGACGGTCGTGTCGTCACCGTCGACGACCCCGACCTCGGCCCGGTCCGCCAGCCGTCGACGCTCGTCCATGTCGACGGCAAGCCGCTCACGGAACTGCGGCCGGCGCCCCGCCTCGGGGCCGACACCGAGCAGGTGCTCGCCGGCATCGCATCCGGATCGAACGCCTCGTCCACTACCGACGCACCCACCGGGGCACTGCCCCTCGCAGGGGTCACGATCCTCGAGCTCGGCTCGATGTTCGCCGCGCCCTACGGCGCGACGCTCCTGACCGATCTCGGCGCCCGCGTCCTCAAGGTCGAACCACTCGCCGGCGACTCGATGCGCGGCCTCGTTGCATTCCCCGAAGCGGGCGGCGCAAAAGTATTGCAGGGCAAAGAATCTGTCGCGCTCGATATCAACACTCCCGAGGGCCTCGCAATCGTCCACGAGCTCGCGAAGAAGTCCGATATCGTTCTGCAGAGCTATCGCGCGGGCGCCGCGGAACGCATCGGTGTCGACGCTGCCACACTCAAGGCCCTCAACCCCGATCTGGTGTACCTCAATGCACCCGGCTACGGCACAGGAGGACCATACGGCGGTCGTCCTGCCTACGCACCTTCCGTCGGCGCGGCATCCGGACTCAGCATGAGCGACCTCGGCGGTCTCGACCTCCACGGCGAGAATCTCGAGGAGATCAAGCGCATTGCCCTGCGGCGGCACACCGCGGGAGCCAACCCGTCCGTCCAAGCCGACGGTGTGGCCGCGCTCGGTGTCGCCTCGTCGATGCTGCTGGGCCTGCTCGCCCGCAAACGCGGTTACCCGATGGGCGACATGACCGCGACCATGCTGTCCTCCGCCACCCACGCACTCATGGACCGCAACATCGACTACGCGAACCGTCCCGAGCCGCCGGTCTCCGACCCCGACCTGTACGGCCTCGGTGCCCTGTACCGCTTGTACGAGGCGTCGGACGGCTGGATCTTCCTCGCCGCCCCGCAGGACTCCGAGTGGAACACCCTGGTCGAGGCACTGAAGCCGTACATCGACCTCAAGCAGGAGAAGTTCTCGACGCCGGATCTGCGCCGCACACACGCCACCGATCTCGCCGAGTCGCTCGACGCCGTATTGCGTACCCGCTCCAAGTTCGAGTGGGAGAAGGATTTGGGCGCGCAGGACATCGGCTGTGTCGCCGTGACCGAACGGACCCCCGAGAGCCACCTGCAGGGCGACGAATACTTCGAGGCCGGCTACACCGTGCTCGCCGACAGCCCGATCTTCGACGAGCACCGGCGCCTCGCTCCCCTGACGCGATTCTCCCGTTCGAAAGTCAAGGCCGACGCCGGGTGCACGATCGGTGAACACACCGACTCGATACTCGCCGAGATCGGGTTCGACTCCGAGCGCATCGCCGAACTGCGGGAGAAGGGCATCGTCGGCTGACCGACCCGCCCACGCGACACACGACGAGGCCGGTGTCCCCGACTGGGACACCGGCCTCGTCCGTGTACCGAAATCGAATTCGATCGACCTCGTCAGGCAAGCCGGTCGAACACCGCGCTCACGGCGCGATCACGCAGTACCTCCGGACGCCCGATCCACGCTTCGTTGGCCGTCGCGCGGCGCAGCAGAAGATGAGCGGGATGCTCCCACGTGAAACCGATACCACCGTGGATCTGGATGCAGTCCTCCGCGGCGGTCACAGCGGTGCTCAGCGCAGCCGCCGTTGCCAGGTTCGCGGAGGTCGCGGCGTCGGGATCGTTCTCGCCACAATCGGCAGCCGAAAGAACCTGCCCCCGTGCACCTTCCGCACCGACCAACAGGTAGGCGCAACGGTGGGAAATGGCCTGGTACGAGCCGATGGGCTGTCCGAACTGCTCACGTTGCCCGGCCCAGTCCACCGCCATCGCGAGTGCCCGGTTGGCGACACCCACCGAGTCCGCTGCAACGAGCAGCTGCGCGACGCGGCGAGCGCGGATCAGCGCGTCGTCGACGGTCTGTCCGGACGCGAGCACCGCGGCCGGCGCCCCGTTCGCGGTGACGATACCCACGGTCGCGGTCAGGTCCACCGAGTTCTGCACCGTGACGGTGACATCGGCGGGCTGCACCGAGACGAGCACACGGTCGCCGGTGACCGCGTCGGTCGCGAGGACCACGAGCACGTCGGCGACGGGTGCACCCGCCACGCGTTCGATCCGGCCGGTCAACCGGCCACCGTCGAGTACCGGCAGACCCGAACCGGTAACCCAGCCCTGATCGTCGACGGGGGCGAGGAACGCGGCAGTGGCACCGGACACCACCGTGCGGGCCTGCTCGTCCGCACCGGCCGCAACGAGCACCTCGAGCGCGATTGCGGTCGGCACGAGCGGAACCGGAGCCAGGTGGTAGGCCGCTTCTTCGACGGCCGCACACAACAGTCGCAACGACTGGCCACCGCCGCCGAGAGATTCCGGGGCGGTCAGACCGGGCAGACCGAACTTCACGAGTTCGTCCCACAGGCCGATGTCGTAGTCGCCGGGCGTGGACTCGCGCGCAAGCAACTTCTCGGTGTCCACGTACGACGAGACCAGGTCGGCGAGTACCTCGCGCAAGGCTGCCTCGTCCTCTTCGGGAGCGGTGAGCGGCCGGCCCGGCGCGACCACCGGGTTTCGGCGACCCTCGCCGCGATGCGACGGCAGACCCAGCACGTTCTCCGCAATGGTGTTGCGCTGAATCTCGGCGGTGCCCGCACCGATCGTCGCGGCGCGCGCCATCACGTATCCGTATGTCCAACGGCCCTTTTCGACAACACCTTCGGACCGGGTGTTCAGCAAGGCCCCCGAACCGGTCAGGCGCAGCGCGAGCCGGTGCATGTGCTGCTCGAACTCCGACTTGACCAGACGATTGACCGAAGCGACCCCACCCGGATCCTCGTTCCGCAACACGGCGTCGAGCGCGCGGGCACTGTTGGCAGCGATCGCACGGACGTTGGTTTCGACCTTCGCGAGCTCCTGGCGAATCAGCGGATCGTTCGCGTAACCCTGTTCCACGGCGAGCTTGAAGACCTTGTCGACCGTTCCTCGGTAACGGAATTCGTCGGCGAGGAACGCAGTCGCACGCTCGTGACCGAGCGAGGTCCGCATGATCGACCACCCGCCGCCTTCTTCGCCGAGGCGGTTGGCGACGGGGACTTCGACGTCGTCGAAGAAGACTTCCGCGAAGTGGTGGCCACCTGCAGCGTCGCGGAGCGGACGCACCTCGATGCCCGGTGAATTCATCGGGATCAGCAGGTAGGTGATGCCGGACGTGCCCCGGCCTGTGGCACCGGTGCGCACCAGCGCGAAGATCCAATCGGCCTTGTCGGCCATGGTGGTCCAGATCTTCTGACCCGTCACCCGGTAGACGTCGCCGTCGCGCACCGCGCGGGTGGACAGCGACGCGAGGTCGCTGCCGGCCCCGGGTTCCGAGAAGCCCTGGCACCAGAATTCGTCGGCGCGCAGCAGCGGTTCGAGGAAACGGTCCTTCTGCTCCTGGGTGCCGTGCACAATGATTGTCGGCGCGACGATGAACGACAGGCCGCACGGATGCTTCGGTGCACCGGCACGGGTCGTCATCCGGTAGTAGTCGAGTTGGTCTTCGAGCGAGAGTTCCATGCCGCCGACTTCGCGTGGCCAGCCCGGTGCTGCGAGACCTGCGTCGACGAGTTCGGACTGCCATGCCTTGGCGGCCTCGAATCGCTCACGGGACGTTGCCGGACGCGGACGCTTCCGGTAGTCGTCGAGCAGTGTGGCCAGCCGGTCGCGCCAGTCGCCGGTCGTTGCTTCGAGTACCGCCGTGGTCTTCTGTTCCACCGCGCCACCTCCCATGATGTCAGAACTCGGATTGTGTGTAGGTCAAGATTTTTCGGCGCGCCGCTTGCCGAACCGCGCGCCGACTTCGGCGCCGTCGGAACGGTGCGTAGCAGAGGCTTCGGCCTCGAGGCCGAGTGCGTGCGCGAGCGAAGCGCCCGCACCTTCCTTGAGCAGGCGCAGCATCCGCTGCACTGCCCCGGGATGCCCGCCGGCGATCTTGCCGGCGATCTCGAACGTGCGATCCATGAGCTTGTCGTGCTCGACGACCTCGTTCGCGAGGCCGATCCGTGCCGCGGTGTCTCCGGTGATGGGTTCACCGCTGAGGATGAACTGGATCGCGGCGGGCAGACCCACCATGCGAGGAAGCATGGCGCTGCCACCCCAGCCGTTGAGGAGGCCGATCTGGGCGTGGGTGTCGGCGAACTCGGCACGATCGGAGGCGATGATGAACGAACAGTTCACGGCCAGTTCGTAACCGCCGGTGTAGCACGGCCCGTTCACAGCAGCGATCACCGGCTTGGAGATGCCGCGCAGCACCTGCGTGGGCGTGACGCCCTCGGTGCGCGGCGGCGGGCCGGACAACGCCTCGGGCAGGTCCACACCCGACGAGAACGCGGTGCCTGCGCCGGTGATCACCACGACACGCACCTCGTCGTCACCGTCGGCGCGCCACAGTTCCTTCTTCAGCGCCTTGCGCATCGCCCGATTGATGGCGTTGCGCCGGTCGGGCCGGTTGAGCGTGAGGATGACGACCGGCCCGTCCTTGGTGACGAGCAACGGGGATTCTTCGGGAGTCGCGGTTTCGCGTGCATCGGTCTCGGTCATTGCGCGCCCCTCAGGAGACGGAAACGGAGTCGGTGATGTTGCGGGTCAAGGACGACAGAATTTCCTCGGCGTCCCAGGCGATACGGCGCACGAGTTCACCGGCCGGCGGGATGTCGCGGATCAGGCCCTGCGCGACACCGACGGTCCAGATGCCGGCTTCGGGATCGCCGTTCTCGTAGACCTTGCGGCCGCGGGTGCCGGCGACGAGGTCCTTGACGTCCTTGAAGCGACCGCCCTTGTTCAGGATGTCGACGACCTCTTCACTGACCGAGTTCTTGGCCGCGCGCATGGTGTTGCGGAGCTGACGGAAGATCAGCTGGGTGTCGAGCTCGCTGGCGCCGACGATCTGCTGCTTGATGTTCTCGTGGATCGGGCTCTCTTCGGTGCACATGAACCGGGTACCCATGTTGATGCCGGCGGCGCCGAGTGTGAGCGCGGCCGCCAGCCCCCGGCCGTCCGCGAAACCGCCGGAGGCGATGAACGGGATGTCGAGGGCGTCGGCCGACGCCGGGATCAGAACGAGACCAGGAACATCGTCCTCGCCGGGGTGACCCGCGGCCTCGAAGCCGTCGATGCTCACCGCGTCGACGCCGATGCGCTGCGCCTTGAGGGCGTGGCGGACGCTGGTGCACTTGTGGATGACCTTGATGTCGTGCTCTTTGAAGTGCTCGACGTGCACTGTCGGATCGGAGCCTGCCGTCTCGACGATCTTCACACCGGAGTCGATGATCGCCTGCCGGTACTCCGCGTACGGCGGCGGGTTGATCGACAGCGTGAGGGTGAGATTGACGCCGAACGGCTTGTCGGTCAGCGCCCGGCACCGCGCGATCTCCGCGGCGAGATCCTCGGGGGTGGGCTGGGTCAGCGCCGTGATGATGCCGAGTCCGCCTCCATTGGAGACCGCAGCGGCAAGTTCCGCCCGGCCGACCCACATCATGCCGCCCTGCACGATCGGATGTTCGATACCGAATTCTTCGGTGAACCGCGTCCTCAACATTGCCGCTCCTCGGAGTTCGCCGGCAATCCGGCGCCTTGTCTCACGGTAGAACACCGCTTGCTTACCTAGATAACATAGTTGACTATGTATTGTAGGCGCAAGAAATATTTACCCGCCTCGACCACATGGCCCGACCACCTGCGTGACGACCATGCAGTTTCCTCACCACCCACTCCATCACCGAAATCGGAGGACCCGTGTCCGAGAGCCTGCTGTTCTCACCGATCACGCTGCGCGGCATCACATCTCGAAACAGAATCTGGGTAGCCCCGATGGCGCAGTACTCGGCACCCGAATCCGGCGTACCCACGGACTGGCATCTCGCACATCTCGGCGGAATGGCTCGCGGTGGCGCGGGACTGGTCATGACCGAAGCCACCGCCGTGGAGCCCGCGGGACGTCTCGGATCTGCCGACACCGGCATCTGGGAAGACGAGCAGGTCGAGGCATGGCGGCGAATCACCCGCTTCGTGTCCGATATGGGCGCCACTCCCGCGATTCAGTTGGCCCACTCCGGCCGCAAGGGCAGCATCAGCCGCCGCGGCATCCCGCTTCCGCTGGACGAAGGCGGCTGGCAGACCGTCGCCCCCTCGGCGGTCGCCTACGAAGGCCTGCCCGAACCGCACGCACTCACGCGCGACGAGATCTCGAAGCTGGTTACCGCGTATGCCGACGCCGCAGGGCGTTCGGTCGACGCCGGATTCGAGGTCGTCGAGATCCATGCCGCGCACGGTTATCTGATCAACGAGTTCTTGTCCCCACTCGGCAACACCCGTGACGACAAGTACGGCGGCAGCTTCGAGAATCGCTGCCGCTTCCTACTCGAGATCGTCGCGGCCGTCCGCGCTTCTCTGCCCGACACCATTCCCTTGCTGGTCCGCATCTCCGCCACCGACTGGGCAGACGACGGCTGGACCCTCGACGACACCGCTGCACTGTGCCGCCTCCTCGACGGCACCGGGGTGGACATGATGGACATCTCCAGCGGAGGTATGGTCGCGCACCAGAAGATCACCGTCGGGCCTGGATATCAGGTGCCGTTCGCGCGAGTCGCACGCGAAGCAAGTGCGCTACCGGTCGTAGCGGTCGGACTGATCACCGAAGCGGTGCAAGCCGAGCAGATACTCGTCGACGGCGCCGCCGACGTCGTCATGGTCGGCCGACAACTGCTCCGTGAACCGCACTGGCCCTATCGCGCAGCGACCGAACTTCGGTCCGAGCTACAGTGGCCCGCCGCCTACAGAAGCGCACGGTACCGCGGCAGCATTCCGTGACACGCCTTCACGGGTAGTTACCTCCGGGTAGCCCCCTCGGGTACCTTACTAAGTACGCGAAGTTGAACCAGAGCAGGAAGGTGTCCCCGTGACCGACCAAGCATGGGCTCCGATCTTCGATGCCCCCGGCACGATGGGACGAGCGATTCGAACCCCCAAGACGGCTGAGCTCGTCGCGCGCAAGCTGCGGCGCATGATCGTCGACGGCGAACTCAAGGACGGCGACCATCTCCCACACGAAGCCGAACTGATGGAGCATTTCTCCGTCAGCCGGCCCACGCTCCGCGAGGCGGTCCGCGTGCTCGAAGCCGAACGGCTTGTCGAGGTCCGCCGCGGTTCCCGTTCCGGTGCCCGGGTGTGCGTGCCGGGCCCGGAGGTAGTTGCACGACCGGCGTCGCTACTGCTGGAGCTTTCAGGCGCCACCGTCGCCGACGTGTATATCGCTCGCCAAGCCATCGAACCCACCGCAGCGCGACTTCTAGCCGAAACCGGCACCGACGAAGCCTTCGACGAACTCGAACGCATCGTGGACGAAGCCATTCCGGCATCGTACGAATCCGGCACTTTCGGGCAGACCGCTGCACGTTTCCACCTTCGGATGGTCCAGCTGGCAGGCAATGCCACACTTGCCTTGATAGCCGGAATGCTGCACGAGATCTACGAACGGCACACCACGAACGTCACTCAGGAACGGCTCTCGACCGACGTGGAAAAGTACGAGGCGAACTACAAGTTGTTCGTCCGTTCACAGCGCAAGCTGATCAAGCTGCTGCGTGCCCGCGACGGGTCCGGTGCGTTCACGCACTGGCAGAAGCACATGGTCGTGGCCGAGTCCCTCGTGCTTTCCGGTCGCGAGGACACGAAGGTTCGCGACATCCTGGATTGAATTCGGACGCGGCAACGAGCCGTCACAGGTCGAGCACACGTGGTCCGGCGTCCCTGGCGCATCTTGCGGCTAGTGGATCCCACTCACGCAGGCTCCGGATACCGGTATCCTCGCAATCAATCCGCCGCTGGCACGTCGCCGCAGGTCCGGTACATGCCGCGCGGCGTGATCCGACAGCTCGTATCGATCCAGCATTGATTTGAGCATTGGGGACTTCTGCCACCCGTGTTGGCTTCCCAGCCCAGCGCAGCTCACCGAGTTCCGCACCCAATCCCAAAGTGGTCCTTCATAGCGCGTTCCTCCGTCAGGAAAGACCACCAAGAGCACGAACGTGCAGGCCAACAGACCTCGTCATCAACAGCGATCCATCCTTCGCGCTTCAGTGAGCCGCCGCCTAACTGGTCGAACGTGTCCCGGCGCGACGCACAGTCGTCGGCATGGACGATGCCACCTGCCAACGTCGAGGCCATATCATCGGATCAGTCTGCGGCCTCCCCGTCGACGCCGGTATCGACACCAATCGCTGGATTGCCCAAGCTCTCACACAACGACACCGCTCGCAGGGTGACCAACTACCACGTATACCTGCACAACTCGCACGTACGCCCACCGTCACTGCCTGTTTCGCCTCGACACCGAGAGCAGGTAGCTTTCCCGGCACGCACACGACTCACAGAAACGGGCCCGGCCGATAACGGATGCCCCCGACGAAACTGATCGAACACCTACGTGCCTCCCACACCGACGTCGACGCTATTGGAGCACTGGCTGAACGAGCCGGGGTGAAGACTCTGGTACTCAATCACCTCGTTCCAGGCGGTCCATCATTTACCAGCACCGAAGAGTGGCAACGTCGAGCTCAGCAAGGATTCTCCGGACAAGTCATCGTCGGGGAAGACCTCACCATCCTGGGACTGCCCGACAACCGATAACGTCTCCCTCGATCGCCAAGGACAGCAGGAAGTCGCGTTGCCGGCTGGGCCACAGCACGGACGTGCCCCCGAACAGCAGCGAACATCCGCGCAGTGCAACGAGCCCCTGCGACGAAACCCTCCCTCGCGGTCAGGCGATCGTGTTACGGGCCCGTCGGCGCGCCGCCACGGCCTTACGGGCTGCCTTCAACTGCTCGGCGACCACCTCGGGATCGTCCTCGTCGACGAGAGGCACGGACGTGGCCACCAACGCCTCGTACTGCTGCGCGCGTCGCCGCTGCTGGTAGTCGAGGACATCACGCAGCACCAGCCGGTGCCGGGTGCCGACTTTCTCCGCCGGCAACTCCCCCACCGAGATCAGCCGTTTGACGGTCGGTCGGGTCACCCCCAGCAGATCGGCCGCCTGCTGGGTGGTCAATTTCGTGGTGTGCGGAGCAACAGTGACCGCTCGCCCCGCCTGCAACGCCGAGGCCACCTGCTTGAGAATCGCGTGCACCTCGGCCGGCAAGGGCACCTGATCCCCTTCGTCCACACCGACAAGCAGGTATCGCGGCTCCACCCGGTCACCGAAGCGACGTTCGTGCGCGTCGAGGAAGCCGATCACCTCCGCGAAGCGGTCGCCGTCCTCGGGCTCCGGGAGATACGTGCGCTGCTCCAACGCCTGCGTCATGTCCTCACCCTTCTATTCGAAAGAAACGTAATACCCTTTCGGAACTTTCGAAAGGGTATTACCGGTAGGATCACATTCACACTCGAGACAGAGCTGCCGTGCTATCCCACATCCGCTCACCAACCGGTCATGCACCACCGACGATCGGCGGCACGCACTACGCGACCGGTCCTCTCACCTGCCGGCTCCGCGGTAGCGCTCGACGATCGCGCTCGGAGATGGCCCTGCCGGCACAGATAGGCATCGGCAATCTCGGTGACATCGAGATCCGTTCGGCCGATCCGCACAACCGGATGGCCGTTCGGCCACACATGCCAGTGCGCGCCGTCGATGCTCGCGATCAAGACCTGCCCCAACAACAACGCCATCTCGCCACCGAGCATGTGGCCGAGTTCCTCATCGGCCAACGCTTCCTCACGCCGTCGCTGCACTGCGACCAGCGCATCCACCGTGGCAGCGCTGGGCTCACCACGCGCGGCGAGCCACCGCAGCAACTCGTCCGGCTCGAGCAACGCCGAAGCTGCATCGATCTCGCCGTCGATACCGGAGCCGTACACCGCCATCCCGCGCGATGCCGTAACGCGGACCGATCCGAAAAACGCGCTGCACGAGACCAGGGAGCCGAGCCCTGACCGCATCCGGCAGCAGCAGGTCCAACCACTGACTCAACCCTGCGCGCCACGACCGCCTCATCCCTGCACGATAGGGCCCCTCCTCACACCAGCGGCACCCCGCCGCAGACCCCTGCCCCGGCGCGGTACCGCCGGTCTACGGTTCGTCCGGTATCGGCAACGAGATCACGGTGATGATGTCGGCGTTGTTCGGGTCGGTCATCGGGTCGGACCGGAGCCACTGCACGGTGCCGCAGGCTCGGATCTCGAGATCGATGCGCTCGCGGCTCCCGTCCGGATCCTCTGCGATCAGCTCTTCGGCTGCGATCCACCGGGTGTCGTCGACGCTGCGGGCGACGTGGGGCAGCTCCCGTCGCGCCAGGATCCGGGCGGCCAGTGCCGCATCCTCGACCGGCACCAACTGCCCCGCATCGTCGAGCATGCGCACCGGGTGTGCCGCGGGCTCGATGCGCACCACACCGTACCGGCGATCGGTCCGCACAATCGCTTTCGGGAAGGTACGCAGGAACAACCGCCCCTCGTCGACGACGCTGCGGCCACCCTCGGTGGTGACCCGTTCGACGGTGACCTCGGTCGAGGCGGTGCGCGTGCACCGGAACACCTCGTGTAAGGAGGTGATCCAGCAACCGTGCCGGTCGGCGTGCATCGCACGAGTCCACGCCTCGGTCGGCGGTTCGATCGTCAGCGGCAGCAGAAACTCTGTCACCACCGCCACCGGCGTACGCGAGGTGGTCCGACACCCGATCAGCTGTTCATGACCCGACTGACGACAGGACCCTTGAGTCTTCGCCCGAGCGGTCACAGCCGCGTGTCGAGGATCGAAAGGTAGCTTCCTGCCGCTGGCTCACGCCACAATCGTCAACCAGCGAACGGTGCCGCACGGTGACGGCGCCGCCGAGAAGAGTCGTGCGGACTTGTCGACGACGATTCTGGACGCGGTGCCACCACCGCTGCACTCGAACTCCGCACTGATCTGGCACGAGGGGTTCGCCGCCGGTTTTCACGTAGGTGTCGGACGACCGCGTACACCACCATTAATTTTCACCTGCCGTCGACAGAGGGCCGCTACATCCAACAGCGGTGGCCACCCATATTGACGGTGGGAATAGACCTGACGCCGTCGGCGACGACCCACACCGTGCCGGCAGCGTCGATCGTCTGTGACGGCCACGTGGTGAATATCGGTGTGGTGCTGACGTCTTCGAATGTGTTCCCGTCCAGGGAAGTGAACATTCAGAACTGACGATGCTGGCCCGTGACGAGGTTCGGTACCTGCGAGCCGCTGACAGTCCTCGCGTCGCCGCCACCTCCTATTCAGACGGCCACCATCGCGCGTTCATTCACAGCCGATGGGATGACAGTGATCGGACCGTTGTCCCTTCACTACGGATCGTCGGGCACGTACCTGCCCGTGGAAGGAATCTCCCCATGGCTACAGTCACCTTCTCCGACATCACCCGTCACTATCCCGGCGCCGAGAAACCCGCGGTCGACGGGCTCGACCTCGAGATCGCCGACGGCGAGTTCCTCGTCCTCGTCGGCCCGTCGGGTTGCGGAAAAACCACCACGCTCCGCATGCTCGCCGGCCTCGAAGAAATCGACAACGGACAGCTGTTCATCGGCGACACCGACGTCACCGACGTCGAGTCGAAGGACCGCGACATCGCGATGGTGTTCCAGAACTATGCCCTGTATCCGCACATGTCGGTGGCCGAGAACATGGGTTTCGCGCTGAAGATCGCCGGGGTGTCCAAGGACGAACGCAGTCGTCGCATCGTGGAGGCGGCGCGCATGCTCGATCTGGAGCCGTACCTGGATCGCAAACCGAAAGCCCTTTCGGGCGGTCAGCGTCAGCGGGTCGCGATGGGCCGGGCCATCGTGCGGAGCCCGCAGGTGTTCCTGATGGATGAGCCGTTGTCGAATCTCGACGCGAAACTGCGTGTGCAGACGCGTAATCAGGTCGCCCGGCTCACCCGTACGCTCGGGGTGACGACGATGTACGTCACCCACGACCAGATAGAGGCGATGACGATGGGTGACCGGGTCGCGGTTCTCGACGGTGGCGTCCTCCAGCAGGTCGACACGCCCCGCAATCTGTATGCGCGACCAGCGAACCGTTTCGTCGCCAGTTTTATCGGGTCGCCGGCGATGAGCCTGATCGATGTGCCGATCGTCGACGGCGGTATCGACTTCGCAGGTCTCGCCGTTCCGGTCGAACGGAGAACGCTGGGTGCGACCCGAGGCGTGAAGGTCACGGTCGGTGTGCGTCCGGAGTCGATGCACGTGAGCACCGACGGCACCGGGGTCGACATGACGATCGACATGGTCGAGGAACTGGGAGCCGACGCGTACCTGTACGGCCATGTCATGGCAGGCGGTACACGTCTTCCGATCACGGTCCGCACCGGCGACCGCACACCTCCCCCGGTCGATGCGGTAGTGCAAATACGGCCCGAGCCGTCGGCGCTGCACCTGTTCGACTGCGACAGCGGGCTTCGTCTGAGCGCCTGACGAACGCACGTGGGGCCGGTCGGAGACCGGCCCCACGGTGTCACCGCGTGTTCACGAGCTCTCTCAGATGTACGAGGCCGCGACCTTCGAGAGTGGGCCACAGCGTATGGCCGGGACCGTCGGGCAACTCCACGATATTGGGAACACCCAGTGTGACAACGCCGGCGGCTGTGGCCGAGGCCATACCGGGTAGTGAATCCTCGATAGCCACGATCCGGTCGAGGGAGAGTTCACCGCGGGTGGATCGCAAGGTCTCGACGGCGAGCCGGTACGGTTCGGGGTCGGGTTTCCCCCGGGTCACCATGTCGCCGGTCACCAGGAACTCGAAGGTCCCGTCCGGGAGCAGTCGGGCGATTTCCGATGCCAGCGTCCGCTCACTCATCGTCACCATCACGCATGGAATACCCGCAGCGCGGATCTGCGCGAGAAGCTCGCGCGCGCCGGGTCGCCACGGCACTGCTTGCCGAACCTGCGCGATCACGGAATCGATGAGTGTGTCGATGATCTCACGGATGCCGAGATCCACGCCGGCGGCGCGCAGGACAGCCGCAGATGTCGGTAGCGCATTGCCGACGAGTTCGGCTGCCTGCTCCTCTGTCCACGGAATGCCGTGCGCGGCAAGGAGAATAGTTTCGGCCCGGAACCAGTACGGCTCCGTGTCGACCAGAGTGCCGTCCATATCCCACAACACGGCATCCACGCCGGTATCTACCTGGGTCACTGCTTCTCCTCGTCGTGTGTGCCTGCTTCGTCTGTGCCTACAGCATCGGTGCCGGGTTCTCGTCGGGCTTCCGGAAACGGCGTCGCGGGGTCGATCGTGGTCACTCGCACTCCCTGGGCGCGCAGCGCGTCGAGCAGATCTGCGGGGGCTCCGATGTCGGTGACGAGGTCGTCGACGACCTTCCATCCCGACACCCGGTGGAGCGACGTCCCGCCGAGTTTGCTCGAGTCGACGAGCAGTACTCGTCGACGTGCCGAGCGCATCATCTCGGCCTTGACCGGCACGATCGATTCTTCCTGGTGGTAGGTGCCGTCGAGGTCTGCGCTGGTTGTGGAGAAGAATGCGGTGTCCACCCTCAGGTTGCGGATCGCGGCCACCGCACCGACCCCGAGGAAGGACTCGTGCCCTATGTCGAACGTTCCGCCGATCGCGGTGACCGTCGCGCCGCCGTCGTGCGCAATGCGCGTGAGGGTCGGCAGATAGTTGGTCACGATGTGTAGTTCTTCGATGTCGAGCAGGTGATCGAGCATGGTTGCGACAGTCGTCGAGTCGTCGAGCAGTATCGACTGTCCCGGCGCCACCATACTGGCGGCGGCAGCAGCAGCGATCGCCTTCTTCTGTGGTACCGCCACGAGACGGCGCAGTGGTGCACTGATTTCGTAGGTGCTCGTGCGTGCGACACTCACTCCGCCTCGGAATTTCCGGATGACCCCGCGACGTTGTAGCTCGTCCAGATCTCGGTGAACGGTCATGAGCGACAAGCCGAATCGTGTGGACAGCGACTGCGCTGTTTCGTTCTCGTCGGCCAGCAGGCATTCGAGGATCGCGTCGAGGCGCGCCTGTCTCGATGTACTGATGATCCGCTGCGTCATCTCCGAATCTCCCCTCGATGCTCTACTCGCGTTTGGCTCTTTATATCACCCCGAGTGTGATTAACGGGTCATGAACAGAGCGGGAAGGTTTGCCCGATTCTTTCCGAATCGCTGCTTACCGAGAACTCCGAAGAACAACTCCTCAGATCCACTTGTATTGCCTAGCAATCGTTTTAGATGTACTCCAGATCCGGTGCGGCGATTCCCGCTATCCATCGAGGCGCTTTGACCACCCCGGCACCGGATGCCACCATGAGTCGCGTCCCGCAGATTGCTAACACTGCATTGTTATTTCGAAAGGAGGGTGGATGTGTCCATGACAGCCCAGCGCATCACGGCGATGCCGGTTGCGGAAATCCCGGACGGTCCTGCGGCACCACCCGCACCACAGCGCAACCGGAACCGTCGGCGGCGACGGGAATACATGCTCTTCGCCCTGTTCGCGCTCCCGAACCTCGCGCTCATCGCGGTGTTCGCGTACTGGCCCGTAATCGGCAATGCGTATCTGAGTCTGACCCGATGGGACATGATCGCACCGAGCCCGACTTTCATCGGCCTCGACAACTACATCAACCTGTTCACCGACCCCTCCTTCCTGCGCGTTCTGCGCATTACCGCGGTGTGGGTCGTGGCGGTGGTCGGCGCAAGCCTCCTCGGCGGCCTGGCCCTCGCGTTGCTGTTCACGACCAAGACGCGTGGCCGCTCAGCGGTCTCGGCACTGGCGTTCTCACCCCACATCCTCTCGGGTGCCGCGGTAGCAGCAATATGGCTTTTCCTCTTCGACCCCAACTACGGCTTGTCCCGTGCCTTCTTCTCGGTGCTCGGGTTCGGTTCGCCGCACTGGACCACCACCAGTCAGTGGGCGCTACCCGCCCTCATCATCGTGTCGATCTGGAAAGGCGTCGGGTTCGTCGCCATCGTGTATCTGTCCGCACTGCAATCCCTCCCCGAAGACGTGCTCGAAGCGGCGCGCCTCGACGGCGCGAACCGATGGCAGGTATTCCGGTACATCAAGCTCCCACTGCTCTCCCCCACGACCATGTTTCTCATGGTCACGCAGGTGATCGGCGCGTTCCAATCCTTCGACGTCATCGCGATGATGACCAGCGGTGGACCTGCCGAATCCACAACGACACTGAGCTGGTTCATCTACAACGAAGGCTTCCGCCAGTTCAAGGCCGGATCGGCCGCGGCCGGCGCAATGATCATGTTCGTGATGCTCATGGTCGTCACGGTGGTGCAGATGCGATTCGTCGAGAAGAAGGTGCACTACTCATGACGACCACGACCGGGTCCCGGCCCTCGACGGACACCCCGTCCACCCCGGCGCCGCGCGCACGCAAGTTCCGGATCCGCAGCGTCGGCGGCATGCTCGGCCTCACTGTCGTCGGCATCGTCTTCCTCCTCCCCTTCTACTGGATGTTCTCGTCGGCGTTCAAACCCGAAGGCGAGATCTATCGGTGGCCGCTGCAGTGGATTCCGTCGACGATCGTCTTTGACCACTTCGCCCGTGCCTGGGAGGCGGTGCCGTTCGCGCAGTTCTTCGTCAACTCCCTGATCGTCACCGCGGCCGGGTCGACACTCAAAGTGCTCCTCGCGGTGTTCAGCGCGTACGCATTTGCCTTCCTTCGGTTCCCGGGGAAGAAGATCGTGTTTCTCGCGGTGCTCGGCGCGCTCATGGTCCCGGGTCATGTGACGCTGCTGATCAACTACATGACGATCGGCAACCTCGGTCTGATCAACACGTATGCAGGCATCTTCCTCCCCGGCCTCGCCAGCGCGTTCGGCACATTCCTGTTGCGCCAGCACTTTCTGGCACTGCCGAAGGAAGTGCTCGAAGCAGCCGAACTCGACGGGTGCGGCCACGTGCGCCGACTCGTGTACTTCGTACTGCCGATGTCCAAACCTGCCGTGGTGACGGTCGCCCTGATCGCCGTGATCGACGAATGGAACGACTTCATCTGGCCTTTGCTGGTCACCAATACCCTTCAGGCACGCACACTCCCGATCGGTCTGATGTTCCTCAAGGAGACCGAGGGAGTCGATCAGTGGGGACCCATCATGGCGGGCACCGTCCTGGTGATCCTTCCGATGCTGTTGCTCTTCCTCTTCGCCCAGCGCTACATCGTCGCCGGGCTCGCCGGCGCCGCTGTCCGTCGCTGACGTTCGACAACGCGCTGCCCCGCCCCACCGAATTCCCTTTGTCTCCCAGATTTTTTGATTCCGCCTCCACCCCTTCGAGGAGCTTCCATGTCCCTGTTCACCCGACAGAGCGCCCTGACCTCGTCCGCGCTCAGCCGGCGCCGTTTCCTGGCGATCGCCGGAGGCGTCGCAGCATCGGTCCCGATCCTGGCGGCGTGCGGCGCACCCGGCGGAGGATCGTCATCGGGCGGATTCGCCCAGCCGGACGTCGCACCTCCCGCTCAGTTCCAGGGCCGCACCAACATCGTCTTCTGGAGCGGTTGGTCCGGAACCAACGGTGAAGCCCTGGCCAAGCTCATCAATCGCTACAACGAATCCCAGTCCGACATCTACGTGGAGATCCAGCAGTTCCAGGGCTACGACGGGCTCACCGAAAAACTGTCCGCCGGTCTGCAGGCCCGCCAGATCCCGGACGTCGCCATCTTCTCCGACGTGTCGTGGAACAAATTCTTCCTCTCCGGCCACCTCGAGCCGCTCGGCAGTCACTTCACCGACACGTGGAACGCCGAGACTTACCACGATCGCCTGTTCCAGGAAGGCGTCGTCCGCGGGGAACCGTACTGGGTACCGTTCGGCCGTTCGACGCCACTGTTCTACTACAACAAGGACGTCTTCGCGCAGGCCGGCCTCCCCGATCGCGCACCCGAGACCTGGGACGAGTTCCGGGACTGGGGTAATCGGATCACCGGTCGCGACTACCGCGGCAACAAGCTCATGATGCGCGCCTACACCGGTTCCGACGACTGGTACTTCCAGGGCCTGTTGTGGAACTACGACGGTGCGATGTCCGACGGCCTCGACATCACGGTCGACTCCGCGGCCGCCATCGCCGCGGCGGAATTCGACCGTGCGTGTGTCAACGACGACAAGATCGGCTATCTCGCGCAGGAGATCAACACCGACTTCACGAACGGTCTCGTCGCGACGATCACCAACTCCACCGGGTCGCTGACCGGACTGACCAAGGGCGCCGAAGCATCAGGATTCGAGCTCGGCGCCGGCTTCCTGCCCGTTGCACTGGACACCGGTGTCCCCACCGGCGGTGCCGGTCTCGGCATCCTCAAGAACGCCGACCCGGAACGCAAGGCCGCCGCGGCCCAGGTCATCGCGTTCCTCGCGGAAGATCAGCAAGCTGCGGAGTGGGCCGTCGACACGGGCTATCTTCCCGCCACCAAGGGCGCTGCGACGTCCTCGATCGTCACGCAGCGTATCGCCGAGAACCCCAACTACGGCCTGGCCATCGACCAGCTCGATCGCGCGCGTCAACCGGACCCCGCCCGTTTGTTCGTGGGTTCGACGATTCTCGAGATGCGCACCGTCATCCAGAAGCTCTACACCGACAACGCCGACCCCGCAGCAGCTCTCGGCGCTGCTGCCGCCACCATGCGCCGCGATGCCGAAGACATCCGCGCCCAGTACGAGGAATTGGTTGCCTGATGATCCCCGACACGACACACCCCCACGGCCGAAGCGATACCTACGCCGTCGTCGGCCACCGCGGCGCGAAAGATCTGTCACCGGAGAACACGCTCGAATCGTTCCGGCTCGCCGAGAAGATCGGCGTGCACGAACTCGAATTCGACGTCCGCTTGTCTGCGGACGGTGTCGCGATCGTGCTCCACGACGCGACCCTCGACCGCACCGCCGCAAACGAAGCCGGTCGCGGCCTCGGGCCGGTCGCCGAACTGACCTACGAACAGATCCGAGCGGTGGACATCGGGGACGGCCGGCATGTCCCGACACTCGGCGAGGTGCTCGCCGCGACCACGGTGGCCCTGCAGGTCGAAATCAAAGCCGTCGAGGCGTGCGAGGAAATCGCCCGCGTCGTGGCCAGACGCCCCCACGACGCCGCCCGGATCCGCTTCACGAGCTTCCAACCGGAGGCCCTGCGCCGGATGCACGCCCTGGCGCCGGAGATCTCCCGCGGGTTGATCACACACGGCTACCCCGACACCGAACGACACCCGGACGGGATCGAGAACGTGCTCGCCGAGGTCGAGGCCGACGCGTTCTACTGCGGCTGGGACGGCCTGACCGACGAGCTGGTGCAGCGGATGCAGGCGGCCGGGTACCAGATGGGCGGATGGCCGGTGCGCAGTCTCGACGACGTGCGACGCGGCCTGGCGCTCGGATTCAACGGCGGCACGGTCGACGATCCCCAGGCGGGCATCGCATGGCTCGCGCAGGCCCGCGAGGTCATCGCGCGCTGGCCCCGACCTCTAGAGCCAATGCGGCACAGTTAAGAGGGAAAGACCTCTCGAAAAGCCGTTCGCTGCCTCAAACGCCACCTGGCCATCGTGCTCGGGAAGACCATGATCAACGATGTTCGGTCACGCGGTCAGCGCCTGGGCGATCGAGCGTGACCGCGACGTGTACCCGCGTGCACGCGCTGTGACCAACGCATGAGCTCGTAGAGCTCCGCGAGGTCTTGTTGCGTGCCCGACAGGGAGCCGAGGATCCGCAACTCCTTGCGGACGATGGCCTGAGTGTTCACCGTGGACTGCAGGCGGCCGAGGCCGACCTGTACCAGCGTCCCGGACTTGGCGAGCGTATCCACCGCTTGCGCAGTGGTCGTTCCGAACCCCGCGTAGTCCATGATCAACTGCAGGTCCTTGTCCGCGAATTCGGTGATCGACTCGGCCACGCCCGCCAGCCCGATCTCGGCGGCACGTTTCCGGGTGGACGGATCGATGTCGGCAGCTTAGACCTCGGCTCCCTTGAGCACGGCGACGCGCGCCCCGATGTAGCCCAGGCCCCCAGACCGATCACCCCGACCCGCATGCCCTTCTTCAGTCCGCCGGCGGTGATCAGGGCGTGGTAGGAGGTGATTCCTGCATCGGTCGCCATCGCGCCCAACTCGAAGGAGAGCTCCGGAGGTAGCCGTACCAGGTTCACGCCGGTGACCCGTACCTTCGGCCCGTAGCCGCCGTCCCAGGCGCCGTAGCCGATGGCGTCGCCGTCGGACATCAATGGCGATAACCCGACGCGGTCTCCGACCTTCCAGTTCTCCATTCCCGGGCCGACCTCGGACAGACAGAGATGCATGGGGGACGTGACCTCGGTCGGATCCCGGGGCCGGAGGTGCGCACGTAGATCGTCCCGCTACGGGAGCAGATTCAGATTCTGCGTACCCTCTCGCGGATGGTCCCTGGCGAAGAGCACGATCGTTGTCATGATGATGAGCACTTCGGCGAGGAATGACTCTTCAGATCAGAGTGGCTAAAGCTGTATCGCAGCAGGGTTTTCGGGCAGGACGGGATCGGAGTGACGTGGTTCGAAGATCGGGAATCGCTGACCCGGCTGCGTGTACCGGAAACACACCCGCACCGGCCGATCGGACCGCACCGACACCTCGCCGTCGATCCACGAATAGACCCAAGGCCCCTCATCGAGTTCGACGATGGCGATGACCGAGGGGCACGGCACACCGCACACCGGGTCCGGAGCGCGATTGACGACCCGACACGAGACGATCACTCCCACGCCGGCCGAAAGGACGGGTTCGAGATCACCGCTGCTGCACGAGGAACACAACCGCGTCAGTGGCGCGAACAGCGCGGCGCAGTCCCGACATTTCCAGATGACGAGTTTCCCGGACCGCGTCGTCTCGCGTCCCTGCCGGGAGATATCGATGCTCACGACGCGACCTCGATCGGGAACCCGTTCAGGACGGTGCGCATGGCGTTGCCGAAATACTCGGGGGCGGTGATCGGCCATCCATGTCCTCCCGAGACGGTGAACATCCGTGGTCTACCCAGCACGCTTCGAAGAGTTTCGATGCTCGCCCGCGGTATCAGACGGTCTCCTCTGCTCCACACCAGTGATACCGGTAGATGTCGCTGCGCGAGGCGGGTCAGCTCCGCGGTCAGGTCCCGATCCGGGGGAACGCGGTCGGTGAGGCCCACGGTTTCCGGAACACCGCCGTCGTTGCCGGTGGGGCGAGACGGCGTGGCCGAGGCAAGGATCCGCAGCGACTGCGCTTCCTCTAGAGTCGTTCCCCGCCCCCGCACAGGTCCGTCGCCGAGCGGAGGCACCGCACCCCCCAGGTCAGGCCAGGCCCCTCCGCCCACGGAGTTCACCAGAACAAGTCGCGCCACACGATCGGGAAGATCATGGGCGGTCTGAATGGCAAGGGCCCCGCCGAACGAGTGCGCGAGAAGTGTCACGGACCAGAGTCCGACAGCATCGAGGAACCGGCCGAGCCAGGTTGAACAGGCTGCCAGGGTCTTCCTGTCGAGGGGACGGACCGGCGCTGCCGTGAGCCCGGGTACAGCCGGGGCATAGACCCGACAGCTTCGGGCCAGCTGGGCCGGGGCGCGCCGGTAGACCCAGGGCGTCAATCCCCATCCGGGCAGGAAGACCACCGGCGCTCCTCGCCCGAGCACCGTGCACACCTCTACCTGATCGTCGACTCGGACACTGGACCAGTGCATCACTGGGTGATGCCCGCGGGCTCGGGGTACCGGCGGCCGATATGGATGGTGCATGGGGGGTGAACCTTCGATAGAAATGGTGGACACATCACACCGTGCCGCCTTCCCCGCAGCGAGGCGACGGCCGTAATACCCGGAGACATACCTGTTTTGCCGGGGGCAAGGAAACTGGTCGGTACGAGACGATGAGATTACTGGGCCGCTGCAGCGCTCTTCTACCGCTCGAGCGGCATAAGACCCGTAGACATCGGACTCAGCGGCACACCAACGCCTACACCGCCAGGCGCGCCTTCCGAAACCAAGCGCAAGGACCGCGGCGCCAGCCGAGCTTCCATCCAGGCAAAAATAGGTACCCTACCCCGCCATATGGCCGTTCCGGGCCCCGCCTGCGCACACCATCATCGATGGGAATCCGAACCACTCCAGCCACGACGAGCAACGCGACCGACAATGCGATCTCCCATCAACCACCACGATCCGTCATCCCCCCTGTAGACGGATCGTGGATCCCGGGTCGACGATTCGACCCCTCCCGGATGCCCTGCCTCCCCCCATCCCCCTGTCGGCAGGGCATCCGGGGTCTTCCACCCCGGCAGGCGCCGGGGAAAGGTGTCCTAGCCGTTCGATCGAAGGCCCCGGCATGCTCCATCGACACCGATCGCCGGTACCTCGCCGACCGCCGGTAGCTCGTACCGGCGGCATCTTCCTGCGACGCCTCGGTACGGTGCTCATGCCCATAAGCGGACCATCCGGTTCGGCAAGCTCGTCCTCCGGAAATGTCGAGGCTGCGCCACCGTGCTGGCACCGTCGACCATCACCTGCCACGGGTGCGCGGCTCCGACCTCCTAGAGCCGATCGATTCGGCCGGCGCGGGCGTGATCGTCTCGTGCCGGTCGTCGAGGGCGCCCCGATCCGCTACGCGGTGCACCGCGCCCGTCGGTCCTGGCCATCGTCGAACTCGACGAGGGACTCTGGGTGTATTCCTGGATCGACGGTGACGTTCCGATGCAGCCCAACCGCCGCATGCGGGTGTCGTTTCGATCCACACAGCCAGGCGAGCGTTTTCCGAGCGTCGAACTCCTACGCGACTGACGACAACTCCGTTCCCCTTCGGCGTGAAGGACCGTGCTGTCGCAGGTTGCGTCCATGGTGTACGAGCAGCTGAATCAGACTGTATGCCTAGCCGAACGAAGGACGACCCCCCATCCGTCAAGAAATCAATTCTCTAGACCTGGTCATGTTTCTGCTCCGCGACCCAGGCCGCGACCTGCGTGCGGGATGTGAATCCGAGTTTGGCCAGGATGTGCTCCACATGACCTTGCGCCGTGCGAGGTGAGATCACCAGGCGACGGGCGATGGCCTGATTGGTCAGGCCTTCGCCGATGAGGTCCGCGACCTGACGTTCCCTTTTGGTCAGCTTCGCCGGCGCATCGGTCTCGCGCGTGGAGCCGGCCGGCGGCCGCTCGTGGAGGGCGTAGGCGATGGCCGCGTCGAAGCCGAACTGTTCACCTTCGCGGTGGGCAGCCCAGAACGCTCTGTCTCCGAGTGCCTGCCGGGTCGTGCGAACGCATTCCTCGTGATGGACAACCAGATCGGAATGGATGATCGCGGGACTGCCCGCCGTCTGCGCCAAGCCGTCCGCGGCGCCCATCAGCACTGCGGCCCGACGTGCGTCGCGCAGCTCGGCGCTGATCCAGGCCAGTGCCTCGAGGCAGGAGGCGACGAGGCGGGGATTGCGCACCTGCCGGGACAGCGCGAGTGATTCGTCGAAAAGGTGCACCGCACGATCTGCCTCACCGCGCCGCCACAGGACAACTCCCAAGTTCCAGAGCCCGTGTGCTCGATACACCTTCTCACCGTGCGTTTCCGTGATGGCGAGGACCCGCTCGAGGCATTCGATCGCCTGATCCGTCATGCCGGACAGGCCGTAGGCCGTCCCCAGTGAGATCAGGACACTTAGCTCGAACGCGCGGTCTCCGAGTTCACTGAACTGTGCGAGTGTGGATTCGAGGCGAGTACGAGCACGTTCGAGATTGCCGGCGAGAAGGCCGAGTGTGCCGTCGGTGGAGGAAGCGAACGCGCATATCAGGGGGTCGGTGGTCTGCGCGGCGAGCGCACGCACGTCCTCGAGGAGCGCTGTCACTGCATGGAGGTCGCCCTGAACGTTGGCCAGCACGCTGGCACAGTAGAGGGCCCTGGCCCGTTCCAGGGTGGGTGCGCTGCTGTGGCGGGCGAGCAGCCGGTCGTACCAGCGCCGCCCCTCGTGGTAGAGGCCCTGCGTGCCCCAGAACATGAACAGTGCGGCGGCGGTGCGCAGCCCGGCCGCGGGATCGTCCTCGAGGCCGAATTCGAGGGCCTCGCGCAGGTTCGGCAGTTCCAGCTTCAGGCGGGCGATCCAGTCGAGCTGGCGCGGGCTGATCCACTCGGCTTCGGCTTCGAGCACCAACGCCTCGTACCAGTCCCGGTGCCGGCGACGCACGACCAGGGCCTCACCGGACTGCTCGAGCTTCTCGGCGCCGTAGGCGCGCAGTGTCTCAAGCATCCGGAATCGCACCACCGACCCCGTCTCCTCCCGGATCAGGATCGACTTGTCCACCAGGGAGCTCAGCGTGTCGAGGACCTCACCCGCCGCCAGGCCCTCGCCGCACACGTGCTCGGCGGGATCGAGGTCGAAGCTGCCCGCGAAGACCGCCATCCGACCCCATACGAGTTGTTCGGTGGCGGTGCACAATTCGAAGCTCCAGTCGATGCACCACCGCAGGGTCTGCTGCCGCGTCGGCACGCCTCGTCGGCCGCGGGTCAGCAGGGTGTAGCGGTCGGTCAGCCGCTCGAGGATCTGCTCGGGGGAGAGCGCCCGCAGCCGGGCCGCGGCCAGCTCGATCGGCAGCGGCAGCCCGTCGAGCCGGTGACAGATCCGCGCCACCGCCGCCGCATTGTCCTCGGCGAGCGCAAATCCCGGCACCGCGGCCGCGGCGCGGTCGACGAACAATTTCACCGCCTCGTAGCGGGGCAACGCCCGCAGCGAGGGCTCCCGCGCCGGATCCGGCACGGCCAGCGGGGGGACCCGTAACACCGCCTCCCCACCGAGGCCCAACGACTCGCGGCTAGTGGCCAGGATCCGCACCCGCGGACACCCTCGCAGCAGCAGCTCGGTGAGTGCGGCGACCGAGTCGATCATCTGCTCGCAGTTGTCGAGGACCAGCAGCATCTGCTGCGGGGTGAGATATTCGAGCAGCACCTCCCGCAGCGCCCGCGCCGAATGGTTCCGTAATCCCACGGCGGTGGCCACCGCGTCGACCAACGCCGACCCGTCGTGCAGCTCACCGAGTTCGACCAGCCGCACCCCGTCGGGATAGTCGCGCTGCACCGCCGTTGCGACATGCATGGCGAGTCGGGTCTTGCCGACCCCGCCGATGCCGGTCAACGTCACCAGCCGGGAGCCGGTCAGCAGGTTCTTCGCCTCGGTGAGCTCGTCCCGGCGGCCGACGAAACTGGTCAGTTCCAGGGGAAGATTCCCGGTGGTGCTCCGAGGGGCGGGTTCTGAGGGACGGTGCCGACCGTCTGACGCCGATCCGCGGTCACCGGCCTCCCCCTCGCGTTGGGCGGGCAGGGCTAGTGCCTCGTCAAGCAACCTTGGCCGTGTAATGCGGGTACTCGGTCCACGATCGGATCGGTGAGTCCGGGGCGAACCGGGTCTTCGGCTCGGCACGAGCATTGCGCCACCGCACGTATGCGGCGA
>NZ_JALPTB010000219.1 GCF_023218075.1 Rhodococcus sp. HM1 | reverse complement strand
GTTTTCTCAATATTCCATTTTTCAATTTCCAGTGTATCTTTTTCAATAATCTTTCTTAGTTGCTCATGATCAAATACTGAGAATGTAGTCGCAAAAATAGCATAGACAGAAGTACGTGTCTGTCCGTCAAAGTTTTTATTGAATAAACTCCACTGTCTGCAGGCGTAATTCCCTGGACACCTTCTCTCCAGGTCTTCAAACATCAATTCAACCGGACTCTCCGCTTCTGGATGATTCCGTCTCAATTCTCGAATCATATCTGTAACCTGACCCAGGTTTGGCAGATAGTGATCGAGCTGACTATCAAAATAAAGATAGCCAATTAGAGAACGCATTAGGAGTTTATTGGCTGCCGACCAAAAAGGATCACTCTCATGACCATTTCTGTTGAGAGATTCTGTAATAGCTTCAGCTACCC
>NZ_JALPTB010000218.1 GCF_023218075.1 Rhodococcus sp. HM1 | reverse complement strand
TCTCCACCGACACCGGCCCCTCGAAGCCTTCCACGTGGGCCGCCATCCAGGCCGAGAGCGCGTCCGTATCGAAAGCGTGCTGCGCGGAGACGGGGCGCGTGCCGGTGAAGTGTTCGTAGGAAGCGGTCATGGAGGGGTCGGCGGAAAAGGGTTCTAGTGGTCGGTTTCGGCGATGCGCATCAGCACGTCACGGTCGCGCACGACGAGGCCGCCCGGCTCGATGCGGATGGCGTCCTCGCGCTCCATGGCCTTGAGTTCCTGGTTCACGCGCTGGCGCGACGCGCCCAGCAGCTGGGCCAGTTCCTCCTGCGCCAACTGCAGGCCGATGCGCACCTCGTCGCCGTGCGACAGGCTCGGGATGCCGTAGCTGCGCACCAGGTGCAGCAGCTGCTTGGCCAGCCGCGCCCGCAGGGGCAGGGTATTGAGG
>NZ_JALPTB010000217.1 GCF_023218075.1 Rhodococcus sp. HM1 | reverse complement strand
ATGAAGCAGATGCTCCAGGAAGTCCATATAACTCCATTCCTGGTCTACTGCCTGTTGTGACAGCGCAGGCGCTGCGCTTATAAGGCTTTCCAGTTGCAACTGCCCGGCGAGCACCATCAGTCGTTGATGTTGCAGTTCCATCATCACGCCACTCCTCTGCAGAATGAGTCGTAGATGGAGAGTGGATGATGCAGGGGGTGTTTGTCGAAGTTCACCAGATTTTCATCAAGATGCACGTCATACTCTTTTTTCTCCGGAGGCAGTGCCAGCATGGACTGCTGCTCTTCGAGCCAGCGATCGCAGGGACGTGCCTGGATTGTTTCATGCTTTCGTTGGTTAGCGACATCGTGCAGCCAGCGCAGACCGTGGCGGTTGGCTGTTTCAACATCGACAGTGATCCCCATCGGGCGCAGGCGAGTCATTAGTGG
>NZ_JALPTB010000216.1 GCF_023218075.1 Rhodococcus sp. HM1 | reverse complement strand
CTCTCAATGCGCGCTGGAGGCGATGCCTTGCCTTCGGTCGCATTGGAGGTCCAGTTTTCGCTCGAAGGTCAAAAACCCATTTCATTTCTAGGCGTCGAGTAATCAACCGAACAGTGAGCAGATAGTAATATCGGGTCTGCTCGCTGCGCTGTTTCAGTCGATGTTTGAGAAACTAAGTCAGTTGCTTCTGTTTCCAACCCCAAAGCGGCACCAGACGAACGGTAGCGGTCTGCGGGGCTAGGTTTCCTGCGGGTCTGGAATTCGTTGGAAAATTTGGCATACCTCAAAAGTTCACTACAAATAAATCAGCTAGTTATGGCTTTCGGTGGAGTCGAATGGGGGATCTCTTGGGTATCACCGAGCCCCAGTGCTGAATGTAGTGTCGCAAACGGGATGAACTGCTTTCTTATGCAGCGCGCGGTATTGCCG
>NZ_JALPTB010000215.1 GCF_023218075.1 Rhodococcus sp. HM1 | reverse complement strand
GGCGTAGGTGGCGATCCGTGTAGATCGCGACCCTGCCCCGGCGCTGAGGCCGGGGCAGCAGCCCGTTGTCCTGGTAGACGCGTACGTTCCGGGTTGTCGTCCCCGCTTCCCGAGCGAGGTCGTCAATCCGATACTCGGCCACCACGGAATCCTATCCGGTGGGCACGGTGTCGCCGCTGACCTGAGCCAGGGCGATCTCGTCATCGCGACGCGCGGTGATCTTGTAGTCGTGCAGATTCACGTTCTTGAGTTGATTGACGTACTGGGTGGCGAAGCCGGGATACATGGTGGCGTTGAAACCGTCCTCGGTCAGGTACCAGCTCTGGCAACCGGAATTCCACGTCGTCGACTGCAGGCGGCGTTGGATGTGCTCGTTGTAGCGGTCCTGGGCCTCGTGCCGGACTTCCAGCGATTTCCAGTCGTACCGCAG
>NZ_JALPTB010000214.1 GCF_023218075.1 Rhodococcus sp. HM1 | reverse complement strand
CCTGGGTCCAGCCGGCCGAAGAGCGCCGGCACGAAGAGGGCGATCAGCGAGAGCACGAGGGCCACGTTGCCGCTTTCGACCAGCGAGAAGCCGAACCGGCCCATGAGCAATGGCCCCAGCCACAGGCCGCGCAGGGTCAGGAAGGCTGCATAGCAGCACATGCCGAGGATCAGGATGCCCCAGGTGTGCGGCATGCGGAACAGGTCTGCGAAACGGGCTGCAGCCTGTCCCCAGGTTTCCTTCGGCCGGTTTTTGGACTCCGGCAGTTCCGGTTCGTGCACGCGCAGGTAGATCAGCACCCACGACAGCAGCGAGAGCGCCGCCAGCACGCCGAAGCCCAGGCGCCAGCCGCCGTGCTGCACCAGCCAGGCCAGGGGCGTGCCGGTGAAGATCAGGCCCAGGCCGCCCACGCCCATGCCCACGCCCGAAAAGAAGG
>NZ_JALPTB010000213.1 GCF_023218075.1 Rhodococcus sp. HM1 | reverse complement strand
GGCGTGCAGCGCGTCGAGGATTTCCAGGTCCGACAGGCCCGCGGTGCGCAGCGGGGCCAGGTGCTGCGGACCGAAGCCGCCGGGCGTGCGCGTGAGCGCGGCGCTGGCTTGCACGATGGCGCGCTCGCGCGGGTTCGTGCCGGCGGTGTCGGGGTCTTCGAAGATCTGCGCCATCACGTCGTTGCGCTTGGCCAGTTGCTCGAAGCGCTGCGCATGCACCGAGGCGCAGTACACGCAGCCGTTCACGCGCGACACCACGGTGCTGGCCACCTCGCGCTCCGCGCGGTTCAGGCCGCCGGGCGCGTACATGATCGCGTTGAAGGCCTGCGAGCGCTCGGACAGCACCTGGGGCTGGTGCACCAGCAGCAGGTAGAAATCCGATGTGCGGGCCTTGGGGTGGCTGAGGTCGAGTACCGCCTGTTGTTCGGTGCTGGCC
>NZ_JALPTB010000212.1 GCF_023218075.1 Rhodococcus sp. HM1 | reverse complement strand
GGATCAGCCGCGGCGGCCAGCTCGCGTCCTGCGGCGGCCGGGCCGACGTGATGATGCGGGCATTCGAGCTGTCGATGCCCGACTGTTCCTTGATCTCGCGGGTGCGTACCAGGAAGGTGTTGTACACGGTGCGGGCCGCCTCGACCTCCCGCTCCATCTCGCGCAGCTGGACCGAGGATTGCGCGGTCACCGCCGACTGCCGCTGCAGCCGCTCCAGGTCGGCCGCGAGCGACTTCTCGTTGGCCTGGGCGCGCTGGTACTCGGTTTCGGCGGCACCGGCGATGCGGTTCAATTCGGCGTCGATCAGGCGGCGGACATCCTGCATCTGCGTGCGTACGGCGGCGATGTAGGGATGGCGCTCGCCGAGGTTGGTGCGCAGGTCCGCTTCCTTGGCGGCAAGTTCGGCGTACTGGCCGCGCAGCCGGTCGACCGCCGAGGAC
>NZ_JALPTB010000211.1 GCF_023218075.1 Rhodococcus sp. HM1 | reverse complement strand
GTTTAATATTGTCCCAATTCTCTTTGCATCTGTCACATAATCTATTAGGTTTCTTGAACAAATTATAAATGGTTATATTTTCATATAACTTAGCACCACAACTCAAACAATTATTCATCAATCCAACCTCTTTTTAATGCTAATTTGTTCATCCTTTGAATCTCTTTTTTAGCTTGAATCATATTCATACTTACCCCTTCATGAAAAAACAATACTTTTCCAGTAGGACATTCTAATTTTCGTCCAACACGTCCAGCAATTTGTATTAAAGCCTCTTGAGTATATTGATGTGCATCGATAACAACAACATCCAAATTTGCCATTGTAAATCCACGTTCTAATATTGTCGTAGTAAAAATGACATCGAAATGTCCATTCCTTAATTGTTCAACTTTTTCAAAGCGAAAAACATCCTCGCTATGGACGTATGTTAATTTAGTAA
>NZ_JALPTB010000210.1 GCF_023218075.1 Rhodococcus sp. HM1 | reverse complement strand
TCCCATGCGTCCCGCCATTCCGGTGGCGTCCGCTCGCCGGCGCAGGACGGGGCTGCCGCCGCAGCGCAGTCCGCGCAGGAGCGCGAGCGGTCGACGGCCGGCGCGGGCCAACAGCCGGGCGGGTTGGCCCGGCGCCGCAAGCGCGCCCGGGACGCCGCGGCGGCTCCGCAGCCCGGCCTCCCGCAGGCGCCCTCGGCCGATGGCCGCCTCGTCGTGGTGTCCAACCGGATGGTGGATCCGTCGAAGGCCGCCGCAGGCGGAGTCGCGGTCGCGCTCGCCGACACCATGCACGGCAACGAAGGCCTCTGGATGGGCTGGAGCGGAGAAATCGGCGGAAGGCCGGGTACCCCGAAAATCAGAACCCAGCCCTTCGGAAAATCCACCCTGGTGGGCATGGATCTCAGCCGGGCGCAATTCAATCATTATTATTCCGGCTTCTACAAT
>NZ_JALPTB010000020.1 GCF_023218075.1 Rhodococcus sp. HM1 | reverse complement strand
GGTTGATCTTCCCGCGTTTGACACCGATCGCGGTGCGATGGTCCTCGAGGACCGCGATTTTCGCCTCCAGCTCCGCCCGCACCCGGGGCGGTGCGGTCTCGGCGAGCCGGCGCAGCCGGGCGGCCTTGCGGTGCAGGAATTGGCCTTCTGTCTGGAGGCGGGCGAGTGTGATGCCGAGGCCGCGGTCGTCGTAGGTGAAGCCCCGAAAGTCGGAGACCAACCCATCCGGGCGTTCCGCGACAATCGCCGCGGCGCCGAGGGTGGCCGGTGACCAATCCACCCCCACCGCGACCGTGCCCGCCGCGAGGTCACCGGCGGGGACGGCTTCGGTGGCGGCGCACCGCAGCAGCAGACCCCGCCCGTCGAGGGTCAGGGTCGGCAGATGCCACTGTGTGATCGCCCGGCCGGTCAGGTGCGGGGGGAGCGCGGCGGTCATCCGCACCGGGCGCCACTGCGCCCGCCCGGTCGGGGCGGCGGTGGTGGGCAGTTTCACCGTCAGCACCATGGTGTCGCCGGTGACGGTGAGCCGGGCGAGTTGGGTGTCGGCGGCCGAGAGCCGGGCCATCGCACCGGCCTGCGGTGGGGTTTGCAGGTCGGTGATCCGCACCCGTGGGGACTGCACGGCCCCCGAGTCCGTTTCACTACTCCGGCGGGTCCGGGCGAGCAGTTGACGGCGCACACCCCGCGCGAACCCCGACGGCACATACTCCGCAGCAGAATCCGGTGCGGCGATGCGTCCGGTGACGGGATCGAACCGGGCCGACAGCGCCGCGATCGCCGCATCCCGATACGCCAGGGTCCGTAGGGTCGCGGTGGCCTGGGCGGTCACCACCCGTGTCACCCGCGACGGCACGTACACCCCGTCGGGGTAGGTGGGGGTCCAGCCCAGCCGCGCCGCCGCGACGTGTCCGTGCTTGGGCAGGGCCCGGCCGTCGCGGTCGCGGCCGGCGGCCAGGGTGTCGAAGGTGTCCGGGTGCCACAGTCGGGTGAGCAGTTCGGTTTCGGCGCCGGCGATCAGGTCGAGCAGCCATGCGATGCGGGTGTCGAGGTCGTCGAGTCCGATCGGGTCGCCGGTGCTGTCGTCGACCGCCGCGTAGGGGCGGGTGGTGAACGCGAACGGGCGTGTGCCGGTGAGTTCGGTGTCGGTCACTGCGCATCCCTGTCCAACCGTACCCGGGCATCATCGAGAAGTCGGCGTTGATTGTGCTCGGACCGCAACCGATAGAACCGACCCGAAAACGACGCCAGCAGCGCCATGAAGTCATCCATCAGTTCCTCGGTCAGCGATTTCTCGCCGTGCTCGCGTAGCACCTCGACCGTAACCCCGACCGCCGACAGGTACCGTTCGATCCACACCACTCCGAACCGCGCCAGCCGATCCCGCCACACCACCCGGACCACCGTGAACCGTCCCCGGGCCGCGTCGTCGAGCATCCGATCCAGTCCGGCCCGCCTCTCCCGAAGCCCCGAACCGCGGTCCTTGTACACGCGGTACACGGCACCGGTGGCGCTCTCCCGCAACATCGTCTCCTGATTCGCGAGCGACGATTCCTGCCCCGTCGAGCCCGACACGCGGCAGTACAACGCTTCGATCCTGACCGAGGGATTGCACACCGCGGCGGGCCGCCCCAGGTACGCGTCGAGGTCGGCTCGCTCGAAAATGCGCTGACCGGAACCCGTACGGCGAGAAGGTATCCGGCCTTCCGCTGCGGCCTTACGAACCCCCACGACGGACATGTTCAGGTATTCGGCGGCCTCTCCGATGCGCACGGGACGAATAGTATCAGGAAGTATGATGTAGTATCAGGAAATTCCTCCACTGTTGTCAGCCTCACGACGGTTGCGGGGTCCTCGGGCCCGCGGAACCGTCCGAGACGGGCTTCTGCCACGGCCAGCGGCCGTCGATCTCGAGTTGCAGGGACCAGCTCAGGAACGTGCGGATCAGCACGATGATCGCCAGCACCCCGACGGACGTGAAGGTGGGGGTGACGGCGACGGTCTTGATGATGTCGGCCGCCACCAGGAATTCGAGACCCAGCAGGATCGACCGGCCCAGATTGCGGCGATACGCGACGTAGATCGGTGCTCGGGGTGTGCGCCGGCGGGTGTCGTACGCGATCCAGCTGGACACGAGCGCACCGACGACGATGACGGCCACCCCGACCACGTCGATGACCGAGCCGACCGTGTCCATCACCTCGGCGATGTCCATGCACACTCCCTCCGGCGCTGCCGCGTGTCCGGATCATTGTGACCACGACAGCCCGGATGTGGGCGGGAAGCGCGCTACCTCACCGACTCTCGTGCGGTGTTCGTGTCGTCGACGGTGCGCGCATCGTCCGCCACCGCCTGTGCGCGCGCCCACCGGTAGTCCGCCTTCCCGGCCGGGCTGCGGGCGATCTCGGAACGGAACACGACGGCCTTCGGCAACTTGTACCGGGCGATCGACCGCGCGGCGTGCTCGATGACACCGGCGGCGTCGAGTTCGGCGTCCTCGGCGGGTACGACGATCGCGACCACCTCCTGTCCCCACCGTTCACTCGGGCGCGCCGCGACCACGACGTCGACGACGTCGGGATGAGAGACGATCGCGAGTTCGACCTCCTCGGCGAAGATCTTCTCCCCGCCGGAGTTGATGGTCGCCGAGTCGCGGCCGAGAAGTTCGATGCTGCCGTCCGCCAGGTGACGGGCACGATCACCCGGCAGGGCGTACCGGATCGACCCGATGACGGGGAAGGTCGCCGCCGTCTTGGCGGCATCGCCCTTGTAACCCAGCGGTGCGAACCCCCGCTGCGCGAGCCAGCCGATACCGTCGTGGCCGGGCTCGAGGACACCGTCGAGATCCTCGGCGACGACGCAGGTGTCGGGGCCGCCGCGGAACGTGCCCGTCGCCACGGCACCGGTCATGGACGTGTGCTGCATCTGCGCGCCGGTCTCGGACGACCCGACGCCGTCGAGCACCACGACGCCCGGCATCGCCGCGATGAGACGTTCCTTGGCGGTCGGACTCAGCACCGCGCCCCCGTTCCCGACGAGGACCAGCGACGACACGTCGGCGTCGCCGTCCTCGATCGCGGCGGCGAGCGGTCGTGCCATCGCGTCGCCGACCACGGTCACGACGGCGACCTTCTCCCGTTCGATCGTGCGGACCACCTCGGGGCCGTCCAGATGATCCGGCACCGTCGAGAAGATCACTGTCTGTCCGGTGAGGGCCGCGGTCAACGCGGCCCACTGTGCGGCCCCGTGCATCAGCGGCGGCAGGATCATCATCCGCAGCCCCGGATTCGCGACCGCGTTCGCGGCGATGCGCTCGTAGGAGTCGACGAGTTCTCCGTTGTAGATGTTCCTGCCGCCGCAGCCGGCCATGAGGATGTCGTGCTGACGCCACAGCACACCCTTGGGCATGCCGGTCGTGCCGCCGGTGTAGAGGACGTACAGGTCGTCGGGGGTGGATCGTATCGGCAGCGGTTCGGGGGAACTTTCGGCGAGCACGGTCTCGTAGTCGACGGCGCCGTCGAGCAGTTCGTTGCCCGAGCCGTCGGCGATCTGGATCAGCACGCGCAGCGACGGCAGGCTCGACCGCACCGCCGCGACCGTCGGGGCGAACGCCGCGTGATAGAGCAACGCCGTCGCCTCCGAGTTGGCGAGAAGCTGAGCGAGTTCGCTGCCGGTGTAGCGATAGTTGACGTTGAACGGCGCGACCCGGGCGCGGAACGCGCCGAGCAGTCCCTCGATGTACTCGTTGCCGTTGTAGGCCAGACATCCCAACAGATCCTGCCCGACCTCGTGCGGGGCGAGGTCGGCGCGCTCGGCGTGGCAGCCCAGTCCCTGCGAATGCAGGAACGACGCGAAGCGTCGGGCGCGCTCGTCGACCTGCGCGAAGGTGAACCTGCGGTCGCCCTGCACGATCATCTCGCGGTCGGGTATCGCGGCGGCGACGATGCTCGCCGCTCGATCGAGGGTGAATTCGACTGGTGTCGAGCCCGATTCGGTCCCGTTCGTGTGTGGCACTGCAACTCCTCGGATGGATGCCGGCGAATGCGCTACAGCAGCGTGGTGCCCGATGCTGCGGTCCCCCCGAACGGCGAACCGTCAGTCGTACAGTTCCTCGGACGATACCGCAGGCCCGGGTCGTCGATATGTGGATTCGCGCAGGTGACGACCGTGTTCATCAGCGGATCCGCGGTGCCCGGCCGTCGCCGTCCGGGGTCTCCGCGAGCTGGGCTCTGCCGAGCGGGTTGCCGAGGCGGGTGTAGATCAGGCCGTGGTCGAGGGCGGCGCGATAGGGCTTGTCCAGCGATTCCCAGATGGCCTTGACGGTGCCCTGCGTCGCCGCGGGCGGATTCGCGGCGATGGTGGCCGCGATCGCGTGGGCCCGCTGCCACAGGCATTCCGGCGGAACCACTTCCGAAACCAGCCCGATCCGCAGTGCAGTGTCGGCTCCGACGCGTTCGGCGTTGCCCGTCAACGCGATCCGCAGTGTCTCGCCGAGACCCACGCGCCGCATCAGCCCGATCGGCTCGAGCGCCGACACCAGGCCGGTCGAGACGTGCGAATCGAAGAAGGTGGCGTCCGACGAGCAGATCACCACGTCGGATTCGTTGACGAAGTAGAACCCGCCGGCGGTGCACATGCCCTGCACCGCGCACACGACCGGTTTCCACATCTTCTGCCACTTGGGGCTGAGCAGCTCACCCGGATCCTCGTGGTGCCACACGCTGTTCGGCTGCCCGTAGCTCGATTTGATGTCGAGTCCGGCGCTGAACGCACGGGTGCCGGCCGCTCGCAGCACGATCGCATGGACGTCGTCGTCCAACTTGACCAGGCGCCACGCCCGCGCCATCTCCTCGCACATCCGCCGATCGAACGCGTTGAGACGTTCGGGCCGGTTCAGGGTGATCGTCGCGACCTTGTCCTCGGGTGCGACGTCGAGCTGGATGGTCTCGAATACGGTGCCCACGGCTGCCCCCTGCCTCATCGACCCTCGAACTCCGGGTTGCGCCGTTGCCGGAACGCGGCGAGGCCTTCCTTGAAATCGCTTGTTCGGCAAGCCAACTCCAGGTCGAACAGCTCCTGGTTCATCGACTCGGTGAGTGTCGCGTGCTGAGCGTGCGCCAGTGCCTGTTTCGTCAGGCCCAGTGCGACGGTCGGTCCGGAGGCGAGGCGGTCCAGCAGTTCGCCCGCCGCGGTGTCGAGATCGCCCGCCGGAACCGCGTCGTGAATCAGGCCCCAGTCGGCGGCGGTACCGCCCGGGACCTTCTCGCCGAGCAGCAGCATGCGACGGGCCCGGGCGATCCCGACGAGCCGGGGCAGCAGCCAGGTCGACCCGGAGTCCGGGCTGAAGCCGCGTGCGACGAACGGCTCCCAGAACACGGCATCGTCGGCCGCGACGGTGAAATCGGCGGCGAGCGCCAGGTTGCAGCCCAGGCCGGCGGCCCAGCCCCGGACGCTGCACACGACCGGGAGGTGGACGGTGTGCACGAGTTCGATCACGCGGTGCGCGGCGTGGGGGATGCGTCGAACCAAATCGCCTGCGCGCGGGCGCGTTCCGTCAGTGTTGCGGGAAACCCAGTCGACGCCGGCGCAGAAGTCGTCGCCGGCCCCGCGGAGGTGGATCGCGCGCAACGTATCGTCCGAGGCGGCGTGCGTGAGCTGATCGACGAGGGAATCGATCATGTTCTGGCTCAGCGAATTTCGACGGTCGGTGCGATCCAGCGTGAGGTGCAGGACGGCATCCTCGCGGTGCGCGGTCACGGCACCGCCGATGCCGGGCCGGGCATCTCGGTTCGCTGTGGTCACATCCGCTCCCGGATTGATACTGTTTGTATTACGGTAATTGATACCGTTACTCCGTCCGAAGATAACAGGGGGGCGGGGTCGGAGGGAAGGAAATTCATGGGCGAGCACCAGGGTCGGGTCGTGGAGGCCGGACGGATCTCCTATGGGGCGCAACCCCTGCCGCAGCAGCTCGCGGTCGCGCCCGCGCTGCGCCGTCTCGTCGGGCTCGTGATGTCGCTCGAGGATCCGCACCCGGTCCTGGACGAGATGGCCGCGCGACTCGCCGACTGGGAGCGCGACCTCGCATCCGTGGCGCCCCCGGACCAGCGGCCGCGAATCGGTCCGGACGCCGACGATGCCCGCCGCGTCTACGTCGACCACGCGTACGACATCGGTGCATTCAACCCGTGCTTTCCCGAGTACGTCTTCGACCGGCTCGACACGGACCGTGCCGAGGGCCGTGTCACCTTCCCGCTGGCTTTCGAGGGTCCGCCCGGCCTGGTCCACGGGGGATTTCTCGGGGTGTTCTTCGACTCCGTCACCCAGCACCAGAGTTGCGCGGTCGGTGTTTCGGGCAAGACGCGATCGTTGACGGTGACCTACCGGCGGCCCACGCCGCTGGCGACGGAACTGCAATTCACCATCGACCGAACGGTGGGGGAGCGCGGCATCGACTCCACGGCGCGGTTGCTGCTCGACGGTGACGTGCTGTGCACGGGCGTCGTCAACACCGTTGCCGCCGACGTCGGAAGACTTGCCGGGACGCGGTACGGCACGCGACGGAACGCGACCGGGTAGGGATTCGTCGGAGGCGGCGACGGCCGGGGTGCACTGCACCCCGGCCGTCGTGCCGTCCATCCCTGTTGCGTGCGTGCTCACCTGGGAGGCGGGCAGGGCGGGTTGCCGGGAACGCCACACATCTCCACGTGGAGATAGCTCGGTACCGACGGCGGAGTGATGTCGGCGTGCTGGTTGACCAGGTTGTAGCCGAGGTTGAACACCAGCATGATCGCGTTGATCACCGCGGTCAGCGCGAGGATGCGGATGATGCTCACGCCCCGCTTGGTCCGGAGCCGCTCGATCCCGGCGTCGGAGATGAGTCCGCCGTCCTTGCGCCGGAAGATGTAGATGCAGATCGAGAGCACCATCACGATCGAGCCGAACACGACGTTCTCGTAGAGGGGGAACTGGTTGATGGTGCCGGTGAAGAGCGACCACGTCTCGTTGACCCGGAAGTACGTCCACAACCCTTGGCGCTGCAGCAGTTGTTCGCCGACGGTGTCCAGGACGAGGAACAGCAGCAGCAACCCGGCGACGATGCCGGCCTTGTTCAGCCGGGGCCACCGTTTGCGGGCACGCTCGACCAGTGCGTTGATCCCGAGGACGGCCAGCGGGAAGAACAGGAAGTAGTCCCCGAGTGTGTACAGGATCGGTGCCGGGGTCTCCGGGCCCTTGCTCACCCAGCCGGGTACGAACTCGGCCCAGGTACCCATCTGGAAGAACTCCGTGTTGTAGCCGAACACCGGGCGGACCGCGTTGACGCCGACGTCCTGCCAGGCGGCCAGCAGCCACGCGACCAGGAACACCCCGATGGTGGGGAACCGGCCTTCCCTGCGGGTCTTGCGGACCAGCCAGATGATCGAGGCGATGGTGCCGACGACGCAGATCCCCTCGGCGATCTTGATGATCCAGACGGTGTGTGTCGGCACCGGATCGGCACCCGGCGGCGTCGGCGTGAACCCGTCGGAGAGTATCCACCGGATGTAGATGACGGCCTGGAGCGCGACGATCAGTGCGCCCACCCGGGCCAGCCAGACGATCGGGGGAGAATCGCGCCCCGCGGGGCTGCTCTCGAGCGCGGTCGTCGCGGCGGGTGCTTCGACCGTGTCCTCGCTCGTCGTCTTGCCTGTCGAATTCACCATCGTGCTGGTTTCCCTCCTGTACGAGTGGGGTGAGGGGGCGCCGTGGCGTCGGCGCGCTCGACGGTGATGGTCATCGCGCGGCCGGCCACTGGATTGTCTTGTGCTGCAAGAATTCCGAGAGTCCCGCCGCGCCGAACTCGCGGCCGATGCCGCTGCGCTTGTACCCGCCGAACGGCCCGTCGGGACTCAGTCCGCCACCACCGCCGTTGACGACGACCATGCCGGTGCGCAGCCGACGCGCGATGCCGTGAGCGCGGAGCGGGTCGGACGACCACACCCCGCCCGCCAAACCGAAGGGGCTGTCGTTGGCGATTCGGACCGCGTCCTCGTCGTCCCGGAAGGGGATGACCACACCCACAGGACCGAAGACCTCGGTCTGCGCGATGCGCATCGAGTTGTCGACGCCGACGAACAGGGTGGGCTCGACGAAGAAGCCCTTGTCCAATCCCGCCGGACGGCCACCGCCGTAGGCGATTTCCGCACCCTCGTCCTGGCCGACCCGGATCAACTCCTCCACGCGCCGGCGCTGTGTCTCCCGGATCAGCGGGCCCATCGTCACCGCAGGATCGGCCGGGTCGCCGACCGTGACGTAGTCGAGTGCCGTCTTGACCCTGGCGACGAGTTCGTCGTGGAGGGACTCGTGGACCAGGATCCGTGTCAGCAGGGCGCAGCCCTGTCCTGCATGCGTGATGAAGCCGCCGAGCACGCTCTGCATCACGTCGTCGAGGTCGGCGTCGTCGAGGAGGATGTTCGCGGACTTGCCACCGAGTTCGAGGACGACTTTCTTCAAGCTCTGGGCGCTCTGCCCGTAGACCTTGGTGCCCACGGTGTCGCTGCCGGTGAAGCTGACGATGTCGACACCGGGATGTGTGGTCAGTGCCTCGCCCGCCTCGACGTCGCCGGTGATGATGTTCAGCACGCTGTCGGGAAGACCCGCGGCCTCGGCGACCTCTCCGAAGACGAGTGCTTCGAAGGGGGTGTACGGCGAGCACTTGAGCACTGCGGTGCATCCGGCTGCGAGTGCCGGGGCCACCTTGAAGACGTTGAGGAAGAACGGGAAGTTGAAGGGCGTGATCAGGGCGGCGACGCCGTACGGTTCCCGGACCACCGTGCCCTGCCCGATGCCGTTGCCGACTATCGGCGGCATCGGAGTCTCGAACGGGAAGGCGCCGATCACGCGGTCGACGAGGTCGGCGAAGTGGTCGATCGGTGTGCCGACCTGGATGAACTCGGCGAGCGTGCGGGTCGATCCCGCTTCGGCGATGCTGAGGTCGACGAGTTCGGCGCGTCGGCGCTGGAGCTCGTCGACCATCCGCCGGAGGACCGTGGCCCGTTCACGCGGGCTCATCCGCGGCCACGGTCCCTCGTCGAAGGCGGTCCGTGCCGCGCGGACCGCGTCGTCGACGTCGGCGGCCGTGGCCTGGGGCACGGTGCCGATCACCGCCTCGGTCGCGGGATTGACGACCGTGAGCGTTTCCGTGCCCCGGCCGTCGACCCATTTGCCCCCGATGTAGAGCTGCCCTGCTCGCTCACCCGCCATGCGCGCACCCCCGCAATCTTGCAATTGAGTTATCTGATTCAACCGTACAATGGTGCAGTTGAATCGAGTGCCGAAACGGCGAAGTGAAGTGACGTCCGTCGGTGTTAGGCTGATCCGGCTTGCTGGTCAGGGAATTCGGAAGGCGTAGAGAAATTGTCGAACCGCTCCGTCGATGAGAACGAACTTCCCCACCGGATCCAGGTGCCGAAGACCGCAGAGGTGATCGCCCAGCAGCTTCGTAGCCAGATCGTGCGCGGCATCCTCAAGCCGGGGGACACGCTTCCGCCCGAAACCGTATTGGGGCAGCGGTTCGACGTCTCCCGTCCCACCTTGCGCGAGGCGTTCCGGATCCTGGAGAACGAGTCGCTGATCGTGGTGCGGCGCGGTTCGCGCGGTGGCGTGCAGGTCATGTCCCCGGACGTCGCGGTGGCCGCGCGGTACGTCGGGTTGCTGTTGCAGATCGAGAGCACGACGCTGGCCGACCTCTACGAGGCGCGCACCGTGCTCGAGCCCGCTGCTGTGCGAATGCTGGCGACCCGGCGCAGCGAGGAGGACATCAAGGACCTCACCGCGGTCATCGACAAGCTCGCGATCCTGGTCGACGCGGGCACGGAAGGGGCCGACTTCGACGAGTGGTCCGCGACGGCGTTCCGCTTCCACGACCTCATCCTCGAGCGTGCCGGCAACCGGACGCTCGGGCTGCTGGGTCGGATCATCGGTGACGTGGTCTCGACCCACATGTCACGGGTGGTGTCCCGCACGACCGACACGACCGAGGTCGAGGTTCAGTTCAAGCGCACCATCCGGGCGTTCCGCAAGACTGTCAAACTCGTCGAGGCGGGCGATGCCGATGCGGCGGAACAGCATTGGCAGCGACATATGGCCACGTCCGCCAAGAAGATGCTCTGGGGCCGGTTCGCTTCGGAGTCGGTCGTCGACCTCTTCAACTGACGTCCGAGTCCGGCCGTACACGGAACTTCGTGTAGGAGTGCGGCTTTCGTATCGTCGGTGTGATCGTCCCGACGCCGGGGCGAACTCCTCGCTCACGCCTCCTGGCTTCGGGTCGCACGCAGTGCGTTCATCAACTTCGTCCAGTGGGATCGCGTCCAGCCGTCCTGGTCTTCGCCCCAGCCGATCTCGCCGTCGAACTCCCATCGCATGAGCGCGTTGCTGCCCCGTCCGCCTTCGCACATGTGGGCCACGGAGAAGCCTTCGGCGGTCATGCTGCGCCCGCTGAGATCCGTCAGGTCGACCTCCATGTGCGCGCTCCAGCCGGTGCGAGGATCACGGAAGTTGCGCATCCGCGACGCCGTCTTGTCGAGACGCTCGAACCGGCCGTCCCGCAACAGCCATCCGTGGTTGAGGGGTGACCAGCCCGCCGCATCCCCGTCCTGGGGGCGGACGAAGCCGAGGAACCCGGTGTTCGGTCCGGAGTGCCCGAAGATGTACTGGATCCGGCCGCGTCCGCGTTCGCGTTCGATCTCCCGCCACCGGGGGCCGCCCGGATGCAGCACCCGGTGCTCTCCGCGCTGGTAGGACGGCTTACGGCTCCGCATGTGGTGACCACCGCGGGGACCCCACGTGCGGTCCCGGATCGAGTAGGAGTCGATGGTGATCGACTCGCCGCGCAGCACCAGCTCGCCGACCTGGTGCCCCAGTTGGTCCAGGTGCGGGCTGTACATCGCGGGTGGCTCGCCCGGGGTGAACCGGCGGGGCGGGTGGACGGCCCGGTGCTCGAACGCGACGGCGAAACCGTTGTCCGGATCGGAATACCCGATCTCGTAGCGCATCAGCGGTTCGACCATCTTCACCGAGAAACCCCCGCCCGGGAACGTGATGTCCCGCAGGTCGGGATGCTCCGGCATGGGCTGATCGACGCCGGTGCGGTAGTAGGCGAGGCGACCGAGGTCGGCGCCGCTGGGGTCCCATACGAACACGCGCCAGGTGACCACTCCGCGGTTGACGTCGAACCGCGCGTGCAGCCACCCGCCGATGTGGCGTTCGGGGATGTTGAAGGACCACCAGTTGGTTTCGACCCAGTACGGATCGTCGTTCGGCGGCTGGTGATACATGTCGTCGTCGGTCGTGAAGGGGGTGTCGGCGGTGATCTCGCCCGGGCTCGGGACATCGTCGTTCACCTGGCCGACCGTAGCAGCGAGCCGACTGATTCGGAGCATTTTCGGGCTCCAAATCAGATAACTCATTGCACTGCTGATTTCGGGTGCGGAGTCGGCCCCGCGGCGGCGAACCCGGTGATCAACGCGTCGACGGCGGCGTCGAATCGAGCTGTCGGCCCACGTCCGGCACTGTCCCTGGCGGCGGCGGTCAGGAGCGGATAGTCCTCGGGCGACAGTTCGGCGAGGCGGCTGGTCTGGCCTTCCTCACCGTGCGGCTGCGGGGAATCGGACCCGGCGCGGACGGCACCGTGGACCACGATCAGGGAATTGAGTGCGTACAGCAGGTCCAGCGCGGTGCGCGGATCGAATCCCGCCCGGGTCAGAACCTGCAGCAGCGTCTCCATCACCCGATGGTTTCCGGCCGTGGTGCCGGGCCGAGACAGCATGAGCGGGACCAGGTTCGGGTGGGCTGCGAGAGTGTCCAACCCGGACCGGGCATAGCGACGCAGTCCGTCCTTCCAGTCCGTATCGGTCCCGATCGGCAGCTCCGCCGCGGACACGAGCCGTTCGACGATGCCGTCCAGCAGTGCAGCCTTGTTCGGGAAGTAGTGGTACAGCGTCATCGCCTCGACCTCGAGTGTGGCGCCGAGGCGTCGCATCGACAGTGCCGCGAGTCCCTGCGAGTCGGCCAAGTCGATGGCGGCGTCCAGGATGACCTGTGGATTCAGGCCCGCATGCTGTCCGTGGGGGCGGTGACCGGGCATTGCGGCTCCTCGATCCGTTGACATGTTTTACGGCGTAAGTCTACCGTGGAAGCAGTAAGACTTACGTCGTAAGACTTTGCATCCAGAGAGCCCACGGTCATGAACACGACACGCATTTCCCGCTCCTCGACAGTGGCCCTGCTCGTCGGGTGCGTCCTCACGGTCGTCTCCGCGATCGCCGTCTACGGCAGCCAGACGAACTCCGGCATCACCGCACACGTCCGCGCGGGCTACCCGTCCTTCACCCAGGACCGCATCGATGCGGCCACCGACATCTACCTGACCTACCTGATCGTTCTGGGTGTCCTCGGCACCCTGGGCTGGCTCACCACCCTCTGGGTGGCACGCCGGAACGCATCGTGGGCGCGACTGCTCGCCACCGGCCTGTGGATCGTCGCCACCGGTATCGCCCTGTTGGACCTGACCGTCCGGGACACCTCCGGCGACACCGCGCTGCCCGCCATCGTCGGGTGGACGGGACTGGCGCCGTGCGTGGCCGGACTCGTCGCGGTCGTCCTGCTGTGGCGCCGCACCTCCGAACGGAAGGAGACACTCCGATGACCGACACTCCGATGACCGACCTCGTCCGAACCGGCGCCCTGGAAACCACTGTTCTGGAAGCCGCGGCCGGCGACGTCCACGCTGCAGGAATCCCGGGGATCTTCGCCGAAGTCCGTGTGCGTGACGATGTGTGGCGCGGCGCCGCAGGCGTCGCCGATCTCGTCACGCGCGCACCCGTGACCCCCGGGATGCGTCACCGCGTGGGCAGCATCTCCAAGACCTTCGTCGCGGCCGCCGTTCTGCAACTCGTGGAGCGGCGTGCCGTCGATCTCGACGCACCGATCCGCCGGTATCTGCCGAACCTCGTCCCCGGCGGCCGCGGTGATGCCATCACCGTGCGGATGCTGCTGAACCACACCAGCGGTCTCGCCGACTACCTGCCGACGGCCTATCCGTCGCTGGCCGCGTTCCCGGTGGTGGCCGACACCTCACCGCGCAGCCTCGACGACAATCGATTCACACGATTCGACCCGCTGGACCTGATCGAGATGGGCGTCCGCGCGTCGACGGCCGTCGCTCCCGGTACGTCACCAGGCCGATATTCCAACACCAACTACCTTCTGTTGTGCCAACTCATCGAGTTGATCACCGGTATATCCGCCGAACAGCACATCGACGACGCCCTCATCGCCCGGGCGGGCTTGGCGGACACCGGATTCCCGTCCGGTCCCGAGGTCGACGGCCCGCATTCGCGGTTGTACGAGTCGTGGTTCGGCATGAACCCGCCGCTGAGCGACTACAGCGTCTTCGACATGTCCTGGGTCGGGCCGGCCGCATCGTTGATCTCCACCACTGCCGATCTCAACCGGTTCTTCGCCGCCCTGCTGGCCGGCGACATCCTCGGCCCGGACATGCTGACACAGATGCAGCAGACCGTGCCTGTCGTCTCGTTCGAAGGCACGATCGTCGACTACGGGCTCGGCCTGCACCGCAAGGAGGTTCCCGGTCAGGGGACGTTCTGGGGTCACGACGGTTCCGTGTGGGGTGGCGGCGCGATCACGATGACGCGGGCCGATGGGAGGAGACAGATGACGGTGGCGATCAACCGGCAGCGCTGGAACGAACTCGACGCCTCCGGCAGGCCCACACCGCATCCCATCGATGGAGCGCTCGACGCGTTCCACCGCGTGGCCTTCGGCGCGCAGGCGTCGAAGTGGAACGTCGAGCCTCCCCGCTGATCGGACGAACTCGGCAACTCCTCCGCGATGAGGACCGGAGGCGGTACGCGGTTCGGCAATGCCGTTCGGCCTGGTGCAGCAGACTCGGGTCATGGCCTCTGTCTCCCCTCGGCTGTCCCCGATGTTGGCGACCCTCGGTGAACCACCGAGCGGCAATCGGGTGTTCGAGATGAAGTGGGACGGCCAACGCGCCCTGATCACTGTCGAGGGCGGACAGTGCCGGTCGACCAGCCGCGCCGGCAACGACATCAGTCGCACCTTTCCCGAGCTCCCGGATCCGGTGCTCACCGCGGTCGAGGGCAGGGACTGCGTCCTCGACGGGGAGATCGTCGCCCTCGACAGCGATGGGCGGCCGTCTTTCGCTCGGCTGCAACGCCGGATGCATGTCCAGCGCCCCACCGAACAGCTGCGCGCTGATGTGCCGGTCATGATGTACCTGTTCGACGTGCTCGCCGTCGACAGCGACTCCACAATCGATCTGCCCTATCTCGAACGGCGGGCCGTGCTCGACGACCTGATCACCCCCAGTGCACGGGTGCAGCTGTCGCCCTATTGGAGCGACGTCGACGCCGCGACCATGCTCGAGGTGGCGCGGGAGAACGGTCTCGAAGGCATCGTCGCCAAAGACCCCGACAGCCCGTATCTGCCGGGCACCCGCGCGTCGAGCTGGATCAAGACACCGCTGCGCCGCACTACCGAGGGAGTGGTCGTCGGTTGGACCCCCGGAGCGGGCAAAGCGGCCGGAGGTATCGGCTCGCTGCTGCTCGGGGCGCACGACGACGAGGGTCGGTTGGTGTTCATCGGTCGCGTCGGCACCGGGTTCGCTGCCGCGACCCGCCGGGAGTTGCGGTCCCGGTTGCGTCCGTTGGAGCGATCCACCAGCCCGCTGTCCGTCGCACCGCCGAAGCGGGAGACTCACGGAGTCCATTGGGTGGAGCCGACGTTGGTGGGGGAGGTCGAGTACCGGGAGTACGCGGGCGGGAGCCTGCGGCATCCGAGCTGGCGGGGACTACGCGCCGACAAGACGGTCGACGAGGTCGACCTGCCCGGCCGACACTGACGCCGGCGGCGTTCGTTCCTCGGTCCCGGCGCATCGCCACGGCGCCGATCCGGACCCGAATCCAGGGGTGTTCCGGTGTCGAAGCCACCCGTGAGGTCAGGTCCGCGACGGTCCGGGGCGCCCGTGCGAGTTGCGGAGCCGGAACAGCGACTCCTGCGCGAGGTTCGCGACGAGCACCCGGTTCTCGTCGTAGATGCGCCCGGTGTACATGCCTCGTCCGTGCGAGGTCGACTCCGGGGCCAGATCGAGCAGCAGCCACCGGTTCGGATCGCAGCCACGGTGGATCCACACGCTGTGATCGATGCTCGGCAGGATGCCGACGTGCTTGACCAGCGGGGCTTTCGACAGCCCGGTGCACATGTCGGAGACGAAGACCAGCCCGCAGGCGCGGAGGTTCGCGTCGTCGCCCAGCGATGTCTTGATGCGGACCCACAGCCGCGTCGGCCAGCGGTGATAAGCCTCGTCGTCATGGGGGATGCGGACGTCCAGGTCGAGCATCCGCGGGTCCTGACGAACCGTCGATAACGCCTCCGGCGGAGTGGTGTCGGGCATCGCCTCGGCCTGGTAGTCGGCGCCCGGCTGGATCTGCTGGAACGACGCCTCCAGGTTCAGGATCGGTACTCCCTCCTGGCTGGCGACGACCCGCCGGACCGAGAAGCGGCCCCCGTCGCGCTCCCGTCCGACGGTGTACGTGATCGGCTTGGTGGCGTCGCCGGGAGCGAGGAAATAGCTGTGCAGTGAGTGCGCCAGTCGCTCGTCGGGAACGGTGTGGGACGCGGCGCGCAGCGCCTGCGCGGTGAGCCGGCCTCCGTAGAGTCCGCGGGGATCGTCGGCGCCGGCCCTCGCCGCGACGAAGGTGTCGGGTCCGGTCGAGGTGAGGGTCAGGGCCTCGGCGACCGTTGCCGCCAGGGTGCCGGACGCGGCCACCGAGTGCGACCGCGCCGTCGAGGCGGCACTGTGTTCGGCCGTCACCGGAACCCCTGCGTGTGGACGCCGCTCGGGCGGGCGACGGCACCGGTCGGGGAGGCGGGTGCCGCGACGCATGTTCGGGAGTCACTCATACAGGTGCTTCCTTCTCTCGGTGGGTCGGATCAAACCTGGCGGCCGCTCGAAGCCCAGAACTCCTCGCGGAGAGTGCGTTTGAGCAGTTTCCCGGTCTCCGTCCGGGGCAGGGACATTCGGAACTCGACACTTCGAGGGCACTTGTATCCGGCAAGGCGGGTGCGGCACCAGGCGATCAGCTCGTCGGCCAGCTCATCCGTGGGTGCCGCGGGTGCGGCGAGCTGAACGAGCGCCTTGACCTGTTCGCCCCACTCCGGGTCCGGGACGCCGATCACCGCGGCGTCCGCCACGGCCGGGTGCGTGGAGAGGATGCCCTCGACCTCGGCGGGATAGATGTTCACGCCGCCGCTGATGATCATGTCCTTCGCACGGTCGCAGATGAACAGGTAGCCGTCCTCGTCGAGGTAGCCGACGTCGCCGATCGTGAAGGCCTTGCCCCGGTGGGCGGAGCGGGTCGCCACCGGGTCGCCGCGGTACTCGAAACTCGGTGTCCGCGGCTCGAGGTAGACGTTCCCGATCTCGCCGGCCGGTAGCTCGGTCCCGTCGTCGTCGAGGATGCGCACCGTCATCCCCGTCACCGCACGCCCGACGGTGCCCGGCTTCTCGAGCCAGCGGTGCGGTTTGGCGATGGTGGCGGCGCCCTCCATGCCGCCGTAGGTCTCCCAGATGACCGGGCCCCACCAGTCGAGCATCTGCCGCTTCACATCGAGAGGACACGGAGCGGCGGAATGCACGACCACCTTCAGGCTCGAGTGGTCGTACCGGGCGCGGATCTCGTCGGGGAGCCTCAGCAAGCGGACGAACTGGGTGGGCACCATGTACGCGGTCGTCACCCGGTGCTCGTCGATCATCCGCAGCGTGGCCTCGGGATCGAACTTGCCCCCGATTGCCAGTGCCTGCCCGACATTCAGTGCGCCGAGGTAGAAGCTCTGGCAGCCACCGTGATTCATTCCGGTGGAGACCAGGTGGACTCCGTCGAAGGGAAGGAAGGTGAACGCGCGCCCGAATGTGGACATCGCATTGGCCGCTGCCGACGGCTCCAGCGGTGGCAGCGGCCGGAGGATTGCCTTCGGCTTGCCTGTGGTTCCCGACGAGTAGATGATCGCGCCGCCCAGTGTGCGGTCCGCCGGCACGGTGTCCGGCTGTCCGGCGATCAGATCCTCGTACCGCACGAACCCCGGGATGTCTCCGCCGACGGCCACGGCCAGCCGGATGGTGGGGATGTCGTTCACACTGCCCATCCGGTCCGCGTAGTCCGGGTGCACCGCGACGGCGGTCGCGCCGGAATGGGTCAGGATGTCGGTGAACTCGGTGTGCGAGAGCGCGGGGTTGAGCGCGAGGTACCGGATGCCGGTCTCCAGCGCGGCGAGCTGCCAGATGATCGGCTCCACACCGTTGGGCAGCGCGTACGCCACGATGTCTCCGGTGCCGATGCCGTGCGCCCGCAGCGCGTGGACCAGACGGTGCGCGGCCGCGGCGAGCTCGCCGAAGGACATGGTCTGCCCGCTGGGCGATGCCACGATCGCCGTTTGGTCCGGGTGATCCTCCGCGATCCACCAGAACCCGAGTCGCCGATCCCAGGGGTGTTCCACATGAGCCTCCGTCTCGATTCCTGCCGCGAGTTCCGAGCTTGTCCGGATCAGGTCTGTCGGTTGTCGGTGCACGAGTACCCGGCGACGCCGGATCACCGGTAGGTCGGGGGATCGTTCCGGCGCGGCGTCGCACGCCGCTCCGCCACCGGCGGGTTGCCGATGTGGGTGTACGCCATCCCGTTCTGCAGCGCGGTACTGCGGGTCATGTCGAGCGACTCCCAGATCGCGCGCACCGTCCCCTGCACTGCCACGGGATTGCGCGCCGCGATCGACGCCGCGATCTCCCGCGCGCGGCTGCGCAACCGATCCCGCTCGACCACCTCGGTGACCAGGCCCAGCCGTAGCGCGGTGTCCGCGGTGATGCGTTCCTCGGTGCCCATGAGCGCCCACCGCAGGACGTCGCCCAGCGGGACTCCGCGGGCCAGCATCCCGATGGGTTCGAGGGCGGAGACGATGCCGCCGTTGGCGTGGGGGTCGAAGAACACCGCGTCGTCGGACGCCAGGATGATGTCCGACTCGTTGAGGAAGTACTGGGCGCCACCGGCGGCCATGCCGTGCACGGCCGTGACCACGGGCTTCCAGACCCGGTGATGGAGTTTGGGGGAGAGGGTCATGCCCGGGTCGAAGGTGTTCCACACGTTCGACTTGGCGAACCAGGACGCGGATTTGACGTCTGCGCCGGTGCAGAAGGCGCGGTCGCCGTTGGCCTGCAGCACCACCGCGTGGATCGCGTCGTCGTCGCGGATCGTCCGCCACGCCCACTCGATTTCGGCCGCCATCCGGTCGTTCACGGCGTTGAGGGCGTCCGGCCGATCGAGGGTGATCGTGGCTACGTGGTCGTCGGCCACCTCGAACTCGATCGTTGCCAGGTCCGGAGTGGTGACGTCGATGCTCACGAATGTCCTCCTGTAGTTGCGTGATGCGGTTCACTTCCCACTGAGCCTGTGGTAGAAATCATACAAATCAGTTTACTGTTGGCGCGCGGAATCGGGATATCGACGCGAGCAGGGGGATGTATGGAGAACCTGTGCCGGAGAAGTAGCGGGTGCCGGTGGCCATCCCGCACGCCGCGCTCCCGATGGTCTCGAGCGGTCGCGACCGTCCTGCCGGACACGAACGAAAGGTCATCCTCATGACGAGAGTTGCGGCCGCCCCGATGTCCGTGACCAACCTGGCCGACCCGGTGATGTACTACAACCCGTACCCGCGATACGCGTATCTTCGTGAGCACGAACCTGTTTCGCGGGTCAAGGCTCCGATGATGGTGCGAGGCACCGGCTACATGGTGACCCGCCACGCCGACGTCCTCGCACTGCACTGCGACAACCGGTTCTCCACCGACGCCACGAAGTACGGGGGCGCGGCGAAGTTCAACTGGATACTGCCTCAAACCCTCAAGCTGCTCGGCGAAACGATGGTGTTCAAGGACGATCCGGAACACAAGCGGCTCCGGACACTGGTGCACCAGGCGTTCACCCCGAAGCTGGTGGCGGGCATGGCCGACCAAGTCACCGAGATCGCGGCCGAACTCGCCGACGAACTGGCCCGCAAGAAGGACATCGATCTGGTCGAGGACTTTGCGGTGCAACTTCCGTTGCGGGTCATCTCCAGCATGCTCGGTGTCGGCGACACCGACCGTGAGCGCTTCCACCACCTCGTCGGCAAGGTGACCGAGGACTCCGGCACCGGCCCGATCGGGATGATCATGCGGATGCCGGCGGCGAACAAGCTGCTCGCCTTCATCCAGCACCTTGCCGACGACGCACGCGCCCACCCGGACGACGGGTTGATCTCAGCGATCGTGGAGGCGCGAGAGGACGGCGACCGGCTCACCGAACGCGAGGTTCTGGGCATGATCTTCCTCCTGCTGCTGGCAGGGCACGACACGACGTCGAACCTGATCGGCAGCAGCATGCTCGCGCTCGCCCGTAACCCCGAGCAACTGCAGTTGCTGCGCGAGGACGAGTCGTTGTGGCCCACCGCGATCGAGGAACTGCTCCGGTACACCACGCCGGTCGCGTGTGCGGCACCACGGATCGCCGTGGAGGACGTGGAATTCGCCGGCACCCGAATTCCACAGGGCAGCCAGGTGATTGGGATGATCATCTCCGCCAACCGGGACCGGGAATGCTACGAGGACCCGGAGTCGCTGGACCTGACCCGCACCCCCAACAAGCACATGTCGTTCGCATTCGGGGCGCACTACTGCCTGGGACACCACCTCGCGCGCCTGGAAGGCCGCATCGCGCTGCAGACACTTCTGGAGCGGTTCGACAAGCTCGAGGTGACCGCCGCCGACACCGACCTGCGATACAAGGCGACACTGTCGCTGCGCGGGCTGAAAGCCCTACCCATGCGGGTCGGCTGAGTCCGGGGCCGGGCATGACGAGGGGGAAGGAATGACGGTGGAAATGCAGGGCCTGCCCGCGGAATTACGCGCGTGGCTGCTGTCCGTTACCGGCGCGGACGAGATCACCGCGAAGCAGGTCCCCGGTGGCGCCAGCAGGCAGGCGTGGTTCGTGGACGCCCACGGGGTGCCCGACGGTGCCCTGTTCCTCCGCTACGATCCGCGACCACCGCAGCCCGACAGCGCGTTCCATCCGCTACAGGTGGAAGCGGAGATCATGCGTGCGCTGTCGGACGCCGGTGCGTGCGTGCCCGCCGTGGTCGCCGTGCACCCGACCCTGCAGGCGGTTCTCCTCCGGAGGGTCGACGGGGAGACCTGGTTCTATCTGATCGGTGACCCCGACGAGCAGGTGGCAGTGGCGCGAGATTTCATCCGTCATCTCGCCGCGATCCACCGGATCGATCCCCGGAATCTGGTGATCGACTCGCTCGGGCCGGTTCGATCGGTCCGCGAGCACCTCGCCGACGAACTCGCCGGGATCCGGCGGCGCATGGCTCGCAAGAAGGGCCCGATGCCGCTGCTGTCGTTCTGTGTCGACTGGCTCGAACGCAACATGCCCGACGACGACGGTCCGGTGGTGCTGGTGCAGGGCGACACCGGTCCCGGCAACTTCATGTACCGCGACGGCCGAGTCACCGCGATCGTGGACTGGGAACTCGCCCACTTCGGTGACCCGATGGACGACATCGCGTGGCTGTCGCTGAGGGCCGCGCAGGACCCGTTCACCAGCTTCCCGGATCGGCTCGCGGAGTACGAGGCGCTGTCCGGCCACCGGATCGACGAACCGAAGATCTGGTACTACCGGCTGCTGGCGGAGGCGAAGCTCGCGACCTTCCACGACGGCGCCGACGACCGCCGGGGCTCCGTCGCGGTGGGTTCCCCGGACGCGGGCAACAGCCTGATCTACGGGATGCTGCACCGGCGCCTGCTCATCGAGGCGCTCGGTCACGCGGTGGGAATCGACATGGAGCGTACCGAGTTCCATCCGGAACCGGACGGTCCCGGCAACGGCCACGTCTTCGACGCCACCTTGGCGGTGCTGCGCGCGGCCGCCGGACAGGCCGGTGACCCGCTGGCCGCCCACTGGACCAAGGGTGCGGCGCGGCTGGTCAAGTACCTGAAGGAATGCGACCGGGTCGGTGGGGTGCTGGACCGCGACGAGATCGCGGAACTGACGAAGTTGCTCGGCGAAATGCCGGCCTCCGTCGAGGATGGGCGTGCTGCTCTGGCCCGGCGGACGATCGACGGGGAAATCCCGGTCCTGGACTATGTCGCCCAGATGTGGAAGGGCGTCCAACGGGACGACTACCTGATGCGGACCGCGTCCGGCGCCCTCTACGACCGCACCTGGCCACCCATCACCCACGGGACCGGACCCGTCGACAACGGGGAGCCGATCCCGACCCGCGATCCGTCGGTGAGCTAGTGACCACCGGGGGTCGAGGGCGCGAACACGGGCACGTACACCCGGTCCTTGTCCTCATGCGTCCCCGCGACCTTCTCGAACGCGACGGTCACCGGCATGCCGATCTCCACGGACTCCGGCGGACACCCGACGATGCCGGCGGGGATACGAAGCCCGGCCTGGTCGTCGAGTTCGACGAGGGCGATCACGTACGGGACCGCCACCTCGGGGTGAAACCGCTGGACGTTGACGGTGAACGTGTAGACCACCCCGGCACCGGACGTGTCGCGAATCCCCGCCGGCTCGTTGCAGTCCGGGCAGGTGGCCGCCGGCGGAAAGAACCAGCGCACACAGCTCTCGCAGAACGGCAGGCGCAGAACGGAATCGGCGCCGCCGGTCCAGAAGGGCCGGTCGACGGAGGTGGGCGTCGGAACATACGGGCGGACCTGCGGGGTCGAGAGCTCCTGCATCGCTTCACAGTATCCGCGACCCCCACCCGGCCGCATCCGAACGGAGGCTCCGATGCACTTTCCTGAGCAGAACGCGATCATCTCGGGGATCGGCATCTCCGACATCGGAAGGAAAACGGGCACACCGGGACTCGATCTCACCGTGCAGAGTGCATCGGCGGCGGTCGCGGATGCAGGCCTGACGCCCGCGGACATCGACACGGTCCTGACACTGGGGGACACTCCGGCGGCCGAGGCTGCCCGCGCTCTGGGCATCGAATCGCCGGACCTTCCGGCACTGGACGGTGATGCGGGGCTGCTCGCCCCGGTGCAGCAGGCCGCGGTCGCGGTCGGGGAGCGCCGGGCCCGGCACGTCCTCGTCTATCGGACCGTGCAGATGATGGGAGGCACGGTCGATCGACCGCGCCGGTCCGGTGGCGGGAAGGGCGGTGGGCGGCCCCGTCGTGGTCCGGGCCCGGCCATGGGCGATGTGTCGTACCTGTTGGCGGCCAACGCGTTCTCCGCGGCCAATTGGCTGGCGCTCCACTGCCGTCGGCACATGCACGAGTACGGCACGACCCGAGAGCATCTGGGATGGGTCGCGATCAACGCGCGCCGCAACGCGGCACTCAATCCGTCGGCGGTGTTCCGGGACGAGATCACGATGGCCGATTATCTCGCGGCCCGGCCGGTCTCGACGCCGTTCGGGCTGCTCGACTGCGACGTGCCCGTCGACGGGTCGATCGCGGTGGTCGTCTCCCACCGCGATCACGCCGCCGGCATGCCGCACCCACCGGTCCGCATCGCAGCGATCGGCGGGGCCGCCGGAACCGGGGGATGGACCCAGCGGCCCGACTATCCCCGGATGGCCGCCACGGATGCCGCGGCGCGGCTGTGGAGCCGGACCGAACTAACCCCGGCCGACGTCGACATCGCGGAACTGTACGACGGATTCACGTTTCTCACGATCACCTGGCTCGAAGCGCTGGGGCTGTGCCCGGAGGGCGGCGGTGGCGACTTCGTGGACGGAGGTACCCGCATCGCGCGCGACGGATCGCTACCGCTCAACACCTACGGGGGTCAGCTGTCCGCCGGGCGGATGCACGGCTACTGGGTGCTGCACGAGGCGTGTGCTCAACTGCGCGGCACGGCGGGGGACCGGCAGGTGCCCCGTCCACCCGAGGTGGCGGCGGTGTCCGTCGGGGGAGGACCGATCGCCGGATGTATGCTCCTCACGCGGTGACCGGCGGTCGAAGTCGAATGTCCTTCGGTAACACCACTTATGGTGGTTGGTGTACCGAAATTTCGGTACGCCGACCGTCATCTCCGTGCTCTGGACGAGTGCCTTCTGCGGGAGCCGGATCAGAGTGGAGTCGATTCGGCCAAAGTGCGGAACATGGCCGAAGCAATACAGTAAATTGGGTTATATGAATGACTCGACGGTCCGCACAGGCGTGGGGGATCGCGCGGATCGCTGATCGGATGTCTGTTCGTCGCAACCGGACGGGGTTGAGGTGACTGAAGACGAGATTCCAGGCGGGGCAGGGGATCACGTGGACACGACAGGGGGTGCGGTCGACGAGATCACCGACTGGTCGAGGGGATACCTCGACCGGCATCTCGGCCGGTCGCTCGTCACCGTCGGGGAACAGATCAAGCTGGGTATCGAGGCGATGCGGTATCTCGTCGTGGACCTCGTGCGTGGCCGGTTCCCCTTCGAGTACTTCGTCCGCGAAGCGGTGTTCATGGCGAAAACCGCGCTGTTGCCGAGCTTCTTCGTCGCCATCCCGATCGGCGTCACCCTGTCGATTCAATTCGGATTGCTCGCCGGGCAGGTGGGTGCCACCTCCCTCGCCGGTGCCGCGAGCGGTCTCGCCGTGATCCGGCAGGGCGCGCCGCTGGTGACCGCGTTGATGATGGCCGCCACCGTCGGTGCCGCGATCTGCGCCGACCTGGGATCTCGGACCATCCGCGAGGAGGTCGACGCGATGAAGGTGATGGGTGTCTCGCCCGTCCGGCGGCTGGTGGTCCCGCGCCTGGCGGCCGCGGTCGTCGTGGGCACCGCGCTCACCGGAACGATCACCTTCATCGGCTTCCTCGCCGGTTACCTGTTCAACGTCTACGTCCAGGACGGTGCGCCGGGCAGTTTCGTCGCCACGTTCGCGTCGTTCGCGACCGTCGGCGACCTGGTGCTGACGATGGTCAAGGCGATCGTGTTCGGTGCGATCGTGGCGACCGTCGCATGCCAGAAGGGACTGTCCACCCACGGTGGTCCGGCGGGGGTCGCGAACTCGGTGAACTCCACGGTGGTCGGGTCGATCATGTTGCTGATGGTCGTCAACGTGCTGTTCACCCAGCTCTACGTCATCGCGTTCCCGAGGGCGTCGTTCTGATGGCATCGCCGTCGGCCTACCACCCCCCGGGCGTGCGCCCGCTCGTGGTGGCGTACGGGGCGATCACGCGACCGATCCGGATGATCGGGCACCTGTTGTCGTTCTTCTGCCGCGCCGTGGCAGGTCTGCCTGCGATGCTCCGGCACTACCACCGCGAGTTCCTGCGCCTGCTGTCCGACGTGACCTGGGGGAACGGGTCCCTGGTGGTCGGCGGTGGCACGGCCGGCGTCATCCTGGTGCTCGGTGCCAGCGCCGGGGCGATCGTCGGGATCGAGGGTTACAACGCGCTGCGCCTGCTCGGTCTCGGCCAGGCGACCGGGCTCGTCTCCGCCACCGCGGCGACCCGCGAACTCGCACCGATCATGGCGGCGCTGGCCTTCGCGGCGCAGGCCGGCTGTCGGTTCACGGCCCAGCTCGGTGCCATGCGCATCTCGGAGGAGATCGACGCCATGGAATCGCTGGCCATCAGACCGATTCCGTACCTCGTCACCACGCGTCTGCTGGCGTCGATGATCGCCGTCATCCCGCTGTTCGTGTGCTGCCTGGTGCTCACCTACGTCGTCGTGCAGCTGGTCGTCGCGCTCGCCGGCGGCGTGTCCATCGGCACCTACCAGCACTACTTTCACCTGGTCATGGCCGGACCGGACATCGTGTATTCGGTGATCAAGGTGGTGGTGTTCGTGACCATCACCTCCACGATCCAGTGCTATTACGGCTATTACGCCCGGGGTGGCCCGCAGGGCGTCGGGGTGGCCGTGGGACGTGCGATGCGCTCCGGGATCAGCGTGATGATCATCGTCAATCTGCTTCTCACGCTGGCCTTCTGGGGAGTCTCGGCCGGTTCGAAGCTGGGGGGCTGAGGATGCGGACGATCTCGCTGGAATCCGAGGCCGGTGCGCCGACCGACCGCATTCTGCTGATCCGCGGTCTCGTCGGTCTCGTCGTCATCGCGGCGGTCGTCGCCGTCCTGCTGCTGCGCTCGACGGGGTCGCTCGACGACCGGGTAGCCGTCACCGCACTGCTTCCCGACGTCGGAGACGGTATCCCCGCGAAATCGGACGTGAAGTTCCGTGGTCTCGTCGTCGGTATCGTCACCGGCGTCGAACCGGGCCGCGACGGCCGGCCGAACGAGGTGTCGATTCTGCTCGAACCCCATGATGCGCAGGGCATTCCCGACACCGTGACCGCGCGGGTGGTCCCGAGCAACGTGTTCGCGGTTTCGTCGGTCCAGCTGGTCGACAACGGTGCCGGGGCCCCGCTCACCGACGGTGCGGTGATCCCCGCCGACACGAGCCGGCCGACCGTCGAACTGCAGACGGCCCTGACGAAGATGCGGGACATCGTCGCGGCGGTCGGGCGGGACCGCCGCGACGCCAGCGTCGGCGTGCTGACCGCGCTCGCATCGGCGACCGAGAACCGCGGGCAGGAGATCCGCGACGCCGGGGGGCAACTCGTCGACATGACCACCGCGCTCAATGCCGCCGTCGACGACGGTTCGGACCGGTCCCAGCTGGTCGACCTGGCCACCGCGCTGCGGGGACTCCAGGAATCCGCACCCGAACTGCTCGACGCCGTCCATCACTCGGCCGTGCCGATGCTGACCGTCGCCGAGAAACAGGCCGCACTCACCGACCTGCTCGCAGCCGGCCAGTACACGATGGGAACCACCGAACGGGCACTCGGCAACAATGCCGACCGGATGATCACCATCACCGGTCAGCTGGCCCCGGTGCTGGACCTGCTCGCCGCGGGCGGCGCGGCCTTCCCCGGGATCGCCACCGACATCGCGGTCGTATCGCGCCGGTTCTCGACCGAATTCTGGGACCCTGCCCGCCAGCGCGGCACCGGACACTTCGTGTGGACGCTGACGCCGCACAAGGTCTACGGCCCCGCGGACTGCCCCCGCTACGGCGACCTCGCCGGTCCGTCGTGCACGTGGCCGGCACCGGCCGGCAATGCGCAGCCGGTGCTGCCGGCGAGCCTGGACCCGCGCAACTTCCGGCCACCCGCGGCTCTGTCGGGCGGCAACGTCGGCCCGGTCGGCGGCCCCGCCGAGATGGAGGCCCTGCGGGAGCTGCTCGGTGAACAGGCGACCACGGCGGCCTCGCTGATTCTCGGACCTCTGCTGCGCGGGATGAACGTGAGCGTGGACACCGTCCCCGTGCCGGCGGGAGCCGGGGATCCGGTCCCTGTCGCGGAGGGAGGACGATGAGCTACCGGCGCTCGATCATCTGGCTCTCGCTGTTCCTGGTGGCCTCCGTCGTCCTCACCTGGACGATCCTGAACACGTTGCGCCGCGGGATGAGCGGCTCGACCCACACCTACTCCGCCGTGTTCACGGATGTATCCGGGTTGCGTTCCGGCGACGACGTCCGGGTCGCCGGGGTCCGCGTCGGCCGCGTCGACTCGATCGATCTCGACGGCAATCTCGCCCGAGTACGTTTCCAGGTGGACCGTGACCACACACTCAGCGGCGATACCCGGGCCGCGGTGACCTATCAGAACCTCATCGGCCAGCGCTATCTGGCGCTGTCGCTCGGCGACTTCGGCACGCCGACGCCGCTGGAACCGGGCGCCGAGATCCCCGTCGACCACACCGAACCGTCCTTCGACATCTCACTGTTGCTCAACGGATTCGAACCGCTGTTCAGCGTCCTCGATCCGGACAGCGTCAACGACCTCTCCGAAGCGCTCGTCGGTGCCCTCGGCGGCGACGCGGGATCGATCACGCGGCTGCTCGCGCAGACCTCGGCCCTCGCCGAGTCGATCGCCGGCCCGGACGAGGTTCTCGGGGATCTGATCACCCAACTCGGGACCGCGCTGACCGGGCTGTCCCGGCAGTCCGGAGATCTTCAGGACGTTATCACCCGCTCCCAGGTGATCTTCACCGAGCTCGCGTCCCGCAGGAGCGACCTGGTCACGTCCGCGGAGACCATCACTCGGGTCGGGAACCGGGTCGCCGAGATCGCCGCGGCCACCCGGCCCGAGGTCACCGAGTTCCTGGACCGGGAGCCGGGGTTCTCCTCCCATTTCAACGCGGGGAAGGAAGACTTCGAATACCTGGGCGCCAACGCGCCGTTGCTGCTCAAGGGCCTCGCCCGGATCAGTCAGGAGGGCAGCTTCCTCGGCGCCTACGTGTGCGATCTCAACCCACTCGGGTTCGCGCCGTTCCTGGTGCCGTTGGTTCCGGAGATGGTCGCCGACTCCACGCCGGGCGGCAAGGCCCAGTACTCGCCGATCTGTCAGCCATGAGGACGGGGGTGCACACGATGACGAGGAAACCGGTCGAGGAGTGGGATTCGCTGCGGCTCGGAATCGCCGGGGTCGTCGCCCTCGTCGTGGTCGTCCTGGCGATCGTCGGGGTCAGCTCAATCGATCCCGGACGCCGTGAGATCGTGGCCGAGTTCGCGCAGGCCGCCGAGATCCGTGTGGGCGACCAGGTGACCGTGGCGGGCGTCGCGGTCGGAGAGGTCACCGGCGCCGAACTCGCCGGTGACCGGGTGAACGTGACGATGAAGATCGACCGGGACGTCGCGCTCGGTGCCGATACGCGGGCGTCGATCAAACTCACCACGCTGCTCGGCTCGCGCTATGTCGCGCTCACGCCGGGAGGGTCCGGCACCCTCGAGGACCGGCGAATTCGACTGGACCACACCGAAGTTCCCTACGATCTGCAGGAGACGATCGAAGGGGCGGCCAGCACCTTCGAGCAGGTCGACGCCGCGGAGGTCGCCGACGCGATGGCCACACTGACCGGTCAGCTGGAGGGGGCACCCGAGGTGGTGCCCCAGGCGATCGCCAACGCGGGCACCCTCGCGGAGATCGTCGCCGCCCGGCGCACGCAGATCGGCGACCTGATCAGCGGCACCGAGCGGATCACCTCGGTGATCCGGACGCAGCAGTCGAACATCGGGTCCCTGATGGTGCAGGGCCGCGATCTGATGTCGGAACTGGATCGGCGCCGCCAGTCGGTGATCGGCATGTTCGCCGCGACGACCACCCTGATCGACGAGTTGCACCGGACCGTCGTCGACGACAGTCCCGAGATCCAGGAACTGATGGCCGAACTCGACAGCATGCTCGGATCGCTGGCCCGGCACGACGACCTGCTCCGCAACATCTTGGAGGTGGCGCCCCTGCCGGTGCGCAATTTCACCAACGCATCGGGGTCCGGAAACTACGTCGACTTCACCGGGCCGGCCGGCGTCCTGGTCGACTCCTGGATGTGCGCGCTGAGCGGGCGCGCCGAAGAACTCGCAGCGAACCCGTACTTCCAGGAATGCCGATGAACCGCCGGCGGATCGGGTTCACGGCGGCGCTGATGCTCGTGCTCGTCGTGGTTGCGGCGGCGGCCGCGTGGCCGGGCGAAAAGCAGCGCACCATCGTCGCCCAGTTCGCGAGCGGCGCAGGACTGTACGAGGGCAACAAGGTGACCGTGCTCGGAATCACCGTCGGCCGGATCGTCACCATCGAGCCGCGCGGCACCGCGGTCGATATCACGATGGAGGTCGATCCGGAGGTCCCCGTCCCGGTCGACGTGCAGGCGGTCGCGGTGTCCTCGTCCGTGTTGACCGATCGGCACATCGAACTGTCGCCCGCCTACACCGGCGGTCCGGTTTTGTCGGACAACGCTTTCCTGCCGTTGGACCGCACCCGAACACCGATCGAGTTCGACCGGCTGCTGTCGATGGTGGACACCCTGTCGCGGGAACTGGGCAGCGACGACGGCGGCGACGGCCCGGTCGGGAGGATGCTCGCGGTCACCGCCGATTCGCTGGAGGGGAACGGTCCGGCGATGCGCGAGGCCCTCGGCCGACTGTCGGACGCGCTCCGGACGGGGGAGGACCCGAGCGCCACGCGGGACTCGATCGTCACCCTCGTCGACAACCTGAACGCGCTCACCCAGGCGGCCGCCGACAACGATGCCACGATCCGGGAATTCGGCGGGAGTCTGCGTCGGCTCAGTGACATGCTCGCCGACGAGGCCCTCGGTAAGGGCGACACCGGTTCCAAACTGAACGAAATCCTCATCCGGACAGAGGAAATGCTGGCACAGAACCGAATTCCCATTCAGGGCACGGTCGCCAGCACCGAGACCCTCACTCGGGCGATGAGCGATTACGAGCGGGAGATGTCGGAGTTCCTGAACGTGGCCCCGTTGCTGCTCGACAACGCGTACAACGCGATCGACCGCACCAACGGAGTGGTCCGCGTGCACACCTTCGCCGACCGGATTCTGTTCGACCACCAGATGCTCAAGGAGGTCTGCAATCTCGCCGGACTTCAGGAATTGGGCTGCGCGACCGGCAAACCGCAAGACTTCGGACCCGACTTCGGTATCACCGCGATGCTGGCGACCGTGGCGGGGGTGGTTCCGTGAGGACGGTTCGACGCTCGGCTGGGCGGTCGCGGGTGCCTGCGGCACGGCAGTCACGGCTGTCGCCGATCGCGGTGGCTGTCGTCTGTGTGCTCTGCTGGGCGCTCGCCGGCTGCTCGGTGGGGCTCGGCCAGCTCCCGCTGCCCGCGCCCGGGACAGGGGGCGACGGCTTCGTCGTCACCGCGATCTTCCGGAACGCGCTGAACCTGCCGGCGAAGGCGAAGGTCCGGGTGAAGGGCGCCGACGTCGGATTCGTGCTGGACATGGAGGTCCGTGACTACTTGGCGGTGGTGCGGATGCAACTCCGGGACGGAACCCTGCTACCCCAGGGCACGCGGGCAGAATTGCGTTCCGCGACACCGCTCGGCGACGTCTTCGTCGCGCTGGAACCGCCCGCCGACCCCGGGGGTGCGGTGTTGCAGGACGGCGACACCATCCCGGTGGAGTCGACGTCCGCGGGCGCGACGGTCGAGGAGGTGCTTTCGACGGCGGCGATGCTGGTCAACGGCGGTGCCATCCGGAATCTGACGAAACTCGTCAACGGTCTCGGTGAATCGGTCGGTGACGGCGGCGACGAACTGGGTGCGCTGGTCCGCGAGTCCACCACGCTGGTCGCGTTGCTGTCGGCGCGGACGTCGGAGATCGAAGCGGTGCTGGGTTCGGCGAACGCCCTTGCCGACACCGTCGTGGAGCGGCAGCAGAGTATCGACTCCGCGCTCGCCGCAGCCGGACCGGCCCTCGGGGTGGTCGCCGACAACACCCAGGCGATTCTCGGCACGGTCGACCAGCTCACCCGGATCACCCAGAAATTGGAGCGGTTCCCGTCGATCAACGGGACAGGTGCGGGTGGGATGGTGCAGGACATCAACCGGATCGCCGGATGGCTGAACGCGGCGGCGACGGCGCCGGGCGCCAGTATCGAGGACGTCAACCGGATCCTCGGCCCGATCATCAAGCTCACCAGCGGCACCTCCGGTCATGTCGACGTGTCGATTTCGCAGTTCGCGCTCGGCGCGTTCGACGACCCGAACTACCACGCAGACCCGGGATCGAGGCTCCCGGACGCGGGGGACTGGGAGCGTTTCGCCGGGTCGCTCGCGGTGACGATGTTCCGCCTCCAGCAACGGCTCGAGGGTCCGCGATGAGCACGCAGGGCGACATCGTCGAGGCCTCGGCGCGGGGGCTGCTCTCCGGGGTGCGGTGGGGCCGGCGACACCGGACCGCGCTGTCGGTCCTGGCTCTGGTCGCGTTGCTCGTCGGTGGCGTCGCCTACCTGTTCCTGAATACGTTGGAGCTCAACCCGGCGAGGGCGAGGATCCGGGTGGACGTCCGGCTCGCGCAGTCCGGTGGTCTGCTGCCGGGTCAGGACGTGACGTTGCGCGGGGTGGCGGTCGGCCGGGTCGAGTCGGTGGATATCGACGGCACGGGCGTCCGGGCGGTCGCGGTGATCGACGCCGCCGTGCCGATCCCGGCGACCGGGCAGGTGCGGGTGTCCAGCCTGTCCCCGGCGGGCGAACAGTTCCTGGATTTCCAGCCCACCACCGACGACGGCCCCTATCTCACCGACGGTTCCGTCGTCGACGAATCGAACACGTCGACCCCCGTCCCGATGGCGACGATGCTCGAGAACATGGAGCCGATGCTGGCGCAGATCGACCCCGACGATCTGGCCGTGATCACGAAAGAACTCGGGACCGGTCCCGAGGGAGTCCACAAACTGCGCGACATCGTGCACGGCGGAACGTTCCTGGTGTCCACGCTGCACGCGGTGCTGCCGCAGACCCTGGGAATCCTGCAGACCGACAAGGTCGTTCTGGCCACCCTGTCCGAGACGGCACCCGGCCTGGCCGCGACCGCGGCGAATCTCGACGGCACCCTGCGCGGGGTCAGCGCCATGGACGGCGGCCTGCGGCAGCTGCTGGAGCAGACCCCGGCGACCGTGCGCAGCATCGACGCCCTGTTCGCCGACAACTCGCCGACCATGGTGCAACTGCTGGGCAGCCTGGTCACCGTGACGCAGATGGTGAACGTGCGCCTGCCGGCGTTGCAGGAGTTCATTTTCCCGCAGCAGCGCGACGGGTCGACACTCCAGTCGATCGGGACCGTCTTCCGGGACGGCGGAATCTGGGGCGCGGTCGACGTCTACCCGAGGGTGCCGTGCGACTATCCGCTGCCCCGGTCGGCGCCCTCGCGCCCGGACTTCCCCGAGCCGTTCCTCAATACGCACTGCCCCGATCCGCAGTTGCTTCCCCGCGGCGCGGCGGCGGCACCGCGGCCCCCGGGAGACGACACCGACAAGCCGGCGCCGGGCAGCGATCCGCTGGGCCGCACCAGCCCGACTCCGCAGGGCCCGCAAACCCTGCCGACCCCGTACGCCGGGCCGCCGATCCACTTCAACTGAACCCGACCTGGAGGTAACCGTGAGCAGCGTGAAGGATCCCCTGCTGGAGGACGACCCGGACACCGTGACGGCCGCGGCCGAGCGATCCGAGCCGGGGAAAGCCGTTGTCTCCGAACCGGACACCGCGACACCCGCCCCGGGGACAACGACACACCCCATCCGCAGGGTACTCGCCGGTGTACTCGCCGCCGCGGTGTGTGCCGGAGCGGGGTTCGCCGGCTGGCGCATGTACTCCGACGCGGCGGTGGACCGCGCCGCATCGGAGGCGCTCGAGACCGCGAGGAACTACGCCGTCACCCTCACCAACATCGAGGCCGGCGACATCGACCGGAACTTCTCCGACGTCCTGGCCGGGGCGACCGGGGAGTTCCGCGACATGTACTCGAGGTCCAGCAGCCAGCTCAAGCAGATGCTGGTGGACAACAACGCCAGCAGCACGGGCACGGTGGTGGACGCCGCGGTGCGGTCGGCGACCGCCCACGAGGCGGTGGTGCTGCTCTTCGTCGACCAGACGATCACCAACACCGCCACCCCGGAACCGCGGGTCGATCGCAGCCGCGTGGTGATGACGCTCGACAAGGTGGACGGACGCTGGCTGGTGAGCAGGGTCGACCTGCTCTGATTGCGCCGCTCGGCGCCAGCAGGCTCCTGGTACGGCTCGGAAACCGCTGTTGCTGATGACGATCCGCGCGGGGCCGTCGATGGTTGCCAGCTCGTACAGCGCTTCGTCGAGATGGGTCGAAATCAGGATCATCCGCTCCTCCCACGCCGCCGGACCGGCCGGGGTGTCGCCCGCGCAGCGGCGGTAGTAGTGGCGCAGTTGCTGCTCATGGATCGCGAACCGGACGGGCGGATCGAGCGGAACGTCGCGGTAGGTGATGGTTCTATCCGGCGCTGTGGACGAGCATGTTGTACTCCTCGTCCGAGATGACGCCCATGAAATTCGCATGCCCGAGCCAGAACAGGCTGTCGTCGTCGTAGACGGGGTCCTCGGTGATGTCTACTTGGCCGCTTGACTTCTCGACTCGGGGGAAGGACTTGGCCCTCAACTCTGCCGCGACGTTGTCCAGGCTGATCTCGTTGTTCGCGAGTTGCTGCATCAGTTGCTTGGTAGTGGTCATTGGGCGTGCTCACTATTCTTGCTCGTGGGGTGAAGGGGAGGAGCTGGTCTACTCCGTCCTTTCCTGGCGGGGCCGACCCCGATCTCGCCGCCCTATGGGCGCGGAATCGCCACCCGCATCAACGATCACGGACCGTCTACAGCCAGGGCTGGCCGCATGTCGGCAGCTCACCTCGCTGCCGTGGATCTGTGGCTCGTCGGACGTGACCGGAGTCAGGGGGCCCGGAGGCTAGTTGGTGACGGCCGCTGCGCTGGGCGACTTCTTCGACTGCGGGGTCTTGCCCTCGGCCTGCCGGGCCTCGAGCAGGCGGCTGGCCTGGTCGAGAATGCAGTCGAGACCGTACTCGAAGTTCCGGTCGTTGGGCGCCCCGCTCTGGATTCCCTTCGCATTCGCCTCGGCGAGCAGCGGAGTGGTTTCGCTCGAGATCGGAAGGAGCTCGTAGTACGCACCCGACGGAGCTTCGGACTGCCGGTTCTTCTCCTGCAGGCGCTGCAGCACGATCATGCCGTGGACGTGCAACTGCACCGCCGAGTAGACGTCGACCGCGTCCTCGAGCGTGAACCCCGACTCGACGAGATTCGCGATGACGCTCTCGGTCTGCTTCGCGCCGAGCTGGGCGGCCTTGGGGCTCAACGCGGATCGGATCAGGATGAGGTCGCACAGAATCGGGTTCTTCACGAACGTCTCCCGGACGGTCCGTGCGTGGTTGCGCAAGGTGTCGCGCCAGTTCGAGGCCTCGACGAAGGGCATCGAGTAGGCGTACTCGCGCAGTGCGCGGTCGGCCATTGCACTGAGCAGGTCGTCCTTCTTGCGGAAGTACCAGTAGATGCTGGTGACGCCGACATCCAGGTGCTTGCCGAGCATCGGCATGCTCAGGTTGTCGATCGAGACTTCCTCCGCGAGTTCGAACGCGCCGTCGAGAATGTCGTCAGGGTTGAGTGAACCCCGTTCGCGCCGTGGCCGTTTCGCCATGTCACACTCCCAACTCTGTCGTGTCGCACCGGAGTGCCACCCGTCCGCCGGACCGGCTCGATGCCGCCGACCCACCCGTACATGCCACCGTAAATGATACCGACGGGGGCACGGTCGGCCCGGTGACGGCCTATCCCGATATCCTTACCGATAGTAATACAGTAACATTGTCGGCATTTGTGCGGGGTGGACGAGAGGCGGCACGTCGTGGATCTCGGACTAGCGGACGCGGCGGCGGTGGTCGTCGGTGGCAGCCGCGGGATGGGCCTGGCCACCGCTCGATGTCTTGCCGAGGAAGGGGCGCGCGTCGCCGTCGTCGGCCGATCGGAGGCCGCCGTCACCGCTGCCGCACAGGAGTTGACCGAGCGCGGTAGTCCGGAGGCGTTCGGCCTGGTCGCCGACGTTCGCGATGCCGCGCGTGTCGCATCGGTGTTCGCGGAACTGGATCGACGATGGAACGGCGAACTCAACGTGCTGGTCAACGCGGTCGGGCCGAACGTGCAGGGCAGTTTCGAGATGCTGACCGACGACCAGTGGCACGAGGCGGTCGACGACGGTGTGCTGTCGATGGTCCGCTGCGCCCGCGCCGCCCTGCCGATGCTGCGGCGCGCCGAGTGGGGCCGGATCGTGAACTTCTCCGCGCAGTCGACGCAGCGGCAGAGTGTTTCGCTCGCGGCCTACACGGCGGCCAAGGCGATGGTGACCAGCGCGTCGAAGAACCTGTCGCTGTTGCTCGCCCGCGACGAGATTCTCGTCAATGTCGTCTCACCCGGAGCGGTGGTCACCCCGGCTCTGGTCGACTGGGCCGCGTCGGTGGGTGTCGAGTCGGAGGATCCCTACCGGTTGATGGAACTCATCGACACCGAATACGGCCACGCCGCGCAACTTCCGCGCGCCGGTAGGCCCGAGGAGATCGGTGCCGTCGTCGCGTTCCTCGCCTCGCGCCGCAATTCGTACATGACCGGGGCGGACGTGAACGTCGGCGGCGGTTCGGATTTCGCGTGATCCGAACCGCCGCCGGGCCGTTCCGGGTGACGGGGGGTCGATGTGGGATCGGCTGTCAGCGCAGGCTGATCGCCATCCGCTTGATGCCGTGCACGAAATCGCTGTGCACGTACTCGGGTTCGCCGACGCTGAGGTCCGGCAGTCGCGTCAGGAGCTCGTGGAACAGATGCCGCAGTTCCATCTTCGCGAGCTGCCGGCCCAGGCACGAGTGCGGACCCGGCGCGCCGAAGCCGACGTGCGGATTCGAAGTTCGGGTGATGTCGAACTCGTGGGGTCGGTCGAACACCGACTCGTCGCGGTTGCCGGAACAGTAGAACAGCACGACCTTCTCGCCGGCTCCGATCTTCGTGCCCGCGACCTCGGTGTCCTCCGTCGCGTGCCGGGCGAAGTGGATGACCGGAGTCGACCAGCGCACGAACTCGTCGACGGCACCGTCGATACGGGCATCGAAATCCGCGAGCAGCCAGTCCCGCTGCTCCGGGTGCGCGACGAGCGCGGCGAGGGCGTGACTGCTCGCCTGCTTGGTGGTGTCGTTGCCCGCGGAACCGAGCAGCACCATGAACGCGCCGATGTCCTCGTCGCTCAGGCGATGGCCGTCGACCTCGGCGTTCACGATGTTGGTCATCAGATCGTCTCGGGGATCTTCGCGACGCGCACCCGCGAGTTCGGTGCCGGCGCCGGCCAGGATGCCGAGCTGGGTCATCAGATGCGGTGCGCGTTCCTCGAGGGAGGAATACTCCTCGTCGCTGGCGCCGAACAGGCTCTCCACCGCATCGGCGATTTTCTCCCGATCCTCGGGAGCGACGCCGATCATGTCGGAGATCGTGCGCATCGGCATCCTGCGTGAGTACTCCGCAGCGAAATCCACCGTGCCGTTCGCCGCGAGGTCGGCAACCAGATCGTCGACGATCTCCCGGGCACTGGTTCGGATCTGGTCCTCGATCAACCGGATCTGTCTCGGGGTGAAGGCCATGTTGATCAGACGGCGGTACCGGGTGTGCTCGGGCGGATCCATGGCGAGGAAGAAGGCCATCGCCCGCTGGATCTCGGCCGGCATCGGGTCCATGCTCACACCCTGGCTAGAGCAGAACAATTCGTGATTGCGGCTGACGTACTGGATGTCGCTGTGGCGCGTGACCGCCCAGAATCCGGTCTCCGCGTGCGGGAAGATCGACGGGGTAGGTGGGTGCCAGCTCAAGCCCTCCTCGGCGCGCAGTGCCGCGAACGTGTCGTCCCGGGTGCGGAAGTCGTTCTTCCAGAACTCGGGCGCCGAGATGTCGAGCCGATGAAAGGGGCGCGGCGAGGTGGCGCCGTCGACGGTCATCGGGCCCCGTCCTGCGAACCGTTGGAAAGTGCTGCATCGGTGCGCAATTCGATGTAGTGTCGGCCGGTCACAGAATCCCCCTGTATTCGGACTTCCAGACAGGTGTTCGGTATTACAGTTGATGTTACGGGATCGATATCCGCCGACGGGTCGAAGTTCGTGCGGTCGGCGTCGAGCCTGCCGATCAGACTCGACCGGGAAGGCTGAGCGAATGAGCACCGGCACCGCCGACAATCCCACCGACCTCCACCCGGCACCGGACCTCGCCACGCTGCTCGACGAGCAGCGTCGGGGGTTCCTGGCGGAAGGTCCACCCACCGCGGCGGTTCGGCGGGACCGGATCGACCGGCTCGTTGCGATGGTTCTGGACAACCGCGACGCCTACGTCGACGCGTTGTCCACCGACTTCGGGACCCGTTCGCGCACGGGGACGCTGTTCACCGAGATCATGGGCATGCTCTCGGTGATCGAACACACCCGGGCCCACGTCGACAAATGGATGAAACCGCGCAACCCCAAGCCCGGCGCCCGGCTATACGGAATCCGGGCCGAGGTCCAGCCCACCCCGCTCGGCGTCGTCGGCATCATCGGACCCTGGAACTTCCCGCTCAATCTCGTCGTACTGCCCGCGGCGGCCGCGTTCGCCGCCGGCAATCGCGTGATGATCAAGATGTCCGAGATCGCCGGTCACACAGCAGAACTCACGCGGTCGCTTGCATCGTCCTATTTCGATCCGACCGAGTTCGCGGTCGTCACCGGCGGTGCCGACGTGGCCGCGGAGTTCTCCGCACTGCCGTTCGACCACCTGTTCTTCACCGGCTCGACCCGCGTCGGGAAGCTCGTGCAGCGGGCCGCTGCGGAGAACCTGGTACCGGTGACGCTCGAACTCGGCGGGAAGAATCCGGTCGTGGTCGCGCCGGACGCGGACGTGCACCGATCCGCCGAGCGCATCGCCCGGGCGCGGATGGTCAACGGTGGCCAGGTGTGCGTGTGCCCCGACTACGTCTACGTACCCGCCGACCGGATCGACGCGTTCACCGTGACTCTGCAGTCGACGCTGCGCGCGATGTTCCCGACCGTCGTCGGCAACGACGACTACACCGCATGCGTCGACACCGCGAACTACGAACGGATCCTGGCGCTGCTCGACGACGCGCGGGCCCGAGGTGCGCGCATCGAACCGGTGGCGCCGGTGGGTGAGATCCTGCCCGACCCGGCGACCCGCAAGATCGCGCCGACCGTCGTCCGGGACGTCACCGACGAGATGCGCATCGCGACCGAGGAGATCTTCGGGCCGGTCGTGCTCGTCCGCCCGTACACGTCGCTGGACGAGGTGATCGACCGGGTCAACGCCGGCCCGTCGCCGCTGGTCGCGTACTGGTTCGGTCCCGACGGTCCGGACTTCCGCCGCTTCGTCCGCGGGACCCGTACCGGCGGTGTCGCCCGAAACGACTTCGCGATCCACATGCTCCCCGACGACGCGCCGTTCGGCGGGGTCGGGCACAGCGGCATGGGTGCCTACCACGGCAAGGTCGGGTTCGACACGTTCAGCCACCACCGCACGATCGTCGGCACCGACCTGCCGTTCGCCGTCACCGCGATGGCCGCCCCACCGTTCGCCGCCCCGACCCGCAAGATCGTCGATCTCGCACTGAACGCCGCTCACCGCCGTTCGCGGCGACGTACCCGCGGTCGCCTTCCGCACCGTACGACGGATGGGCCGACGCCCTCCGGGACCGTCACGTCTTGACCGCAGCGGCTCAGGTGTTCCCGCTGGATTCGCGGACCAGCGCGCGGACCACGCCGAGATCGGCCTTGCCGGAAGGAGTTCGGGGAAGCGCACCGACGAACACGATCCGTGCCGGAATCTCATACGGCGCCAGCCGGGTTCGCAGGAATTCGACGAGTTCGTCGGAGGTCACGGTGACCCCGTTCCGCGGTTCGACAACGGCGCAGGGCACCTCACCGAGCCGATCGTGCGGTGCCGCCACGACCGCGGCACCGTCGACCCCGGGATGCTGTTCCAGCGCGGCGCGCACGTCGTCGGGCAGGACCTTGAAACCGCCGCGGATGATCGCCTGATCGGCGCGGCCCAGAATCCACACGAACCCGTCCTCGTCGATGCGGGCGAGGTCGGTGGTGCGGATCCACTCCGATTTCGGGCCGAGCTGGCCCGGTTTGACCTCGAGCAGACCGGGACGGTCGGCGGGCAGGACTGCGCCGTCGTCGTCCACGACCCGCAGTCGCGCACCGCCACTCGCTCGGCCGACGCTGCCGCGTTTGGTCTGCCAGTACCGGCGATGTTCGGGCAGGGTCCAGCCCGCGACGCCACCGCCGAACTCGGTCGCGGCATACGACGTGAGTACCGGTATGCCGAACTTGTCGTGGAAGGCGTCCGCGTCGTCGGCGGACAGCGGTGCGGTGCCGGACGTGACGACCTCGATCGACGCGAGGTCCTCGCGGCCGAGGTCGGAATGCAGCACCGTGCGCAGCGCGGCCGGCACCAACGACACCGCGCGCGGCCGGTGCGTGCGTACCGCGGCGATCCACCGATCGAGTTCGAAGCGGGGGAGCAGCACGAACGGCCGCGCTTCGGTGACGCATTGCAGGGCCCGGAACACCCCGCCGATGTGGACGAGCGGTGCGTTGACGATGGCGACACCGGTGCGCGGCCGGGTCGGTGCGGGTGCGCGGTTCGCGTCCGGTCCCAGGACGCTGCGAGCGAGCATGTCGTAGGTCAGGTCGATGCGCTTGGGAGGTCCGGTCGTGCCGCTGGTGAGCATCCGAACCGCCACACCGGTGCTGTCGCGGAGTTCCGGTCCGACAGTCGCGGGTATGAGGTGTGGTTCGGCATCGAGACCGCTCAGTTCGACGGTCACGGTGCCGGGTAAGGGTGCGACGAGGGCACGCAGGTCGTCGGGACCACCGATGATCAGCGGAAGCCGGAGTGCGGCGATGTCGGCCCGGGTGCGGTCGTCGCCGCGTGCGGGGTTGATCACCACGACGGTGCCGCCCACCGCCAGGACGCCGAGAAGCGCGGCGACGAACTCGGGGCGGTTGCGCAGCAGTATCCCCACCTCACCGTCGGCGCCGGGGGTCGACGCGATCCGGCGCACTGCGTCGCGCATCCGCCCTCGCGACACCCATGCGTCGTCGAATTCGACCATCGGCGAATCCGGTGCGAGCGCAAGGACCGCGGCGATGCGCGCGGACAATGCGTGCGTGGTCACCGGCACTGCCACACGGGTGCCCGCTTCTCGACGAACGCGCGCGGGCCCTCGAGGGCGTCTTCGGTGCGGGTCACGCGTTCGCGGAACGACTCGGCCAGCATCTCCGCCTCGTGCAGCGGGACGTTCAGGCCTTTGACGATCGCCAGCCGTGTTCCCCGAACTGCCAGGGGCGCATTGGAATTGACGATGCCGGCGATCTCGTGGGCGCGGTCCAGGAGCCGGTCGTGCTCGACGACCTCGGTGACCATCCCCAATTCGTATGCGCGCGCGGCGCTCATCCGCTCGTGTTTGCCCATGAGCGCCATGCGCAGGGCGACCGACCGGGGCAGCACCCGGGACACCCGGACCATCTCGCGGCCGGCGACCAGGCCGATGCTCACGTGCGGGTCGAAGAAGGTGGCCTCCTCCGAGGCGATCACGATGTCGCAGGTGGTGACCCAGTCGAGTCCTGCGCCGCAGCACAGACCGTTGATCGCGGCGACGATCGGTTTCGTCATGGTCCGGAACGGTGGTGTGCCCTCCTGGGGCGCCTCCCACTGTTCGTAGGTCGACAGATACGGGCGCTCGTTGATCACCTTGCCGTCACCGGGGATCTCCTTGACGTCGGCCCCGGTGCAGAACGCGCGGCCGGTGCCGGTGACGACGAGCGTCCAGACCTTGTCGTCGTTCTCCGCCTCGGCGTACGCGGCGCGCAGTTCGGTGATCATGTGGGGGCTGAGCGCATTGAGGGCTTCGGGCCGGTTCAGCGTGAGAGTGGCCGTGTGCCCGTCGACTTCGTACTCGATCGTGTCGAACGGCATGTGTTTCCTTCTGCGGAGATGACAGCCATACTGGTGTATCTACAGTATCCCATACCGTTATGCCCGATCCAGCGGAAGAGAGACAACGATGACGAGCTCCAGTGCCGCGGACGGACGTGTCCTCTTCGACGTGGATCCGGATCGCCGCATCGCGACCGTCACCCTCAACGACCCCGCGCGCCGCAATTCTTACGACGCCCCTATGCGCGACGCGCTCGCCCGATACCTCGACGACGTCGCGCAGGACGATGACATCACGGTCGTGCTGCTGCGGGGCGCCGACGGTGTGTTCAGTACCGGGGCCGATATGAACAACGCATATGGGTAGTATGGCACGAAGGGTGAGTGGGACCGTTCGCAGAAGAGCCGGCCCAGCCAGCGGCGCCGTCTCACCGTCGACCGCAAGACATTCGGCTTCTACCACGAGTTCCTGGGCTATCCGAAGGTCACGGTGGGGGAGATCAGCGGTTACGCGCTCGGTGGTGGGTTCGAGATGGCACTGATGACCGACATCTCCGTGATCGCGCGGGACACCCGCATCGGGATGCCCGCGACCCGGTTCCTCGGCCCGGCACTGGGCAGCCTGCACATGTTCTTCCACCGGCTCGGACCGGTGCTCGCGCGCCGGCTGCTGCTGACCGGCGACATCGTCGACGCCGCGTCCGTCGAACACCTCGGCGTGTTCACCGAGACATGCGAGCCCGGTGCGGTCACCGCTCGCGCCCGGTACTGGGCGGAGAAGGCCGCGAAGATGCCCGCCGACGGCGTCGTCATCGCGAAGGAGGCGTTCCGGCTCGTCGAGCAGAGTCAGGCCTACCAGGGCGAGGAGGTCGCGAGCTATCTGTTCCACGCCTTCGGCACGAACCTGCAGTTCGGGCCTGGTGAGTTCAACTTCGTCAAGACGAGGGCCGAACACGGGACCAAGGAGGCATTCCGCCTGCGCGACGAGCACTTCCACGTCCCCGATCCCGGCGGCTCCGCCGCCGGTGTGCATTAGTGGCGGTTGGGGTCGCCACAAAACCACACCGAGGGGATGCGGTACAGTGACGGTGCTTCACGAGTTGCCGTCGCCAAGCCCCGACTGGACGGCACACCAACCCCACGCTCGCGGGTGGTTCGGGTGACGAAGCGGTCCGAGACCGACCGGCTCGGACAGGAGCGCCCCGTCCCGGGGCTTACCCGGAGGAACACGATGATCCTTGTCGCTCGTTCGATCGTCCGCACCGCCGTCACGTGCCGCTCGTACCACGACGGCCATCACGTCCATCACATCCGTGCTCGGCACGCCCTCGCGGACCGCGATCTCGCGGTGCACGTGCTCGTCGAGATCGTCGACGGAAAAACCGTGCAATTGTCCTGGGACGGAAACAGAGTCGAGTTCCAGCACCACGACGTCGACGCGATCGCCCAGGCTCTCGACCTCGGCGGTGACATCGGCGAATGGATCCCGCGATGGCGCGTGCTCGTTCTGCCCGGCCGGGAACCGGAGGACCGCACCGTGTTCACGCTGAGCGATTCGGAGCACTGGTCCGACTGCACCTCGCCGAAACCGGAGACGGGCCCTATCGGGCAGGTGCTGAATGCACTCGTGTGAGCGGGACCGGCGGAACTCGGTGTAGGAAAGGTGTTTCCGCCCGCCGACGGGATCGGGTCGCCGTCACGGGTTCACCGGAAGCAGTAGCTCCGGGGAGTTGTTGCGCGGATTGTTCACCGCGGTGCTCACCTCGTACGGGTGCAGATGCGGCTCCGGGATCGAGTTGAGCAGGGCTTCGACGTCGTCGCGATCGGTGAGGGTCGGGTCGAGCCACGGGTCGATGAACGACTCCGGCAGCAACACGGGGGAGCGGTCGTGGATGTGCCCGGCCGCGTCGGTCGCCGGTCGGGTGAGCACAGTGCACGTCCACAGCCACCTGTTCGGATCGTCCTCGGGTAGTTCCGGATTCGGCCACAATTCGTACAGGCCGGCCATCGCGAGCGGTTTGTCGGCGTGGAGGAAGAACGGGATCTTCTTGCCGTTCTCGTCCTTCAGCCACTCGAAGTAGCCGTCGGCCGGCAGAATGCAGCGCCGACGTGCCGCGGCCGCTTTGAACGCGGGTTTGCTCGTGACGGTCTCGGAGCGCGCGTTGATCATGCGGGAACCGATCTTCGGGTCCTTCGCCCAGAACGGAACCAGCCCCCACCTGATCGTGCTGTTGAGCTGCCGCACCGGCTCGGCGTCGGGTTCGTCGCGCGGGGCGCGTTCGAGCACGACGTTCACCCGCTGGGTGGGGGCGATGTTGTACGACGGGGGCAGTTCGTCACCGACCGTGGCTGCGGTTTCGTACGCCGCGATCAGGTCGTCGCGGGTGCTCGTGCTCGCATAGCGTCCACACATCGGTGCGCTCCTTCCCGTGGTTCGGCTCTCGTCCCATCCTGCCGGAACGGCGGACGATCGGTGGTGATGTCGTCCGGGGCACGCCGACGTCGTGCAAGACTCGGAAGGTGACCGGATCGGCAACGCGCAGCGTCTCCATCGTCCTGTTCGACGGCTTCGAACTGCTGGACGTCTTCGGGCCCGTGGCATTGCTGAGCAGGTTCCCCGATTCGGTCGAGGTGCAGATGCTCGGGCCGCACGAAGGACCGGTCCGCAGCAGCCAGGGAACCGAGGTCGTCGCGACCGCAAGCTACGGCGACGCCCCGGAACCGGACATCGTGCTGGTGTCGGGAGGGATGGGCACCCGTTCCCTTGTCCGAGACGAACGTTTCCTCGCCTGGCTTCGAGAGTGGGCCTCGACGGCGACGATCGTGACATCGGTGTGCACCGGTTCCGCCCTGCTCGCCGCCGCCGGGCTGCTGGACGGGTATCGGGCGACGTCGAACAAGCTGGCCTTCGAGTGGGCATCCGGTCACGGCACCGACGTCGAATGGGCGCCGAGCGCACGATGGGTGCACGACCGCGACCGGTGGACCTCGTCCGGGGTGGCCGCCGGCATGGACATGACGGGTGCTCTGCTCACCCACTTGTTCGGCCGCGAGGAGGCCGAGCGGGCCGCGCGCGAGATCGAGCTGGAGCTGCACACCGACCCCGACCGTGATCTGTTCGCCGTGGCGCACGGACTCGAATAGCCGAACTCAGCGTTCGACGACGTCGAGCGCCCGGGTGAGGTCGGCGATCAGATCGTCGGAGTCCTCGAGCCCGATCGACAGGCGAATCATCGATCCCGTGATCCCGCGCCGTTCGCGTTCTTCGGGGGAGAGGTCGTAGTGGGTGGTGGTGACCGGTTGCGTCACCAGGCTTTCCACCCCACCGAGGCTCGGCGCCAACGCGAACAACTCGAGCCGGTCGACGACCTGCACGGTCGTCTCTGCGTCCGCCGCGACCTCGATGGTGACGACCCCGCCGAACCCGGACATCTGCTTCGCCGCCAGCAGGTGACCGGGAAAGCTCGGCAGACCTGGATACAGAACTCGCGACACTCGCGGATCGGCCTCCATGGCCTCGGCGACCGCCTGCGCGTTGGCATTGTGCTGACGCACCCGAACGACGAGGGTGCGCAGGCTGCGCGACAGCATCGACGCCGTTTCCGGCGCGATCGTCGAACCGAAACTCTTCCGCCAGGCCTTCAGTGGTTCGACGAGTTCGGTTGCGCCGAGCACAAATCCGGCGGTGACATCGGAATGTCCGCCGAGGTACTTCGTCGCCGAATACGAGACGAGGTCGGTGCCCAGCTCCAGCGGGCGCTGATTGACCGGCGAGGCGAAGGTGTTGTCGACCGCGACCTTCGCGCCGTAGCGGTGGGCCAGGTCCGAGATCGCGGCGATGTCGTAGATGCCCAGCGCCGGGTTGGTCGGAGTCTCGAAGAACACCAGTTTCGCTCCGTCGCTCAGCACGTCCTCGAGCCGGTCGAGTTCGTCGCCCAGCAGGAACGTGGTGGTGATACCGAGCTGCGCGAGCTGATTGCCGAGCAGTTCCATGGTGCCGCCGTAGGCGTCGCCGACACACACGATCCCGTCGCGCCCGTAGTGCGCGAACAGCGCGGTCTCGGCCGCCATCCCCGAGCAGAACGCCAACGCGCTGGCGGCACCTTCGATCGAGGCCATCGTCTCCTCGAGGGCGAAGATCGTCGGGTTCAGGCCGTAGCGGGTGTAGAGCGGGCCGCGGACGCGTCCGTCGGCGACGTCGAGCAGCGCCGCGGTGTTCTCGAACGCGAAGGTCGTGGTGTTGTAGACCGGCATGTGCGGCGCACCGTGGGCGTCGGTGACGGTGGTGCCGTGAATGGCCCTGGTAGACCGACCCGCTGATGCATCCTTCACGCCTTCGCTCCGTTCCATGGGACTCCTCGGACGTCACCGAGTATCGCGGATGCGCGGTTCGGCACCTCGAGCCACCGTCTCGGGACGTCTGCCGACAAGAAGAGGACCTCTGCCGACAAGGATCAGGTCGTGCCGAACATGAGCGCGGCGTAGCGTCTCCGATGTCTGTGTCATCGAGACGACGGGACTGGGCGATGACCACGAGCGATCCTGCACCGAACCCGCTCGGAGCCGGCGGCGAGCCGGACGACCGGCCGGAACCGCTGCCGCTGCGCACCGCGCTGCCGCGTCTCGGGCGCTGCGCCGGACGCACCGCGTCGCTTCTGGCCCACCGGCGCCTGCACCTCCCGATCGGCAACAAGGGCCGGACGATGACCTTCGCCGACGGAACGTCCGCGGTGGTCTACCGCGAAACCGTGGCGGATCGCGACGAGCCGGCCGAACCGGTGATCCTGGTGGTCGCATTCCGGCTGCGCGGTGTGCGCGGCCGTGGACACGCGCTGTTCCGCGCCGAGAGCATGCTCAACACACCGCTGTTCGCAGGCTTTCCCGGATTCGTGTCGAAGTTGTGGCTCACCGCGGACGAGGCCGGTCGGTACCGGGGCTTCTACCAGTGGGACGGCGCCGACAGCGCGCGGGACTACGTCCGCGCCCTGTGGTGGCCGCTCGCGCTGGTCAGCGAACACGCCTCGATCCGCAACCGCGTGTTGCCGGGTCTGTGGCGCGACCACGTTCTCGCCGCCGCCGGGCGGGACCGCACGAGCGACACCGACGCCGGCGAGTGGTGGCGGCTGAGCAGCATTTCGTGAGGTCGCTGCAAGGGGAGGGTGATTCATGAAGGTGCTGGTCGGATACGCGACCGCGAAAGGATCCACACGGGGGATCGCGGAGCGCATCGCCGCGGAATTCGAGCGAGCCGGTCATACCGCAGACGCGAAGGAGTTGTCGGGCGTCGACTCGGTCGACGGGTACGACGTCCTCGTCGTCGGCAGCGCGATCCACAACGGACAGTGGCTTCCCGAGGCGGCGGCCGCGCTCGACCGGCTCGGCCCGGACCTGGCCGGTCGTGCGGTGTGGGCGTTTTCGGTGTCGTCGGTGGGCGCGACGAGCAGCCTCCTGTCGTCCCGGGTCGCGCGATACCTGCGGCGGGTGACGCCGGAGCCGAAGGCCGTGCAGGCGCTGCGGTCGACGGCGGACGTGCGCGGGCACCGGTTCTTCGCCGGAACCATCGCGCCCGGCGACTGGCCGGGCCTCGGCCGGATCCTGTTCCGGCTGATGGGCGGACACTACGGCGACGCCCGGGACTGGGCCGACGTCGACGGCTGGGTCGCCACCGTCCATGCCGGGAGTGGCGATGACGTCCGGTAGCGCACCGACGGAAACCCCGGGAACCGGCCCTCTCGAAGGTCGCGGGCTGACCGTGCGGCGATGGATCGTGTTGTGCGCGTGCGCGGAAACGATCGGGATGACGGCGTCGTCGCTCGCCGCGAAGATCGCACAGCGCGTACTCGGCGACGATCCGCACGGCGCGGTGTTCGCGGCGGTGCTGCCCGGCGCGTCGTCGACCCGTGCGTCCGAGCGAATGTATCGCTCGTCTCCTTGGATCGACTGAATGTACCGCTCGCTCGGAAAAAGGAGGTCGCGTCAGCGCTCCGTGACGGGGGTGCGGCGATAGTTCGGGTCGCGCTTTTCGATGAACGCCGCGAACGCTTCCAGCACATCCGGTGCAGCCAGGTTCACCGCCTGCGCCGCGGCCTCCCCGTCGAGCGCTTCGTCCAGCGTGCGGTCGATCCCGTGGTCGATGAGGGACTTGGTCTGCGCCAGCGCGATCGGTGGGCCGGCCGCGAGCCGGGTCGCGAGGGCGTCGACGAATCCGTCGATTTCGGTTTCGGGCTGCAGCCACGTGACCAGACCGAGCGCGTGTGCTTCGTCGGCGCCGATCATGTCGGCGAGCATCGTCAGCCGCTTGGCCTGCTGCAGCCCGACGAGCCGCGGCAGCAGCCACGAACCGCCGGTGTCGATCGACAGGGCGCGCCGGGCGAAGATCTGGCAGAAGCGCGCCTCCGGGGTCGCGACCACGAAATCGCAGCCCAGCGCCAGATTCCATCCGGCGCCCACGGCGACGCCGCGCACCTTCGCGATCGTCGGGACCGGCAGGCCGTGCAGCAGTCGCACGGTGTCGTTGACGCGGCGGGTCTCCTCGCTCGGGTCGGGAAACTCGTCCATGCCCGCGGTGGCGGACAGGTCGGCCCCGCTGCTGAACGTGCCGCCCGCGCCGGTCAGCACGACCGCGCGCACGTCGTGGCCCGGTTCGACGTCACGCAACCGTTCGCCCAGCAACGTCCACATATGCGAGGTGATCGCGTTGCGGCGGTCCGGGCGGTTGAGGGTCAGCGTGAGCACCCCGTCGGTGAGGTCGGTGAGCAGGACGGACTCGTCGGTCACGCGCGTTTCCTTTCGAATCTCAGACGACATCGAACGTGATCGGCAGTCGGTTGGGGGAGCGGAACGGTTGCCCGGTGATGTGCGGATCGCCGTCGTCCTGCAGCCGGAAGTTCGTCAGCCGCGTGAGCAGGCATTCGACGGCGACCCGCGTCTCCATCCGCGCCAGGTGCAGGCCCAGGCAGGTGTGGGCACCGGCGGTGAAGCTGATGTGCGGCAGCGTCTTTCGTAAGATGTCGAACTCTTCCGGCCGCTCCCATCGGTCCTCGTCCCGGTTCGCCGAACCGAGAACGAGATCGACGACCGCCCCGGCCGGGATGGGGACACCGCCGAGTTCGGTGTCCTCGGTGGTGTACCGCTGCACGAATGTCAGCGGTGTCTCGTAGCGCAGACCCTCCTCGATGGCCTGCGGAATCAGACCGTGGTCGGCCTGCACGGCGGCGAACTGGTCCGGGTGCCGCAGCAGCAGGTACAGCAGGTTGCCCGACGACCGGTAGGTGGTCTCGAGGCCGGCTGGGAGCAGCAGGCGCAGGAACGAGTAGATCGCCTCGTCGGTCAGGTTCTCGCCCTCGACCTCGGCGGTCACGAGATCGCTGATGATGTCGTCGGTCGGCTGCGACCGTCGCTGTTCGATGTGGCCGAGGAAGTAGTTCTTCAGGTCCTCGGACGCCGCCAGGGCGCGCGGCACGTTGCCGGCGTAGCTGATGATCGACACCGCGGCCTTGCGGAAGAACGGAAGGTCTTCGGCGGGCAGCCCGAGTAGCCGCGCGATCACGCGGGTCGGGAATTCGAACGTGAAGTCCGCGACGAGATCGGCGTGGCTGTCGCCGGCGAACTCGTCGATCAGCGCGTTGCAGATCGGCCGCACGATGTCCGGTTCCCACACCCGCAGCGACTGCGGCTTGAACGCCGCCGACACCAGGTTGCGGTGGGCGCGGTGCTTCGTGCCGCTCATCGCGAGGATGGTCGGCCCCATGAACACGCCGATGGTCGCGTCGTACAGCTTGGAGCTGAACACGCGGTCGTTGCGCAGGGCGGCGCTGACCGTCGAATAGGTGAGCGCCGCATACGAATCCGCCGGACGCAGTGATTCCGGGGTGCGTGAGTAGTCCATGACCGTGCCGTGGAAGACGCCTCCCTCGCGGCGGCGCGCAGCGAAGAACGGATACGGGTCGCGGAAGTCGAGTGTGGCGGTGGCCGATTCGTCTCGGACGGAGCTGTCCACTGATCACCTCTGGAGGTTGCTTCCCATCACCCGGAGATTGCTGTCCGCCGTAACGGAAAGAGTTATAGAATGCTTGACAGTAAGGCTCACTATAAATCACTCTGATGCCCGGAACAACGCTTCTCGGACCGAACGAAAGTGCCACGGATGAGCATGTCGATCGTCGGGCAAGCCGCGAAAGTGCTGGCAGAACCCGCGGCATACGCCGACGAACCGCGCCTGCACGCCGCGCTGACGAAACTGCGCGCCGAGGCGCCGGTGGCCCGTGTCGACGTGCCGTCCTACAAGCCGTTCTGGGCCGTCACCAAGCACGCCGACATCATGGCGATCGAACGCGCGAACGAACGCTTCACCAACTGGCCGCGGCCGGTGCTGATGCCCGAGGAATCCGACGCCATGCAGGCCGCCGCCGGGGTCCGGACCCTGATCCACATGGACGACCCGCAGCACCGGGTGGTGCGGGCGATCGCCGCTGACTGGTTCCGCCCGAAGTCGATGCGGGCCATGGAGATCCGGATCGAGGAACTCGCGAGGCGCTACGTCGACCGGATGCGGGAGCACGGCGGCGCGTGCGACTTCGTGCAGGACATCGCCGTCGACTTCCCGCTCTACGTGATCATGTCGCTGCTCGGTGTCCCCGAATCCGACTTCCCGAAGATACGCAAGCTCACCCAGGAACTCGTAGGCAGCGACGACGACGAACTCAAGCGCGCCACGCCCGCCGACGAGAAGATCAACTCACTGCTCGAGATGTTCGAGTACTTCTCGGCGCTCACCGCCGCCCGCCGCGAGAATCCCACCGACGATCTCGCGTCGACCATCGCCAACGCCCGAGTCGACGGCGAACCGCTGTCGGACATCGACACCATGTCGTACTACACCCTCATCGCCACCGCCGGGCACGACACCACCAGCAGCAGCATCTCCGGGGGATTGCACGCACTGATCGAAGACCCGTATCAGCGCGAAATACTCTGTGCAGAACTCGATCTCATGCCGCGGGCGACCGAGGAGATCATCCGATGGGTCACGCCGGTCAAGGCGTTCATGCGCACGGCCGCCGAGGACACGACCGTGCGGGGCGTGCCGATCGCGGCGGGTGATTCGCTGTTGCTGTCGTATGTGTCCGGCAACCGCGACGAAGAGGTCTTCGACGATCCGTTCCGGTTCGACATCACCCGCGACCCCAACAACCACGTCGCGTTCGGGTTCGGCGTGCACTTCTGTCTCGGCGCCGGACTGGCACGGCTCGAGATCCGCAAGTTCTTCACCGAACTGCTGCCCCGGCTCACCTCGATCGAACTCGACGGCGAACCCGCGAGCACCGCGACCACGTTCGTCGGGGGACTCAAACATCTGCCGATCCGCTACACGCTGACCTGACCGCCCTCACATCGAAGGACCACGCATGACCGATGCCGGGACCTGGGCCGACACCCTCGAGGACCTCGAGCGCCGGCGTGACCACGCGCTGGCGATGGGCGGGGCCGAGCGCGTCGCCAAACATCGTGGCAAGGGCAAACTCGACGCGCGCGCCCGGATCGAACGCCTCCTCGACCCGGGCACCTTCCACGAATTCGGCACCCTCGTCGGCGGCGACGTACCAGCCGACGCGATCGTCGCCGGCTCCGGACTGATTCACGGGCTGCCCGTCATGGTCGGCGCCGAGGACTTCACCACCCTCGCCGGCACCATCGCGCCCGGCAGCAACTCCAAGCGGTACCGGCTGGCCGAACTCGCGCTGCGCAACAAGGTTCCGCTCGTGGTGCTGCTCGAGGGCGCCGGTTTCCGCCCCACCGGCGACCACTACGGCCGCACCCCGACGGACCTGCTGGCGCAGGCCCGGTGCTCCGGAAAGGTGCCGATGGTCACCGCGGTGCTCGGCCCGTCCGCCGGGCACGGTGCCCTCGTCGCGCCGGTCGCGGACTTCGCGATCATGAGCCGGCAGGGATCGATCTTCACCGCCGGACCGCCCGTGGTGAAAATGTCCACCGGTGAGGACGTGACGAAGGAGGACCTCGGCGGACCCGGCGTCGCGCTCGCGAGCGGGGTGATCCACAACGTCGCCGACACCGACGAGGACGTCCTCGACGAGATCCGCCGCTATCTCTCGTACTTTCCGCCGAGCGCCTGGTCGTACCCGCAGATGACCGAACCCGACGAGTACTCCAACCCGCGCGAGACACCGGAACTGCTCGACATCGTCTCGCGGGACAACCGGCGCACCTACGACATGCGCACCGTCATCGACGTCGTCTTCGACACCCGCGACTGGTTCGAGGTGCAACCGAAGTACGGTGAGGCGATCATCTGCGCGCTCGCGCACCTCGGAGGGCATCCGGTCGCGGTGGTCGCGAACCAGCCGCAGGTGCTCGCCGGATCGATCGACGCGGCCGCGGCCGACAAGGCCGCGCACTTCATCGCCGTGGCCGACGCGTTCCACCTGCCGCTGGTGTTCCTCACCGACAACCCGGGCATGCTGCCCGGCAGTGAATCCGAACGCGAGGGCGTGCTGCGCGCCGGCGCCCGCATGTTCGTCGCGCAGACGACCGCGACCACCCTGAAACTGCACGTGACACTGCGCAAGGCCTACGGATTCGGGTCGATGGTGATGTCGCTCATCGGGTTCGACGGCCAGGCCGCCACCTATGCGTACCCGGGGGCGACGATGGGCGCGATGAGTGCGGCGGCGCTGAGCACCGCCTCCGGCGCCGACGCCGACCTCGACGCCACGCTGCGGGCCATGGAACTCGAAGCGTCCTACCGATCGGCCGAGCAGATGGGATTCGACGAGCTGATCCGGCCCGAGGAAACCCGCAACGCGCTGCTGCTGTCCCTGCAGCGCGGCATCTATGCCAGGCAGGCCGTCGCGGAACCGGTGATCCGCACCGCGATCGTGCCCTGACACCCGTCGACACGGCCCGCTCGAGACAGGAAGAAGGTAGACGATGACCACGCTCGATTACCGTGCGATCGACGTCGACAACCACTATTACGAGCCGCTGGACGCCTTCACCCGGCACCTCGACAAGAACTTCCGCCGCCGCGGCGTGCAGATCGTGCAGGACGGGCGGCGGCACGTCGCCATCATCGGGAACAAGGTCAACCGGTTCATCCCGAACCCCACCTTCGACCCGATCATCGTGCCCGGCTGCCTGGACCCGCTGTTCCGCGGGCAGGTCCCCGAAGGCGTCGACCCGGCCACGCTGATGAAGGTCGAGGAACTCGAACTGCGACCGGAGTACCGGGACCGGGACGCCCGCGTCGCCGTGGTGGAGAAGCAGTCGCTCGACACGATCTTCATGTTCCCCACCTTCGGGTGCGGCGTGGAAGAAGCCCTGCGCGAAGACATTCCCGCCACCATGGCGTCGCTGCACGCCTTCAACCTGTGGCTCGACGAGGACTGGGGATTCGACCGGCCCGACGGACGGATCCTGGCGGCCCCGATGATCTCGCTCGCCGACCCGGAGGCCGCGGTGGCCGAGGTCGACTTCGTGCTCGCGCGCGGCGCCCGCATCGTGCACATCCGGCCGGCGCCGGTGCCGGGCATCGGCAGGCCTCGATCGCTCGGCGACCGCTCCCACGACCCGGTCTGGGCACGTCTCGCCGAAGCGAGCGTGCCGGTCGCGTTCCACCTCGGTGACAGCGGCTACCTGAAGATCGCCGCGATGTGGGGCGGTAAAGACACCTTCGAGCCGTTCGGTCCGGGCGACGCCCTCGACAAGATCCTCGTCGACGACCGGGCGATCCACGACACGATGGCCTCGCTGATCATCCACGGCGTGTTCGACCGGCATCCGGGGCTGCGCGTGGCCAGCATCGAGAACGGCTCCGACTGGGTGCACCGCCTCGCCAAGCGGATGGCGAAACTCGCGAACCAGTCGCCGCGGTCGTTCCCCAACGATCCGGTCGAGACGCTGCGCGAACACGTGTGGGTGGCCCCGTACTACGAGGACGACCTGCCGCGCCTGGCCGAGCAGATCGGCGTCGATCGCATCCTGTTCGGCTCCGACTGGCCGCACGGCGAAGGCCTGGCCGAACCGCTGTCGTTCACCGAGGAACTCACCGAATTCGGCGCGGCGGACACGCGGAAGATCATGCGGGACAACGCCCTGGCGTTCCTCGGCGCCCCGATCACGGCGTCGGTCTGAGCCGGCGGCCGGAACACGGATCAGGAGGATGCGTTGACGGAATGGAGTCTGGGCGCGGTGTTCGACGCCGTCGCCGACGCGGTCCCGGACCGCACCATGACGGTGTGCGGTGATCGCCGCAGCACCTTCGGTGAATCCTCCTCGAGGACACGACGATTCGCGAATTTCCTCGCCGATCGCGGCTTCGGCGAGCACACCCCGCGGCACCGGCTCGACCGGTGGGAATGCGGACAGGACCGCATCGCGCTGATCATGCGCAACGACCTGTACCCGGACCTGATGATCGCGTGCGCGAAGGCGCGGGTGGTGCCGGTGAACGTCAACCACCACTACACGCCCCGCGAGATCCGCGACCTGCTCGCCTACATCGCCCCGCGCGGGATCGTCTACCACCGCTCGTTCGGGCCGGTCGTCGACCGGACCGCCCCGCCCGGGGTGGAGCTGCTGGTTTCCGTCGACGACGGTACCGACGTGCCCGAGCTCGCCGGGGCGGTGCCGTTCGAGGAGGCCGTCGAACTCGGCGATCCGGACGCCGTGATCGCGACCTCACCCGACGACCTGATCATGCTGTGCACCGGAGGCACCACCGGCCGGCCGAAGGGCGTGCTGTGGCGGCAGGGTGACATGTACGTCTCGTCGATGAACGGCGCCGACCACGACTCCGCCGAACCGGTGCAGGCGCTGGCCCACGCGACCGGGCAGGTGTGGTTCGCCGCGTCGCCGCTCTCGCACGCCGCCGGCACCTGGACCACCTTCGCCGGGCTGCTCGCCGGACAGACGGTCGTGCTCTACGACGACCGGGAGAAGTTCGACGCGCGCACCGCGCTCGAAACCGCCGAGCGGGAGAAGGTCACGCTGATGACCATCGTCGGCGACGCCTATGCCGGACCGCTGGTCCGCGAGATGCAGCGTCGCCCGTACGAACTGTCGTCCCTGTCGGTGATCGGTACCGGGGGAGCGGCGACCAACCCGGTGCACAAACGGGCACTGCTCGAACAACTTCCGCACGCCTTCCTCGTCGAGGGCTACGGCTCGTCGGAAACCGGCGGAATGGGATACGGGCGCAGCACCCGCGGCGCCGAGGTCGACACCTTCGATCCGATGCCCGGCGGCACCGCCGTCTCGCACGACCGCACCCGGCTGCTGAACCCGGGCGACCCCGAGATCGGCTGGGCCGCCCGCACCGGCCGCGTCCCGCTGGGCTACTTCGACGACCGCGCCGCCACCGAAGCGACCTTCCCGATCATCGACGGGCAGCGCCTGGCGATCCCCGGCGACCGCGTCGCCGTCGACGCCGACGGCTCCCTGCGGCTGCTCGGCCGCGATTCGCTGGTCGTCAACACCGGCGGCGAAAAAGTGTTCGTCGAGGAGGTCGAGGAAGTGCTGCGGGCGCAACCCGGTGTCGTCGACGCGCTGGTCGTGGGCAGATCCAGTCCCCGCTGGGGTCAGGAGATCGTGGCGCTCGTGCAGTCGGCGGACGGTGAGTCTGTCCGGTCCGTGGACTGCGAGTCCGTCGAATCCGCGCTGCGGCAGGCGTGCCGTGACGCGCTGGCCGGGTTCAAGGCACCGAAGGCCTTCGTGTTCGTCCCCGAGATCCGGCGGCTCGGGAACGGAAAACCCGATTACCGCTGGGCCGCACAGCAGGTCGCCGAGCCGGCACTCGAGAAGGACGGAGCGTGAGCATGCCGAAGGTCCTCGACTGCCTGGTGAACGTGCACTTCGGCGAGCGCGAACAACCCGCGTGGATGCTCGAGGTGCGGGACAAGTACTTCAAGGGACCGCAATCGATGTACCGGCAGGTGGATCTGGCCGAACTGATCGACGAGATGGACGAACAGGGCGTCGAGAAGGCGATCCTGATGTACTCGATCGTCAAACCGTCACCGACCGCGCTGAAGTTCGTCGAGGAGATGCCGGACCGGTTCGCGCTCGCCGTCAACGGCGTCGACCTGCTGCACCCGGTGTCGTCGCTGCGCGAACTCGCCGCGCTCGTGCACGATCTGCCGGTCGCGTACACGACGGTGGGACCGAGCTTCTGGGGCGACGGCATGTACCCGCCCACCGACGCCGTGTACTACCCGCTGTACTACAAGTGCGCCGAACTGGGCCTGCCGCTGTGCATGAACACCGGCCTCCCGGGCCCGCCGATTCCCGGCGAGGTTCAGAACCCGATCCACCTCGACCGGGTCTGCTACCGATTCCCGGAACTGAAGCTGTGCATGATCCACGGCGCCGACCCCTGGTGGGACGTCGCGATCCGGCTGCTCATCAAGTACGAGAACCTGCGGCTGATGACCTCGGCATGGTCACCCAAGCGGCTGCCGGACAGCCTGCTGCACTACATGCGCACCCGCGGCCGGGACAAGGTGATCTTCGGATCCGACTGGCCGGTGCTGCCGATGCGCCGCCTCGTCCCGGAGGCGCTAGCGCTCGGCCTGCCGGACGACGTCCGCGACAACTACCTCTATCGCAACGCACAGGAATTCTTCTTCGGTGGCCGATCCGCCGGCGACACGGCCGAATGACGGGACAGGGAGCACACGGGATGGACCGCTACGAATTGCGCAGGCAGGACTACAACCTGTCCGAGGACCAGACGGAACTGCAGGCCGCGTACGCGAAGTTCTTCCGGGCGCGCAGCCCACTCGAGGTCGTGCGCGCCGCCGAACCCGGCGGATTCGACAAGAACCTGTGGGAACAGCTGTGCGCGACCGGCGCGACGTCCATGGCGTTGCCCGAAGATGTCGGCGGCGACGGCGCGACCCTCGTCGACCTGACACTCGTCGCCGAGGAACTCGGCCGCACCCTCGCCCCGGTGCCGTGGATCGACCACGTGTGCGCCTCCCGGCTGCTCGCGCGGCTCGATGCGTGCGACACCACCGACATCGTCACCGGACGCGAGATCGTCGCGCTGGACCCACGATTCGACGCTCCGCCCGGCAGGCGTCTCGTCCCGTCGGGATCGGTCGCCGACCGTATCGTCGTCCGTGACGGCGACGAGATCGTGCGGCTCGAATTCGACACCCGCCCCGCGAAGGTCGACAACATCGGCAAGCTGCCGGCGGCGTGGATCGACCCGGCCGCCGCGGATCGCCGCACCGTGCTCGCGGGCGGACCGGAGGCGGTCGCGCAGTACGATCGGACGCTCGAGGAATGGCGGCTCCTGACCTCCGCCGCGCTCGTCGGGCTGGTCGAGGAAACACTCACCATCGCAGCGGAATTCGCGAAGAACCGCTACACGATGGGGGTGCCCATCGCGACCCTGCAGGGCATATCGCATCCGCTCGCCAACATCGCGATCGTCGTGCACGGGGCCCGCAATCTGACACGGCGGGCCGCGTGGTTCCTCGACAACGAGCCCGATGTGCAACCGGTGCTCGCGTCGGCGGCGTTCGTGTACCTGGCCGACGAGGCACCGCGCGCGGCGACGATGGCCGTGCACGTGCAGGGCGGACTCGGGGTCGCCGCCGAATCGGCGGCCTCGGCGTATCTGGTCCGCGCCCGCGGCTGGGCACTGGCCGGCGGTGATCCCGCCGACGCCGCGGTCCGGGTCGCCGAGAGCTTCGCCGCGCGGGCCTAGCCGAGTCGACAAGAGCAGGCCGACAAACAGCAGGGGGAACCATGGATTTCTCACTCGTGGAACTGTCCGACGAGGACGCCGCGTTCCACCGGCGGGCACGCGCCTTCCTCGACACGCACGTCACCGACGAGGTGCGCCGCCGCGACCGGGAGACCGGCGACAACTTCGACGAGGGCGTGCACCTGGCGATGGGCGCCGACGGCTGGCTCGCCGCGGAACGCGCACCCGAATCGGAGGGCGGCCTGAACCGGCTGCGGCGCAGACTGTGGGACCTCGAGAAACGCCGCGCCCAGGTGCCGTGGGTGACCGCGGGCACCACCGCCATCGTGACCACCTCGGTCGAGAAATACGGATCGCCCGAGGTGCGCGCCGAGGTGCTGCCGAAGATCGACAGCGGCGAGGTCCGGCTGTGCCTGGGCTACACCGAACCCGACGGCGGTTCCGACGTCGCGACCTGCAAGACCCGAGCGGTCCGGGACGGCGACGACTGGATCATCAACGGCTCCAAGATGTTCACCACCGGCGCCCACAACTGCCAGTACGTCTTCCTCATCACCAACACCGATCCCGACGCCCCCAAGCACAAGAGCCTGACGATGTTCCTCGTCCCGCTCGACACCCCCGGCATCGAGATCCAGGGGCTGCGCACCGTCGACGGCGACCGCACCAACATCGTCTACTACTCCGACGTGCGCGTGCCCGACAAGTACCGGCTCGGCGAGGTCAACGGCGGCTGGGCCGTGCTGATGGGTCCGCTCGCCGAGGAACACGGCGTCGTCGACGCCGCGAACGACGGTCTGCAGGACGTGTCCATCCTGATCCATCAGGGCACCACCATGGCGACCCGGGTCGACCGCATTGCGCGGATCCTCGGACAGGGGGGCCCGGACGGCCGCCGGCCGCTCGACGACCGGGCGGTCGCGTACCGGCTCGGCCGCAGCATCGCCCGGATGGAAGCGGCACTGTCGGCGCCGCACATGTTCGGGCGCGTCGCGATCGCCCAGACGATGCGCGACATCTCCCCGGACCTGATGGACATCCTCGGTTCCGCATCCGCACTGCCCGTCGACACCGAAGGCGCCGCTGACGACGGCGGCGCCGAGCACCTGTTCCGGTGGGCCCCGTTGTGCGGCATCTACGGCGGCACCCTCGAGGTGTTCCGGAACATGATCGCCCAGCACGTGCTCGGTCTCGGCCGGCCCAACTACTCGCAGCCCGCACGCGCCGAGGCGCACTGAGGAGCGTTCACCATGGCGACGAATCCGCACCCGTTCCCGATCTTCGACTCGGACAACCACATGTACGAGACCCGGGACGCGCTGACCAAGTACCTCCCGGTCCACGCGAAGGACGCCATCCGCTACGTCGACATCGACGGTCGCACCAAGATCGTCGTGCAGAACACCATCAGCGAGTTCATCCCCAACCCGACGTTCTCCGTCGTGGCCGCGCCCGGCGCGCAGGAGGACTACTTCCGCAACGGCAACCCGGACGGCAAGTCGGCGCGGGAGATCATGGGCAAACCCATCAAGTCGATTCCCGCGTTCCGGGACCCCGCGGCGCGGCTCGAAAAGCTGAACGAGCAGGGCCTCGACTACGCGCTGATGTTCCCGACCCTCGCGAGCCTCGTCGAGGAACGCCTCAAGAACGATCCCGAGCTGACCCACGACGTCATCCACGCGCTCAACCGGTGGATGTACGAGCACTGGAGTTTCGACTACGAAGGCCGGATCTTCGCGGTTCCCGTCGTCACCCTGCCCATCGTGGACCGGGCGCTCGAGGAACTGCAGTGGTGCCTCGAGCGCGGCGCGAAGACGGTGCTCGTCCGTCCCGCGCCGGTGCCGGGTTTCCGCGGCAGCCGATCGTTCGGGTTCGAGGAGTTCGACCCGTTCTGGAAAGCCTGTGTGGACGCGGGGATTCCGGTGTCGATGCACGCGTCGGACAGCGGCTATTCGGAGGTCCTCGACATCTGGGAGCCCGCCACCGAATACAAACCGTTCGCCCCCACCGCATTCCGGACCGCCGCGATCGGCTCGCGCGCGATCGAGGACGCGATGACCGCGCTCGTGTGCCACGGCGCGTTGTCGCGGAATCCGGACCTGCGGATCCTCTCCATCGAGAACGGCTCCGACTGGTTGCCCACCTTGTTCCGCAACCTGCGGCACGCCTACGACAAGATGCCGCAGCTGTTCCTCGAGGACCCGATCGAGGCGTTCCGGCGCTGCGTCTACGTCAATCCGTTCTGGGAGGACGACTACCGGGAGGTCGTCGAGATGCTCGGCGCGGACCGCGTCGTCTACGGCTCGGACTGGCCGCACCCGGAAGGGCTGGCCGATCCTCTGAGCCTGCTCGGGCAGCTCGACGGACTGTCGGCCGAGGATGCGCGAAAGGTCATGGGAGGCAATATGCTCGACCTGCTCGGTCTCGATGCCGCGGTCGCGCGGGGCGCCTGAGGTGGCGGCCGGCATCGCGGCCTCGGACCCCACTCCGGGTGGGGTCGGCACGGTCACCGAACGCGTCGTCGACATCGACGGCATCCCCATGTCGGCGTTGTGCGCCGAGGTCGCCGAACCGCGCGCCGTCGTGGTCGCGTTGCACGGCGGCGCAACCACTTCGCGGTACTTCGACCTGCCGGGCAGACCCGAACTGTCCTTGTTGCGCGCCGGCGCCGCTCTCGGTTACACCGTGCTGGCGCCGGACCGGCCCGGCTACGGTGCGTCGGCGCCGTTCGGGGACGAGTTCGACGATCCGGCGCGCCGCGTCGACGCGTGCTACGCGACCGTCGACGCCCTGCTCGGGGCGTCGCCGCGCGGCGCGGGCACATTCCTGCTGGCGCACTCGGCCGGGTGCGACCTCGGTGCCCGCATGGCCGCGGATCCGCGCGGCGCGCGGCTGCTCGGGCTGGAACTGGCCGGGACCGGCACCGTGAAATACGCCGACGCCGAACGACTGATCACGGCGATGCGCAGCCTCGGCGACCGCGGGACCATCCGGGATCTGCTCTGGTACCCCGAGCACCTGTACCCGGAGGAGGTGCGCGGCGGTCGGTCGCTCTCGTCGCGCACCCCTCGATACGAGGCGACGGTCGCGGTCCGGTGGCCGATGAAGTTCCCGGTGCTGTCCCCGGACATCCGAATTCCGGTGCGGCTCAGCCACGCCGAACACGAACGGGTGTGGCGGACCGACCCGGACACACTCGACGCGATCGCGCGGGGCTTCACGTCGTCGCCGCGGCTGGTGTGGTACCGGCAGGCCGCGAGCGGACACAACATGAGTGTCGGGTTCGCCGCGGGTGCCTATCACCGGAGTGTGCTGGCATTCGTGGAGGAGTGCGCGCTCGCAACCGAACGTCCGTCCGCGTGACATCTGGAGGTGCTGTGAAGGTCCCGTTCACCTGGAAGGTCACCGGGTGGTTCATGGTGGGCTGGTCGGCGGAATTCCCCGTGAGGGAGGTGCGGCCGCTGAAGTACTTCGGCGAGGACCTGGTCGCCTACCGCGACGAGTCCGGTGCGATGCACATCCTCACCGGCCACTGCCGGCACCTGGGGGCGCACATCGGCTACGGCGGCACGGTGGTGGGGGACTGCGTCGAATGTCCGTTCCACGGCTGGCGCTGGGGACCCGACGGCACCAACCGCGCCATCCCGGGCGAGAATCGCACGCGGCCCACGGTGCGGCTGCGGGTGTATCCGGTGGTCGAACACGACGGCTGCGTGTTCATGTGGCACCACCCGGACGGCGCCGCCCCGACCTGGGAGATGCCGGGGATCCTGGGGTTGTTCCCCGAGGTCGGGTCGGGTGAGTCGTCGGACTACTACCGCCCGTATCCGGAGTTCTCCCGCAAGACCGAACGCGAACCGGTGCATCCGCAGGTGGTGCTCGAGAACGGTCCCGACAGCCTGCACTTCCAGTACGTGCACGGCGCGACCGTCACCCCGCAGATGCTGGACTACAGCGCCTCGGACCACGCGTGGAAGTTCCTCACCGGCTGGTCCGACGCGCGCAGCGACGACCCGGAGAAGATGGCGCTGAAGATCCACGCGCACATGTTCGGGCTCGGCGGGTCGATCAGCGCGTTCGAGGGCTCGTCGAGGCATCGGCTGATCTTCGCGACCACACCGGTCGACGACGAAAGCTCGGATCTGTTCTATTCGATCTGGTGGCCCCGCAACCCCGGCGACGACGACGTGCCGCCGGCCGACGTCCGTGAACGCGTCGAACGCCAGTTCCTCGTCACCGTGTGGGAGGACCTGAGCATCTGGCGGCACCAGAAATATGTCGAACATCCGCCGCTGTCCCCGAAGGACGCGAAACCGTATCTCTCGCTGCGTAAGTGGGCGCAGCAGTTCTACGGTGTCCCACCGGTCGACGCCACCGCCTGACCTCCTGATCACGATCGCAGCGGGTGGTTCGGCAGCAGCACGCCGATGCCGAGCCGCAGTGTCGACGAGCGCGCCACCCAGCGGTGGGCCACCGGCCATCGAGGCTGCCATGACGACAGCAGCGTACCCGGAACAGCTGCCCTGTTCCCGCGGGAGAATGACGGCGCCGAGCAGGGCCACCGCGACGGTCACGACGCCGCTGATACCGATGCCCTGCAGGGCGCGGCCGGCGAACAGCACGGTCAGGGTCGGAGCGCAGGCCGAGACGAGGGAGCCGCCGATCAGCGTCAGCAGCGCCGGCTGAACGAGGCTCTTCGTCTGGCACGAGTAGTCGACTACGCGATTCGCCTTCGCGTCGGACCCCCGAGGGGCAAGTGCTCACAGCATGCCCTGTCAGATGCTCCGTCCGCGGTCGGACTGGGGAAGGTCGCGAAGATCGAACGGGGGTGCCATGAGTCCTGGTGGTCCACGCGAAGTCGGCGTGACGCCGACCGTAGCCGGTAGCGGAGTTCGCGCTACCGGCGGGTAAATATGGTTCTTGTGTTCTCGCACGTAGCCTGATACCCGAAGCAATACCGCACCCGGAGCACTTCGAAAAGCGGACCGAACTGACGTGGGAGACGAGACAAAAATGAGCGCCGATAAGCAGTCGACCATCATCTACACGTTGACCGACGAGGCACCGTTGCTCGCGACCTACGCCTTCCTGCCGATCGTGCGTACCTTCGCTGGTGCCGCGGGCATCGAAGTCGAGTCCAGCGACATCTCGGTGCCGGCGCGGATCCTGGCCGAGTTCCCCGACCACCTCACGGAAGAGCAGCGCGTACCGGACACCCTTGCCGAGCTGGGTCGTCTGACGCAACTGCCCGACACCAACATCATCAAACTGCCCAACATCAGCGCGTCGGTGCCGCAGCTCCTGGCCGCCATCAAGGAACTGCAGGACAAGGGCTACCAGGTCCCGGATTTCCCGCACGCCCCGAAGACGGAAGAGGAGCGTGCCATCCGGGAGCGCTACGGCAAGATCCTCGGTAGCGCGGTCAACCCGGTCCTGCGTGAGGGCAACTCCGATCGGCGCGCACCCCGGGCGGTGAAGGAGTACGCCCGTAAGCACCCGCACAGCATGGGCGAGTGGTCGATGGCCTCACGCAGCCACGTCGCGCACATGCGGCACGGCGACTTCTACCACGGCGAGAAGTCGATGACGCTGGACCGGCCGCGCAAGGTCCGGATGGAGCTGGTGACCGAGGGTGGCGAGACGATCGTCCTCAAGCCCGAGGTGGACCTGGGTGAGGGCGACATCATGGACAGCATGTTCATGAGCAAGAAGGCGTTGCTCGACTTCTACGAGGAGCAGATGGAGGATGCCCGCAAGACGGGCGTGATGTTCTCCCTCCACGTCAAGGCGACGATGATGAAGGTCTCGCACCCCATCGTCTTCGGCCACGCGGTGAAGACCTTCTACAAGGACGCCTTCGCCAAGCATCAGAAGCTGTTCGACGAACTGGGCGTCAACGTCAACAACGGTCTCGGCGACCTGTACGACAAGATCGAGACGCTGCCCAGTACGCAGCGGGACGAAATCAAGCAGGACCTGCACAAATGCCATGAGCACCGTCCCGAGTTGGCCATGGTCGATTCCGCCCGCGGCATCTCGAACTTCCATTCACCCAGCGATGTCATCGTGGATGCCTCGATGCCCGCTATGATCCGCTCGGGCGGCAAGATGTACGGCGCCGACGGAAGACCCAAGGACGTGAAAGCGGTAATGCCGGAGTCCACTTTCGCGCGCATCTACCAGGAGATCATCAACTTCTGTAAGACCAACGGCGCGTTCGACCCGACGACCATGGGCACCGTCCCCAACGTCGGGCTCATGGCGCAGAAGGCCGAGGAGTACGGCTCGCATGACAAGACCTTCGAAGTTCCGGAGGAGGGCGAGGCCAACTTCGTCGATGTCGACACCGGTGAGGTGCTGCTGACCCAGCACGTCGAGGCGGGTGACATCTGGCGCATGTGCACCGTCAAGGACGCGCCGGTCCGCGACTGGGTCAAGCTCGCGGTCACCCGGGCACGCAACTCCGGTATGCCGGTCCTGTTCTGGCTCGACCCGTACCGCCCGCACGAGAACGAGTTGATCAAGAAGGTCGAGCTGTACCTGCAGGATCATGACACCGAGGGCCTCGACATCCAGATCATGTCGCAGGTGCGCTCGATGCGATACACGCTGGAGCGGCTGATCCGCGGGCTGGACACCATCGCCGCGACCGGCAACATCCTGCGCGACTACCTCACCGACCTGTTCCCGATCCTCGAACTGGGTACGAGCGCCAAGATGCTGTCGATCGTGCCGCTGATGGCGGGCGGCGGCCTGTACGAGACGGGCGCAGGCGGGTCGGCGCCCAAGCACGTCAAGCAGTTGGTGGAGGAGAACCACCTGCGCTGGGATTCGCTCGGTGAGTTCCTGGCGTTGGCCGTAAGCCTGGAGGACCTCGGGCTCAAGGCTGGCAACGAGCGCGCCAAGATCCTGGCAAAGACGCTCGATGCAGCGACCGGCAAGCTGCTGGAGACGAACAAGAGCCCGTCGCGCAAGACCGGCGAGCTCGACAACCGGGGCAGCCAGTTCTACCTCGCGATGTACTGGGCGCAGGAGCTTGCCGCGCAGACCGAGGACCAGGAACTCGCGGAACAATTCGCCCCGCTGGCCGAGGCGCTGGCCAGGGACGAGGACACGATCGTACGGGAGCTGATCGAGGTGCAGGGCGCGCCGGTTGACATCGGCGGCTACTACAAGCCGGACAGTGTCAAGACCGCGGCCGTGATGCGGCCGAGTAAGACCTTGAACACCGCGCTTGCGGCCGTCAACCGCTGATATGTAGAGAAGTCTGTCGAGAAGGCAGAGTGAGGCGCCTCCGGGGAGCGACCCTGGAGGCGCCTCTGCGCTTCGTCGAGGGAGTCCTGTGGTGAGCGTGTCGACAAGCGACGCGCGGTCAGACGGGGGTCCCTCCCGCTTGCGGGGTGAATATACGCGGGTTGGCTGCCGCAGGACGGTTTTCCGGCTGGATCACATCCGCGTGCCCAGAGACGAGAGTCGGTCCGAACAGGCCTGCTCATAGCGGTGTCGCGGGTCGATCCACGCGCTGTCACCACCGGACTCGCCGGCGAAGCAGATCAGGGGGTGAGCATCAGCAGTCCATCACCGCCAACGACCAGCACCAGCCCGCGAACTCCCGGGCGATCGCCACGTTCGCGATCACGGGTCGTTTGCGGCGTTCGAGAAAACCCACCCACCGCTGATGCAGCCGGCGATTCCCTTCGTCGCCGCGGGCGCGAGCCGCGGCCGGGGCCTGATCCCAGCGGGACCGCATCACTGCCCGACGTGATACCGCGGCCGGTGATGCCAGGCAGCCTCCACCAACAGCCGACGGGCATGGGTGTTGCCGGTCTTGGTGATCGACCCTTGATTCCGCGAGATCCCGGACGAGTACTCCGAGGGCACCAAGCCGACGAACGCCTTTGCGTCGATCACGGCGGGAAAGTGCTGACAGCGCGCTCTGTTCAGATCCTCCCCTCGGAGCTCAGACTGGGAAGGTCGCAAAGATCGGATTGGGGGTGTCATGAGTCCTGGTGGTCCACGCGAAGTCGGCGCGGCGCCGACAGTGGCCGACATCGATGCGATCGCCGGACAGGCCGAGCCGATCATCCGCAACCTGTGGATCACCCACGCCTACCAGCTGCTGTCGCGCTCGCTCGCTTCACGGACCGGTGGTCACGCGAATTGGTGCACGTTCGCCGTGTGGGCGTCCAAGCAGGTGGGGCGGACGATTCGGCAGGAAGACCTGACGCATGCCCTGGAACGATCGCTTGCCGCGTCACCCGAGGTGGACGCCGGGATCGATCTGGTGGTTCGGGGTCTGCGGCGGGCGTTCCCGGGACACCCGGTGGTCGAACAGGCGGTGCGCACGGTGATCGTGCGGGCGGCACGCCTGGACGAAGTCAGCGCTGCCACGGCGCGGGGCAATCTGAAGGTGTTCGCGGAGATCGCCCGCGAGTTCGCCCGTTTCCTGGCCGAGTTCGCGCAGGACACGGTGCTCGACGAGCAGCGGATCGCGGACTTCTGCGCCACGCTGCGGCCGGGGGAACCACCCGACGGGCAGGACTACCTGCGCCGGGCATTCACGCGGTATTACCGGGCGATCTTCAGCACCGACGAGAAGCAGCGCGCCGAGCTGCTGCTCCTGGCCAACCTCGAGATCGGCCTGCACGAACAAACCCGGCTGCAACCGGAGATCACCGCGGCGTTGGAGGCGCCCATCCTGGATCCGCGGGACCTGGAACGCCGGCTGCTGGATCTGTTGTTGCCGGACAACCCGATTCTGAAGTGGCCCCGCCTGGCCCTGCTGACCGTCCTCGGCCGGCGCACACCGGTACGCCTGGCAGCGGAGCAGTTGACCGAGCATGTCCGCCGCTTGGTGCGCCGCGCCGTCACCGAGCACCTGATGGTCCTGTCTCTGCCGGACGGCGGGGTGCTCGACCTGTCCGAGGACCTGCCGGCGACGTTCCCGCCCCTGCTGGCGGAACTGGTCGACCCCGAACTTCGGGCCTTCCTCGCCCGAGTGGACCCGAGCCCCGACAGTGTGCGGGACACCGCCGTTCGCGACTGGTCCGACCTTCCGGACCGGATGCACTACATCACGGACCTGTTCCGTTGTTACGCCCAGCGCGCCGACCTGCTCGATCCACCGTTCACCGCGGATCAGGTCGCGGACTTCACCGCGGGCCGCCTGCCGTCCGGTCGTCTCTGACGGCCGTCGCGGGGTGACCGGCCTCTTGTGTTGTTCAGGTCGTGTCGATCCCGAGCGGGACGCCGTCTTGTACAGTCGCTGCACGATCTCGGGCGCCGTTCCTCGAACGCCCGAACGGCGCCGGCGCAGGAGGTTCGGTTCGGATGAGTGAGCACAGGGTTCGTATCGACGTCGACGAACTCGGGGTCGCGACAGTGACCCTGGATCGAGCCGAGAAGCACAACGCCCTGGATTCGGCGATGTTCGATGCGCTGGTCGACGCCACCGCGCGACTTGCCGTCGACCGCAGGGTCCGCGCCGTGGTGTTGCACGGTGCCGGCAAGAGCTTCTGTTCGGGCCTCGACATCACCGGTCTCGCGGATCGGAAAGGCATGGGGCCGCGGGATCTGCTGGCGCGTGAGGACGGTCAGGTCGCCGGCCACGGACAGCGTGCGGCCTACGGCTGGTCCCGTGTTCCGGCCCCGGTGATTGCCGCGATCACCGGCAATTGCTTCGGCGGTGGACTGCAGATCGCGCTCGGCGCCGACATCCGATTCGCGACCCCGGACGCACGGCTGTCGATCATGGAGGTCAAGTGGGGCCTCGTTCCCGACATGGGCATCACGCAGAGCCTGCCGCGACTCGTCGGCCTCGACGTCGCCAAGGAACTGACCTTCACCGGGCGGATCATCACGGGTGCCGAGGCGAAGAAGCTCGGCCTCGTCACCCACGTCGTCGACGACCCGCTCGCCGCGGCATCGGAGCTGGCGCGCGAGATCGCCGGGAAGTCCCCCCACGCGGTCCAGGCCGCCAAACGTCTCTACGAGGAGACCTGGACCGGATCGGATCAGGCGTCCGCTCTGATGCTCGAAAGCACGCTGCAGGTCGAGCTGATGGGGTCGCCCAACCAGGTCGAGGCGGTCACCGCGGGGACGGCCGGGCGGGCACCCGCCTTCGTGGACCCGGACTGACCTCGGTCGGATCGCGGTTCAGATTTCGACCGCGGCCCCGCAGATGCCGCACTGCTCCAGGTGCCGGCGCTTCCAGCGCGCAATGGGAACGAAGAACAGGGTGAACTGCTGGAATTCCCGGATCCGTGCCCATTGCGTGGTGTTGTTGCAGCGCGGGCAGGTTCGGATCTGTCCTGGGCCGAGGTTCTGCCGCTTGGTGCCGAATCCGAACAGAAGGAACATCGCCCGAGCATAGAGCGACGCTCACACGAACCGGAACAGCGGCGGAATCGCGACCGCCGCGAGCACCGCCCACCCGCAGTAGACGGGGAGATACCGGGTCTGCCACCGTTCGACCGCGGAGAAACCGGAACGCCCCCGGAGAAACGCGACACCGAGCCGAGCGGCCCACACCAGGTTCACCATCAGCACGAGGTTCAGACCGAGCGCGGTGACCTTGTTCGCGGTGAAGCCGAACTCGGCGATGCGCGTGGCCATCGCGGTGAGCATCAGCAGGTCGACGGCGAGCGCCGCCGCGATCAGCACGACCTGCAGCAGATCGAACACGTTCGGTGCGGCGTGCGGGTCCCGGGCCGAGATCGAGTACAGCAGCAGCCCGATCACGAGCACGAGGATCAGATCCATGAGGATCAGCAGGTCGCGATCGACGGTGACGACACTGCGGGACGCGATCACCGCGACGAACAGCGCGGCCAGCATGACGATCGTGATCGGTGTGAACACCCGGGTGAGGACGGGCGCGATGTTCTCGACGACCTCCTGTTTCGCCTCCACGAGCCAGGCTGCGACGACGATCGCACCCGCCGGGCCGAACGGGAGGATCCATTGTTCGAAGAACGGTTCGACGTCGATCCCGAGGGCGTTGAAGGCTCCCGCCGTCAACCCCATCAGGACGCCGCCACCGAGGGCGAGCAACGCCAGATACACCGCCCATTCCCCGGTGAAGCGCACGAAGTCCATGCGCCGGCGGTGCGATCGCCAATCACCTCCGACGTAGGCTGCCCCGACCACGAACCACAGGGCGACGGGGGCGTGGATCGCTGCGATGATCTCGGTGACACCACCCGGCTCGAAGGGGAACACGTTGAGCACGACCGCAGCAGCGCCGAACGGGAGGGCCAGTGCCGCGGTCTTTCGCGGGCCCATGTCGCGCTTCCACGCGAAATACAGGGTGAGGAACGGCAGGACGAGCAGTGCGGCGTTGCGTACGAGTGCCGAGTCCGTCAGCCACTCGACTCCGGCCCGGACCGCGAGTCCGGCGCCGAGTGCGCACGCGAGCACGACCGCGAGCTCCCTGGGGCGGCGCAGAGCGCCGGATTCGTGACCGGCGTCCCTGGTGAGGACGAGTTGCTTCCACAGGCGGTCGTAATGCTCCTGGGCGAACTCCCGGGAGATCTCGTCGACACTACCCATCCGGCCGACCGCGACCAGAAACGCCTCGTCGGCGGTCAGTCCGACCGAGACGAGGTCCGAGATCTGTTCCCTCAGATGATCTTCCATCTCGTCGATGTCCGAGGGTGAGATCACCCGATGGCCCGAGACGTAACTGCGCCAGCCGGCGATGCGGGATTCGAGATGTGCGTCGAGGGTCATCACGACCACCCCGGCGCGGCCGCAGGAGGCAACTGGGCCGACTGCCACACCTGCTGCAGTGCGTCGGCGACGACGGTCCACTGCGCCGCTCGTTCGGCGAGCACGCCGCGGCCGGCGTCGGTGATGGCGTAGTGCTTGCGGCGTCGCCCGTTCTCGGCGACGCGCCAGGTGGCGGACACGTGTCCCGCCCGCTCCAGGCGGTGCAGGAGCGGATACAGCATCCCGTCCGTCCACTGCATCTGCCCTTGTGACAATTCGTTGACGCGTTTGATGATCGCGTACCCGTACGACTCGCCTTCGGCGAGGATGCCGAGCACGAGCGGGGTGGCCGAGGCGGCCACCAGATCTTTCTCGATGAACATGTCGCCCTCATACCTAGCGGTGCTATGGATAACGGTGACCCTAGCAGATCTAGGTATGAGGAACGAGCCTTCGCAAGCGAAGGGGTCACAGTGCCGGTCAGGACGCGGTGTGCGCGGTGGCCGCCTTGATCTGTGCCTGGAACGCCGTCAGCTTGTCCTCGGCGGGCGTGTGCTTGTGACTGCGCGGCTGGATGCTCACGTCGTGCCCGGCGGCTGCGGCGCGCAGCGCGCCGACCGTCGCCTGTTCGCGCGGGACGTGCGTGAACGGATCGAACGAGTACCAGCGCATCGCGTTCAGGTGCGTCATCTTGTCGATCTCGTCGTCGGGCACGTTCTCGCGCACGAGCACCGACGAGAGAACCTCGGGGGCGTCGGGCCACATCGAGTCGCTGTGCGGGTAGTCGCACTCCCACGAGATGTTGTCGATCCCGATGTCGTGGCGCAGCCGCACCCCGACCGGATCGCTGATGAAGCAGGTGAGGAAGTGCTCGCGGAACACCTCGCTGGGCAGCTTGCCGCCGAAGTCCTGCAGGGTCCACGTGGAGTGCATCTCGTAGGTCCGGTCCAGGCGTTCGAGGAAGTAGGGGATCCACCCGGTGCCGCCCTCGGACAGCGCGATCTTCAGGTCCGGGTAGTCCTTGACCGGCCGGGACCACAGCAGATCGGCCGCGGCCTGTACGATGTTCATCGGCTGCAGCGTGATCATCACGTCCGGTGGGGAATCGACGGCCGGGATCGACAGCCGTCCCGACGACCCGATGTGCACGCTGAGCACGGTGTCGGTGTCGACGAGCGCCTTCCACAGCGGATTCCAGAACGGGTCGTGGAAGCTCGGGTAGCCGAGCGCGGCCGGGTTCTCGGTGAAGGTGAGCGAGTGGACGCCCTTCTCGGCGCAGCGCCGCACCTCGGCGGCGCACAGTTCGGCGTCCCAGATCACCGGCAGCGCCATCGGAATGAACCGGCCCGGATACGCGCCGCACCATTCGTCGATGTGCCAGTCGTTGTAGGCGCGCACCAGCGCGAGCGAGAAGTCCGGGTCCTCGGTGGCGAACAACCGGCCGGCGAAGCCGGGGAAGGACGGGAAGTTCATCGACGCGAGGATGCCGCCGGCGTTCATGTCCTTGATGCGTTCGTGCACGTCGTAGCAGCCGGGCCGGATCTCGTCGAGTCCGTCCGGTTCGAGCCCGTATTCCTCCTTGGGGCGGCCGGCGACCGCGTTGAGCGCGACGTTGGGCACCACGGTGTCCCGGAACTTCCACATGTCGGCGCCGTCCGGGGTGTGGACGAGCTTCGGGGCGTCGGCGGCGTACTTCTTCGGCAGGTGGTTGTCGAACATGTCGGGTGGCTCGATGATGTGATCGTCCACGCTGATCAGGATCATGTCGTTCTTGTTCACGTCGACGCTCCTCAGCGGAAGATATTGGGGGACAGGTGGTTCAGTAGGCCATGAAGAGAATCTGCTCGCGGTCGTAGTCGTGCCCGGGATGCTGCTCGGCCAGATGCCTGCGTGCGTTCTCGACGAGTTCGTCCTCGTCGGCGCCGGTGAGGTACTCCCCGCAAGGGCAGGTGAGATGTCGTTTCACAGCACGGCTCCGGCTTCCTTGGCGGCGATGATGGCGTCCCAGTCGAAACCGAGTTCGAGCAGGATATCCTCGGTGTGTTCGCCGTATTCGGGGGCGCGGCGCGGTGGCGGCGGAGTCTCGTCGAACTGGACGGGTGCGGCGGCGGTGCGGTATTCGCGGCCCGCGGCGTCCGTGACGGTCATGAGATAGCCGTTCGCGACGACCTGCGGATCCGAGAGCACCTCCTTCGGGCTCGCGAGGGTCGCCCACACGCCCGGTTCGTCGGCGAGGATCTTCTGCCAGTCGGCGAGGTCGCGTTCGGCGAAGGTGTGGCGCAGTTCCGCGGTCGCGGTTTCCTTGTTGGCGACCAGATTCGCCAGCGGCACGAACCGTTCGTCGGTGGCCATGTCGGGTCGGCCGATGCGTTCGCAGAAGCCCTTCCAGTACCGGTCGGCCTGCAGGAACACCAGCTGGATCCACCGGCCGTCGCGGGTGCGGTAGCGGTTGACGGCGGGATTCGGTGCCGTGCCCGCATTGCCCACCGGGATCCGGTCGATGCCGTAGTAGTCCGCCGCGGCGATGTCCGGCGCCATCGCCCAAACACCCTGGGACAGAAGGGAACTGTCCACGACTGGAGCGTGGCCGGTGGTGGCCCGGTGGAACAGGGCGGCGGCGATCCCGCCGGCGAGGGTGATGCCGCCCTGCAGGTCGCCGAACGCGGGGGTCTGCGTCACCGGGTATTCGGCATCCGGTGGGGTCAGGGCGTAGGCGACGGCGCCGCGGGCGAGGTAGCTGGCGGCGTCGAAGCCGCCGCGGTCGCGTTCGGGTCCGCGGCTGCCCTGGCCGCTGCCGCGCGCGACGATGACGTTCGGGTTGAACTCGCGGATGCGTTCGACGGACAGGTCGGCGCGCTCGAGTGCGGCGGGCAGCCAGTTGGTGAGGAACACGTCGGCACGTTCGATCAGGCGCCGCAGGATGTCCCGGCCCCGTTCGGATTTGATGTCCACGCCGATGCTGCGTTTGCCGTGGTTCCCGAGTTCCATCATGAAGTTCGCGTCGACCCGCGACTGCGCCGGGTCGAGACCGCCGATGTTCAGGTAGCGGCACGGATCGCCGCCGCGCGTGTCCTCGATCTTGACGACCTCCGCCCCCCAATCGCTCAGCGCCGCACCGGCGCTGGGGACGTATGTCCACGATGCCAACTCGACGATGCGAATGCCCTGGAGCAGACCCGACATCGGTTCCCCTTCCGATTCCCGACGGTGTGTTGAGGAACTATACGGTAACGGTTACAGTTAATCATCCAGGATGGCGAACGGGGGGTACGTGAGCGAAATCGGGACGCGGATCGCACCACAGCCGGAGCGGCATTCTCGGGTGGCCGAACGCGCCGAACGCCGGATGCTCGTCGACGGCACCCTGGTCGATGCCGCCTCCGGCGCCGTCTACGACAACCTCGACCCCGCCACCGGCCGGGTGCTCGGCACCACCGCGGCGGCCGGACCCGAGGACATGCATCGCGCGATCGCCGCCGCGCGCCGGGCCTTCGACGAAACCGACAGGTCCACCAACCGGTCCCTGCGCGCCCGGTGCCTCGACCAGCTCCAGACCGGACTCGAAGCCGAACACGACGACCTGCGCGACGAACTCGTCGCCGAGGCCGGTTGCCCGGTCATGACCACCGGCACCGCGCAGCTGGACTGGCCGCTGGCCGAGGCGCTGCGCTACCCGGCACGTCTGATCGACGACTACCCCTGGGAACGCGTCCTCGACGGCGGCGGTCTGTTCGGTTCCCGAAACGTGCGGACCGTGGTGCAGGAACCGGTCGGGGTGGTCGCGACCATCACCCCGTCCAACTTCCCGATCGAGGTGATCCTCAACAAGCTCGGTCCGGCGCTCGCCGCCGGCAACACCGTCGTCCTCAAACCGGATCCGCACACACCGTGGAACGCCACCCGGATCGGGCGGATCATCGCCGAGCGCACCGACATTCCCGCCGGTGTCGTCAACGTCGTCACCACCGACTCGACCGAGGTCGCCGCGCTGCCGGTCGCCGACCCGCGCGTCGACCTGATCTCCTTCACCGGTTCCACCGCCGTCGGCCGCACCATCGTGCGCGACGGCGCGGCCACCATGAAACGCAACTTCCTGGAACTGGGCGGCAAATCCGCGCTCATCGTCCTCGACGACGCCGATCCTGCCGCGGCGCTGCGCAGCGCGGTGGGCGTGTGTGTGCACGCCGGTCAGGCGTGCGCGGCAACCAGCCGCATGCTCGTGCACCGCTCGTTGTTCGACGACCTGGTCGAGAACGTGGCCGCGATGTTCGCGTCGGTGCCGGTGGGTGATCCGGCACTGCCCGACACGCTGGTCGGTCCCGTCGTCAGCGCCGCCCAGCGTGCCCGCGTGCTCGACGCGTGCGATCGCGCGGTCGGCGACGGGGCGCGGATCGTCACCGGCGGGGGAGCGGTGTGCGACCTGCCGCCGCACCTGGCGGGCGGTTTCTTCGTCGAACCGACCGTGTTCGTGTGCGAGGACCAGAGCCTGGCGATCACACGCGAGGAGATCTTCGGGCCGGTGCTGGTGATGATCCCGTTCGCCGACGACGACGAAGCGGTTCGTCTGGCCAACGACAGCGACTACGGTCTGGCCGGGGCGGTGCTGTCGGGGTCCACCGAGCGCGGCATGGCCGTCGCGCGGCGCATCCGGACCGGTGCGATCGGCGTCAACGGCGGAATGTTCTACGGCGCCGACGCACCGTTCGGCGGCTACAAGAACAGCGGTGTCGGACGCCAGTGCGGCCTCGAAGGATTCCAGCAATACCTCGAAACGAAAACGATCGGTTGTCGCATGCCGCGTCAGTGACCAGCAGAAGCAGTGAACGTCAATCGCCGACCCGTCGGCACGTCACCGAAGGACGAAATTCATGGTCGAATCCGTCATCGTCGGCGCCACCCGCACCGCGATCGCCCGGTCCTTCAAGGGAGCGCTGGTCGACGTACCGGCGGAAACCCTCGCCGAGACCGTCCTGACCGAGACGGTGCGCCGCGCCCGCATCGACCCGTCCCACGTCGACGACGTCATCTTCGCCGAATTGAACTACGGCGGTGGCGATCTCGCGCGCTACGCGGCGGTGGCCGCGGGGATGACCACGGTGCCCGGGCAGGCCGTCAACCGGCACTGCGCCGGCAGCCTGACCGCCATCTCGAACGCGGCCGCGCACATCGGGGTCGGCATGGAACGGGTGATCGTGGCCGGTGGTGTGCAGTCCCTGTCGACCTCGCCGATCATGAAGTGGCGCGTGCCGGGGGCCGACATGGAGTTCCGGGAGCCGTGGATGCCACCGTCGCACCCGGAAACACCGGACGCACCGACCCTCGACATGGCGATCACCGTCGGCTGGAACACCGCGCAGGCGGCCGGGATCAGCCGAGAGGAGATGGACGCCTGGGCCGAACGTTCGCATCGTCGTGCCGTCGCCGCGATCGACACCGGCAAGTTCGTCGACGAGATCGTGCCGATCAAGGTGCAGCGGCCCGACGGTTCGGTGCTGGACTTCGCGGTCGACGAACATCCGCGCCGCGACACCACCCTCGAACGCCTCGCGTCGCTGCCGGTGCTGCACCCGGAGATCGAGGGCTTCTCCATCACCGCCGGTAACAGCAGCGGTATCAACGACGCCGCGGCCGCGGTGACGCTGGTCGCCGGAGACTACGCCGTCTCCGAGGGGCTCGAGGTGCTCGGCACGGTCCGGGCGTGGGCGAATGCGGCCCTGGCTCCGCGGGACACCGGACTCGGCGCGGTCGCGGTGATCGGCAAGGTCCTCGACCGGGCGGGATTGGCCGCCTCGGATGTGACGCTGTGGGAGATCAACGAAGCGTTCGCGTCGGTTCCGATCGCCGCGTGCCGCGAGTACGGACTCGACGAGGAACGGGTGAACTTCTCCGGAAGCGGTTGCAGCCTCGGTCATCCCATCTCCGCGTCCGGGGCCCGCATGGTCACCACCCTGCTCTACGAACTGCGGCGCCGCGGCGGCGGAATCGGTGTCGCCGCGATGTGTGCCGGCGGCGGGCAGGGCGGCGCGGTCGTCGTCGAGGCCTGAGAAAGCCCACGAAATTCTTCGCCACGAAACTTATCGGGAGGCAAACGGTGTCGGACGAAGTACTGCGGGAACGCCGCGGACGCACGTTGGTGATCACGATCAACCGGCCGGACGCGCGCAACGCCGTGAACCTGGCCGTCAGCCGGGGCCTGGCCGACGCGGTCGACGAACTCGACGAGAGCCCCGAACTGTCGGTCGCGGTGCTGACCGGCGCGGGCGGCAACTTCTGCGCGGGCATGGACCTGAAGGCGTTCGCCGCCGGCGAGATCGTCGCGATCCCCGGCCGGGGCATGGGCTTCACCGAACGACCGCCCACCAAGCCGATCATCGCCGCGGTGGAGGGATACGCGCTCGCGGGCGGAACGGAACTCGTGCTCGCGACCGACCTGGTAGTCGCGTCGACGACCGCGAAATTCGGGATCCCCGAGGTCAAACGCGGCCTGGTCGCCGGCGGTGGTGGGCTGCTGCGGCTGCATCGGCGCATCCCGTACCAGAAGGCTCTCGAACTGGCGCTGACCGGCGACAGCTTCACCGCCGAGCAGGGGCACGGGTACGGCTTCGTCAACGTGCTCGCCGAGCCGGGCAAGGCCCTCGACGAGGCGCTCGCCCTGGCCGATCGGATCACCGCGAACGGACCCCTCGCGGTCGCGGTCACCAAGAACATCATGACCAGCTCGCGCGGCTGGTCGGACGACGAGATGTGGCAGAAGCAGCTCGAGCTCATCGTCCCGGTGTTCACGTCGCAGGACGCGAAGGAAGGCGCGCTGGCCTTCGCCGAGAAGCGCGCACCGCAATGGACCGGCGCCTGAGCGCACACGACAACCCCTGGAGGAACTGTGGCTTTCGAAGGTGAAGTAGTCCTCGTCAGCGGCGGCGCCGGCGGTCTCGGCGAAGCCACCGTGCGCCGGCTGCACGGTGCCGGTGCGGCCGTCGTCATCGCCGACGTCAACGACGCCAAGGCCGGTGCCCTGGCCGAGGAACTCGGCAACAAGGCCGTGTACGTCCGCACCGATGTCCTCGACAGCGCGAGCATCGAGGCGGCGCTGGCGGCCGCGGGCAACCTCGGCACCCTGCGGTACGCGGTGATCGCCCACGGCGGTTTCGGGGTGCTCGAGAAGGTCGTCAACCGGGACGGCAGCCCCCACACGTTCGAGGGATTCACCGACACCATCGCGCTCTACCTGAGCGGCACCTACAACGTGCTGCGGCTGACCGCCGCGAAGATCGCCGAGCTCGACCCGAAGCCGAACGGGGAGCGCGGCGCGATCGTGATGACGAGCTCGATCGCCGGGTACGAGGGGCAGATCGGACAGTCCGCCTATGCCGCGGCGAAGGGCGGTGTGAACGCCCTGACCCTGACCGGTGCCCGCGACCTCAGCGCGGTCGGCATCCGCCTCAACAGCATCGCACCCGGGACCGTGCGCACCCCGATCATGGAGTTCCTCGGAGAGGAGAAGCTCGCCAAGTTCGCCGAATCGGTGCCGTTCCCGAAGCGGCTCGGCACCCCGGACGAATACGCCTTCCTCGCGCAGCACCTGCTCGAGAACCCGTACATCAACGGCGAGGTGGTGCGCCTCGACGGTGCGCAGCGATTCCAGCCGAAGTAGGCGCCGAGGTCCGGGCGGCGACGAGGGGCGCCGCCCGGACCTCGGGATCGACTGCGGGGTGCCGGTGAGGCAGGCACCATGAACAGATGGCTGAGGCGACCGTCGGTCTGCACACCCGCCGGGGCCGGTGGGTCGTCACCGCCACCGTGCTCGGCTCGAGCCTCGCCCTGTTGGACGGCACCGTCGTCAACATCGCGCTGCCGCGCATCGCCGCCGACCTCGGCTCCGGTGTCGCCGGCATGCAGTGGGTGCTCAGCGGCTACACGCTGACCCTGGCGTCGCTGATCCTGCTCGGCGGCGCACTAGGTGACCGGTGGGGTCGGCGGCGCGTATTCGTTTGGGGCACAGTGTGGTTCGCGGCAGCGTCGTTGTTGTGCGGACTCGCGCCGAACGTCACCACGCTGGTGATCGCGCGAATCCTGCAGGGAGTGGGCGCGGCCCTGCTCACGCCGGGATCCCTCGCACTGATCTCGGCCAGCATCCGGGGCGACGACCGCGGCGCCGCGATCGGCCTGTGGTCCGGCTTCGGCGGTGTTGCCGGCGCCGTCGGCCCGCTGCTCGGCGGCTGGATGGTGGAGGTCGCGGGCTGGCGGTCGGTGTTCCTGCTGAATCTGCCCCTCGCCGCCGTCGTCGTCTGGGTGGCGGTCCGTCACGTGCCGGAGAGCCGCGATCCGTCGCCGCCGGATCGGCTCGACGTCGCGGGCGCGGTCCTGGGTGCGGTCGGGCTGGGCCTGGTGACCTACGGCCTGATCGAGGCGCAGCCCGTTGTCGCCGGTGTGGGCGTCGTGGTGCTGGTGGCGTTCGTGCTGGTCGAGCGGCATTCCCCGGTCGCGTTGATCCCGCCGGATCTGTTTGCCTCCCGACTGTTCACGGCCGCGAACCTGGTCACGTTCACCGTCTACGCCGCGTTCGGCGGCGTTTTCTTCCTGCTGGTGCTGCAACTGCAGCTCGTCGTCGGCTACTCGCCGATCCTGGCGGGCACGGCCACGATCCCGATCACCGTCCTGATGCTGCTGCTGTCCTCGCGGGCGGGTCGCTACGCCCAGCGGCACGGTCCGCGCGGGCCGATGACGGTGGGGCCCGCCGTCGCGGCGGTCGGGTTGCTGCTCATGCTGCGCATCGACGCGGACGCGTCCTACCTGCGGGACGTGCTGCCCGCGGTCGTCGTGTTCGGTCTCGGACTCTCGTCGCTGGTGGCACCCCTGACGGCGGCGGTGCTCGGTGCGGTGCCGGTCGCACGCTCCGGGATCGCGTCCGGGGTCAACAACGCGGTGGCACGCACCAGCCAACTGCTCGCCGTCGCCGCACTGCCCGGGCTCGCCGGGATCGGCGGTGCGGCCCTCACCGACGCGGCCACGTTCGACCGCGGGTTCGACATCGCGATGCTGATCTGCGCCGGCTTGCTCGCGGTCAGTGCGGTCCTCGCGGCTGCCCTCATTCCCGGACCGGCGGCCGCGGTGCCCGCGGATTCGGTGGCGTGCAAGCCGCACTGTGACGTCACCGGCCCGGCGGTGCAGCCGGACATTGCCGGTCCCGACGCCGAGCCCTGAACCCGAGGAGCCGCCCGACCGCTCGTGCGTGCTTTCGGTAGCGGCAACTACCGGAACCACGCACGAGCACGGGAATCAGGGGAAGAGTTGTCCACACCCGCCCGATCCATCCACAGATTCGGGTTTTCCCACCCGACGGGGTCGATCGGCGATCTTGTAACCGCCACGCTGCGCCCATGGACATCACGTTGTGCGTCGTGGCGGGGCTCGTCGCCGGACTCGGAGCCCGACACCTGACGACCCACCTCGCCGGGCGCCCGCCGGCACGCGCCGTCTGCGAGGCGACGTGCGTGGCCGGGAGTCTGGTTGCGGCGGTATCCGGCTCGGGTCCGGTCGAGGCCCTCGCACTCGCTTCGCTGATCTGGTGGTGCGTGTGCCTGAGCGTCGTCGATCTGCTCGAGCGACGGCTCCCGAACGTTCTCACCGGACCCGGTGCGGCAGTGATCGTGACGCTCGCGGCGGCGACCGGGCAGGGGCGCGCGGCGCTCGTCGGCGCGGGTCTGCTCGCCGGGCCGATGCTGCTCGCCCACCTCGTCTCGCCGCGGTCGCTGGGTGCCGGGGACGTCAAACTCGCGGTCGGTGTGGGCGCCGCCGCGGGGGCCGCAGGACCGGCGGCGTGGCTGTGCGTCGCGGTAGGTCCACCGCTGCTCACCGCCACCGCGGGACTGGTGATGCGGGTGGTGCAGCAGTGGCGGACCGAAGCCGGGCCGGTGCTCGTTCCGCACGGCCCGTCGATGTGCGCGTTCACCGTGCTCGCGCTCCTCACAACCGCCTGAGCGGACCACTGTCACGACAACCCGATCGGGCATGGAAGGATATGCGGTGTGCTGCGCTGGATAACTGCTGGAGAATCCCATGGTCCCGCCCTCGTCGCGATGCTCGAGGGGATGGTCGCCGGTGTCGAGGTGACGTCGAACGACATCTCGGAGCAGCTCGCCCGCCGCCGCCTCGGCTACGGACGCGGCGCGCGCATGAAGTTCGAGGCCGACAAGGTCACCATCATCGGCGGGGTGCGCCACGGACTCACCCTCGGCGGTCCCGTCGCCATCGAGGTCGGCAACACCGAATGGCCCAAGTGGGAAACCATCATGTCCGCCGACCCGGTCGACGCCGAGGCACTCGCCGGTCAGGCCCGCAACGCGCCGCTGACCCGTCCGCGCCCCGGCCACGCCGACTACTCGGGCATGCTCAAGTACGGCTTCGACGACGCCCGCCCGGTGCTCGAACGCGCCAGCGCCCGCGAAACCGCGGCCCGTGTCGCCGCCGGCACCGTCGCCCGCAACTTCCTGCGCCAGGTGTTCGGCGCCGAGGTCATCTCCCACGTCATCTCCATCGGCGCCTCCGAGCCGTACGTGGGTGCGGAACCGACCGCCGCGGACCTCGCGGCCATCGACGCGAGCCCGGTGCGCGCGTTCGACAAGGCCGCCGAAGAGTCCATGATCGCCGAGATCGATGCCGCCAAGCGCGACGGCGACACCCTCGGCGGCGTCGTGGAGGTCGTCGTTCACGGCCTGCCCGTCGGCCTGGGATCGTTCGTCAGCGGCGCCGACCGCCTCGACGCGCGGCTCGCCGCGGCCCTCATGGGCATCCAGGCGATCAAGGGCGTCGAGGTCGGCGACGGCTTCGAGACCGCCCGCCGCCGCGGCAGCGCCGCCCACGACGAGATGAAGCCCGGCCCGGACGGTGTGCTGCGTTCGTCGAACCGCGCCGGCGGCATCGAAGGCGGCATGACCAACGGCGAGGCGCTGCGTGTGCGCGCGGCGATGAAGCCGATCTCCACCGTCCCGCGTGCCCTGTCCACCGTCGACATGACCACCGGTGAGGAAGCGGTTGCGATCCACCAGCGGTCCGACGTGTGCGCCGTTCCCGCCGCCGGTGTCGTCGCCGAGGCGATGGTCGCGCTGGTCGTCGCGCAGGCCGCGCTCGAGAAGTTCGGTGGCGACTCGCTCGCCGAGACCCGCAGCAACGCCGACCACTACATGAAGGGCATCGCGGCGCGTCCGCCGCGGTGACTGTCATGAGGCCACGCGCCGTACTGATCGGGCCGCCCGGCGCCGGAAAGTCGACGATCGGTCGGCGCCTGGCCCAGGCGCTCGAATTGCCGCTGCTCGACACCGACGCCGAGATCGAACGCGTCACCGGCCGCACCATCCCCGAGATCTTCTCCGAGGACGGCGAGCCGGCGTTCCGGGAGATCGAGGAACGCGTCGTCGCCGATGCCCTCGCGCAACAGGAGGGCATCGTCTCCCTGGGTGGCGGGGCGATCCTGTCCGAGCGCACCCGCAAGCGGCTCGCCGGGCACACAGTGATCTATCTCGAGATCAGCATCGCCGAAGGTCTGCGCCGCACCGGCACGGGCGCCGGCCGCCCCCTGCTCGCGGGGGACGATCCGGCCAAGAAGTACCGGGAGCTGATGCGTCGACGTCGCCCGCTGTACCGGCAGGCCGCGACCATCCGGGTCCGGACCGACGGCCGCAGTCCGGGCCGCGTCGTCCAGTACCTGATCACCAAGCTCGAGGCGGAAGCCGCTGCCGGCGCCACCGCGAGCACGTCCACCAGCGCAGAGAAGCGGAGCACCACACCGTGACCGAACCGGTACGTGTCGACGTCCAGACCGCCCAGCCCTACCCGGTGATCATCGGCCGGGGCCTGCTCGGTGACATCGTCGACACCCTCACAGGCACCCGCACCGTCGCGATCTTCCACCAGCCGCCGCTCGAAGCGACGGCCGAGGCACTGCGGGAAGTGCTCGCAGAGAAGGGAATCGATGCGCACCGCGTGGAGATCCCCGATGCCGAGGACGGCAAGGATCTCGCGGTCGCCGGGTTCTGCTGGGAGGTGCTCGGCCGCATCGGCCTGACCCGCAGCGACGCGATCGTCTCGCTCGGCGGCGGCGCCGCCACCGACCTCGCCGGATTCGTCGCCGGCACCTGGATGCGAGGGGTGCGCATCTTCCACATCCCGACGACGCTGCTCGCGATGGTCGACGCCGCGGTCGGCGGCAAGACCGGCATCAACACCGAGGCGGGCAAGAACCTGGTCGGCGTGTTCCACGAACCGTCCGCCGTGTTCGTGGACCTGGCGACCCTCGAGACCGTGCCGCGCAACGAGATCATCGCCGGCATGGCCGAGGTCATCAAGACCGGCTTCATCGCCGACCCGACGATCCTCGACCTCATCGAGGCCGACCCGCAGGCCGCGCTGGATCCGACCGGCACGGTGCTGCCGGAACTGATCCGCCGCTCCATCGAGGTCAAGGCCAAGGTCGTCGCCGCGGATCTGCGCGAGTCGAGCCTGCGCGAGATCCTCAACTACGGGCACACCCTCGGCCACGCCATCGAGCGCCGCGAGCGGTACCGGTGGCGTCACGGCGCCGCGGTCTCCGTCGGACTCGTGTTCGCCGCGGAACTGGGCCGGCTGGCCGGCCGTCTCGACGACGCGACCGCCGATCGGCACCGGACAATCCTCGAAGCGGTGGGCCTGCCCACCACCTACGACGCCGCCGCCTTCGCCGAGCTGCACAAGGGCATGCAGACCGACAAGAAGAACCGCGCCGGAATGCTGCGGTTCGTCGTCCTCGACGGTCTCGCCAAGCCGGGCCGGCTCGAGGGACCGGACCCGACGCTGCTCGCCGCCGCCTACTCCGAGGTCGCCAAGCAGGGCAAGGCCGACGCCGGCACCGTACTGCTGTGACACGCTGCTGTGACACGGTGAGGTCCTCCGGTCGCGACGGGGCGGTCGAACTGCCCCATGGCCGACCGGAGGACCCGATCCGCCGCTAGTCGGTGCCGGTTCGCACCGCAGCGACCACCACCGCGACAAGAAGTGCCAGCAAGAGGACCACGAGCAGCACCGGCCCGAGCAGGAGTCCGAGGGACAGCACGAGAACGAGCCCGATCTTGGCCTCGAGGCTCAACCCTCCAACCAGGCCTTTGATCGCAGCCCACACCGGATTCCTACCCGCCAGAACGGCCTGAAGTCCTGCCAGCGCGGCTTTCATGCCCGCGCGTCCGTGCGCAACTTCATCGACAAGCGGGTCGATCCACTTCCGGATCTTTTTCGCCAGGTCACCGCGATTCTGCACGCCGGCGAGCTGGTGAACGCGGTTTTCCAACGCTTCGACGGCAGTCCCGAGCGATCGACGCACCACCTCGAAGACAGCGCCGGCAGGCCCGGTGTCAGTAGTGCCGCCGCGCACCGTCGATGAGATTTCCGGCTGATGCGTGTTGATCGGCGGAGCGGACCGCGGGTGCGCGGGCGGGCGGGTCCCCTCCTTTCGGGGACGTTTCCGTGTGGCCGGATTCGTGGTGGTCGGCTCCGCCTGGGGATGCTTTCGCGGCACGGCACTGTCGGATCGCTCTCGCGCACGGCGCGTGGTCGGAGCCGACGTGCCGGACGCGACATCTGTTCGTTTCCGACGAGACGGTGGTTCTACCCTTGACGGTTGGCCGCGGCGCGGTGCGGTCGACCTCGGGCCGGCCGATTCCTTGTGGGGGGCTCGCGCCGAAGGCGTCTCGGGGGACGCCTTCGTCCTCGTCGCCGCCTTCGGTGAACGGACTCCCGTGCGGGGTGCGGTGGCTGCCGTCGCGTTGCCGCTGTTCGTGGACTTCCGGTCGCTCGCCGCGCCCCGACGGTGCGGCTCGTCCGGTGCGGCCCGGCCATGTGAATTCTGTTGTGTACTCATACCGCTCGCCTTACTTGCTGTCCCTCGGCGTGCTTACTACCTCTCAGTGTGCTCGCTTTCGTGGAAGGAGGGGAGGTCGGCGCCGTCCCCGCCGGATTCGGTGCCACAGCTTCTTCCGTCGCTGCCGGTGTCGTTCGACGGCGTACACGCAGGGGCCGACTCTGGACGGACGACCGAAGCCGAAGACCACCTGGCGCCGGTCGACAGTCCCACGCCCGCACCGATCGGGATGTCGACCCAGGGGTCCGGGTTTGCCCACCCCGGCCGAACGGCGCCATGCCGTTCACCACTCCGGCTCGAGCCCCTACCCGACCGCGCCGTTGCCGATCGCCCTGATCCGACGGAACCCTAGCGCGGGGCCAGAGCCCGGTCCGCGAGTGCGCCGACGACGGGAGCCAACGCTTGGGCGTGCTCGATCGTGAGGTGGTTGTCGTCGCGGAACACCAGGCCGTTTCCGACGATCACCGGGCAACTCTCGGCGGTGCAGAACAGCTCGGTGAGGTCGGCATACTCCCCGCCGCCGGCAGCAGTGGCCGCGGCCTCGGCGGCGACGCCGGCAGCGTTCAGTGCCATCGACCGCTCCGGTGCGCAGGCTGTCGCATCGTCGATGTGCTCGGACAGGCACGTCGGCACCACCGCGTGCGGATCCGGCACCGGGCCGAGGACGAGGACCTTCGCGCCGGTCGCCCGGAGTTGGGCAACCATGCGGGTCAGGCTGTCCTGCCACTCCGGGCCGTACGTGGTGAAACCGAAGTCGCCGCCGTATCGGCGAGACATGCTCAGCACGACGAGTTGTGGTCTCTCCTCCTGCAACCGCGAGACGATCTCCCCGCGCCACCGCTCGCACTCGGTGTACTCGCGCCCCAGGTACGGGCTCGTCAACGACAGGTCCAGCAGTGGACAGGTGACCTTGCCCAGGGTTTCCAGCCGCCACCGCCGTTCCACGGCAACCGATTCGAACGCCGGAGCCCACATCGCGGCGTGCGAGTCACCTACCAGCGCCACCGTGATCGGTGACGTGATGTCACCCGACGCGCACTCGTCCTGTCCGACCTCCAGCCACGAGCGCACACAGCCGTTGAGGAACACATCCGGCTTGCCGGACGGCGCATCGGCCAGTGACGGGGACAGGTTCGACGGGACGGCAGCCGGTCCCGCCGTCGCCGCGACCGCGGCCTGAACCTGTGCGGTCAGTTCCCGTACGGCAACATCGTGCGGGTCGGCCGTGGGCGCCGGATCCTGCGTCGGCGCAGAGACCGTCAGCGCCGCGGCGGCCTCCCCGTGGCCGACCGGAACCGGCCGCAGCACCAGCAGCACCAGACACACACAGACGCTGAGCGCGGTGATCGCCGCCCCGACAACGAGACTGCGGGAAGCCGAGCGGCGCAGGGGGAGTGCAAACCGGAGGGGGTTCTCCACCGCCGTCAGCGTGAGCGCGGCGAGCCCGGCGGCGAGTGTCACCACAGCCAGACGACCGACCACCCCGAGGTCGCGGTCGAGGAATGCCGGCGTGAGGATCAGCAGGGGCCAGTGCCACAGGTACCAGGAGTACGACAGGCGTCCGAGCGCGCGCATCGGCCGCAGCGACAATCCGCGTCCGACACCCAGTCGGGGCGACGCACAGCCTGCGCCGATCACCAGCGCCGTACCCAGTACGGGCAGCAGGGCTGCCGTGCCCGGATAAGGGGTCGTTTCGCCCAGACGCACGCAGGCGAGGACGATCAGGGCCAGCCCGGCCCATCCTGCGGTGGCCGCGAGGAGACCCGGCAGTCGGCGCCACAGCGGGACGGACAGCGCGACCAGGCCACCGACGGCCAACTCCCACGCCCGAGACGGCAGGGAGAAGAACGCCCACGGCGGCAGCGTGCGGGTCCAGGACAGTGACACCGCGAACGACGCCGCCGCAACCAGTACCAGGACCGAGACGTACGGCACCGCCGACGGGGCCCCGCCGCGCCTGCGACGGACCGACCAGACGGTCGCCACGATCAGCGCCGGCCACACCAGGTAGAACTGCTCCTCGACCCCCAACGACCAGAAGTGCTGGAACGGGGACGGGGGCGCGTCCGCCGCCAGATAGTCGGTGCCACGCAACGCGGATCGGTAGTTCCCCACGTAGAGCGCACTTGCAATTCCGTCGCCCAGCGCCTCCCGGGCCTGCAACGGGGGCAACAGAAACGCCGAACCGATCGCCGTGACCACCAGCACGAGACCTCCGGCCGGAAGGAGGCGGCGCGCTCGTGCGCTGTAGAAGCGGGCGATCCGCACGGACCCGGTGGACCTCACGTCCCGCCACAGCAGCCCGGTGATGAGGAAACCCGAGACGACGAAGAAGACGTCGACACCGACGAATCCGCCGCCGATCCCGGGCACACCTGCGTGGAACAGGACCACGGCGAGCACCGCAACGGCCCGCAGGCCCTCGATGTCGGGGCGGAATGCCGCACTCGGTTTCCCGGATGGTGCTGCGTCGGAGCCGACGGGATCCGCGCGACCGACCCGGCGCCGTTGTTCCGGGATGCCAACCAGATTCATCCGCGCATCCTTGCAGAGGCCGGCGCCGCGTGCTCGATGAACGGTGACTCTCCGGTGCGCACCGGTGTCGTTTCGGCTGTGTTCTCGGCGGAATGCTGTGTCCTCAGCGGAACACGGCGGCGCTGATCTCCGCGCGGAAGAACTCGCCCTCCGGCCATCGGTTCGTGCCCCACCACCATCCGGCGCGGAAGCGGGACGGAATCGTGATGCCGCCGAACGACGACTCCGCCTCGATGTCCACCCCGAAGGGATAGCGGCCGAAGGGTTCGCCGTTCGGATTGCCCCAGCGATCCAGATGTATCGTCCCGAGCCGGCCGTTTCCGGCGAGTTCGAGGCACACCGTCTCGGTGTGGCGGCCGAGGCGCCAGGTGGCGAGTGCGGAACCGGTTCCCGCCTCGTGCCACGTCGCCGACCTGAATGTCGTTGGTACAAAGATGAATTCGGAGGCCAATCGGCCGGCGGCGCTGGTGTCGACGTCGGTGGTCGCCGCCGCCATCACCGGGACGAGACCACCGAGTTTCCAGTTCAACTCGCCGCGTCCGTCGGTGTACCGGTCGTAGCCGAGAATCGGCAGACCCGCGACCCGCGCGGTCGCCGCCCACACGAACCCGACGCCCGGGGCGAGGATCTGCGCTGCCCGGAACGGGCGCCACGACCCGAGTTTGATGTGACCGCGCATGGTCAGGTGTACCGCGCGGGCGAGCGGCACGCCCGGTTCCAGTGCGTGCGTGAGCCATTGTTGCGCGGCCGAGGGCAGGTCCGCGACCTGCTCGGGGTCGAACTGCTCCGTCGAGGGCGGCAGGGAGCTCAGCGCGTCCCATTCGCGCCGAACCGGTCGCGCCGAGCGTGGTGGAGGCGGGAACACGGGTCCGTCCATGTCTGAAGCATGAGGGCGCGCACCCGGCCGGGCAACCGGACGGGGTGACCGGCGTGACGATCGTTACGTCGCGCTGCGGCGCCGCACGATTTCCGCGATCCAGGTCGGGGCGAACGGCGAGGTACATCCCGGGGACGTCGGGTAGTCCTCGAGCACCTTCAGGCGCTCACCGATCGCGATCGCACGGTCGCGCAGGTCGGCGTGCTCGATGCCGATCTCGGCGAGGCAGTGGTTCATGGCCCACTGCAGTCGATCCGGGGCGTCCTTCATCTGCGCCTCGATGATGTCGAGCAGTCCGGTCAGGTCGAGGCCGTCGGGGTTCTTCGCGACGCGGTCGACGGTCAGTTCCCACCCGGCACTCGCGACGACCGGATCCGGGTCGGCGAACCATGTCGCACGCAGGTCCTCGCAGTGCGGGTTCTTCTTGACCACGTAGTTGACGAGCCAGTCCTGCACCTTGGGGGTGCGCGCCGCCCGCAGCATCGCGTCGAGATCGTCGCGGTCGAACGCCTTCGGACGGCAGATGAGAATGGCCAGCAGCCGGGCTGCGCTGTCGCCGGTGTCCCAGAGTTCCCGCGCGAGATCCTGCTGCGTCTTCAGTCGTTTCGCGACAGCGCGCAGCTTGGTGAGGTTCACCCCGTGGTCGTCGCCGTGTTTCAGGTTGACCGCACGGATCTTGGGGTCGTCGAGTTCGGCGAGTTCGGCCATCACCTCGGCAACCGTGGTGCTGCTGTTCTCCGTTGCGGCCATCGCTCCACTCCTCCTGATCGCGGATGGTATTCGGCTCGATTCGAGGCGATCCCGATTCGAGGCGTGAGGAGCGCCGAGATGCCCCCGCACCCGCCCTCACCGATCGAAGATCAGCACGTGGTGGTGAATCGTGCGTGGTGCACGGTCTCATGTGCGTGGTGCTGGGCGTGCGTAGTGCGGTTTGTTGCGCTGCCCCCGCGCACCGAGGTGCCGGAGTTGACCGCGGAATGATGCAGGCGCAGCACGTCTCGACGGGCCGGCGCATCGGTCACGGTGCCGTCCCCGAGAGGTGACGCCGCGTTCGTGCGGTTGATACGGCGGATCAGCTGTTCGTACTCGTCCAGCGCATCGGTCGGTTCGGCGAGCAGTGCGACGGGGTCCTCGGCCGGTTCCTCACCCTCCTGATGACGGGCGTTGTCCAGGATCCGTTCCCGCAGCTGGTTGATCCTGCGCAACAGATCTCCGCGCGCGGCCAGCGCCTCGGCCAGCTTCATGTGTCGTCCCCTCGATGATCGTCGGTAGGACCCTAATGTGGTCCGGCCGCGGCGTGGGGGGTGCGGTGGTGTGTCGTCGTGGGCTTAAGTGCGCGGTCCGCGAGATCGTGTCCGACTTCTCGGATTGGCCTTCTCAGGTGTGTTCGGCGCGTAACCAGCTCGCGCATCAGGCGTACACGCCGGAAGCGTCGTCCGACGGTCTGTTGCTTCTGCTGATAGCAGTGGATTATTCGCTGTCGTGGGTGCTGCGGACGGTGTTGTTGCGGCGGGCCGGGATACCGGATGAGGTGGTCCGCCGTTGTTATGAGAACGACGCTCGCTATGGGTTGTACCGGGCGAATGTGCGAAGTTATCTGAATCCGGGGAGGGGCCGCGGACCTGAGCGGTGTTGTCGTTGGTCCCGCCAAGTTCTTGGATGCCGAGACGGCTCCGATCGAGGCGCTGACCGGCACCGAGCTGCACGAGGATCAGTTCGCGCTCTCTGAGGGCCCTGACGATCCCCCACGGGTGGGTACTTCGTCTGGCAGCCGTATATGGGCGTCCCAGAGTCGGTTCTCGATCTCCTGCTGGGTCACGGTCATCTGTCGAGGTGTCCTTGCTGGTGAAGGGACGGCCCGAAGACCGGGGGTGTTGATGGCGTTCTGGGGGTGGCGGAGTTCGGCCGGCTCGGGGCACAGGGGAGCGTGCTGGTGGGTGATGTTGGGGCGTTGTCCTCGGGTCTGTGACCGTACTCGGCCAGTCGGCCAGTTCGGGGGTGCGGCGGTCCTTCCGGCTGTGGACCTGTTCGATGCCGACAACCCGGCGGGTTCGCTGGGTTGTCGGCCGCCATGCGCGTGGTGTGGACGACGTTCGCTGCGACGGGTGATCCGTCGGTGGCCTCGGTACGAAGCGACCGACAGGCTCGCTCAGCGCTGGACGACAGCGGCGATGGTGCAGCGCGATTCGACGATGCTGCTGCCGCATTCTGGGCGCGACATCATGGCGGAGCGATCGGTCGCCCGGTAAGTGATCCCGTCCGGGAATACGTGCTCGGAGTTGAACCGGAGCGGACCGTGGGGTGCCGATCCTCCAGCGGTACGTCGTATGGGGTGACTGAGGTCGGCGCAGCGGCGCGCGGCGTCGGCCACCGACATGGAGACGAGGTCTGTGCAGGTGCGTAGCCGGTAGGCCCCGGGGCGGCGGGACGCTCTCGATGACGTCGGTATCGGGGTGGGCCTCGGTGTTCACCCACGCTTTCATCTCGCTCTCGGTGCCGGATCAGCTCTTTGCTCTCGGCTGGTGCTGCATGCCGGGTTGGTTGTAGTCGTACGTGGTATCCGGTCGTGACAACACCGAATCGAGCATCGGGAGACGACATGGTGGCGGTTCTGCAGGGCCTGGACGAGATCCGCACGTGGCAGGAGAACTTTTACCGCGATCTGCATGCCCATCCGGAGCTGTCGCATCAGGAGACGCGCACCGCGGCCGAGGTGGCCGAACGATTGCGGGCCGCGGGATGCGAGGTGCACACCGATGTGGGTGGCACGGGCGTCGTCGGTGTTCTGCACAACGGCGACGGACCGGGTGTGTTGTTGCGCGCCGACATGGATGCTCTACCGGTCCGGGAGCAGACCGGCCTGGACTATGCCAGCGCGGTGACGGCGACCGGCGCGGACGGCAACGAGACTGCCGTGATGCACGCGTGCGGGCACGACGTGCACGTCGCGTGTTTGGTCGGTGCGGTGGAACTGCTGGCCCATACGAGCGAGCAGTGGCGGGGCAGGCTCGTCGCGGTGTTCCAGCCCGGGGAGGAGGTCGCGGATGGTGCCCGCCGGATGGTGGACGACGGGCTCGCCGGGATCGTCGGGAAGGTCGACGTGGCGCTGTGCCAGCATGTACTCGCCTTCCCTGCCGGTCTCGTCGGTACCCGCAGCGGTCCGACTCTCTCCGCTGCGGACAGCATGCGCATCACCCTCCACGGCCGGGGCGCGCACGGGTCGATGCCGCAAGCTTCCGTCGACCCGGTGGTGCTCGCCGCGATGATCGTCATCAGGTTGCAGACGATCATCGCCCGCGAGACCCGGCCGGGGGAGCCGGCGGTGCTCACCGTCGGCAGTGTGCAGGCGGGGACGAAGAGCAACGTCATCCCGGACGAGGCGACGATCCTGCTCAACATCCGCACCTACGACGAGAACACCCGCCGCTCGATCCTCACCGCCGTCGAGCGCATCGTCGTAGCCGAGTGCGAGGCGTCCCGCTCACCGCGACCTCCCGAGTTCGAACTGTTCGACCAGTACCCGATAACCGACAACGACCCTGCGGTCACCGAACAGGTCGCCGCGGCCTTCGCCGCTCACTTCGGCGACGATGCCGGCGAACTTCCTCTCCAGACGGCCAGTGAGGACTTCAGCGACATCCCACGCGCGCTCGGCCTTCCGTACACGTACTGGGGGATCGGCGGCGCCGATCCCGAGCTCTACCGCCAGGCCGAAGCCGAAGGACGCGTCGCCGATGCTGTGCCCGTCAACCACTCGGCGACGTTCGCACCGCTGATTCAACCCACCCTCGACACCGGAACGGCAGCGCTGGTCATCGCGGCACGGACGTTCCTGGGACACCCATGACGGGCGGGAACCTCGCGTGGACGTGAACACGCAGAGCACGGTGCTGCTCGTGCTCGACCTGCTCGGCACGTTCGCGTTCGCCCTCAACGGAGCGCTCACCGCCGTCCGCGTCACCCGGATCGACATAGTCGGGGTCGTGACGCTTGGAATGATCACCGCGCTGGGTGGCGGCATCATCCGCGACATCCTCATCGACGACCTGCCGCCCGCGACGTTCAGCGACTGGCGGTACCTTGCGGTTGCCGCGGCCGGCAGTCTCCTCGCGTTCTTCGCCCGCAAGCTCGAACGCCTGTCCACACCCATCACGATGTTCGACGCCGCAGGCTTGAGCCTGTTCGCCGTCACCGGCGCGGGCAAGGCACTCGACTTCGGCCTCGGTCCGGTGCAGGCGATCATCCTCGGCACGATCACCGGGGTCGGTGGTGGCACCGTGCGTGACGTGCTGATCGGCCGTATACCGGTCGTATTGAACAGCGAACTCTATGCCATTCCCGCGTTGGTTGCGGCGACCGTCCTCGTAGTCTGCGAAAGCCTGGACCTACCGACCCTACCCGCGGCGCTCGGCGCCGCGGCAATGTGTTTCATCATCCGAATGATCGGTGTGCGTTACGGTCTCAACGCGCCCGGTCCGCACGGGTTCGACGACCCCGAACCGCCGAAACGGGTGTGATCTTTCGTTGTCCCATTGCATGTCTCGAGCATGTCCGCGGCGCGCGGGGTGGTTCGACCGACCCGTGGGCGACGGTCGGTGACGTCGTGGTCGGTATGGGGTCCGGTGCTGGGTGTGGCACGGTGAGCTCGGGTGGGGTATGAACCGCCCTGGATCCGGTAGAGACCTCGTTCAGGCCACCGCGAGGATCGAGGCGGCGGTGGGGTGCTGTTCACGGTAGCGCGTCTCGTACTCGATCGGCGGGAGATAGTCGATCGAGGAATGCAGTCGGTCCGCGTTGAACCAGCGGACCCACTCGGCGGTCTCCCGTTCGACCTCGGTTCGACCGGACCAGACCGAGCCCGGTCGATCAGCTCGGTCTTGTAGAGACCGATCGTCGACTCCATCAGCGCGTTGTCGAGGGCGTCGCCGACGCTGCCGATGGAACCAGCGATCCCCGACTCGACCAGAGCCTCGGTGAACGCCAGCGATGTGTATTGACTTCCGGCATCGGAGTGGTGCACCAAACCTGTTGTGGTGAAATGGAAATCAGTTCGTCTTCTCGTGAACAGGGCTTGCTCTGGAACACCGTGGACCAGCGTGGTGGCCTTCGTCGTCATCACCCGCCACCCCAAGATGCGGCGCGAGAAGACGTCGACACAGGTGGATCAGGAGCCTCCACCTCGTCCAGGACGGTTCAGGATGGGTTGACGAGCGCCGTAGCGACCCTGTTCGCGGGGCCGTCCAGGCACAGGCACTGACGATGTGTGCCGTCGCGGAGGGACTGTACCGGCGCCTGGATCCGGCTACCTCCCGCTTTCCGGGACTCAGCGGCAAGGCGCGTAGAGATGTTCGCCGCGCGGCACGCGCAGTCGGCGCGGAGAGGCTCGAGCAGAAGAGTTTCGACCGGGAAGAGTCGGAAAAGCGCTGAACAAGGTCCTGAGCCACTTCGGCGAGCTTCCGTATCGCCGGCACCCGGAGCAGCTACAGGACTCGGTCGAGTGTGAGGTTGCCGAGATCATGGCCGACTTCTCGGATTGGTCTGGTCAGGTGCGTTCGGCGCATATCAAGCTGGCGCATCAGGTGTATACGTCGGACGCGTCGTCCGACGGTCTGTTGTTTCTGCTGATAGCAGTGGATTTTTCGCTGTCGTGGGTGCTGCGGACGGTGCGGTGCGTCGGGCCTGGATACCGGATGAGGTGGTGCTTCGTTAGTGTGAGAACGACGCTCGCTACGGATTGGACCGGGCGAATGCGCGAAGTTATCTGAATTCGGGGGAGGGGCCGCGGACCTGAGCCGTGTTGTCTCCGGTCCCGCCGAGTTCCTGGCCGCCGGGTCGGCTCTGATCGAGGCGCTGACCGGCGCCGAGCTGAAGAGAACCAGCTGGCGTTCGTCTGAGCGGCCCTGACGATCTCCACCGGTGGGCATCCGGTGGGGATCGTTGCTTTTTCAGCCTCTCACGAGCCCGACAAGGAAGAGACGCACAGCGATGGATGGGAAGAAACCCCGGCACTGCGTTACGACGGTGACAGCGGACCGATGTGTTCGGCGGTGATCCAACGCAAAGTGAAGAACCGGCGGCTGGCTGCTGCTGGTTACGTTGTGGACCGTCGCTGCTTTGACCGCCTCGCCCCATGCGCGAGCGCGCTGTGATCGCCGTCGCGAGACCGGTGACGGGCATCCTGCTGTGCAGCGCACCCTATTCGATAAGTTCCGCGGATAACGTCACCTCTCACATCGAGGTTGGTTCAGGCGGTGAGTGGAGTCGCTTGCGAGCGAGTTTAATGAGTTTCTGTAAATCTATTCCGCTACGTGGCTTTTCCTTGACGGACATGATCAAACGGGAGAAGTATTCGTTCGGTCCGATGCCGAAACGAATGAAAATGTCCTCGTCCCTGCCCCGCCGTACGGCAGCCATCGGGAAGCTAACTCGAGGATCTCTGCTGAGTGCACATGCCGGGACGGGGACGGCGTCGGACGTGTAGATGGCATCGGTGGGATCAGCTCCTGAGATGTACGATTACGAGTCCTGGGATGTACGACTACGAGCAGGTCGCCGCCCTCGACCTGCTGCACGGACCCTCCAATCACCGATCTCCACCGCCAAACCGAACCCCGTCAAGGTGGAAACCCCACGCAGGCAACATATTCGCCGGGCACTGGTGCGTCTGCGGTCACCGCGCGGTGCAGAATCTCGTCGGCGGCGGATAGGAAGGATGTGGTATTCATCGTGAGCCCGTTCTGGTCAGGTCGCGCGGACCGTGGGTGGGAGTGATGGTTCGGCCCGCGCGGAACCGACGTAAGGAGAGACTCGTCGCCACGGTGGGGACGTCGGTGGGCGGTCACTTCGGTTGGAATCCCTCGTGGCCGCTGACGGTGGCGGCAAGGGTCTTGGCTCGAGAGCTCATGGAAGGACCGCAGCGTCGGGTACGGCTCAGCCGTGACGATGTGCGCCAAATGGTCCAGTGCAGCACGAGGGCTTTCAGCTGATGCAAAACGGGTCGATCACCACGAACCGAGGTGTTGAAGTGGGAGGCTTGGTATTCAGAGGCAATGATGGAGCATCGTTGCCAACTCTCGTGTGGCGGCCGCTTCAGTCTCTGCACCCCACGCGCTCAGGGCATCCGCTGAGACCATCAGAGATGCGGACGAACCAGCGGGGATGTCGCCGCCGAACGGTAGTCCGATTTCCTGGCGGATCTGATGCATAAGGACAGTGCACTTCATGAGGCCTCCTTTGTTCGGTCGGTTGGATCGGGGCTGCAGTAGGTGTTCACGGTGTCGTTGCCTCGATCCACTCTTTGTAGAACGGCGGCATGACTGAGGCTTTTTCGTGGAACTTGGGTGTGCGCTTGTCGAGGAAGGCCCGCACTCCCTCGGCGCCGTCGCCGATGCTGGTGTAGAACATGGCCACGGAATCGACGCGGTGGGCGTCTACGGGGTGGGCAGCGGCGGAGTTCCGTAGAAGCATCTGGCGCATCAGGGCCACCGAGACTGGTGAGCGGTCGCGGGTCCAGTCATTCGCCAATGCGCGCGCTTCGCTGAGTAACGTCTCGGGCTCGTGGACCGCCTGCGCCAACCCGTCGATGTACGCGGCCTCGGCGTCGAGGATCTCTGCCCTATAGACCAGATCCAGTGCAGTAGGCATACCGACGAGCCGGGGAAGGAACCATGTCGAGCACGCTTCGGGCACGATTCCGAGCTTGCCGAACACCAGGCCGAACCGCGCTCGAGTCGACATCAGGCGCGCGTCCATCGCCAGCGTCATGGTTGCACCGATTCCGACGGCCGCGCCGTTGATTGCGGCGATCACCGGTTTACGGCAGGCATGGATCGCGAGGGTGACGCGACCGCCCGTGTCGCGGATTCGGCGCAATTCGGGGTCGTCGAGATTCTTCATGTCGGCAAGAGAGGGGCGTTTCGACTCGTCGAGTCCGAACACGTTCCCCTCACTCGACAGGTCCATGCCGGCGCAGAAAGCGCGCCCTGCTCCGGTGACGATCACGGCCCGGACCGCGTCGTCGTTGTTCACCGACACGAAGATGTGCTCGAGTTCGTCGGCCATCTCGACGGTGAACGCGTTGAGATGGTCGGGACGGTTGAGGACGACGGTGAGGATGCCGTCCTCGACTTCGTGGCGAAGAGTGGTGTATTCCATGACTGCTCCCGTTTGCCTATCAGGCGAGGTCGGCGGCGATCCTGCGGATGGCGGCTTCGGCATCGCTCACGATGTCCGAGATGATCGTCTTGCAGGGAAGAACGGCGTCGATGAGACCTTGGGATTGGCCGGCCCACCACATGCCGCCTTCCATGTTCCCTTTCTCCAGCACTTCCGTGCGACCGCGTACCCCGGAGGCGAGGTGTGCGACGTCCGAGAATGTGGCGTCAGGGTGGGCCGAGAGGGCTGCGATCTTCTCGGAGATGGAGTTCCGGGCCACACGTGCCGTATTGCGGAACTCGCGGAACACGAGGATGGTCTGGCGTTCGTCGTTGGCGACGATCTGGGCCTTGACGTTCGGATGCACGGGGGCTTCGTCGCTGGCGACGAACCGGGTTCCCATGTTGATTGCGCATGCGCCGAGGGCGAGTGCTGCGGCCAGTCCGTCGCCGGTGGCGAATCCGCCACTGGCGATGATCGGGATGTCGAGTACGCGCGCTGCGGCGGGGATGAGGATCAGGCCGGGGATGTCCTCGTTGCCGGGGTGGCCGGCGCACTCGAACCCGTCGATGCTGACTGCGTCGACACCCATGGACTGTGCTTTGACCGCGTGCCGGACGGCTACGGCTTTATGGATGACCTTGATTCCGGCGGCCTTGAACGCCGCAACATGTTCTCGAGGGCTGCTGCCGGCGGTTTCCACGATGGTGATGCCGCTGTCGATGATTGCGGCTCGGTATTCGTCGTACGGCACGGGAGCGACGGTGGGCAGGAGGGTGAGGTTGACACCGAACGGCTTGTCGGTCATCTCCCGGCACCGGGTGATCTCAGTGGCGAGCGCTTCGGGTGTGGGTTGGGTCAGTGCGGTGAGGAAACCCAAACCCCCAGCGTTGGCGACCGCGGAGATCAGCTCCGCGGTGCCTACACCGGTCATGCCACCGCACACCACCGGGTGCTCGATTCCGAAGGTTTCAGTGAAACGTGTGCGCAGCACTGTCACGGCCTCCCTGCGTGCGGAACGTCGACTCGCGTCGAGAGAACCTTGGCTTCACGTGCAGCGCTGCGCTTGGTTTCGTCGAAATCCGGTGCGACCGAAAGAAATAGTGTGCGGCCGTCATCGCCGCCCAGGGCGACTGCGAACACCCCCAGCGGAGCCGTACTCACCTCGTCCAGGACGGTTCCGCCTTCGGCCAGGCGGACGGCACGTTGGTTGACGCAGTCGGCGATCCAGATGGCACCTTCGGCGTCGAGGGCCTGACCATCAGGCGCGATCGTGCACGCCGCAAGCCGCTTCTCCACGCTCGGTTCGTCGCCGAGATCGCCGAACGAGGCGAAGTCCTGGCGGGGACCGAGTGTGCCGTCTGTTTCGATATCGAACCGGGAGACGCGGTTGCCGAACAGTTCGTTGACGTACAGCGTTCTTCCGTCCGGGGAGATGCACATGCCGTTCGGGAATGACAATCCTTCGGCAGCCACTCGGGAGGTGCCGTCGGTGTCGACGAGAACAACGACGCCGTTCTCGTGGTCGGCTCCTCCCATGAGGTCGAACCCGAACTCGCCGACGTATGCCTGCCCGTTCGTGGCGACCACCATGTCGTTGGCGTGGCCGTGGCAGTGTTCGGAAATGTCGGCGTGCTCGACGAGCGAACCGTCGGGTTCGAGGCGCAGGACTTTGCGGTCCTTCATCGAGACAACGAGCATGCGCCCGTCCGGGAGCCATCCGAGGCCGGATGGCTGGTGCTCCACGATGCAGACTTGTCCGATGGATCCGTCGGCGTCCACGACATTGACCGAGTGGGTGTAGAAATCCACGAACCACAGTCGACCCTCATGCCACCGAGGTCCCTCGGTGTATGTGAATCCTGTTGCAACTTCTGTCATTTGGCGATGTGGCATAGGTGTACCTCTCTTCCTGCGCTCGTCGCCCGCTGCACTCGGCCGGTTTCGGCCGGGCTGCCCATGCGGGTGAGGTGGCTCCAGTCTCGGGATCCTCACGGCGGTCGAGGTGTCCCACAACGCAACAGTGCGTAGGCGTTCATCGGGCGTTGTCGCGAATTCGGACGGTTCGGCGTGAGGGTTGATGTGCAGGCTGGTCGTACCCTCACCCACCGGATCCGGAGGAATGCACCATGCTCACCACGATGATGGATCGTCCACTGCTGATCAGCTCGCTGCTGTGGCGTGCTGAGAACGTCTTTGCCGACCGGGTCGGAGTCTCGTGCGACGCGACCCACGGAGACCGAGAATTCACCTACCGCGATCTCGGCGCGACCGCACGCCGGTTTGCTGGTTCCTTCGGGAATCTGGGTATCGGGTTCGGCACCAGGGTCGCGACGTTGGCATGGAACACCTTCGAGCATCTCGTCGCCTACTACGCAGTTCCTGCGTGCGGGGCAGTACTGCACACGGTCAACCATCGGATGTCGCCCGAGCACATTGCCTACACAATGGATAAAGCCGAGGACGAGGTGGTTCTGATCGACGCTGATCTGTTGCCCGTTCTCCTCGAGATTCTCCCGCGTCTCCCGCGGATCAGGCATGTGGTGGTCATCGGTGATCTTGAGAGGGCCGAATATCCGGTACCTGCAGAGGTGACATGGTGGTCGTTCGACGGATTGTTGCTCGATGCCGTGCCGATCGAGGAATTCCCAGAGTTCGACGAGACGACCGCGTCGTCGATCTGCTTCACCTCGGGCACCACCGGGCTGCCCAAGGGGGTGGTGTACAGCCATCGAAGTACAGTGCTGCACGCGATGGCGATCAGTGCTTCCGGAGGCGTCGCGATCGACGGTAGACACTCGTACTTACTTGCCACGCAGATGTCCCACGTACACTGTTGGGGTGTCCCGTACGCGGGGGTGCTGCAGGGTGCACGTCTCGTTCTCCCCGGGCCGCACCCCTCGCCGGCGGAATTGCTGCGCATCACCACAGGGCAGACACCCGATGTCTTCGTCGGAGCGCCGGCTGTGGCAGCGCTCATGCGGGCACAGTTCGATGCCGATCCCGACCGCTACGATCTCGGGAGTCTGCAGACTATGTGGTTGGGCGGGCAGGTACTGCCGTCGGGGCTGGTGAAGTGGTGGGCGGAGCAGGGTGTGGTGACCGTCAACGGGTGGGGGATGACCGAAACCTCCCCCATGGGCACGTTCAGCAACTCTGCCGAATGCCAAGGCAGGCCCTTGCCGTTGTTCCAGGTGCGTGTCGTCGACGAGGAGGGGCGGAGGCTGCCGTGGAATGGGTTCACCACCGGAGAGCTGGAAGTTCGTTCGCCGTGGGTAACCGGTACGTACCTTGATGACGACCGCGCCGCCGAGGCGTTCGACACCGGTTGGTTGCGCAGCGGCGACGTCGCGGTGATTCATCCGGACGGCCGGCTGGAGATCCGCGACCGGGTCAAAGACCTCATCAAGAGCGGAGGAGAATGGATCTCTTCCGTCGAGGTCGAGAACCAGCTGCTACTGCATCCGGCGGTGGTGGAGGCCGCTGTCATCGCGGTACCGCACGAGACCTGGCAGGAGCGCCCCGTGGCGTGGGTTCGGACGACGGGGGAGGTCTCCGACGATCAGCTTCGGGCCCACTTGGCGGTGACCTTGCCGAAGTTCTGGCTCCCGGACTCGTTCGTGCGGGTGGACGAGGTCCCCAAGACGTCAGTGGGCAAATTGGACAAGGTGCGTATGCGCCGGATGTGGGCCCAGAAGTTCTTCGTGTAGCGTTCTGGGACACTCATGATCCATGTGATCTTGCTTACATAATGTTGGTACTGACCGTGAGGTGTTCGAGGTGGTGATGACGTGACCGAGCGGTTCCGCATGCAAGTAGACGATCGCAGTTCCGACAGGTACGACGATGCTGTGCCGAGAGTGCGACCGGAGATCGAACAGTCGTGGCGCCGGTGCCGCGCAATCGGGGCGGCCCCGGACGGTTCTCGTCTGCGCTATATCGATACGCCCACCGACTCGAAACTTGTCCGTGCGGCCCAGCCGGTCCTCGATCGATTGGCCGATCAACTCGCCGACGCACCGGTGACGATCTTGCTCGCGTCCCAGGACGCCACCATCGTCGACCGCCGCGCCGGGCAGCGGTCCCTGCTCGGTCGTCTCGACCGTGCCCAGGTCGCACCGGGGTTCATCTTCGCCGAGGAGTGCGCAGGAACCAACGGGATCGGAACCGCACTCGAAGAACGCAAAGCGTTCCGGGTCCGCGGTGAAGAACACCTGCTCGAGTCGCTGCACCCGCTCGCCTGCGTCGGTTCACCGATCGTCGACCCGGTCTCGCGTGCGGTGACCGGCATCCTCGACATCACCTGCGCAGTCGACGATGTCAACGACCTGATGGCGCCGCTGGTCCTGTCGGCCGTCCGCGACATCGAAGAGCGACTGTTCGCGTTGTCCGCCAGAAGCGAGCAGAGCCTGCTGCGCGAATACATGCGCAGCAAACGCCGCGGCCACGCGGCGGTCGTGGCGATGAGCCGGGACACGGTGATCGCGACCCCGACGGTGTCGCGGTTGATGGATTCGACCGATCAGATGATGATCTGGGACTGGATCAGCACCCACCTGGCCGCCAAGGACGAATGGGAAGCACCGCTGCGCTTCGCCGAGGGGATCGACGTGCGGGTCCATGCCCGCCGGGTCGGCGAGTCCACCGATCCGCTCAGCGCGATCATCGAACTGCGCCCGATGGCCTCACCGGCCCCGCCGCGCCCCCGCGCGCGCCTGACCAC
>NZ_JALPTB010000209.1 GCF_023218075.1 Rhodococcus sp. HM1 | reverse complement strand
TGAACACTCCACGCCCTGCCGTGGCCCCCGACGCGCAGCGCTGGCTGCGCGCGAGCCTCGTGGCCGTGTGGCTCGGCACCGCCGCCGCGAGCCTGGCGGAATTCCACGGCCAGAGCCGGGAGCTGCTGGTGGCCGCCGGGCTGCAGAGCGAGGCCTGGATGCAGGCAGTCATCGCCGCGGGCATCGCCGCCGATCTGGCCGTGGGCCTGTGGCTGTGGTGGCGGCCGGGCCGGCCGGCCTACGCCGCGGCGCTGCTGCTGATGGCCGCCATGACGGTGACCGGCACCGTGCTGATCCCCGCGCTGTGGCTCGATCCGCTCGGCCGGCTGCTCAAGAACCTGCCCATCGCCGCGATCCTGCTGGTGCTGTGGCGCGCCGACGGAAGGCGTTGGTGATGAACACGTACCTCGTGCTCAAGTGGGTGCACATCCTCTCCAGCGTGCTGCTGG
>NZ_JALPTB010000208.1 GCF_023218075.1 Rhodococcus sp. HM1 | reverse complement strand
GCGCCGTGCAGACCAGCGATTTCATGACCGCCGACTGGGCCGAGCTGCCGTACGCGCTGCTCAAGAAGGTGTCGGGACGGATCATCAACGAAGTGCGCGGGATCAACCGGGTGACGTACGACGTGTCGAGCAAGCCGCCGGCGACGATCGAGTGGGAGTGAAACCGGGTTCCTCGGAGCCTATCGCCGGCCAGCAGGAGAAGCTGGCGGTAAAGCCGACGGTCGATTTCCGATCCGGTCGATGTCTGGATCGACGGGCGTACCCGTCAGCCCGTCGTTGATCCACCGGCGGCTTCGATTCGCAGGGATCGGACAAAGGGCGAAGCGAGCCGATCGATCAATGCCCCCGGGGACTTGTACCTGTGTCGCGGGGGCCGGCTCTGGACGGCTCATGAGCTTTCCTGAGGGCATCGGGGAAATCGTTGCTTCACAGCGTGACCACCCATCGATGCTCGCC
>NZ_JALPTB010000207.1 GCF_023218075.1 Rhodococcus sp. HM1 | reverse complement strand
CATTGGCTGTGCGCCCTTCGAGCATGGCGGCGACTGGGCCGTCCCGCCCGCGATTGATGAGATCCGACAGAATGTTGGTATCGAGCAGATAGCGCACGATGCCGCTCACAGAACGACGTCTTCCGCCTCGAGATCCGGGATTTCGTCCAACCTGTCTTCCCGCGGAAGCGGTTCCAGCGACGCGATGAGAGCCTCGAGGCGAAGCCGGGGTCGAAGGATCAGGCTCCCATCGGGTTGTCGAGAGACCGACACTTCGTCGCCAGGCAATTCGAACTCCTTCGGAATTCGGACGGCTTGGCTGCGGTTATTCCTGAAGACCTTGGCGATGCGCTCCATGCTCACCTCCCGGCATATGGCTTAACATATGCCCACGTCGGCGACCGCACAAGCAAGGGTGGACCCTCCTCAGAACGCGACCTTGTCCCCGCCCTTCAGCGCCAGCATCTCCCGCGCCTCATC
>NZ_JALPTB010000206.1 GCF_023218075.1 Rhodococcus sp. HM1 | reverse complement strand
GCGCTCCCCCGGCGCTCCGCGCCGGGGAACGGGCGGGTCGCTGCGCTCCCCGCTCGGGAGCCGCTGCGCGGCTCGGCGGGAGTCCAGTCACGTTGCCGTCGCCCGCGTCGCTGCGCTCCGCTCGACAACGAGGTTCCATGTACACCAACATTTTTCATCGACACCTCACATGCCACACCGGAGAGCATCGACAGACCGGGACGCGCTGCGCGCGCTGCGCGCGCAGCGCACACCACCGCCGCGCTGCTGACTCCCCGTCCCGACATCATGCTCCCATCATACCCCACACCCAAAGGCAGCACCAGACGTGCACAAACACATCTAATCGCCAATTCCGTTACACACCAAGTACATAACCAGATATCACAGAATCGTTATGCGCATTAAAACAGTGAAACCTTGCACACCAACATGATTCACAACAAGTATTGCGCCACAACACATTTCAAAAACACGCCGAAAAC
>NZ_JALPTB010000205.1 GCF_023218075.1 Rhodococcus sp. HM1 | reverse complement strand
CTGTAACAGTGACTGGTCACAAAGAAGTAGTAGACGTAGTTATTAAAGAAGAAGCGGTAGACCCAGACGACATTGAAATGTTACAAGATTTAGTGATTGCTGCTACTAATGAAGCGATGAACAAAGCTGATGAATTATCACAAGAGCGCTTAGGTAAGCACACTAAAGGCTTAAACATTCCAGGAATGTGATAACATGCAATATCCAGAACCTATTTCTAAACTGATTGACAGTTTCATGAAATTGCCAGGCATTGGACCGAAAACGGCACAACGTCTGGCATTTCACGTATTAGATATGAAAGAAGACGATGTCGTTCAATTTGCGAAAGCGTTAGTAGATGTTAAACGTGAATTAACTTATTGTAGTGAATGTGGACATATTACAGAGCAAGACCCGTGCTATATATGTCAGGATAAACAAAGAGATCGTTCTATTATCTGTGTAGTTGAAGATGATAAAGATGTTATTGC
>NZ_JALPTB010000204.1 GCF_023218075.1 Rhodococcus sp. HM1 | reverse complement strand
TCGGCGACCATCGCGATCAACGGCACCCGGCACACCTTCCCGCCGCAGGTCGATGCCGACCTGCAGGCCCTGCTCGACCGGATTTCGGGGTCCTGACTCACGCACTAACGAAATGAGCCAACTCGGGCGGGCGGGCCGGAGAACGACTTCACCAACCGCAACACCACTTTCATGACGTGGAACCTGCTGCACCTGGCGCGGCTGCTCAAGGACGCCGGCGGCATTCCAGCGCATGGGAACCAGCGCTCCGCCTGGGATGCGGGATGCCGCTTCGACTTCCCCAATCCCGACTACCGGTGACGTGGTGCATTCCCAGAAAAGCCGAAGACCCCCACCGGAATCGGTGGGGGTCTTCGGTAACGGGTGTTCGGCGGTGTCCTACTCTCCCACACCCTGTCGAGTGCAGTACCATCGGCGCAGACAGGCTTAGCTTCCGGGTTCGGAATGGGACCGGGCGTTTCCCTGTCGCTATGGCCGCC
>NZ_JALPTB010000203.1 GCF_023218075.1 Rhodococcus sp. HM1 | reverse complement strand
GTGCCTGGACTGAGCCGCCGCAATCCCGGTCCCGACGAGGCTACGGCGCCTTCAGCACCGCCCGGCAGGCGGACGGCAGGGCCGCCATGGTCATGGCAGGCTTGGGCTTCGGCGACACCTTGGGCGGCTTCGGGTGCAGAACCGCGTCGGAGAACCAGTAGCTTAGGTCGTCGCAGCCATCCCCGGCGGCGGGCGCCCCCTGGGGCTGGCAATCGTCCTGGCCGGCCGGGCAGGATAGCCGGATATGGTAATGGTAGTTGTGCCCGTACATCGGGCGCACCTTCGACATCCAGCTCCGGCCGGAAGCCTCCCGGCACAGGGCCTTCTTGATCGCCGCGTTGACGAAGATGCGCTCCACTTCCGGCTGCTCGGCGGTGAGCTTGATCAGCTGCAGGTGCGTCGGGGTCCAGACCTCCGGGTCGATGTCGAGGCGGTCCCGGCGGACCATGTCGGTGGCCGAGGTCTCCTCGCGCTCCGCC
>NZ_JALPTB010000202.1 GCF_023218075.1 Rhodococcus sp. HM1 | reverse complement strand
AGGCTCACAACAGTCGACGAGAAATCCGATACTCCGTCATACTCTCCGATTCTTCCTGTTGCCTTGCTGCGTGTCCCGGAGGAGCGGGATCGGCACGCACCGCAGGGCCGGTCACCGCATCGGCACCGACCCGACCCGGTCGGGACGCGGACCGAACCGAATCTGTCGGTGCCCGACGATACGGTCGACGCCGCAGTCGAGCACGACGAGATGGTCCCGGCAGGAACCGATCGACGACGACACAGGGCGGGGGTGAACGGATGAGCAACACCGCACCGATCGACCGGCGCCCGTTCGCGTTCACCACCCGCCCGTACGCGGCGGTCGACGACAGCACCGGCGAGCCGATCGGACTCGACGACCTCGACACCCGCATCGCATGGCTGCTCGACCTGATCACCGGCGCCGAAACCGAACTGCTCACCCGACTGTGGCACCCGGACACCTTCGACACCCTGGCCGCCGGCCGTGACCGCGACGGCCGGGCACTGCCCCAGC
>NZ_JALPTB010000201.1 GCF_023218075.1 Rhodococcus sp. HM1 | reverse complement strand
GTGTTGGTGAGTCCGGTTCGGGGGTTGGGGGTGTCCGGGTGTCGCGTTTCGGTGTCGTGATGGGGGTTTTGAAATGTGTTGTGACGCAATGATTATTTCGAATGATGTTGCAGTGATTTAGTTTAGCGATTGTTCGCGCATACGGTTTAACAGTGTTGGTTTATTTAATTGGTAGACAAGAGATTTAGGGAAATGTGCTGTTTTGGTGTGTCTGGTGGGGGTTCGGTTGTGGGGTATGGTGGGAGCATGATGTCGGGACGGGAAAGTCAGCAGCACGGCGGGGGTGTGTGCGGCGCGCGCAGCGCGTCCGGGGCTGCCGGTGCTTACCGGGGGTACATTCAAGGTGACGACGAAAAGTATTGTCCGACATGAAAAATTAGTTTCGAGCGGAGCGCAGCGACGCGGGAGACGGCAGCGTGACTGGACCGTCACCGAGCCGCGCAGCGGCTCCCGAGCGGGGAGCGCAGCGACCCGCCCGGTCCCCGACGCGGAGCGTCGGGGAG
>NZ_JALPTB010000200.1 GCF_023218075.1 Rhodococcus sp. HM1 | reverse complement strand
ACCCTCGGGATCACCTCGCTGTCGAAGTCGCAGGTCTCGGTGATGGCGAAAGACCTCGACACCCAGGTCGAGGCCTTCCGGAACCGACCCCTCGATGCGGGCCCGTACACGTTCGTCGCCGCCGACGCCCTGGTCCTCAAGGTCCGCGAGAACGGACGGGTGGTGAACGTGCACGCCCTGGTCGCGGTCGGGGTCAACGCCGACGGCTACCGCGAGATCCTGGGGCTGGACGTCACCTCCGCCGAGGACGGCGCCGGCTGGCTGACCTTCTTCCGTGGGTTGGTCGCCCGCGGGCTGACCGGGGTGAAACTGGTGACCTCCGATGCCCACGCCGGCCTCGTCGCGGCGATCGGCGCGACTCTGCCCGGTGCCTCCTGGCAGCGGTGCCGTACCCACTACTCGACGAACCTGATGGCGGTGACCCCGAAGTCGTCGTGGCCCTGGGTGAAGACACTGCTGCACTCCGTGTACGACCAGCCCGACGCGGATTCCGTTCACGCACAATATGATCGGATCATCG
>NZ_JALPTB010000001.1 GCF_023218075.1 Rhodococcus sp. HM1 | reverse complement strand
CGTCACCGCCGTGTTCGCGGGCCTGCTCACGAAGGTCGGTGTGTACGCCATCATCCGCGCCCACACGCTGCTGTTCCCCGGCGGTGAACTCGACAACGTGCTGCTGATCGCGGGTCTGCTGACGATGCTCATCGGCATCCTCGGTGCCATCGCACAGAACGACATCAAGCGTCTACTGTCGTTCACGCTCGTCAGTCACATCGGATACATGATCTTCGGCGTGGGGCTGTCGACGGAGATGGGCATGACCGGCGCGGTGTACTACGTGGCGCACCACATCCTCGTGCAGACCACCCTGTTCCTCGTGGTCGGTCTGATCGAGCGGCAGGCCGGTTCGGCGTCGCTGCGACGGCTCGGTGGCCTCGCCCTGGCCAGCCCCCTGCTGGCCGTCCTGTTCCTGATACCGGGCCTGAATCTCGGCGGCATCCCCCCGTTCTCCGGGTTCATCGGCAAGATCGCGTTGCTGCAGGCCGGCGCCGAGGACGGGTCGGCGCTGGCGTGGCTGCTGGTGGCGGGCGGCACCGTCACCAGCCTGCTGACGCTGTACGTCATCGCCCGCGTCTGGTCGAAGGCGTTCTGGCGGGCCCGCGCCGACGCCCCCGAAGGGGACCTCGCCGATGTCGCGCCGTCGGCGCTGATCGATGAATCCTCCGAGGACATCGCGTTCGACGAACGCGCCGACGTCGGAAAGATGCCGCTCGCGATGCTCGTCCCGACCGCCGGCCTGGTCGCGGTCGGGTTGGCGCTGACGGTGTTCGCCGGACCACTGCTCGACATCAGCGAACGGGCCGCCGCAAACCTGATGGACCGCTCCGTGTACATCGAGGCCGTACTGGGAGGCCCGCGATGACGATGAAACGATCGAACGTCCTGCGCCTGTTCGTGCTGGGCTGGATGACGCTCGTCTGGGTGCTGCTGTGGGGCAACTTCAGCGTGGCGAACGTGGTCGGCGGCGCCGTGATCGCGGTCGTCGTCTCGGTGGTGCTGCCGCTGCCGCGAGTGCCCGTCGAAGGTCGCGTGCACCTGGGATCGGCCGCCTACCTGGCGGTGGTGATCTTCGTCGAATCGATCCGGTCGACGATCGCGGTCGCGTGGCTCGCGATCCGGCCGTCCCCTCCCCCGGTGACGGGGGTGCTGCGCTGCCGGCTGACCATCAAGTCCGACATGGTGCTCACGCTGTGGACGGACATCATGAACAACATTCCCGGCACCATGGTCCTCGAGATCGATCAGGCCCGCCGGATCATGTACGTGCACGTTCTGGACGTGAGCACCGACAAGGCGGTCGCCGACTTCTACCGCTCGGCGCGGCGCATCGAGCGGCTGCTCATCCACACGTTCGAGCGGGACGTCGACTGGCAGCCCAGCGCGTGGAAGAGTTCCTGGGAGGGAACGTCATGACGACGATACTGACCGTAAGCGGGGTTCTGCTGCTGATCTCCGCACTGCTGACCACCCTTCGGGTGCTGGCCGGCCCGACGTCCCTGGACCGCCTGGTGGCGGTGGACGCGATCCTCGCCATCGCGATGTGCGGACTGGCCCTGTGGGCCGTGTACACCCGGGACACGACGATCGCACCGGCGATCGTGGCGCTCGCGCTGGTCGGGTTCCTCGGTTCGGTCTCGGTCGCCCGCTTCCGGGTGCGTGACGACCGATGAACACAGCTCTCGAGCTCGTCGCCCACATCCTGATCCTCATCGGTTCGGTCATCTCACTGACCGCCGCGATCGGCATCCTCCGCTTCCGCGACACCCTCTCCCGCATGCACCCGGCGACGAAACCGCAGGTGATCGGGTTGTTGTTCGTGCTGGGCGGCGCGATGCTGATCCTGCGCGGCAACATCGACATCTGGATGCTGGCACTGGCCGGCATGTTCATGGTGCTCACCGCGCCGGTCATCGCACATCGCGTCGGCCGGGTCGCCTATCGCGAGCAGCTGGGCCGCGACGGACTGATCGATTCCGACGACGGGGTCTGGCCGAACGAGTCCTGAGCGCGGAACGTCGCACGGAAGGCGACGATCATCGCGACGAGTGAGGCGAGCAGCAACGGCCCGGCGATCAGTGCGTGCGCGGCCATGACGTCGGGCAGGTACCGGTAGGCGGCGAGTTGCGCGACGATGAGCAACGTGCCGCCGGCGACGAGCCGGATCCGGAACGATCCCCACCCGCGGTCCGGGTCGCGGAGCGCCGATTCGAGGGTCAGGCACAGCACCGCGCCGGTGACCAGGTCGACGCCGTAGTGGTAGCCGAAGCCGAGGGTCGCGGCGAGGGTGCACGCCAGCCAGGCCGCGCCCATCCATCGCAACCATCTCGGGCCGCTGCGCGAATGCAGGAACAGGGCCGTCGCCCACGCGGTGTGCAGGCTGGGCATGCAGTTGCGGGGCGTTTCGTCGTCGAACGGGATCGGCGCGGGCAGCATGTTCAGCGGGGCCCACGTCGGCCAGGCGTCGGCGACCTGCCAGCCGCTGCCGCTGTCGCCGAACGCGAAAACCGGTCCGACTACGGGGAACAGCACATAACACAGCGGCCCGATCAGACCGATCAGCAGGAACGTGCGCACGAGGTGGTGCGCCGGCCACGGGCGGCCGCCCCCGACGTTCCGCAATTGGTAGACGGCGACGACGATCGCGGCGACGGGCAGTTCGATGTACACCCAGTGCAGCACCGCGTAGGCGCCGCCACCGAGCTCGTTCAGGATCTGCCCGGCAAGCCACGACGGGTTGCCCAGCGCATGATCGGCGAGCTGGACGTATTCGTCGAGCACCTCGGGGCCGGCGAGCACGGTGAGTTCGAGCCACGCGTCCCCGATCTTCACCGACAGCACCAGCAGCATCCCGAGCCCGATCCCGCGCAGCGCACCGCGCCGGGTCTCACCGCTCATCGTGGCCGCCGCGTAGAGCGCCAGCAGGGCGAGCACGATCGTCGGCCCGTTGCCGACGGTGATCGGCCCGTCCGTCAGGACTCGTACGGCGAGGAATGCCCCGTCGATCAGGACCGCGGCACCGATGGCCCGTCGGCGATCGCGCACGGTCAGCCCCACCATCGCCAGGACCAGGCCCGCCCACGGCACCGACGCGGACTTCGGAACTCCGACCACGTCACCGACCAGACCCGGCAGCGGCCCGGGGAATCCGGCCTGCCGCGCCACGACCTCGGCGATCAGGATTCCGGCGACTGCACCGGTGAGCGCGAACGGCACGAACCAGTGGGCGCGGTGACCCGGTTTCCGTTCGCCGGGTGGGGTTTCCGTGATCGACACTCGGAGAATGGTAAAGGTGAGACGAATGTGCTCCGAACCACGGTCTGCGTCACTGACGCAGCTCGTCCACGAGCAGATCGACGACCGCACAGAGATCGCCGCCGGTGGCCTCCGCGACACGGCGTTGCCGCTGGTAGGACGCGCCCTTGACGGGAATGTCGGCGACGCGCGCCAATTCGTCGGCGCAGCCAAGCCGCACCGCGGTCGGGGTCAGTTGTTCGAGCAGATCGTGCAGGTCGTCGGTGACGAGTCTCTCGTGGCAGACCGGGTCGAGGATCACCTCGGCCTCGAGCCCGTACCGTGCGGCCCGCCACTTGTTCTCCTTGACGTGCCACGGCTGGAGCGTCGGCAGTTCCTCGCCGCGTTCGAGGCATTCGTCGAAGTACACGACGAGGGAGTGCACCAGCGCCACCAGGGCGGCCAACTCGGCGCGGTTGGTGATGCCGTCGAACACGCGAACCTCGAGGGTCCCCCACTTCGGTGAGGGCCGGATGTCCCAGTGCATGCCGCCCGGCTTGCTGATGACCCCGGACTTGAGCTGGTCCTCGATGAACGACTCGTACTGGGCCCAGTTCGCGAAGTGGTAGGGCAGCCCCGCGGTGGGCAACTGCTGGAACATCAGCGCCCGGTTGCTCGCGTATCCGGTGTCGAGTCCGGCCCAGATCGGCGACGACGCGGACAACGCCAACAGGTGCGGGTACTTCACGAGCATCGCGTTGAGGATCGGGACGACCTTCTCCGCCGACGAGATACCGACGTGGACGTGCACACCCCAGATGAGCATCTGACGTCCCCACCAGCGGGTGCGGTCGATCATCTCGTCGTAGTCCGGCGTGCGGGTCACCACCTGGTCGGACCACTGGGCGAAGGGATGCGTGCCCGCGCACATCAGGTCGACCCCCAGCGGGTCCGCGGCGGTCCGGAGCAGATCGAGCGACTCGGACAGATCGTCGACGGCCTCGGCGACGGTGTCGTGCACGTCCGTCACCAGCTCGACGGTGTTGCGCAGGAACTCCTTCGTCAGCCGGGGAGTCTGCCCGGCTTCGGACTCGACCGCGTCGAAGACGACCGCAGCGGTGTTCGACAGATCCCGCGTCGACTTGTCGACCAGCGCGATCTCCCATTCCACACCGAGCGTGGGACGCGGCGAACCGGGAAACTCGACAGACACACTCAAATCCAACCACAGCGCCCCCGCGACCGAGAGCCGGTCGCGGGGGCGCTGTGAGGGGTTTTGCTGTGAATCCCGTTACGCGGAGGCCGATCAGCCGATCACGCCGCACGCGAGGCGCGCGCCGCCTGCGGTTTCCTCGTGCACGACGACGGACGTGCCCTCCGGACCCTGGAGATCGTCGATCGTGAAGGCCGTGGTGGTGACGGTGGCCGCGGCGGTGCCGTCCTCGGTGACGACGAACGCGCCGAGGTCGCCGCTCTCCGGAACGGCGGTGTGGCCGGGCGCCTGCAGGTGCCCACCGGCGGAGAGGAAGTTGCCGGGCTCGCCGCCGGTCGGGGCGGTGGAGTTGGGTTCGCACTTGCCGATGGCGTGCACGTGCACACCGCGGTAGCCGGCGGGAAGACCCTCGAGCTCGAGCGTCACCTCGACACCGTCGCCGTGGCCGGCGAACTCGACGGTGCCCGCATCCTCGCCGGTGGGGGTCTTCAGCGTCGCGGTCAGCGTCTCGGTCCCGGCGGCGGCCTCACCACTGGTGGCGGTTCCGTGGGTTTCGCCGTGGGCACCGGCTTCGGGTGCCGGCGAACCGGTCCACACCGGCGGGGTGGTGCCGACGACGTCGGACGGTTCCTGGCTGTTGCTGCAGGCGCTCAGGCCCACCGCGGCGATCGCGACGATCGGGGCGAGCGCACGCCAGGACATGCGACGGGTGGAACTCGAGGCCATCAAACCGCTCCTTCGGAATGCCGGAAAGTCACTCGATCATAACCGGGCCCGAATCGCCCTCATTGCGAGGTCACGATGACGATGACACCGGGCGAGGAGTCCGCGATTCCCTCGAAACGCGGCTGCGCGGTCACGCCGAGCGCTTCGGCGACGGCTTCGGCGGTCTCGCGTTCGCCGGCACCGGTTCCGTAGTACACGGAGGTCGTGGCGATCAGCCCGTCGCTGTAGTTGCCGGTCTCGCTGATGACGAACCCGTCGTCCTCGAGCAGGCTCGCGGTCTGCGCGGCGAGGCCCGCGATCTCACTGTTGTTGAACACCCGCACCGGGGTGGCCGACTGGGGCGCGAGCTCGATCAGCGACGACGCGCCCGTGGAGGCAGGCGTCGCGGTCGTCGCCCGCGCGGCGGTGGTCGTCGGAGCAGCGACGGTCGTGGTGGGGGCAGCAGCCGCCCTGGCCGGAGACACGGTGGTCGACGTCGCAGGGGCCGCGGCCGGTTCGGTCGCCGGCGGCGCCGCGCTCTCCGAGTCGGAACCGCCCAGGGACGCCAGGCCGATGCCTCCGAACAGGATCGCCAGCGAGATCAGCACCATCGCGAGTGCCCGCAGCGGTGGTCCCGAGGGCTCGGTGTTCGTACGCACGCCTTCGACCATAGTTGCCTCGTCGATGTCCGCCCGCCGTCAGCGGGTGATCTCGAAGCCCAGCCGCCGCGCGGCCCGGGCCTTCTGACGGCTCGCCCTCAGGCGGCGCAGCCGCTTGACCAGCATCGGATCCGCGGCGAGCGCTTCCGGCCGGTCCACCAGCGCATTGAGCACCTGGTAGTACCGGGTCGCGGACAGCCCGAACAGTTCCTTGATGGCTTCTTCCTTGGCGCCCGCGTACTTCCACCACTGGCGTTCGAACGCCAGGATGTCGTGCTCCCTGCGGGTCAGTCCGTGTTCCCCCACCTCGTTGGGGTTCGCGGGAGCTGGGACCTCGGCGGCGTCGCTGCTCTGCTGGGCATCGTCCACGGACCGGTTCACATTGTGCGCCGCTGCGCCGTCCATCTCACTCCTCGCCTGCCTCGAATCACACCGATTGCACCTGTGTGTTTCCGACGCCAATTGAACCACGGGCCGGCGACAGGTACCGGCTCGTCGATCAGGCGAGTCCGGCGCACTATTCTGTTCCTCCATGGCCATCCTTCCCATCGTGATCACCGGCGACCCGGTTCTGCACAACCCCACCGAGCCGGTGACCGAGTCGCCCGCCGAACTCGCCCAGCTGATCGCGGACATGTACGAGACGATGGACGCGGCCAACGGAGTCGGCCTCGCCGCGAACCAGGTCGGGGTGGCCAAGCGTCTGTTCGTCTACGACTGCCCGGACCGCGACGAGAACGGCAACGTCGTCCGCCGCCGCGGTGTGGTGGTCAATCCGGTCCTCGAGACCTCCGAGATCCCCGAGACCATGCCCGACCCGGACGAGGACCTCGAGGGCTGTCTGTCCGTTCCCGGCGAGAACTTCCCCACGGGTCGTGCCGAGTGGGCGAAGGTCACCGGCACCGACGCCGAGGGCAACCCGGTCGAGATCGAGGGCCGCGGCTTCTTCGCGCGCATGCTCCAGCACGAGGTCGGACACCTCGACGGCTTCCTGTACATCGACGTCCTGATCGGCCGCAACGCGCGCGCCGCGAAGAAGACGATCAAGCGTGCCGGCTGGGGTGTGCCGGGACTCACGTGGCTGCCGGGATCCGTGGAGGATCCGTTCGGCCACGACGACGAGGACTGACGCAGCGGCATGCCTTCCGATCCAGGCGAGCCTTCCGGGCCTTCGGGGCCGGCGGTGCCGGCGGGCGCGATTCCGCTGGGCACCCGGGTCGTGCTGCGCTACCGCCTGCCCGCCGGCTACAGCCACCCGATGACCGATGTGATCGGCGAGCTCGTGGCCCTGGAACCCGCGGTCGTGGTGCGCACCGAGACGCGGCAGGTCGTGCAGGTCGCGCCGGACGCCGTGGTCGCGCTCAAGGCGCTGGCCGCGCGACCGATCCGGACCCGCGAGATCCGCGCGCTCGAGGTCGCGGCCGTCGCGGCCTGGCCCGGACTCGAAATGGAATGGGTGGACGGCTGGCTGCTACGCGCGGGGGCCGGATTCACCCGCCGGGCCAACTCGGCGATTCCGCTCGGTGATCCCGGTACCGTCGCCGACCCCGCCGACCCGGACGTCCGCGCACGGCTCGCCGACTGGTTCGCCGAGCGGGGGCTTCCGCTCCGTCTGCTGGTTCCCGATCGGCTCGCCCGGGTTCCCGAGGGCTGGTCGGTGAGCGAGGACGTGCAGGTCATGGCGGCAGATCTCGAGAACGTGCCGCTGCCGGAGGGGCCGACGCCGGTCGTCGTGACCGCCCGGACGGACCCGGAGTGGCTGTCGCGGTACCGCGGCGGGGCACTGCCCGACGAGGCTCGGGGCGTGCTCGGCGCGGTCGCGCGCGGTGTGCTCGGCTTCGGCCGCATCGGGGCGCCCGGCACCGAACCGGTCGCGATCGGCCGGGCCGCGGTGACCGACGCCTCCGACGGCCGGCGTTGGGTGGGGCTGACCGCGGTCGAGGTCGCCCCCGAGCACCGCCGGAACGGCCTGGGCACCCTGCTGTGCGGATCGCTGCTGCGCTGGGGCCGCGGACGCGGCGCGACGCACGCCTACGTGCAGGTCGCCGAGGACAACACCGCGGCGCGGGCGATGTACCGGGAGCTGGCGTTCGTCGATCACCACCGCTACCGGTACGGGACCGAGCCTGTCGGACCGCTCGCCTAGAGTGTCGGTGTGCGTCTTGCTACCTGGAATGTGAACTCCGTCCGTGCCCGGACCGACCGGATCGTCGACTGGTTGCAGCGAACCGGAACCGACGTGCTGGCCATGCAGGAAACCAAGTGCAAGGACGAGCAGTTCCCGTACGCGCGTTTCGAGGAACTCGGTTACCAGGTCGCGCACGTCGGGCTGAGTCAGTGGAACGGTGTCGCGATCGTCTCCCGCGTCGGACTCGACGACGTGCAGATCGGCTTCGACGACCAGCCCGGCTTCACGAAGGACCCCGAGGCCGCGCCCGCGCAGGAGGCACGCGCGATCGGCGCGACCTGCGGCGGTGTGCGGGTGTGGAGCCTGTACGTCCCGAACGGTCGCGAGCTGACCGATCCGCACTACACCTACAAGCTGGACTGGCTCGCGAAGCTGCGCGCCGACTCACAGGGCTGGCTCGCCGCGGACCCGCACACTCCGATCGCGCTCGTCGGCGACTGGAACATCGCGCCGACCGACGAGGACGTCTGGGATCCCGCCTTCTTCGAAGGCAAGACCCACACCTCCCAGCCGGAGCGCGACGCGTTCACCGCGTTCCTCGACAGCGGCTTCACCGACGTGGTGCGCCCGCACGCGCCCGGCCCGGGCATCTACACGTACTGGGACTACACGCAGCTGCGTTTCCCCAAGAAGCAGGGCATGCGGATCGACTTCGTCCTCGGTTCGCCGGCGCTCGCCGCGCGCGTCAGCGGTGCGGAGATCGACCGGAACGAACGCAAGGGCAAGGGCGCCAGCGATCACGCTCCCGTCGTGGTGGATCTGACGGACTGACCTTTCCTCTGCCGGCCACCCAGCCCCTACCGGTCACGCACGACGGCGCACCGGTTCGAGCGGCACGATCACGTCGCGGTATTCGGGGTTGGTTCCGAGGAATCGCTGCACGTACGTGCAGACCGGGCGGACCTTCCAGCCGCGACGGCGGGCGATGTCCAGCGACCGTCCGACGAGGATGCCCGCGAGTCCCTGATGACCGAAGTCCTCGACGATCACGGTGTGCAGGAAGTCGACGACAGGATGGTTCTGCCCCGGAACACCCGACGGGCGGGCGGCGTCGAAGTAGCCGAGGATGCCCACGAGATCGCCGTTGAGCCGGAGTTCGAAGCGGTTCTGATCCGCATTGTCGGACACCTCGGCATGCGGCAAGTTGGTGACCATGAACCCTCCGTCGTACCTGGAACAAATGTGACGCACGCCACTATAGAGCACGACATGCCGTCTGTAGGTAACCCCTCCCGGATTTCTCACCCACCTCGATCCGGAAGGTCCGGTTACATGATGCTCCACATCGAGCGGCCGCCGGGATAGGCCGAACGACCCTCGCAACCAGGACATTCGCCGGAATCCGGCCGCTCTCACCGGTACGCACCCTCGCGGTCCGGCAGTGCTCGAGGACCCCGGTAGGCTCACGCGCGTGAAGTTGCTGCCGTTGGCCCCGCGCGGCCAGACCCCGATCCGGGCCCTCACCATCGCCGGCACCGATTCCGGCGGAGGCGCGGGGATCCAGGCCGACTCCCGCACGATGGCGATGTGCGGCGTCCACGCCTGCGTCGCGGTGGCGGCGGTGACGGTCCAGAACTCGCTGGGCGTCAGCGGCTTCCACGAAATCCCCCCCGAGACCGTGGCCGCGCAGGTGCGCTGCGTCGTCGACGACATCGGTGTGACGGCGGCGAAGACCGGGATGCTGGCGTCGACCGCGATCATCGAGGCGGTCGCGCAGGTGTGCACGGAGGTCGGCATCGGGCACGGACGGCAGATTCCGCTCGTGGTGGATCCGGTGTGCGCGTCGATGCACGGCGACCCGCTGTTGCACGCCGAGGCCCTCGACGCGGTGCGCACCGTGCTCGTCCCCCAGGCCACCGTCGTGACACCGAATCTGGACGAGATCCGGCTCATCACGGGCATCGAGGTCGTCGACGATCCCACCGCGCGACGAGCCGCCGAAGCCCTGCACGTGCTCGGCGCCCAGTGGGCAATCGTCAAGGGCGGACACCTGCGGACCTCGCCGGACAGCACCGATCTGCTGTTCGACGGCGACCGCTTCCTCGAGTTCACCAGCCCGCGCATCGACACGGGCAACGATCACGGCGGCGGCGACACCCTCGCCGCGGCGATCGCGTCGGCACTCGCGCACGGCTGGTCGGTGCCGGATGCGGTCGCGTTCGCGAAGGAGTGGGTGACCAAGTGCCTCGAGTGGTCGTACGACCTCGGCGGCGGGCACGGACCGGTCAATCCGCTGTGGCGACTACAGGCCTGATCGGTCAGTTGCCGGATCGCTCCTGATCCCGCGCGTCCCCGGTCGGCACGCCGTCGAGCGACTGCGCGTAGATACCGACGCCGTAGCCGACCGACGCCGCCGTGACCGCGTACGCGTCGCGGTCGATGTTGGCGAGGGTGTCCTCCGGCGAGTGGTAGTTCGGGTCGAACGGCGTGTCGGCCTCACCACCCCACTTGCCCGCCTGGTCCGGCGACTTGCGTTCGTCGGCGCCGCTGAACACACCACCGGCCGGGATCCCGGCTTCGACGAACGGGCCGTAGTCCGACCGGCCGTCGAAGTCGGTGCCGTCGGCGGCGACGCCGCGGGACTCGAAGAACGACCGGAAGGTCTGCTCGATACCGGCCGAGCCCTCCGGACCCGGACCCGACCCCACGGCATCCGAGTCGTCGCCGTCGTAGACGAGATATCCGGGATTCGGGGAGCCCAGCATGTCGAAGTTGAGATACAGCGCGATCGCGTTGCGCTCGTCGTCGGACAGGGATTCGACGTACCGCGTCGAGCCCACGAGGCCGATCTCCTCGGCGCCCCAGAACGCGAACCGCACCGCGTTGGCGACGTTCGGGTCGGGGCCGAGTTGCAGCGCGGTCTCGAGCACCGCGGCGACACCGCTGCCGTTGTCGTTGATGCCGGGGCCTTCCGGGACGCTGTCGAGGTGCGCGCCGACGACGACCACGTTGTCGGTGTCGCCGGTTGCGTTCTGCGCGATCACGTTTCGCGAGCGGATGTCCTCGACGACGGTGTCGACGATCAGCGTCGCGCTCGTACCCGTAGCCAGCGCGGCACCGTCGTCGCCGCTGACACCGGCCGCGGGTATGAACCGGTCGCCGTCCTCCCCGAGGGTGCCGCCGGCGAGCGGTCCGGGTTCGTTGTTGACGACGAGGAGCGCCGCGGCCCCGCGCTCGGCGGCGGCCTTCTGCTTGTCCGAGAACGGGCACACACCCCGGTCGACGACGGCGATCGCCCCGGCTACGTCGAGGTTGTCGTAGTCGGTGGCCTCACAGCCCGGGGTGTCGTCGGCGGGAACCCGCACGAGGCGGGCGGTGATCCCGTCCGGACCGGTCGACGGCGACATCGCGAGAACCCGCAGTTCGACGGGTGCGCCGTCCACGGTCAGCGACGCATTCTCGACGTCGAACGAGGTGACGTCGAATTCCGGTGTCTGCACATCGAACCCGGCGTCGCGGAGCTTTCCGGCCACATAGTCGACGCTGGCGTCGTAGCCGGGGGTCCCCAGGGCCCGGTTGCCGTCGTTCTCGGTGGCGATGCGTTCGAGTTCCTGCAGGTGCCCGAGGACCGCGTCGAGCTCGACCGCCTCGGCGAGTGCCGGTCCGTCGAGCGGCGGCGCGGGCGGCGCGGGCGGAGCGGATGCGTTCGAGCAGGCGCCGGCCCCCAGCGCCGCGGCGACGATCACGATCCCGGTCAGATTCCTCGCGTTCGCCACGGTCCACCCCATCCGGCGAGGATACCCACACGACCTTCTCCGACCCGGTGGACGACACCGTACCGATAACAGAGCACTTGCTCTGTTATGGTGTGCGCATGGCCCGCACCCGCACCTACGACCTCGACGGCCTGCTCGACGCCGCCGAGCGCATCGCGGCCGAATCCGGTGCCGCGGCCGTCACACTCAGGGCCCTGACCGACGCCACCGGCATGTCGAACGGCGCGATCTATCACGCCTTCGGGTCACGTCTCGGCGTCGTCGGGCAGGCCTGGCTGCGCGCCGGGCGCCGCTTCCTCGACGTCCAGCGCGAGGCCGTCGACGCCGCCCTGGCCGACCGCGACGCCGACGCCCCGGCGGTCGAGGCCGTCGTCGCCGCCGCCGACGCACCCGCCGTCTTCGCCGAACGCCACCCGACGTCGGCGCGGCTGGTGCTGACCGTGCGCCGCACCGACCTGCTCGGAGCCTCACTGCCCGAGGACCTGGCCCGCGACCTGTTCCGCCTCGACCACGAACTCGGCGAACTGATGGCGGAACTGGCCACGGCCCTGTGGAATCGGCACGACGGCGCCGCCGTCGACGTCGTGCACTCCTGCATCGTCGCCCTGCCCACCGGACTTTTGTTGCACACCAACAGATATCGCGATCCGGTTGCTCGTCGCCGACTCGCCGCCGCGGTCCGCGCGGTGCTGGCACTCGGCCCCGAAACCCACACCCCGAAAGGCAGACCATGACCGTCACCACGACCCGTCACGACACCGTCACCGTCCTGAACCTCGGCGACGACGAGAACCGCTTCTCCCCCGACTGGCTCGACCGCGTCGATGCGGCACTCGACGAGATCGAGGCCGGAGAGCCCACCGCGCTGGTGACCGTCGCGAACGGAAAGTTCTACTCCAACGGCCTGGACCTGGAATGGCTCTCGGCGAACGGCGAGAAGGCCCAGTGGTACGTCGACCGGGTGCACGGACTGTTCGCGCGTGTCCTCACCCTGCCGGTGCCGACGATCGCGGCGATCAACGGGCACGCGTTCGGTGCCGGCGCGATGCTCGCGCTGGCCCACGACTTCCGGGTGATGCGCACCGACCGCGGCTTCTTCTGCCTGCCCGAGGTCGACATCCGGATCCCGTTCACGCCCGGGATGGCCGCGCTGGTCCAGGCCAAGACCACCCCGCGCACCGCGACCGCAGCGATGACCACCGGACGACGATTCGGCGGACCCGACGCGCTCGCCGCCGGCATCGTCGACGCCACCGCCGAGGAATCCGCCCTGGTTACCTCGGCCGTGGGCACGGTCGCGCCGCTGGTCGGAAAGGACCCCGGCACGCTCGGAGCCATCAAGTCGACGATGTACGCGTCGACGATCGCGGCCCTCACGACCCCGCAGTCGTAGCCGTCGGAACGGATCCGCTCGGACCCCGGGCCACCGGGGTCCGAGCGAACCGCATCAGGCGTCGCGCCGGTTCACCACCGCCACGGCGGCGCCGAACACCACCAGCACGAACACCGCGAAGTACAGGAGCGCACCCCACGGGCCCCAATGGAAACCGATGCCCTGGTCGGTGCCCAGGAAGTAGTTGATGTTCGCGAACGGCAGGAACGGCTGCACGTTCCGGCCGAACGACCCGAACAGCCCGAACAGCGATTCGATGAGCATCGGCCACAGCAGCAGGATCGCGATGGTGCCGGCGGACTGACGCAGCAGGGCGCCCACCCCCACCGCCAGGATGGACGCGAGCAGCGCGAACAGCGCGGTGCCGTAGATCGTCCGCCACTTCGCCCCCTCGAGCACGAGGTCCCGTCCGGCCTCCGACCCGGCGAGCGCCTTCGTCAGATAGACCGCGGCCAACGCCAGCACCCCGGTCAGGACCGCGCCGAGCACACCGATCAGCAGTGCCTTGACGGCGAGGACGACCGTGCGGTTCGGCAGAGCCTGGAACGTGGAGCGGATCACGCCGAACCGGTATTCGCTGGTCACCGACAGCGCCGCCAGGATCATCAACACCAGCACACCGAAACCGGTCACACCGCTGACGGCGACGTCGACGGTGGGATAGAAGCGGACCGTTTCGTCGTCCGAGGACATCGACGCCTTCGCCGCCGCACCGAGGATCGCGGCCAGGCCCAGACCGAGCGCGACGATCACCACGGTGCACCAGAACGGCGACTGCACCGACGTCAGCTTGATACGTTCGGCTCGCAACGTGTCGATCGCCACGCTCATCACAGGCCACCCTTCATCACGGAATCGGCGCCGGTGCCGTGGAACTGCACGTCGCCACCGGTCATCTTCATGAACGCCTCTTCCAGCGAGGCCTGCTGTCCGGCGAGTTCGTGCAGCACCACCGACCGGGCGGCGGCGAGCTCTCCGACCTCCGCCGCGGTCGCGCCGGTGACCACGAGCGCACCGTCGTCGTCGTGGACGGCGTGCCCGCGCTCGACGAGCGCGGCCCGCAGGACGTCGAGTTGGGGGCTGCGCACCCGCACCACCGCTTCGGAGGCCTGCGCGACGAATGCGTCGACGGAGGTGTCGGCGATGAGCCGGCCCCGCCCGATCACCAGCAGGTGGTCGGCGGTCTGCGCCATCTCCGACAGCAGGTGACTCGACACCAGAACGGTCCGGCCCTCGGCTGCGAGTGCCTGCATGAACCGCCTGATCCACACGATCCCCTCGGGATCGAGCCCGTTGACCGGCTCGTCGAACAACAGCACCTGCGGATCGCCGAGCAGGGCCCCGGCCAGACCGAGACGCTGTGACATGCCGAGCGAGAACCCACCCGCGCGTTTGTTCGCGACCTCGGTCAGGCCCACCTGACGCAGCACTTCCTCGACCCGCGACGCGGGCAGCCCGTTCGACGCGGCCATCCACCGCAGGTGCGCGCGGGCCGACCGGTTCGGATGCACCCACTTCGCGTCGAGCAGCGCCCCGACGGTGCGCAGCGGCCGCTGCAACTCCCGGTAGGGTCGCCCGCCGATCAGGGCGGTGCCGGCAGTGGGCCGGTCGAGACCGAGGATCAGCCGCATCGTCGTGGTCTTACCGGCACCGTTCGGACCGAGGAAGCCGGTGACGATGCCGGGCCGGACCGTGAACGTCACGTCGTCGACTGCCGTCGTCGATCCGAAGGTCTTGGTCAGTCCCGTCACTTCGATCATGACCCCTACCCTGCCCGATCCATCCGGAATGTGCAGGGACACGCCCGACGAGCAGCCGCCGGATCCGACACCGGCCCTAGGGTTCGAGCGGCGAGGACGCCTGCGCCCAGAACCTCTTCGGGATCCGTCCGGCGTGCCGGGCCCGGAAACCTGCTTCGACGGCGTGCCGCATCGCCGACGCCATGAGCGCCGGGTCCTTGGCCCGGGTCACCGCGGTCGCGAGCAGCACCGCGTCGCAGCCCAGTTCCATCGCGAGGGCGGCGTCGGACGCGGTGCCGATGCCCGCGTCGAGCACCACCGGGACACCGGCGGCTTCGACGATCATCTCGATGTGGTGCGGGTTGGCGATGCCCAGTCCGGTGCCGATCGGCGAGCCGAGCGGCATCACCGCCGCGCATCCGACGTCCTCGAGGCGCTTCGCGAGGACCGGATCGTCCGTCGTGTACGGCAGGACCACGAACCCGTCGTCGACGAGTTGCTCTGCCGCCGAGACCAATTCGATGGCGTCGGGCAGCAGGGTGCGTTCGTCGGCGATGACCTCGAGCTTGACCCAATCGGTTTCGAGGGCCTCGCGGCCCAGTTGCGCGGTGAGCACCGCTTCCTTCGCGCCGCGGCAGCCCGCGGTGTTCGGGAGCGGGGTGATGTCGAGGCGGCGCAGCAGGTCGAGCACCCCGGTGCCGGAGGCGGCGTCGACGCGTCGCATGGCGACGGTGGTCAGTTCGGTACCCGAGGCGACGAGCGCTTCCTCGAGCACCGCGAGATTCGCGGCGCCGCCGGTGCCGGTGATCAACCGCGACGCGAAGGTGCGTCCGGCGATGGTCAGCTGCGGCAGGTCGTGTGCCGGGTCACGGAGCTCAGCCACCCTGGACCGCCGTGAGAATCTCGATCTGCCAGCCCTTTCCGACCGGTTCGGACCACCGCCCGCGCGGGAACACCGCGCCGTCGACGGCGATCGCGATGCCCTTCTCCGGCAGCCCCAGCTGCACCAGCAGTTCGGCGACCGTCGGCGCCTCGGCGAAGTAGTGGTCCTCACCGTTGACGGTGATCCCCACCGAGATCGGGTTCGTCATCACAGCCCTTCCTTCGAAAATCTTTGCGGGTCGGCGTTTTTCGCTTCGGCGAGCGGATCGTCGGCGAGTTCGGCGAGCACGGCGTCCGCGGTGATCGGGGTGAACAGGACCCCGTTGCGTCCGTGCCCGGTCGCGGCGACGACCCGTTCGGACAGCCGCCCGATCAACGGCAGGTTGTCCGGGCTCATCGGCCGCAGTCCCGCCGTCGCCTCGTACAGCTCGTACTCGCCGATCGCCGGCAGCAGCGCTTCCGCATCGGCGATGAGGTCCCGCACCCCGGCGACCGTCACCTGCGTGTCGTCGGCCTCGTACTGGGTGGCGCCGACGACGAGACCGTCGCCGCGCGGCACCAGATAGGCCGGCCGGCCGTGCACACTGCCGCGGATGGTGCGGCTCGGGGCGGGGGTGACACCGGGCCGGGCCCGCAACCGCAGGATCTCGCCCTTGACGGGCCGCACCGGAAGGCCCGGCCACAACCGGGCCGACGCCGAACCCGCCGCGAGCACCACCCGGTCCGCGGGCAGCGCGTCGAGCGAATCGACCGCGGTCGCGACGAACCGCACCCCGGCCTCGACGCAGGCGCGATGCAGGGCGTCGACGAGGATCCTGTTGTCCACGGCCAGTTCCGTCGGGGCGAGCAACCCGAGGCGGATCCGCGGGCCGAGCGACGGCTCGAGCTCCCGGATCTCGGCACGGGTGAGCACCCGCATCTCGTGGCCCTGCGCCTGCACCCATTCCGCGACGGTGCGCAGGTCGGCGGCGTCGGCGGCATCCAGCGCGACAGTGAGCGACCCGTCCGAGGTGAACAGGTCGCACCCGGTCGCGCGCTGCAACCGGTCCCCGAACTCCGGCCAGCGCGCGAGTGACGCCGCGCCCAGTTCCAGGACGTGTTCCTCGCCGGGCCAGCCCTCCGACAGCGGCGCGAGCATGCCACCGGCGACCCAGGATGCGCCCGCTCCGGGGGTCGGGTCGTGCACTGTCACGTCCCAGCCGGCGCTCGCCGCGCGCCACGCGATCGACAACCCGATGACACCGCCACCGACGACGGCTACCGTTCCCATCCTGCGTCCACCTCACTCCCTGCGCCGGCATGATCCGGGTCAGGTCATAACGGTCGGGGCCGGCAGGCCCCCTCTCAGCCCCGCGTTCCCCGGGACTCCCGTGTTGTCATCTCTCCCTCAGAGGTTACCGTCTGGGCTGTGACTTCCTATCGTGGCAACCATCCTTCACCTCGGGAACGACTCGCGGACGCGCGTCTGTACCTGTGCACCGACGCCCGCCGGGACACCGGCGACCTGGCTCGATTCGCGGAGGAAGCCCTCGCCGGCGGAGTCGACATCATCCAGTTGCGTGACAAGGACTCGGCGGGCGAGAAGAAGTTCGGCCGCCTCGAGGCACGCGACGAACTGGCCGCGCTCGAGATCCTCGCCGACGCGTGCCGGCGCCACGGCGCACTGCTCGCCGTCAACGACCGCGCCGACATCGCACTGGCGGCGGGCGCGGACATCCTGCATCTGGGTCAGGGGGATCTGCCGGTCGCCCACGCCCGCAACATCCTCGGTCCGGACATCGTCATCGGCCGATCCACGGGCAGCCGCGCACAGGCGTCCCTCGCCGAGATCGAGGAGGGTGTCGACTACTTCGCGTCCGGCCCGGTATGGGACACCCCGACCAAGCCGGGCCGCACCGCGGCGGGTCTGGAGGTCATCCGGGAGGTCGCTCAGTCGCATCCGACCCGTCCGTGGTTCGCGATCGGCGGGATCGACATCGAGCGACTGCCCGAGGTGGTCGCCGCCGGCGCCACCCGTGTCGCGGTGGTTCGGGCGATCACGAAGGCCGCCGATCCGCGTGCCGCGGCCGCTGCGCTGAAGGCCGGTCTACCTGCGTAACCGTCTACAGCCAGTCGAGGACGGTCGAGGGCGACAACGCGATCACCGAATCGGGCAGGCGCTCCCGTAGCCCGCGGTCGGCGGTCACGACCACCGTCACCTCCGACGTGAGGGTGGCGGTCGCCCCGGCGAGGCGGGCCAGTTCGTCGTCCCCGCTTCCGGTGGCGGCGTGCACCGGGATGCGGGCGTCCTCGACGATCGCGTCCCGGGCCTGGCCTTCGAGCACGGCCTCGATCTGCGTCACCCAGCCGAACCCGCCGTCGGGCAGTTCGAGGGTCCGGGGCAGCACCGCCGCCAGCTCGTTCAGCAGTGCCCCGGTCGCTCCCGGCCGGTCGCGCCACCAGCCGGTCGGGCGGGAGCCGAGCACGTTCGCGGTGTCGAGCAGGACCCGGACCACGCGGGTGCGCAGCGTCGGCCAGGACGCGGCGAACCCCGCGTGCAGCGCCATCGCCTCGACCTCGACCTCCGGCACCCATCGCAGTTCGGTGCTCTCGCCGTTGGGGACGGTGGCCAGCGGGATCCCGGCGTCGGCGACGACGGTCGTGTAGGTCCAGCCGCCGACGACCCCGGCGGTGACGCGCTCGGTTCGGACCGCAACCACCGACACGTCGATGCCGGTCTCCTCGTGCGCTTCGCGTACCGCGGCGTCGACGGTGCTTTCGTGGCTGTCGCGGGCGCCGCCGGGCAGCGCCCAGGTTCCGCCCTGGTGACTCCACGCGGCGCGGTGTTGCAGCAGCACCGCGGGCCGGCCGTCGGGCAGAGGCGCACGCAACAACAGCCCGGCCGCACCGTGCTTGCCCCACCGGCGATCGCCGTCGGGGCCGACGGCCCATCCGTCACCGTCACCGCGCATCGTGTCCGTCCTCCCTACCGGCCGCCGCGGGCTGTCGAACCCCTGTTCCGACGCACTCGCGCAGCGCATTCCTGTTCGTACTGCTTATATGCTCGCCAAGGACTGTGCAACACCGAAAGGGGCGATTGGTGGACCCTCGCCTACACCCCACGATCGACCCCGGCCCCGACCACGCCGAGCAGCGGGCCCCCGAGACACGGACCGCCCGGGTTTTCGAGCAGGGACGGTCGAGCGGCCCGCAGGTGCCCGACGATCTGGGTGCCGTGCTGCGCTCGACACCCGCCAAGCTCATCGTGCTCGGGACGCTCGTGTCGATCCTGGTGGCGATCTCGGGGTTCGTCGCGACCCAGACGGTGAGCAGCCGCAAGGCCACGCACGATCATCTGCTGTCGACGATCGAGCCGCTGGCGGACGCGTCCCAGGATCTCTACAGCGCGTTGTCCGTCGCCGACGCGGCGGCGGTCACCGGGTTCATCTCCGGCGGCATCGAACCGAAGGCCGTCCGCGAGCGGTACGAGCAGGCCGTGGCGGAGGCGTCGGCGCAGCTGGTCGCGGCGGCCATCGGTGCCGATGACGACCCGGACAGTGCCCGCCTCCTGTCGGGGATCTCCGGGCGGCTGACCGTGTACACGGGCCTGATCGAGACGGCCCGGGCCAACAACCGCTCGGGCAATCCGGTGGGCAGCGCGTACCTCGGCGAAGCGTCGAACCTCATGCAGACCTCGCTGTTGCCGATGGCACAGGAACTGCACATGCTCGGTGTCCGTGCCGTCATGGACACCCAGCACGCCGCGGTCCGGCCACCGTGGTTCTCGATCGGGTTGCTCATCGCCGCAGTGTCCGCGCTCGGCGGCATCCACCTGATCATCTCCCGCATCAGCCGGCGTGCCCTCAATCCCGGGTTGCTCCTGTCGATCGCCGCGACCGGCCTGCTGCTGGTGTGGCTGCTCGTCGCGGGGCTGGTGTCGTCGAGTGCGACGCAACGCGCCATCAGTGACGGCGCCGAGCCGCTCGGGACGGTCGCCGCGGCCCGCATCACCGCCCAGCAGTCCCGCACCGCCGAGACGCTGCTGTTGGCCCGGCGGGACAGCACCGGCGAATACGATGCCGCGTTCCGACAGTCCATGGCCCGGCTCGGCGAGCTACTGCAATCCCACCCGGGTGGAGACGCTGTCACCGACGATGCCGTGGCCCGTGCGATCGCCGCCCGCAACGAATGGATGGAATCGCACGAACGGACGGTGGCCGCTCTGCAGCGCGGTGACTACACCGCAGCGGCGGTCCTGGCGGTCGGTCCGGGTCCGAACGAATCGGCGGCCCAGTTCGCCGTCGTCGACGACGCCCTGGCCGAAGGCATCGAGGCGGCGCGCTCCCAGCTGCGTTCCAACGAGGACCGCGCCTCCCAGCTCTTGTCCGCGCTGGCACCTGCCGCGGTGGTGCTCACCCTGGTGTCGCTGATCGGTGTCACCATCGGATTGTGGCCTCGACTTCGGGAGTACCAGTGAGGAGCCGCGTGGCGCTGATGGTGGCGGCACTGTGCAGTGTCGTCGCCGTCGCCGGGTGCGCGTCGACGCCGGTGTCCCCGCTGCCCCGGGTCGAGGTCCCCTACAGCGAGGTGCCGCTGCCCGAACGCGCCACCTTGGCGCCCTCCCCCACTGCGCAACCGGAAATGCCCGACTGCGGGGATCCGACCGCGAGCCTGCGGCCCGACGGCGCGACGACCGGACCGACACTCGACGCGATCCGTGCCCGCGGCCGGCTGGTGGTCGGTCTCGACACCGGCAGCAATCTGATGAGCTTCCGTGATCCGGCCACCGGCCGCATCGCCGGTTTCGACGTCGACATCGCCCGGGAGATCGCGCGCGATCTGCTGGGGGATCCCGACCTGATCGACTACCGGATCCTCAACTCTGCCGACCGCGAGCAGGCGCTGCAGGACTCCACCGTCGACATCGTCGCCAAGACCATGTCGATCACGTGCGCCCGCCGGGAACGCGTCGACTTCTCGTCGACATACTTCCTGGCCCAGCAGCGGGTCCTGGTGGTCAAGGGATCGGACATCCGCAATGCCGCGGATCTCGCGGGCCGGCGGGTCTGTATCGTGCGCGGAACCACCTCGCTGACCCGCATGCAGCAGGTGCAGCCGTCGGCGTCGATCCTGACCGTGCCGGCGTGGGCGGACTGTCTCGTCGTCCTGCAGCAGGGGCAGGTCGAGGCCGTGAGCACCGACGACACCATCCTCGCGGGTCTCGCATCCCAGGATCCCAATCTCGAGATCGTCGGCGCCTCGATGGGTGTGGAGCCGTACGGTGTCGGCATCACCCTGGGCAACGACGATCTCGTGCGGTTCGTGAACGGCACACTCGAACGAATCCGCCGCGACGGCACCTGGGCGGAGTTGTACGACAGGTGGCTCTCCGTCCTCGGGCCGACACCGGCACCGCCCACCGCGACGTATGTGGATTGAGGGACGATCCGATGGCCGATACCGAACTCCCCGGCGGACCGGCGACCCAGCGCAGCCCACGCCCCGACGCGGCGGAGCCCACCGAGTCGACCCAGCGCAGCCCACGCCCCGACGCGGCGGAGCCCACCGAGTCGACCCAGCGCAGCCCACGCCCCGGCGCGGCGCAGTCCACGGAGTCGACCCGGCGTGCCTCCCTCCCGCCGACCGGGCCGTCGCAGCGCGGCTCGAGCCGCCGATCGCGTCCCCGTGGACTGCTGCGCCGGCGCATCGCCGGTCTCGTCGACGTCCCGGTTCCGGCGCCGCTCGATCCGGCGAGTGTCGTCCTGCGCGATCCTCGGGTCGCCGAGGGCAAACGGTTCTGCTGGAAGTGCGGAAAACCGGTGGGGCGCAGCACCGCCTCCGGTCCCGGACCCTCCTCGGGCAACTGCCCGTCGTGTGGCACGCCGTTCGAGTTCACCCCGAATCTCGCCCCCGGAGATCTGGTCGCCGGGCAGTACGAGATCAAGGGCTGTCTCGCGCACGGCGGGCTGGGCTGGATCTACCTGGCTGTCGACCGCAACGTCAGCGATCGCTGGGTCGTGCTCAAGGGCCTGCTGCACGCCGGCGACGCCGAGGCGCAGGCGGTCGCGATGGCCGAACGGCAGTTCCTCGCGGAGGTTTCGCACCCGAGCATCGTCCGGATCTACAACTTCGTCGAGCATCCGCGGCCGGACGGTGTCCCGATGGGATACATCGTCATGGAATACGTCGGCGGGCACACCCTGCGCGAGATCCTCGACACCTACACCAAACCGGAACGGATGCCGATCGAGCAGGCCATCGCGTACATCCTCGACGTCCTGCCCGCGCTCGGCTATCTGCACGAGATCGGACTGGTCTACAACGACCTCAAACCCGAGAACATCATGGTCACCGAGGAGCAGACCAAACTGATCGATCTCGGGGCGGTCTCGGGCATCGAGGACTACGGCTACCTGTACGGCACGCCGGGTTACCAGGCACCCGAAATCGTCCGCACCGGACCGACTCCGGTCACCGACATCTACACCGCCGGCCGGACCCTGGCAGCGCTGACGCTGGACCTGCCCGTCGACAAGGGCCGCTACGTCGACGGGCTGCCCACGACCGAACAGGCACCGTTGCTCGCCGAGTACGACTCGTTCCATCGATTGCTGTTGCGCGCCACCGATCCCGACCCGGAACGGCGGTTCCGGTCCGCCGACGAGATGGCCGGGCAGCTCACCGGTGTGCTGCGCGAGGTCCTGTCCCAGCAGACGGGCACCGAGCACCCCGGGCTGTCGGCGAAGTTCAGTCGCCAGCGCACCACCTTCGGCACCGATGAGGCCGTCGCGCAGACGGACGTGTTCGTCGACGGCATCGTCCGCGACAAGAACATCTCTGCGCGGGATGTGGCCGGGGCCCTTCCGGTTCCGTTGATCGATCCGAACGACCCCAGCGCGGCGCTGCTCGCCGCTGCCGTGCACAGCGAGCCCCAGCAGACACTCGACGCACTGCGGCACGCCCGCGACAACGGGCTCGAACGGGTCGTGGGCACCGCCGACGTCTCGTTCTCCCGCGAGATCGCCCTCGCCGAGGTCCGCGCCCACCTCGACCTCGGGCACGGGGAACGGGCCGAGGAGATCCTCCGCAATCTCGAACGCGACCTGGGCATGGACTGGCGGATCGACTGGCACGCCGGGATCGCCGCGCTGCTGCTCGGTGAATTCCAGACGGCGTTCGACCGATTCGAACGGGTGCTCGAGGCGCTACCCGGCGAGACCGCCCCGAAGATCGCCCTGGCCGCGACCGCGGAACTCATTCTGCAGCAATGGGAGAGCGACGATCCGGAGGCGTGGCGGCAGTTCTGCGAGAACTACTACCGGACGGTGTGGCGCACCGACCACAACATCGTCAGTGCCGCGTTCGGACTGGCCCGTCAGCTCGCCGACCGTCACGACCTGGCCGGCGCGGTCGCGACCCTCGACCAGGTGCCCGCGACGTCTCGGCACCACAGTGTGGCCAGCATGACGAGCATCCTGATCATGTTGCACGACAGACCGATCGACGACGTGACCGAGGCCGAACTGCGCGAGGCCGCGCACCGCGTCGACGCTCTGCCCCTCGACGAGGGCCGCGCCCTGCAGATGCGCACACTGGTGCTGGGCACGGCCCTCGAGTGGGTGCGCGCCGGCCATGCCTCCCGTAAGTCCCTCGATCCGATCCTCGGGGTCCCGTTCACCGAGAAGGGTCTGCGGAGGGGCACCGAGGCGGCGCTGCGGGCGCTGGCACGCAGCGCACCGGCGCGCACGCACCGGTACACCCTCGTCGACCTGGCGAACGCGATCCGCCCTCGCAGCCTCCTCTGACCGTGGCATCTGTCAACCGAACCCGCGCAGCCGGGGGATATCCGCGCGCAGCCGACAGCGCGCTGATGTCTTGTCCGTCGGCGGACCCGACGGTCAGCCCTACGAGGTTGTTGCGAACGCGGCCGCGGCCCGGGCGATGGCCAGTTCCTCGTTGGTCGGGATCACCAGCACCTCCACCTTCGATTCCGGCGCGGAGATGCGACGTTCGTCCCCTCTCTCGGCCGCGTTCGACTCGGGGTCGACGACGATCCCGAGCCGTTCGAGTCCCGCCAGCGCGTCCAACCGGACCTCGGACCGGTGCTCCCCCACCCCGCCGGTGAAGACGATCACGTCGACGCCGCCGAGTTCGACCATGTACGCGCCGAGGTACTTCCGGATCCGGTGCACGTACACGTCGTAGGCGAGTTTCGCGTCCGCGGATCCCTCCTCGATCAGCCGGATCAACGCCCGGAAGTCGTTGACACCGCACAGCCCCTTGAGTCCCGAGCTGTGGTTCAGCATGTCGTCGATCGCTTCGACATCCATACCGGCGCTGCGCTTCAGGTGCATGAGCACACCCGGATCGACGTCGCCGCAACGGGTTCCCATGGCCAGGCCCTCGAGAGGGGTGAGCCCCATCGAGGTGTCGATCGGGTGGCCACCCGCGATCGCGGCCGCGGACGCCCCGTTCCCCAGGTGGAACACGATCTGACCGAGCTCGGAGTAGTCGCGGCCGAGAAACTCCGCTGCCCGCCGCGAGACGTATTCGTGTGAGGTGCCGTGGAATCCGTACCGACGGATGCCGTGATCGGCCGCGATCTTCCGATCGATCGCGTACGTCGCGGCCGCGGCCGGCAGGTCGTGGAAGAACGCGGTGTCGAACACACCGACGTGCGGGATGTCGGGCAGCACCGCGCGGGCGACTTCCATGCCGACGACGTTGGCCGGGTTGTGCAGGGGCGCAAGGCTGGACAGGTCGTCGACCGCGCGCACCACCGCGTCGTCGATGAGCGTCGGCTCGTAGAAGAGCCCGCCGCCGTGCACGAGCCGGTGTCCCACCGCGATGATGCCGGCCTCGTGCAGCGACCGTCCGAGCCCTTCGACCATGTCCAGCACGATGCGAAGTCCCGTGCGGTGATCGGCGATGGGTCCGATCTTCTCTTCGGTTCCGGTGGCGTGGCGGAAGACGATCCGCCCCTCCGGCTCACCGATCCGCTCGATCAGCCCGTGCACCACCGACTCCCCCGTCTCCGGGTGGATCAGCTGGAACTTGATCGACGACGAACCGCAGTTCAGCACCAGCACGGTTCCGGCGGTCACTCCGTTGGTGGCAGTCATGGATCAGTCCTCCTGTGCCTGGATCGCGGTGATCGCCACCGTGTTGACGATGTCCTGGACCAGCGCGCCTCGGGAGAGGTCGTTGACCGGCTTGTTCAGGCCCTGGAGCACCGGTCCGACGGCCACCGCGCCGGCGCTGCGCTGCACCGCCTTGTACGTGTTGTTGCCGGTGTTCAGATCGGGGAAGATGAATACCGTTGCGCGACCGGCCACTTCGGACCCGGGGAGTTTCGCGCTCGCGACCGTGGGCTCGATCGCGGCGTCGTACTGGATCGGGCCCTCGACCGGCAGATCCGGCCGTCGCTGCCGCACCAGCGCGGTGGCACTGCGCACCTTGTCGACGTCGGCGCCGATCCCGGAGTCGCCCGTCGAGTACGACAGCATCGCGACCCGCGGCTCGATGCCGAAACGGGCCGCGGTCTCCGCGGAGGAGATCGCGATGTCGGCGAGCTGCTCGGCGGACGGGTCGGGCACGACCGCGCAGTCGCCGTATACGAGAACGCGATCCGCCAGGCACATCAGGAAGACGCTCGACACGGTGGAGACGCCGGGCCGGGTGCGGATGATCTCGAAGGACGGGCGGATGGTGTGCGCGGTGGTGTGCGCCGCCCCCGACACCATGCCGTCCGCGATCCCCAGGTGGACCATCATGGTGCCGAAATAGGATATGTCACGCATGATCTCGCGGGCGCGATCGAGATTCATGCCCTTGTGCGCACGCAGCCGGGCGTATTCGGCGGCGAAACGCTCGGCGAGCTCGGAGGTCCGCGGGTCGATCGTCTCCGCCTTCCCGAGGTCGATGCCGAGTGCGGCGGCGCGCCGGCGGATCTGCGGTTCGTCACCGAGCAGCGTGATGTCGGCGATGCCGCGTTGCAGAACCCGGCCGGCGGCGCGGAGGATGCGGTCGTCGTCGCCCTCGGGCAGCACGATGTGCCGGCGTTGCGCGCGGGCCCGGTCGATGAGCTGGTATTCGAACATCTGCGGGGTCGTCACCGTCGGGCGCGGAAGACTCAGCCGGCCCAGGAGCGTCGGTGCGTCGACGTGCTGTTCCATCAACGCGACCGCGGTGTCGATCTTGCGCTGCGCACCGTGCACCATGCGCCCGCGGGTCCGGTCCGCGGCGGAGGCGGTATCGAACGTGCCGAGATCGGTGGTGAGGATGGGCAGTGTGGGTTCGAGACCTGTGACGAGCTGCGCGATCGCGGGATGGGGCCGCAGCCCGCCGTTGAGGATGATGCCCGCCAGTGACGGGAACCCTTCTGCAGCATCGGCATTGACGAGGGCCAGCAGGGCGTCCGAACGGTCGGCGGACACGACGACCGCCGCTCCTTCGGTGAGACGTTCGAGGATGTGCTCGGCGGTCATGTCGCCCACCACGACTCGCAGCGCTTCGCGGTGCAGCAGTTCGGGATCGCCGCTGTAGAGGTCGCCGTGCAGGACGGCCTGCAGTTCGGCCATCGTCGGCGCCACCAGGATCGGGACCTCCGGCAGCGTCCATACCGGCACGGGATGCCCGGCGAACCGCGCGGCGACGGCGTCGAGTTCGTCCGGGTTGCAGCGATTGACGACGATCCCGGTCAGATGGGCATGGTGAGCGGCGAGTTCGGCGGACGAGACCGCGGCGAGCTGCGCGATCTCGGCGGGGGTTCGGCGCGACCCGCGCAGCGCGAGCAGGACCGGCGCGTCGAGGTTCGCCGCGATCCGCGCGTTGTACGACAGTTCGGTGGGATTCGCGATCTCGGTGTAGTCGCTGCCGACGACCACGACGGCGTCGCACCGGTCGGCGACCGCGTGGTATCGGGACACGATCTCGCTCAGGGCCGCATCGGGGTCCGCGTGCACCTCGTCGTAGGTGACACCGACGCAGTCGTCGTAGTCGAGGTCGACGGTGATGCGTTCGAGGAGCAGCTCGAGAACGTAGTCACGGTCGGCGTCCGAGCGTGCGATGGGCCGGAACACACCCACGCGGGCGGCGGAGGCGCACAGCATCTGCAGGATGCCGAGCGCCACCGTGGATTTCCCGGTGTCGCCTTCGGGAGACGCGATGTAGATGCTCGACACGGATCCCGCAGCGGCACTCATGGGAGCCACCATAATGCGGTGCGGGGCGACTCCGCGTGTGAGACACCCCGCACTGCAAGATCGCGGTATCAGGCGAGCGCGCGGAGGCGCGGCGCCAGATCCCGTTCGAACAGCTCGAGGAAACGCTTCTGGTCGTGACCCGGCGCGTGGAACACGAGGTGGTTCAGTCCGGCGTCGATGTACGCCTTGACCTTCTCGACCGCCTCGTCGGGATCCGACGCCACGATCCACCGCTTGGCGACCTGTTCGATGGGGAGCGCGTCCGCGGCCGCTTCCATCTCGATGGGATCCTCGATCGAGTGCTTCTGCTCCGGGGTGAGCGACAACGGAGCCCAGAACCGGGTGTTCTCGAGCGCCGCGTCCGGATCGGTGTCGTAAGAGATCTTGATCTCGATCATCTTGTCGATCGCGGCGACGTCCCGTTCGGCCTTCTCGGCGCCCTCGGCGACCGCCGGAAGCAACTTGTCGTTGTAGAGCTCCATGCCCTTGCCGGAGGTGCAGATGAAGCCGTCACCGGCGCGGCCCGCGTACCGGGCGACCACCGGCCCACCCGCGGCGATGTACACCGGGATGCCCCCTTCGGGCACGTCGTAGATCGAGGCACCCTTCGTGGTGTAGTACTCGCCGTCGAAGTCGACGCGGTCGCCGGTCCACAGCGCGCGCATCAGCCGCACCGATTCGCGCAGCCGGGCGAACCGCTCCTTGAACTCCGGCCACTCGCCCTGGTAGCCGGTGGCGATCTCGTTGAGGGCCTCACCGGTGCCGACGCCGAGCATGACGCGGCCCGGATAGAGGCAGCCCATCGTCGCGAACGCCTGCGCGATGACGGCCGGGTTGTACCGGAAGGTGGGGGTCAGCACCGAAGTGCCGAGCTGCAGGCGCTTCGTGCGCTCGCCGACCGCGGTCATCCACGACAGCGAGAAGGGAGCGTGCCCACCGTTGTGCCGCCACGGCTGGAAGTGGTCGGACACTGTCGCCGAATCCATGCCGTGTTCCTCGGCCAGCACCGCCAGCTCCACCAGTTCCCGGGGACCGAACTGCTCCGCGGACGCCTTGTATCCCAACTTCAAGCCCTGTGCCACCGAGTTCTCCTGTATGTCTTCGATCTCAATCTGCTTCGAGTATGACCGGAACGGTGTTCCGGCGGAGTTTTCACTGTCCGCCGTGCGGCTCGGCGAGGTGAGGATCGGGCTGCCAGTCGTAGACGACCGTGGTCCGCAGCACGATGTCCTGCAGCGACCGTCGTCGCCGATCGACGGCGACCACGATCAGCCCGACCGGGAACACGACGCAGAACCCGGCCCGAATCAGCGCGCGGAGCCAGCCCATGAGCTGCCGGTTGCGCCCGACGACCCGAAGGCCCATCACGACCGAGCCGACGGTGCGACCGGTCGTCGCCCAGCACGCCGCCAGGTACAGCACCGACAGTGCGCTGCAGGTCGTGATCGACATGACGACCTGCACGTCCGGGAACGAGAACTGCTGCGGCGAGAACAGCAACCGCATCAGCGCCCAGGACAGGTACAGGCCGCCCATACCGGCGAGCACGACGCCGAGATCCAGGAGCGCCGCGAGACCCCGCGTGACGATGCCCGCGGGCCGATGCTCGCTCACCCCTGCCCCTCGTGCTCGTGGTGCTCGGGGTGCCTCCCGAACATGCGGCCGACGAATCCGGAGACCGCGTCGTCGGCACGCATGCCCTGGGTCCGCACCCCCTGCACGGCCTCGGTGGACATCGTCCCGGTGGATTCCCGGATGATCTCGGGCAGATCGACGCCCTCGATGACGGTGCCGGCCAGACCGATCAGGTCCACACGCCGGATGATCGCGTCCACGTCGACCCGCGCCGCGATCGCGTCGATGTCCACCCGGTCCAGGATCGGCGTCAGATCCAGGCGCGCGGCGATCCCGTCGATGTCGACCCGGGCGATGATCTTCTCGACGTCCACGCGCGCAGCGACACCGTCGATGTCCACCCGGTCGAGGATCCGGTCGATGTCGATCCGCTCTGCGATCCCGTCGATGTCGACCCGGTCGACGATGCGGCCCACGTCGATGCCCTCGGCGATCGCGTCGAGGTCGACGTGGTCGCGGACGACGGCGGTGATGTCCACTTCGAGCAACGCCGCCTGTACGACCTTCCGCACGACGACGCGCAGGACGCGGTCCACGGCGGCATCCGCCGCGCGCAGGGCAGCGTCGCCGCGCGCCTCGAGGCCGTCGATGGCCGACGCGACGCCGGGCAACCGGCGGGCGAGGTCCATGCTCACGCCCATCGCGCTCCCGACCGCACCGGCCAGCACCGTCGCGGCTCCCGCGGCCAAGCGCAGCGGATCCGCACTCCTGTCGACACTCATACCCACATCAAAGACCCGAATCCGGCGAAATGCACGTGCCGGTTCAGCTGCCGGCCAGAGTGAAGTCGTCGAAGTCGAATCCGGGCACGACGACGCACCCGACCAGGCTCGGTTCGCTTCCCGCCGGCCGGGCTCGCTGCCAGTGGCCGGGCGGCACCACGACCTGCGGCCGGTGGCCTTCGGCGAAGTCGGGACCGACGAGATATTCGGTGATCTCACCGGGTTCCGGTCCCGGTTCCGCGATCTCGAGCAGCACGGGACTCCCCCGGTGGTACAGCCACAGCTCGGCACCGCGCACCGTGTGCCACGCGGACTGCTGCCCGGGCACGAGCAGGAACAGGATCGCGGTTCCGGCGCTGCGGGACGCGGGATAGCCGGGCAGGGCCGTGGCGGGCAGCTCGAGGTCGCTGCGCCAGGTCTCCCGGTACCAGCCGCCCTCGGGATGTGGCGCGAGCCCGAGAGCGCGTGCCCACTCCGGAAGTTCCTGGTCCTGCGCCTCGCCGTCATCGCCGAATGTCACAGCGGTTCAGCCTATCCGAACCGCCGTGACATTCGGCCCGGACACGGTCAGGCGGCGCGCAGCCCCGCAAGCCCCCATTCCCGTGCGAGCAGTTCGTAGGACCGCAACCGGTCCTCGTGCCGGTGTGTCACCGACGTGACGACGAGTTCGTCGGCGCCGGTGACCCGGCGCAACGTGTCGAGCCGTTCGGCGACGGTGCCCGGGGAACCCACGAACTGGGTGACGAGACGATCGTCGACGAGTTCCCGTTCCTCGGCGGTGAGAGGTTCCGCGGTCGCCGGGTCCGGGTAGGGCACGGCGCCCTGACCCGAGCGGATGCTGTGGGCCCAGTGCCCGTACGTCGACGCGAGCTCGCGGGCGGTCGCGTCGTCGTCGGCGACGACGGCGTCCGCCGAGACCACCACATACGGCTCTGCCAGGTACTTCGACGGACGGAACGCCGCCCGGTATGCCTCGACCGCCTCGACCGTGCTGGACGGTGCGACGTGATAGTTCGCCCCGAACGGCAGTCCGAGCCGACCCGCGAGGGCGGCGGACGGGCCCGCACTCGACCCGAACACCCACACCTCGACGTCGGCGTTCTCCCCCGGATGAGCGTGCAGCTCGATTCCGTCGGCGGTGCGGTACGTGCCGTCGAGCAACGCGAGGATGTCGGCGACCTGCTCGTCGAAGTCCGGCGACTGCGCGCCGGGCTGCTGGAGCGCCGCGAACGAGGCCGCGAGACGCGGCGAGGCGAGGATCCGGCCGGTCGGGAACGGCGGCGGGATCACCAGGCCGTTCCGGATCTCGGTGGCGCGCGGCGCCGGGGGCTCGACACCGGATGCGGCAGCCTTCAACGCTTCCGCGCGCCGCTGGCCCGAACGGCCGAGACCGAGATCGATCCGCCCCGGATGGAACGCGTCGAGCGTGCCGAATGCTTCGACGACACCCGCGGCGGTGTTGTGGCCGAGCTGCACCGCCGCCGCCCCGACCCGGATGGTGCTCGTGGCCGCGGCGACCGCGCCGATCAGCACCGCCGGGGACGACGAGGCCACCGCGACGAAGTGGTGCTCGGCGACCCAGTAGCGCCGGTAACCCCACGCCTCGGCCTTCCGCGCGAGATCGACCGTGTTGCGCAGTGCCTGCGGCACGGTCGCTCCCTCGCTGACCGGCGACAGGTCCAGCACGGACAGCGGAACCGGATTCGTCACAGCCATGGTCACTCCGGATTCTGCGATGTGCGGGGATTGCGTTCGCCCGCCTCGACGGCGAACGGGAGCCGGTTCTCGGCCGGCGCGATCGGGCAGGTCGCGGCGTCGGTGAACGCGCAGGGCAGATTCGCCGCCCGCGTGAAATCGAGTGTGACGGTGTTGTTCTCGTCCGGGACACCGAGGTCGAGCGCGCGTGCCGCCGGGTAGGTGGTGACCCCGCTGGTCGCGTCGGTGAACAACACCCGCAATGGCCCGCCGACCTCGCCGAACGCGACGAGCGTGTGCTCGCTGCCGTCGTGGTCGAACCGGACGAGCCCGGCTGCGCTGTGATGATGTTCGAGACCGTCGACGACGGCGCCGGTGGTCACGGTGCGCGACTCGTCGAACGCTTCGAAACGGCCGTTGAGAACCCACTTCGTATCCGGCTCGTACACCGGTACTTCCGTGAAGGCGGCGACCGCGGGAGCATTCCGGTCGTGGATACGGATCCCGAAACGACCGGTGCGGCGGATGATCTCGACGTAACCGCCGTCGAACTCCACCTCGAGCCCGGGCGCACCCTCGACCGGTTCGTAGGTACCGGTCTCGTCACCGTGCACGTGCACGACCGTGTCACCGTGCACGTGCACGACCGTGTCACCGGCGGTATGCCAGATCCCCGGGGCTTCGTCGAATTCGGTGGGGGTCTCGTCGAGCCAGTGCAGCGCGGTGAGGCTGAGCCAGCCCAGCGGTTGCCGCAGCGCGTCGTTGCGGGCGGCGTGCCACTGCTTCCAGTCCTCGAGGAATCGGGTGTGGTCGAGTGTTGTGGTCACGATGCTCGGACTCCTTCGTTCGTCTCGTGCGGGTGGCGCAGGCCCAGGTGGCTGCGCAGGGTGGTGCCGTCGTACTCGGTGCGGAAACTGCCGCGTTCCTGCAGCAGCGGCACGACGGTGTCGACGAACTCGTCGAGGCCGCCGGGGGTCAGGTGCGGCACCAGGATGAAACCGTCGCTCGCGTCGGTCTGCACGTAGTGGTCGATCTCGGTGGCAACCTGTTCGGCGGTGCCGACGAACTGCTGACGCGCGGTGACCTCGATGATGAGTTCGCGGATGCTGAGGTTCTCGGCCTCGGCCTTCGCGCGCCACGCCTCGGCAATCGCGCGCGGATCCTTCGCGTGGCGGACGCGGCCGCGAGTGATGGTCACGTTGTCCTCGGGGTCGACGTCGGGCAGGGGCCCGTCCGGGTCGTAGTTCGAGAGGTCGCGGCCCCATACCTGCTCGAGGAACGCGATCGCGGTCTGCGGGCCGACCTGCTGCAGCCGGATGTGCCGGGCCCGTTCTTCCGCGTCCTCGGCGCTGTCACCGAGGACGAACGCCGCGGCGGGCAGGATCTTCAGGTCGTCGTGACTGCGGCCGTATTTCGCGAGGCGGCTCTTGACATCGGTGTAGAACGCCCGCCCCTCCTCGAGGGTGCCGTGGCGGCTGAAGATCGCATCGGCCTTCGCGGCCCCGAACTCGCGTCCCTCGTCGGAGTCGCCGGCCTGCAGGAAGACCGGATGCCCCTGGGGGCTGCGCGGCACCTCGAAGCGCCCCGCGATGTCGAACTGGGTGGTGTGGATGTCGAACGGCGCGATGTCGTTGTCGGCGGCGAAGATTCCGGCCTCACGGTCGATCACGGGCCCACGTTCGGACCAGCCGTCCCACAGTTCCCGCACCACGTCGACCACTTCGGCCGCGCGGACGTAGCGCTGGGAATGGTCGAGGAAGCCGCCGCGACGGAAGTTCTCGCCGGTGAACGCATCCGACGACGTGACCAGGTTCCACGCGGCGCGGCCGTCGGACAGGTGGTCGAGCGTCGCGAACTGCTTCGCCAGCTCGTACGGTTCGTTGAAGGTGGTGTTGATCGTGCCGGCCAGCCCGAGGTGGGTGGTGGCGCCGGCGAGCGCCTCGAGCACGGTGAGCGTGTCGGGCCGGCCGACGACGTCGAGGTCGTGGATGCGGCCGCGGTGTTCGCGCAACCGCAATCCCTCGGCGAGGAAGAAGAAGTCGAACTTGCCGCGCTCGGCGGTGCGCGCGAGGTGCACGAACGACTCGAAGTCGATCTGGCTCTTCGAGGCCGGGTCTGCCCACACGGTGGTGTTGTTGACCCCCGGGAAGTGGGCGGCGAGGTGGATCTGCTTGCGAACGATATTGCGTGACAAGGTGATCGATCCTTCAGTGAGCGGAAGCGAAACGATTGGCGGGACGGGGCAGACCGAGCCGGTCGCGGAGGGTTCCGGTTGCGGGCGCGACCACGGGACGAATGACGGGCAGGACGTTCTCGACGAGCCGCGGCAGGGTCGACGGCAGAGCGAGCGGTCGCAGCGTCACCCCGTTCACGCCCCGGATGTCTCCCAGGAGCTCGACGGCTCCGGCGGCGGTGCCCACGTGGACGATCGTGTCGGAGACGTACGGCGCTCCGGCCCACGCCTCGAGTTGCGCGAGGTCGGCGGCCGCGTCGGCGTCGGTGGCGGCGAGCAGCAGGTCGACGTCGAGCAGGACGAGGACCGGACGGTCCCCCGCAGCGGCCCGGATACGGGTGGTGAGATCGGCCGCAGCCTCGGCATCCGTTGCCCGGATGCGCACGAGATCTGCTCGCTTCGCGGCGAATTCGAACGATTCGTCGCCGGTGACCGTCACCGCGACCAACGGTTGCCCCTGCGGCGACCTCGGTACGATGGACGATCCCTTGACGGAGAAGTACTCGCCGACGAAATCGATGTAGTGAACCTTGTCCCGGTCGATGAAGCGGCCGGTGGCGACGTCGCGGATCTCGGCGTCGTCCTCCCAGCTGTCCCACAGTCGCGCCGCGACCTCGGCGGCCTCGGCGGCTTCGGCCCACAGCGACGCGGTGTCCTGCTCGTCCTTGCGGCCGAACAACGCGACCGGCCCGGCGCCCGGCGTCACCGCGACCTCCCAGCCCGCGCGACCGAGCGTGGTGTGGTCGACGGTCTGGATCGCCTTGGCGACGTGGAACGGTTCGGTGTGGGTGACGGTCGCGGTGGGGACGAGCCCGATGCGGGTGGTGGCCGCGGTGAGACGCGCGGCGAGCCCGACGGCTTCGAGCCGGCCGCGCACGGTGCTCGCGTCCGAGGTGACACCGAAGGTGTCCGGGAAGAACGCGAAGTCCACACCCGCGCGATCTGCGGCGCCGACGAGATCGGCCCAGTAGCGCGCGGTGAACAATTCCTCGGCGCGCGAATCGTCGCGGCGCCACGACGACGGGTGGATACCGGTGCCGGTGAACTCGACGGCCAGCAACAACTCTGAATTATCGGACATGATGGACCTTCCCGGGGATGGCCTCGAGCAACGTCTGGGTGTACTCGCGCTGTGGGTTGTCGAAAATTTCTGCGGTGGAGCCGTATTCGACGACCCGGCCGGCGCGCATCACAGCGACGGTGTCGCTGATCTGCCGGACGACGGCGAGGTCGTGCGAGATGAACAGGTAGCTGAGCCCGAGTTCGGTCTGCAGCGCGGTGAGCAGGTCGAGGATCTGTGCCTGGACCGACACGTCGAGCGCCGAGACCGGTTCGTCGAGCACGAGGAGGTCGGGTTGCAGCGCGAGCGCCCGGGCGATGGCGACGCGCTGCCGTTGCCCTCCCGACAGCTCCGCGGGTTTGCGGTTCAGGTGCGCCGTCGACAGTGCCACCTGATCGAGGAGGCGTGCGACGTGTTGGGCGCGCTCGGCTCGTGTGCCGATGCCGAACGCGTCGAGCGGTTCGGCGACGATGTCGCGGATCCGCAGTTTCGGATCGAGCGACGCGTACGGGTTCTGGTGGACGATCTGCACCCGGCGGCGCAACGCCCGCAGTGCGTGTCCGCGGAGGCCGGTGATGTCGTCACCGTCGAACCGCACCTCGCCCGAGGTGGGCGTCTCGAGCCGGATCGCGATCCGCGAGACGGTGGACTTGCCGGATCCGGACTCGCCGACCAGCGACAGGGTGCCGCCGCGAGGCACCTCGAACGAGACGTCGCGCACGGCGTGCAGCGCGGACTTCCGGTCGATGCGGAACGTCTTCGACACGTTCGAGACCGTGAGGATCGGGGCGGCCTTGCGCAGCGCGGGGCGTTGCGGCGCGTCCGCAAGGCTCGGTGCCGCCGCGATGAGCGAGCGCGTGTACTCGTGCTGCGGGTCGTCGAGTACCTGTGCGGCAGGTCCGGTTTCGACGACCCTCCCGCTCTTCATCACGACGATGCGGTCGGCGCGGTCCGCTGCGACCCCCAAGTCGTGGGTGATGAGCAGAACCGCCGTCCCGGTCTCGGCGATCCGTGCGTCGAGGTGGTCGAGGATGCGGCGCTGCACCGTCACGTCGAGCGCGCTGGTCGGTTCGTCGGCGATGACCAGGTCCGGGCGGCACGCGAGGGCGATGCCGATGAGCACGCGCTGGCGCTGCCCGCCGGACAGTTCCTGCGGGTACTGCTTCGCGCGCAACGCCGGATCGTCGAGCCCGGCCTCCTCGAGGATGCGCAGTGTTTCGATCCTCGCGGTGCGCCGGTCGGCGAGACCGTGGATGCGCAGCACCTCGGCGACCTGGTCGCCGACGCGGAGGACGGGATTGAGCGAGGTCGTGGGGTCCTGGGGAACGAACCCGATGCGAGCGCCGCGAATGCGTTCGAAGGCCCGCTCCGACAGGTCGTTCAGCCGGGTGCCGTCGAAGGTCACCGATCCTCCGGTGACGCGTCCGGTGCCGGCGAGCAACCCGATGATCGCCTGGGCGGTCGTGGACTTGCCCGAACCGGATTCGCCGACCACCGCGACCACCTCACCGCGTGCCACGGTGAGGTCGACGCCGTCCACCGCGACCACCGGTTCGCGGGCCGATCCGTAGGCGACCTGCAGGTCGCGGACCTCGAGCAGGGTCATCGCGCGCTCCTGTCCTCGATGGCGTGACCGACGCGGTGTGCGGAGAGCACGACGGCCACGATGACCAGGCCCGGCAGCGTCGTCATCCACCACGCCGCAGCGAGATAGTTGCGTCCCTCCGAGATGAGCGACCCCCACTCGGGAGTGGGCGGGACGGCACCGAACCCGAGGAAGCTCAGCGACGACACGGCGAGCACCGCCATGCCGAATTCCACGGCTGCGAGCGCGGTGACGGGTGCGTACGAGTTGCGCAGCACGTGCCGGCGGAGCACGGTGTGCCACCGGACGCCGCACGCGAAGGCCGCCTCGACGTACAGGGCCTTGCGGACGCGCAGCACCTCCGAGCGCATGACCCGGGCGAAGTTCGCCACGAGGCTCACACCGACGGCGATCGCGACGTTCATCGTGCCGAAGCCGAGCGCCGTCACCAGCGCGAGCGACAGCAGCAGGGCCGGGATCGACAGCAGCACGTCGACGATGCGCATGAGAACCGCGTCGACGACGCCACCGAGGGCGCCCGAGAGCAGACCGACGAGCGAGCCGACCACCAGGGCGATCCCGACGGCGACGAGGGTCGCGGTGAGCGATAGCCCGGCGCCGTGCACGACGCGGGTGTAGACGTCGCGGCCGAGATTGTCGGTGCCGAACCAGTGCGCGACGCTCGGTCCCTGCAGCTTCTCGGCCGGCACTCCCCGCAGCGGGTCCCCGGAGGCGAAAACCGAAGGGAACAGGGCGAAGCCGACGGCGAGGAGCAGCACGACCGCGGAGACCGCGACCACAGCATTGCGTCGCAGCCAGGTCACGACGGACGGGATACGGAAGGTTCTGTGCGAGAACGGATCCGGCTTCGGCGAGGTCGCCGGTACCGTCTCGAGGATCAGCGTGTCAGACACGTGCCTCCACCTCCAGGAGGGTGTCGCCGTGGGCCGGGTCTTCCTCTGCCGCGGCGGCGGTGCCACCGCGGCTGCCGCCGTGGGTGATACGCGGATCGACGAGGGGGTAGAGCAGGTCGACCGCGAGGTTCACGAGCACGAACACCGTCGCCGAGAACACGACGATGCCCTGCACGACGGGAATGTCCTGCGCCATCACCGACATCTGGGTGAGTCGCCCGATGCCCGCGCGGGAGAACACCGTCTCGACGACCACCGATCCGGCGAGCAGATTGCCGACGATGACGCCGGCGATCGTGAAGGCCGGGATGCTCGACAGTCTCAGCGCGTGCCGGGTCTGAATGCGCAGCCGCGAAGCGCCTTTCGCCCGTGCCGCCTCGATGAACGGCTGCCGCCAGGTCGTCTGCAGACTCGTCGCGAGCACCTGCGCGATCACCGCGCCGGTGGGCAACGCGAGCGTGATCGCCGGAAGGATCACGTGTTCGATGCCCTGATCTCCGAAGGCGGGGAACAACTTCAGCCGGAACGAGAAGAACTGCAGCAGGATCAGGCCCACCCAGAAAGTCGGCACCGCCACACCGAGAGGCGGAAGCGAGAACAGCAGGCTCCGTATCCACCCCGCACGGGTGTAGGTGGCGAGGAACGCGACCGCCGTGCCGAACACCAGGGCCAGTACCAACGCGGTGCCGGCCAGTACGAGAGTGCTCGGCAGGGCGGCGGCGATCGCGTCGGTCACCTGCTGCCCGGTGGAGATGGAGATGCCGAAGTCACCTCGGACCGCGTGACTCAGCGCGTTCCAGTACTGCACCGCGACCGGCTGGTCGAGACCGTACCGCGCCTGGAGCTGTTCGATCGCCGCGGCGTCGACGGGGGTGCCGGCGTCGGCACCGGCCGCGATGCTCACCGGATCGGACGGCAGCAGGTAGAGCACCGCGAACGACACCGTGAACGCAGCCCACAGCACACCGACCGCCTGGAGCACGCGAAACCCGAGGTAGCGCACCATGATCTACTCGCTCAGCCAGGTGTCGAAGAACTGCAGCCGGGCGGAGGCCTCGAACTTCAGATCTGCCACGTTCGGTCCGGCGCCGATCGCCTGCGACAGTTCGACGGTGGGGATCCACAGGCCGTTGTCGAGCACGAGCTGCTGCGCCTGCGCGATGAGTTCGGCACGAGCAGCCGGATCCGTCGTGGACAGCTGACGGTTCAGCACGTCGTCGAGCGCGGGGATCGGGCCACGCTGGTTGATGTTGCGGCCTTGCAGCCCGAAGGCGGTGCGCAGGATGTCGCCGTCGGCGCGGGTGCTGTTGTAGTAGGACGCCTCGTAGTCGCCGGCGTTCTGACGGGCGGTGGTCTCCGGAGTGGAGACGAGGTCGAGCTGCAGGTCGATGCCCACGGCGCGCAGCTGCTGCTGCACCAGTTCGAGAATGGCCTGGTTGCCCGCGAACACGGAGCTGAAGAGCACCGGGAAGCTCAGGCGTTGCCCGTCTTTGACGCGGATCCCGTCGGGGCCGGGCACCCAGCCCGCGTCGTCGAGGATCTTCTCGGCCTTCTGCGGGTCGTAGGTGACGTCGGCGAGCTCGACGTAAGCGGGGGTCGCGGACGCGAGGGTGCTGGTGGCGGGGCGGAAGTCGGGACCGAGGACGGTGTCGACGAGTTCCTGCCGGTTGATCGCCGGAATCACTGCGCTCCGGACGGCCGGATCGGCGAGGACACCGCGACTGACGTTGGGCTGGAATCCGAACGGAATGCCCGGGTTCGGTGTGGTGAGGATGCGGCCACCGGCACCTTCGATCTGCGGGGCGTCCTGCGGGAGCGCATCGGAGATCGCGTCGAGCTGCCCGGAGGCGAGCGAGCCGGTGCGGACCCCGGATTCGGGCACGACGGTGAATTCGATGCGGTCGAGGTAGGCCTCACCGTCGTGCCCGAACGCCTCGGACCCCCACGAGTAGCCGGCCCGCTTGACGAGCGTCGCGGACTTGTCCTGCTGGTAGTCCTCGTACACGAACGGCCCGGTGCCGGAAAGCTCTCCCGCGCAGCGCTCCTCGGCGCTCTTTGCGGTGTCCGCCTCCGAGAGCAGACCGAGCTGATGGCTGGCCGTGGCCTGCAGGAACGGCGCGTTCGGCGCCGAGAAGGTCACCTGTGCGGTGCGGTCGTCGACGACCGTGGTGCCGGTGTACCCGGAAAGATAGCCGACGGCCTGCGGTGCCTTGACCCCGCCGAGGGTGTTCACGATCGCGTCGAAGTTCTTCTTCACCGATTCCGCGGTGAGCGGGGTGCCGTCGCTGAACGTGACGCCTTCCTTGAGGCGGAAGGTGAACTGTGTGCCATCGCCGTTCGATTCCCAGCTCTCGGCCAGCCACGGCACGATCTCACCGGTTTCGGGATCCTGGTCGGTGAGCGAGTCGACGACCTGCCGGGCGACGTAGATGGTCTGGTTCGTGCCGGCCTGGGCAGGATCCGCGCAGGTGGGTGCCTGCGACAGTCCGTACCGCAGGGTGCCGCCGGGCTGCGGATCCCCGGTGGGTTCCGAGTTCGCCGCGGCGCCGGAGCCGCACGCGGTCAGTGCTGCTCCCAGCACGGCCGTTGCGGCCGCCGTGACGACGAGCCGGGACGCAGAAGAGGACGAGATGGACAACGACGGGCTCCGTGATCTGGACATGGCTCCGGCGGCATGACGCAAACGATGCCGCCGGGCGGAAGGCAGGTGGATTCGGTGCGGATCTCAGCGGTCGATGCAGACGGTAGCGACCTCCCGATCCCCGGAATACCCTTTCCGTCACGGTGATCGAAACCTTTTCGGCGACAAAGTCAGTCACTGCCGTCGCGGCCACCACCGCGCTGGCGCAACGCCATCGGGTGATCGTGGTGGAGACGTTGAACGCGTCCGGGATGCGTTCGGCCGGTGGCAGCCGGAAGAAGGGCCTGAACCGGGCGCTCGCCGATGCGGCCCTGGCCGAAATTCGGCGGATGCTCGGCTACAAGACCGGTTGATACGGCTCGACGCTGGTGGAGGCCGGCCGCTGGTACCCCTCATCGAAAACGTGTTCGGGATGTGGCAGGCGACAACCAAACCTGACCCTCGCGGACCGGACGTATGTGTGTGAGCACTGCGGCCTGACGATCGATCGTGATCGCAACGCTGCGATCAACCTCGCCCGCCTCGGCGAGACCCACCGCACGGGTGATACGGGGACCGGTACCGGGAGTAGCCCGGCCGCCACCGATTCGGGTGGGGACGGACGTGGAGCCACGCGCAAGACCCGATCCGCGGGAGCGGACAAGGCAGCAGGCGTTGAAGCGTCAACCCGGCACGACACTGTCGGTCGGACCGGGACTGTCTCACCGGAAGGTGAGGCTGCCTGATGGCGAAGCAAACAGGACGTGCTCACGTTTGCTCACCAGAAGGCAACGGTTGCTGCGACGTCGTCGAGCCAGGTGTCTCGGTCGCTCTGGATGGTTCTTGCCCGAACCTGAACGCCCCGGCACAGCCCGAACACCCCTTTTTCTCGAGGTGGCGCGAATTGCGTGCCGTCGAACCGGGTTCAGGCGGCGGTTCCGGCCGCCCACTCGATCGCGGCGTCGCGCTCGGACAGCGGGAAACGCTTGAACTCCCCGGGCGTCAACCAGCCGAACAGGGACATGACGGTGATCATCCAGTCGAGGTCCGTGACCAGCGCGATCCGTTCCCAGCGGGTGACGTGCTCGGCACCGAGCCGGAAGTCGTCCCACATTGCTCCGGGGGACAGGCCGTCGAACCTCTCGAACACCAGGACGATCCGGATCTTTTCTCCCCGGTCACAGACCTCGCGGATCGCGGGCATCAGGACGTTCTCGTAATCGGACGCTTCGATTCGTCCGACGGCCTCGAAGCCGAGGACGCCGTCGGGCAGGTCTCGGATCGGTTCGAGCATGTTTCGACGGTACCGCTGCCGCCGCCGGCGCCTGGGTGGATCAGCGCAGATACTTCTCGAACGGGTGCGGGCCGATCTCCTCGGCCGGAACGGACGGGTCGAACAGGGCGGTGTAGCCCGCCGCCAGATAGAGCGCGACCGCTTCCGGCTGGCGCCACCCGGTGGTCAGGTAGATGCGGGAATAGCCGCGCCGCACCGCCTCGCCCTCGAGTTCGTCGAGGACGAGACGGCCGAGCCCGCGCCGCCGGTGCCGAGCGGAGGTCCAGATGCGTTTGAGCTCGGCGGTGTGCTCGTCGTAGCGGCGGAACGCTCCCCCGGCGACGGGTTCACCGTCCTCGACGAGGACCAGCAACGCGCCGTGCGGCGGCGCGAATTCCTCACCGGGATGGGTGGTCAGGTCCTCGAACTGCTCCTCGAACGGCCGTTCGTAGCGAGTGCTGTACTCGACGGCGAGTTCGGTGAGCAATGGCAGGGCGAGCGGGTCGTCCTGCGCCACCCGAAGGACCTGCAGGCGGCGGGTTTCGCTCATCGCGCGGCCACCGCCTGCCGGGCACCGAACCGGAGGGGTTCGAGAGCTCGGCTCCTGCCGTCGACGAGATCGGCGACGAGCTCCCCGATCACCGGCGCGAATTTGAATCCGTGCCCGGAGAACCCGGCCGCCACGGTGACGTCACCGACCCGGTCGACGACGAAATTGCTGTCCGGGGTGGTCGTGTAGAGGCAGGTGTCAGCGACGACGGAGCTTGGGTCGACGCCGGGCAGCCACGCGGTCGCGTAGTCGACGAGACGCTCGACACCGGCGGGATCGGGCCTGTAGTCCCGTGTTTCGGGTTCCACCACCGGTCCCGTACCGTGCTCACCGATCTTGATGCCGTCCTCGGAACCGAGCCCGTAGATGCCTTCTCCGGTGAGTCCGGCGCCACGATGATGCACGAAGCTCGGCCAGTCCGCGACGATCGGCACGAAGTGCGCGGGTTGTTCCTGCGTGGTGCGCAGTTGTGGCAGTTCCGGCACGACGTCGAGCTGCGCGTCGGCGAGCAGCGATCGGGTCCACGCGCCGGCTGCGACGACGACGTGTGCGGCCGCAATCGTCGTCCCGTCGGTGACGACCTCGACACCGGTTGCGGTACTTCTGATTCCGCGAACGACGTCGTCGTGCCGAATGTCCGCGCCGACGTGCGCCGCCGCGTGGTTCAGAGCCTGCACCGACCGGTCGGCGTGCAACCGGCCGGCGTCCGGGTGGTGCAGGACCCGGGTGTCGAATCGGATTCCGGGCCAACGCCGTCCCGCCTCGGCCGGATCCAGCAGCTCGTGCGGGATCCCGAGCGCCGCCAACGCCTTCGCCTTGGCCGCGAGCGCGGCGGGAAGCCCGTGGTCGACGGCACCGGTCAGCGTGAGAACGGATGTGCCCGTGGTGTCCTCGAGGGCACGCCACAGCGGCAGCGCCCGCGCCGCCAGACCGGTGTAGAACTCCCCGTCGTACGCCTGCCGGTAGATGCGCGAACTGCCGTGCGACGCGCCGTGGCGGTGTCCCGGACCGAACTGTTCGAGCAGCACGACCGACCGGCCGCGTTCGGCCAGGCGCCAGGCCGCTGCCGACCCGATGACACCGCCGCCGACGATCACCACGTCGGCGCGGCCCTGAATGCGACTCATCGCTTCCCTCCGGGTCTCGCTACTGCGCAGGCTTCTTCGGCAGGCCGGGCGGGTTGATCCTCGAGGACTCGACCGCCTCGCTCGAAATGCCCCAGCGTTCGAGAACCTGCGCGTACGTGCCGTTCTCGATGAGGTGGTTCAACGCCTCGTTGATCGGGCCGACCAGGCCGTTGTCCTTCTTCGTCAGCACCGCGATCTCACCCTGCAGGGCGTCTCCCGCGCCGGAGAACGTGCCGACGACCTCGGTCTCGCCGGACTGGATGGCGTGGAACGACGACGACGGGTTGGGCCCGACGTACGCGTCGATGCGGCCGGAGCCGAGCGCGAGGTAGTAGTCCGTGGCGTTCTGGTAGTAGAGGATCTCGGCGGGTTCGAGCCCGGCCGCGATGTTCTGCTCGTTCCACTGGACGAGCAGCTCCTCCTGGTTGGTGCCGGACGAGACACCGACCTTCAGACCTGCGATGTCCTTCGGGCCGTCGAACGTGATGCCACTGCCCTTCTTCACCTCCACGGCAAGGCTGTCGAGACGGTAGGTGGCGAAGTCGTACTTCTCCTTGCGTTCCTCGGTGACGGTCACGTTGGAGATGAAGGTGTCGGCCTCACCGGAGTCGATGCGCACGAAGTTCTGCGCCCAGTCCGCCGCGGTCAGTTCGATCTCCAGACCGAGCACGTCGCCGATGAGGTACGCGAAGTCCGTCTCGGAGCCGATGATCGTCTTGTCGTCGTCGGCGTAGAACCGCAGGGGCGGTGCCGTGCCGGCGGAACCGGTCACGATCAGGGTGCCACGGTCGCGGATGGCCTGCGGGACCTTCGCGGCGATCTCGGGAACCTCGTCGGTGGTGATGCGGTTCTGGTCCGCGCTGAGGTTGTATCCGGCCGCGCTCGCGGCGTCGGTCTCGGGGTCACCCGAGCTGCACGCCGCGCCGGCGAACAGGGCGACGGCGGTCAGGGCCGAGGCGAACAGCCTCGTGGGGCGGGTGGGGGCTGACATCGTGTCCTTCCGGAAATCTTCGGTGTAAGGGGTTTCAGAGCACCCGGGACAGGAATGCCCGGGTGCGGTCGTGGCTGGGTCGTTCGAGGACGTCTGCGGGTGGGCCCTGCTCGACGATGACGCCACCGTCCATGAACACGATGGTGTCGGCGACCTCGCGGGCGAATCCGATCTCGTGGGTGACGATCACGAGGGTTGCACCGTCGGCGGCGAGGTCGCGGATCACGTCGAGAACCTCGCCGACGAGTTCGGGGTCGAGCGCGGAAGTCGGTTCGTCGAACAGGATCACCGCCGGGCGCAGCGCCAGCGCGCGCGCGATCGCGACGCGTTGCTGCTGCCCACCCGACAGCTGCTTCGGGTAGTCGTGGACCTTGTCCCCGACACCGACGCGGCGGAGCAGTTCCCGGGCTTCGGCCTCCACCTCGGCGCGTTCACGCTTCTGCGCCGACAACGGCGCCTCGATCACATTCTCGAGCGCGGTCAGATGCGGGAACAGATTGAAGTTCTGGAAGACGAAGCCGATCCGGGAGCGCTGGCGCAGAATCTCGCGCGGACGCAGCTCGTGCAGCTTGTTGCCGCGACGGCGGTAGCCGATGAGCTCACCGTCGATGCGGATGGTGCCGCGATCGACCTTCTCCAGGTGGTTGAGGGTACGCAACAGCGTGGACTTCCCGGACCCGGACGGCCCGAGGATCACCGTCACCTCGCCCTTGCGGACCTGCAGGTCGACGCCCTCGAGCACCTTGAGGGCGCCGAAGGACTTGTGGACGCCGCGCACGTCGACCGCGTGGACCTGCGGATCTTCGATCGTGGTCATTTGGTCGCTCCCCTCGGCGTGCCGATCCCGGCATCACGGATCTCGCGGTACTTGGCCAGCAGCTTCTGACGCGGAGTGAGCGGCAGGTCACGCGCCGAGCCGCGGGCGTAATGACGCTCGACGTAGTACTGGATGATGGACAGCACGGTGGTGAGCAGGATGTACCAGACGGTGGCGACCATGAGCAGCGGCACCACCCGGCCATTGCGCCCGAAGATCACCTGGACCTGGTAGAACAATTCGGCGATCGCCATCGTGGAGACGATCGAGGTGCCCTTGAACAGGCTGATGACCTCGTTGGCGGCGTTGGGCAGGATCGCGCGCATCGCCTGCGGCAGGACGATTTTGACGAACTGTCGGTACCGCGGGATGCCGAGGGCGTTGGCCGCCTCGATCTGTCCGTGATCGACGGAGATGATGCCGGCGCGGATGATCTCCGCGGAGTAGGCGGCCTGGTGCAGGGCCAGGCCGATCACCGCGGCGGTGAAGCCGGAGATCACGCCGGTCACGTTGAACTCGAAGAAGCTCGGCCCGAACGGAATACCCAGCGACAGCGTCTGATACAGGTACGCGATGTTGAACCAGAACAGCAGCTGCACGATCAGGGGAATCGAGCGGAACGCCCAGATGTAGATCCACGAAATGACCTGCAGCACCGGGTTGTTCGACAGCCGTGAGACGGCGAGCAACACGCCGAGACCGAAACCCAGAATGCTGCCCCACAGGGTCAGCTTCACCGTCATCCACAGCGCCGCCAGCACGGATTCGGCGGTGAAGTAGCGGGCGAAGGTCGCCCAGTCCCAGCCGGGGTTGGTGGCGAGGCCGTGCAGGAACTGCGCGACGACGACCAGCACCGCGATGCTGATCACCCAGCGCCACGGATGCGGGGTACGTGCGACGACGAGATCGCCGTCGTCGACGTCGTCGGCCGGCGTCGGCGCGGGACGGTTGCGGGTCGGCGCGCTCACGCCGGCCTGCCGGACACTGCAGACATGGGGGTGCCTTTCGAACTGGACGGCGGAATCCCGGAAGTCGGATGTGGGGACCGGACTGTCAGCGACAGCGGCACGAGGCGCCGCGGCACAGATCGATGTGCCGTCGGCGCCAGGACGCGCGTTCGTTGCTGCTCATGGTCGGACCTTCCCTCGGTCCCCTCGGGAGCGGCGACCGTAGAACAAGAGATTGGGCCCGAGCGCCGTCCGGGTCACTGATTGAAATCCGGATGATTCGAACACACCCCGGATTTCACCCCCTCGTCCACGTCACCCGGGATGAGGACACCGGGTGCAGGGGTGGACGGTGAAGGTCGACGGCAGCCCATCCGTAGACTGCGGTCGGTGACTGCGTTCGAACTGTTCCTCGTCGCCCTGGCCGGTCTGGGTGCCGGCGCGATCAATGCCCTCGTCGGCTCCGGCACCCTCATCACGTTCCCGACCCTCGTCGCGTTCGGGGTACCACCGGTGACCGCGACGATGTCGAACGCGGTCGGGCTCGTCGCCGGTGGGGTGTCGAGCACATGGGGCTATCGGCGCGAACTGCGCGGGCAGTGGCCGCGGTTGCGGTGGCAGATCCCCGCGTCGCTGTCGGGTGCCATGCTCGGGGCGTGGTTGCTGTTGCACCTGCCGGAGTCGGCATTCGAGACGATCGTGCCCGTGCTCATGGTGCTGGCGCTGACACTCGTGGTGCTGCAACCGAAGCTGCAGAAGTGGGTGCTGAAGCGGGCGGGCGGAACCGCCGACGAGCACATCGGCCCGGTGCGCCTGTCGATCCTCGTCGCAGGGACGTTCGCGGTCGGCGTCTACGGCGGCTACTTCACTGCGGCACAGGGCATTCTGCTCATGGGACTGTTCGGGGCGCTGCTGCACGACAACATCCAGCGGCAGAACGCGGCGAAGAACCTGCTCTCCCTGCTGGTCAACATCGTCTCGGCGACCACCTACACGCTCGTCGCGTTCGACCGGATCAACTGGGGGGTCGCCGGCGTCATCGCGGTCGGCTCGCTGATCGGCGGGGCGCTGGGATCACGCTACGGCCGTCGACTGTCCCCGGCCGCGCTGCGCGGCGTCATCGTCGTCGTCGGCCTCATCGGGTTGTATCGCCTGCTCGCGTGATCCCGGCGGAACCGTCCGCCCTGTCGGCACTTCGGCACCCCCCAGTGCCGAAGTGCCGACGTCCGCCGGTCAGTACCTGAGCGCGTAGGCGAGTCGCCGCCGGAGCGACTTCCTCCGCTGCGTGGGTCGGGTCGGATACCAGCACGGCGATCCGCGCAGTCACGAGTGATCCCCTCGCGTCGGTAACCGGTGGGCGAGCAGACAGGAGCCGGTGACACCACCGAAGTGGGTGACCGCGAGACCGGCACTGCGCCAGATGGCATCTCCCCGATCGATCGTCGACAGCCGGCGCACCCGCACCTGTCCGCGGAACGGCCGGCGGGCGTCGCGATCGGGTCCGGCCGCGAAGAGTTCCAGTTTCCGCAGACACAGCGCGTTGCTCGTGGTGCGGTCGAGGCGGTAGAGCAACACCTGGGACAACTGCGCGGCACCGAGTACGGCATCGATCACCGAAATCGACCGAGGCCACGCGGTTTCGGCGCCGCCGAAGGCAGTAGTGGTGTCGATGTCGATCTCCACGGCCGCGGTGACGGAGTCGTCCTCGACGGTGAGGTCCCGCGCGGTGAGAGTGTGCGACTTGTAACCGCCGAGATAGAACGACGACACCGTCGCCGCCGACGGTCCGGGTACCCGGTCCGTACCACTGCCGTACTGCTCCCCGACTCCGACCGGGTGGACCAGTGTCATCGTTCCCCGCAACCGGCCGACCCGGAAGGACGCGGTGGTCGCGACGGTGCCGTCCAGAGGCGGCGCGACGCCGGTCACGACCGCCGAGACCGGGATGCGGCGCAGGTCCTCCTCCGGCTCGTTTCCGGCAGTGATCTTGGCGTGCGCCACCCAGATGCGGGCCTGCTCGTCCGGTTCGAGTCTGCGCGCATGGCTCAGTCCGGCTTCGAGCAGTGACGCGGCCAGTGCCACCGTGTCGACGAACGACACGTGCGGGACGAGTTCTGTCGAACCCTTCTCCGACCAGCCTCGGGGGTAGTCGAGAACCGCGACGGCGCGGTGCTCGGTTCCCGGCCCGGTGGATCGGCCCAGATCCAGGTCGATGAGATCGTGGTTCACGTTCTTGTAGCCGCGTCCGAAATAGCGGCCGTCGGCGGCACCCAGCACCTCGTCGAGGGACCGATGCACGGTCGGCGGCACCCCATCGAACTCCCAACAGGCCACCAGCGCGATGGGTGAAGCCCGGCGACGGGAGATCCAGGCCGGCAAGTCCGTGCCCGTGGTGCGGGAACTGCTCGAACAGGCGACCCGGTCCGGCACCGTGGTCGGCCTCGACGAGGACACCGCCGCGCGCATGATCCTCGAACTGGGGTTCTACGGTCTCGTCTCGTACGCCGACAAGCCGACGCCGGAAACCCGCGCCGTCGTCGAGCACACACTCGGCAGCTTCATCCGAGGACTGTCCGTTCGCCCTGCGTGACGCCCAGCGCCCTGGCGACCACAGATGACAAGATAGGGCGGTGAGCACACCCGAGGTCAACCCCGCCCCCGCCTGGACCTACCTGATGGACATGGACGGCGTGCTCGTCCACGAGGACGCGCTCATCCCGGGCGCGGACGCCTTCCTCAGTGAACTGCGTTCGAACGGAACGCCGTTCATGGTGCTGACCAACAACTCGATCCGGACTCCGCGCGATCTGCGCGCCCGGCTGCAGCGCACGGGACTCGACATCCCCGAAGAGTCGATCTGGACGTCGGCGCTCGCGACCGCGACGTTCCTGGCGAACCAGCGACCGGAGGGCACCGCGTACGTCGTCGGCGAATCGGGTCTGACAACGGCGCTGCACGACATCGGGTACGTGCTCACCGACAGCGACCCCGACTACGTGGTGCTCGGCGAGACCCGCACCTACTCGTTCGAGGCGATCACGACGGCCATCCGGCTCGTCGAGCGCGGCGCGCGGTTCATAGCGACGAATCCCGATCCGACCGGTCCGTCGCTCGAGGGTTCGCTTCCGGCGACCGGTGCCGTCGCAGCGCTCATCACGCGGGCAACCGGCCGTGAACCGTACTTCGTGGGCAAGCCGAACGCACTCATGATGCGGTCCGCACTGCGAGCGATCGGCGCGCACTCGGCGTCGACGGTGATGATCGGCGACCGCATGGACACCGACATCGTCGCCGGTCTGGAAGCGGGGCTTCAGACACTGCTGGTACTCACCGGCATCTCGACACGCGCGTCGGTCGATTTGTATCCCTACCGGCCCACGCGGATCATCGAATCCGTCGCAGATCTGGTGGGACGCACCACGAATCCGTTCTGACGTCGCCTTCCGGCCCCCACCGGGCCGGAAGGCGACAGCGCCCCGCCACCGAGAGGATGAGGCTCTCGGTGGCGGGGCCGACTATCTGTCAGGTGCCTGTCAGCCGATGCTGAAGGGCTGTCCCCACAGGGTGACCTGCTGGCTGGCAGTGTCGGAGGTGACGGTGACCTTCACGTAGCTGCGAGCCTCTGCCTGGCCGGCGCAACCGGTGATGCCGAGGGTCGAGTCACCCCAGGTGACGCTGCCCTGCTTGCCGGTGAACGTCATGAACGGGCGGTTGACGCGGTCGCCGAACGCGTTCTCCTGCTCGATGTCGATCACGTGGTAGTTCACGGTCTGACCGGGAGACAGGGTGACACCGACGTTGGCGTTGAGACCACCGGTGGCGTTCCTCGTGCCGGTCTGCGCCGTCATCGCACCGGTGTTCGGGTCCATGGTCGTGTTGGTGTTGCCGGTCGTGCCGCCGGTTGCGCCGGCGCCACCGGTACCGGTGATGTTGACCTGGCAGCCGACGACGTAGCCGGGCTGGATCCGGCCGCCCTTGGCGCTGGGTCCGTCGAGCTTGACCTCGGCACGGCCCGAAACCCACACGTTGCGGTGGGTCGGGGTGGCGCCGAGCGACGGGGAGATGTTCGCCTTCTCACCGATGCGGTTGACGGTGACCGTCGTGCCGTCCGGCAGCGTCTGGGTGATGGAGCCGTCTTCCAGGGGCACGAACGTGTCGGCGTTCGCGGCGCCGACCGAGGCGAAACCGATCGCGGTGGCCATGGCGGCACCGACACCGGCCGCCTTCAGGCCGCGGCGCAGGCCGTTCTTCACGCTGGTCTTCATGTTCTCTCTCTCGAGGGTCGCTGCTCGCGTGAGCGAGGAGTCGGGAAAGTCCGGTGGCGGCAGGATCAGCCGATGCTGAACGGCTGGCCGTACAGGCTGGTCTTGACGTAGTCGTTGCCGACGATCTCGAGGACCGTGTACGCCCGCGCCTGCGCCTGACCGCCGCAACCCTGCTGGCTGAGCTCGGCGTCCTGGTACTGGATCGAGTAGGTGGTGCTCGGCTTGGTGATGTCCTTGCCGTCGATGTGCACGAACCGGACCTGGCCGGGCTGCAGCGGAACCGACAGCGACGCGGACGGGCTCACCGTGTTGGTGACGACCGAGGTGAGACCGGTGACCGCATCGGTCACCAGGTTGCCGGTCATGGTGCCGGTGCCACCCAGGCTGAAGTTGATCCCGAGGTTGCCCTTCAGGCCGCTGATGTCCACCTGGCAGCCGACGATGTAGCCGGTGTTGATGCGCGAGACCTTGTGCGTCGAGGAGTTGTTGGTGCCCTGCAGGCTCGACGTGCTGCCGTCGGTCTTGCCGGCCTCGGTCGGAAGCTTGATGTTCGCGACGTCGACCGTGACCTTGCCGGACACCCACGCCACGCGGCCCGTGCCGTTACCGGCCAGGGACGGCGAGACCAGTGCGCTCTCCTCCGTGCGCTTGATGACGTTGCCGACCGGATCGGCGATCTCACCATCGGGCAGGGGAACGAAGGTATCGGCGTTCGCCGCACCTGCGGACAGGAACCCCAGTGCGATGGCTGCGGCAGCGGCGACGCTGCCGATCCGGGCGCCGCGGCGCAGTCCGGACGCGTGCTTCTTGCTCAATTGGTACCCCTACTCAGGTGTGTGCGGTGCCCGTCCTCGCGGAGGGCACGGTCGAGCACGCCGATCTCCGGGCAGCAGAGATCGACTGGTATGTGTCACAGCTTTTCGCGTCGTGCGAATAGTCCTCTTGCGCAAAGGACTTCGACGCGCGGTCAACTGTCGCCCCACAGGGCACTGTAGCCGTCCCAGAACCCTCCGGCCTCAGTTCGTGACGAACGATAACACGGGTTGTGAATAGCACCACTAATGAATTCCATGGTGTGAGCTAGATCACCTTTCGGTGAAAATTACGTAAAGAGCCGGTCAAGTCGACTCGCCTCGGGAACGGTGTCCGAAGTGCGAATATTACTGTCCGGTAGCTGTTTTCGTGCTCGTTGGGCACTCTCCGGAGAGCAAAGCCCTATAGAGTGACACATCACAACAAGTTAAAACCATGTTACTTGCGGTTGCACACACTTCGTGTCGTACCGGTTGTATGCAATCGTCCGCCGGATTCCGCAACCAACACCGGTCTCGGCGTCACACGGACGCACCGGTGCGACGCAGGGCGCGGCGGACCCGCTCGACGAGAACGGCCGGCCGGTGGTACAACAGGCCGGCGCCGACGCGGATGACCGTCCCACCCCAACTTCGGCAACAGCGCATAGCGGTCGATGTCGAGCGTCCGCTGCTTCCGGTCGGTCCAATGATGCGCGCCGTCCTCCGGTTCTCCGACCTCGGACGCCCTGCACGCATCAGCAGCAGACGAGTGTGCGCCTCCGGCGGCGCACCGCCATCCGCGAGTTCCAGCTCCTTCCGCTTCGACACCAGATTCCGTGCGCACTTATGTTGCACCACAACGGATTCAATCTCACGGATCTTCAGCCCGCTTGCGTTACACAAGGAATCTGCCTGGTGGATGCACCGGTCCAAGTCGACACCACGAGCAAGATCGAAACCTCAGCGAGCCCGATCCGATGAGTTCCGCAGGCAGTTTCGGATCGAGCCACTTCGCGCCATGTACTGCCGCCGCGGAGGTCCCGCCAGTCCGCCGCTCGAGCAGGCCCACACCACGCGGCCTTCCCACGCTTCGGCGAGACAGAGTCTCACCACCACCTCCACCAGTACGACCAGCAGTACACGTAGTGCAATCCACTACGGACGAACCAGGCCGAGTGGTGGTGATCGCCGCATCTGTCGAAGCCCGGCTTCGGCGGGCGCGGAGGATCCTCTCCTCGGACTCGAAACTCCCACGCCGCCACAGTGTCGGCCAGCCCGGCGAAGTCGAGTGGGGCTGTGCCGTCCGGGATTTCCACACGGAAGCACAAGGTGCGGATGGTGTTCGGTTGCATCGTGAAGGTGCCGCTACCCGTCGACAACGGCAGGTCGTCGACGACCGTCGCCACCCCGAAACCTGCGGCGTTGCACGAAGCAGCGGGCGCATCCGAAACGGAGTACCTGAGCACGTCCGCGACCGAGTTGGGGGTGGTCAGCGGCGGTCTCAGGGAGACCGATACCGGCGCGGTTACTGCGGGCAGGGTGCGCAACGCGATCGGCGCGTAGACCGGCTCGCCGGGTTGCAGGGCGAGCGCGTCGATCGTGAAATCGAAGCGCCCTGCGCTCTGCTGTGTGGCGTACTCACCCCACGGCCCCGACGCGCTCTGGTTCGTGCTGAAGTTCGCCTGGATACCACCCTGGCTCGGTTGCGGGTGCAGGTGGGAGCCGTACTTGCACGCCGCGACCGTGCTGACGACGCCGAGGATCGCCATCAGGCGGCCTCCCCTACGGGCAGCTGCAAGCATGGCCCCTCCCCTCCTGCTCGGCTCGTTATTCCTCGACGGGCTCTTCGGCTGGTGCGGTTTCCTCCGTGGTTGCGGGGGTCGAGGTGGCGGGCGCGGTTTCGACCGCAGTGGGGGTCGCGGTGACGACCGGTGCCGGCGCAGGCGACGGCGGTGCCGGCGGCAGGGTGATGATCCAGCCTGCCGTGCCGACCGGCCGCAGCATCACCGAGTTGCCGCCGTTTGTGACGTCGAACATCACCCATCCCGAGTAGGTCGCGCTCGGCCCGAACGACGTCGGCATCGGCGCGTCCACCGCGCACGGCCCGGTCGGGGAACCGACTGGCGTGGTGGTGCCGTCGGCGAGAACCTCACGGAAGTCGTTGGAACGCAGACCGTTCAGTGTGGTCGTTCCGGAACCGTCGGACGTCGTGACGTCGAGCAGCACCGCGACGCAACCATCGGTGCGCGAGATGTCACGGACGGTGGCCTCCCCGACGTCGCTGCCGTCGGTGGCGACCATCGTGAACGGCGCGGCGGTGCTCACGCGGCTCGGGGTGGTGGGGCCGCTCGGAGCCGGAGCCGGCGCGGGGGCGGGAGCTGGAGCTGCACTCGTCGAACTCAGCGGGGCGGCGGTTTCCGGAGTGCCTTCGGCGACGGGGGCGTCCTCGGTGTCGCCAGGTTTCGAACTCTCGCGCGTTGCGGACTTGTCGCTGTCCGCAGCTTCCTTCGCTCCGTCGGCCTTCGCGACGTCTGCGCCCTTCTCGCCGGCCTTGTCCTCGTCGGTCGCCTCGGCACTCCGTTCGGCATCGCCCTCGGAGTTGTCCGACTCTTCCACATCGTCGCCGGCGTCATCCACGTCGCGCGCGTCGACGTCGTCAGCGAGGATCTCGGTGTCCGTGGCTCCTTCTTCCTCGCTACGGGCGAGCTCCGACTGGGGTTCGGCTTCGCCGATGATTCCTTCCTCGACAAGGAGGTCGACCGGCGACAACACCGTCGAATCTGCGCCCTCGGGCTCGCAAGACACCGGTTCCGTAGTGTTGTCGGTGACGTCGTCGGCTGCTTCCGATTCATTCGGGACTTCTCTGCTGTCAACAGGTTCGGCATCAATCGCTTCTGCCGAGACCGACTCCCCACCCACCGGAGTTATGTCGACGTTCTCAAAGTGAACTTCCTCGACGTTCGCTTCGTCCTCAGGAACGGTCGAGTCGACGTCGGTGGGACAGGTGGTTGCTTCGGTCTGCCGGCTCATCATCATCGAAGCCAGTGGCGTATCGCTCGCAAAGCCGGCCGAGGCCGTAACAGGCGTAGCGGCGCTCACGCTCGGTAGCGGCTGCGTTGCTGTTCCGATCCCGCAACCGGCGTGGAGCACCACGAGATCGAGTGTCCACTGATGAGTACCAACCACGAGTGCATAGGCCGACATTCTGAGCCGAAGAGTCGACGATGCGTAGTCGGCTTCCTGGACTCTGGTATGGGTGAGCACAACCTCGTAGCGAGCCAGGGATGTGAACGACTTGCTCGTCGATTGGGACCGAGTCCCGGCTCCGGACGGCGCGATGGGAATGGCAATCGGGTTGCTGGTGTTGTCACCCACGTACATTCGACCCGAGGTCGATTGCACCGCACCGGCAGTCGGGGCAGTGCCCGGCACGCAGCTGGCCGTCGTCTTGAATTGTTCACCGGTCGTGGAGAAGAAGCGGGTGACTCCAATAAATTCACCCGTGCTCGTCTTGAGGTTTCGCGCAACGGCAACCGAATGGACCGGCGGGGTAGTCGAACCGTAGTCCGCACAGGTATCCGACGAAGAAAGGTAGGAAGCGCACACTGCGGAGTCGAGTTCCGTCGCAACGATTCCGAGTAGCCCGTCGCTATGGTACTGGGTGAAACCCGTGGCCGGTGTTTGCGTTGTCCCTGTGTTCGTTGCGAATCTCTCCGCAGTCGCACCCCCCACGGTCTCCGAACTCACGAGACGGTTGATTTGGAACCTACCGCCCAGCGCATGTGCATAACCCTGCAACGATGCTGCATTCACCCCATACGTCGATCCCCCGAATACGCGGTCGGTCCAGCTCGCGAGGGTCTGCCCGACGAATCCAATGTTGAAGATCGCGGCGCCGGCCACGGTGAGCACGCCGAGTACCGCTACGAGCAGGCGCAGCGACCTGGAGTTCGTCATTGCTGCTCCTTCGAATCGGCATGCTGAGCAGATGCAGAGGTTGCCTCGTTCTTCCGGGGCCAGAACGCCCACAGCACCAGAGCGGCACAGCCGACGGTGAGGGCGGCGAGGATCATCGGATCCGAGAACCACATGATGACCGATGCGGCGCCGGGGACGGACCACAGCACCTTGCGGACCTCGGTAACCCGGTAGGGGCCAGGGTCGGGGCTGGGGTTGGCGTCGCCCTGCATCTCGATGAGCGCCTCGCCCGGACGCTGGGGGTACACGGCGATCACGCGGTGCGTGACGGGCAGTTCGCCTTCTTCGCGGTCGACGGTGACGATGTCGCCGATCTTGATGTCGTCCGCCGAAATACGTTGCACCACAGACATCGAGCCCTGTGGGATGGTCGGGGACATCGAACCCGTCTTGAACAGGATCAGCGAGATGTCGAAGAAGAACGCGGCGAGAACCAAACCGATGCACACCACGCCACCCGCGGCGAGCAGGTTGAGCAGCGCGTTCTCGATGCGCGACCAGACGGTTCTGCGCGGCTTGTGTTCGACCATGGCGTGCACGGCGGTACGGACCATCCTAGGAAGACGAAGACGACAGCTTGTGCCTCCCGGCACCCTCCGGGAGGCACAAGCATTGGGGGGTTAAACGCTCTGGCCGTTGAAGACCCAGGTGGCGGTGGCGGTCTGATTCTGCAGGGTCAGATCACCCGCGATGCCGCTGCTCAACTCGGCCGTGAAGCAGACCCAGGCGTAGCCCTCCGGAGCGAGCGTGATCGCCGACGTGTCCGACGCCAGAGCCGAGGACAGGAGGCCGCTGAACAACTGTGTGCCGGTGGTCGTTCCGTCACATGTCGCCGGGGACGCAGTGGTCGCTCCGTCCACCAGGGTTGCAGTAACGGTGATCTGGCCGGCCAGGGCGGTACTTCCCGTCACGTTGCCCTTCGACAGGCCGATGGTGGCCCCGAGGTTGCCGAACTCCTCGTGCAGACCGAAGACGCTGTAGACCGGCACCCCCGGCACCAGAGCCTCGTTGTCGGGGACGAAGGTCATCGCTGCGGCCTCGCCTTCGATGGCGAAGTCGTCCCAGTCACCTGCGGCCTCGGTGTAACCCTGCAGGTTCCACTGGGAGTCACCGGTTCCGAAGATCGAGCTGCCCCACACGGAGTCGTTCCAGGCAGCGAGGGTGACGGCCGCTCCCACGCCGAGCACGAGGCCCGAAGCGAGGATTGCGCGGACCTTGCGGCGCTTCTGAGTCTGGTCAGCTGTGGTCATATCGGGTTTCCATTCTCATGGGAGCGCGAATAGGCGCGTTTGACGGACGCTTGAATTATGCGTACAAACGCCACGTTTGTTACGCCATTCATATTTCGTGTATCAGAAATCTAGAAACAGTCGTTTGCACAATTAGATTCCTAGATACGCGCAGGTCGAATGGGGTGCAGATCCTCACCCGAAGAACAGTTATCCCAAGAAATTTCGGAAAATGACCGGGTATTGTGCACGATCGATGTACATAACGATTTCATAGACGTCGCCGAAGGTACGGAGCAAGATCACATCAGAGATCTCGACTCCATTGACGCATCCATGGTATTAGCGGTCAGCGCAAGGAAACAGGAATGCCCGCGACTACGAGGGTTACCGCGTCCGACACCTCGGCCACACGGGTATTGAGCCGGCCCAGCAGATCTCGGAACAGCCGGCCCGACGCCGTCGCCGGAACCACACCGCTACCCACCTCGTTGGTGACAGCCACGACCGGAACCGCACACGCCTGCCACGCGCTGAGCAATTCGTCGATATCCGCGTCGACCGCGGCGACGTCTGCTCCGTCCCACACACCGTGCAGATCCAAGCGCGCGGTGAGCCACGTACCGAGGCAGTCGATGAGCAGTGGCGTCGTCGCCGACCGCAATACGTCGGCCACGTCCACCGTCTCGATCGTCGCCCAGGTATCCGGTCGCCGGTCCCGATGCAGCGCCACCCGCTGCGCCCATTCGGCGTCACCCTCGCGGACACCGCCCGTCGCCACGTACGTGACCGACGGGAACTTGGAACACAACTCTTCCGCGTGCCGGGACTTCCCCGACCGCACACCACCGAGCACCAGCGTCCGATGTCCCCCACCCCGACTGCCGCCGCCCACGTGCACCACCTCACCGTCGCGCCCGGCTCGGGCGCCACTTCTACGCAACCGCTCCCCGAGCTCCGCCATCACGGGATTGTGGTGACCGAGATGCACCGCAACCACATCCGTCGTGTCCGTGATCGCACCGACGTCGCGCATTCCCTCGACCATCGTCGCGAACTCCGGCAACCCGAGATGCCCGTCGGACAGATCGGATCGGTCACCGAATGTTTCCTCGAGGAACACCACGTCGTACCCCGCGCCGCGCACGCCGTCGAACCACTCCGCCGGCCACACTCCCGTATCGCATGCCCACAGCAGTCGCGACCCGCGCGCATCGGCGAGATCGTAGAGCACGGCATCGCCGTCGCGGAATACCCGGTGGCGCGCTGGAAGGACCCGTATGTCGTACTCCCCCACCGCCAGACGGTCGCCCGCCGCCACCGGGACGAAGCGCACCGGATCGTCCGGCCCCACCCAGGGACGGCACACGTCCAGCGCATCGACCGGACCGATCACCTCGAGTTCGTGCCCCGCCTCGATCCACGACCGGAACAACAACACCTGGGGTCCCAGATGGTCGGCGTGCGAATGGGTGAGCAGCAGGTGCCGCACCCCGGCCAGCGTCCGGCCCGCGCGCACCGCCGCCCGCGGCGCTTCGGGCCCGCAGTCGAGCATCAGCACGTCGTCGACGAGAGCCGCTGTCTGCCCGCGGATTTCACCGCGCCGCTCCGCGTCGAGGCACGAGAGGCAACGGCAGAACGGGTTGGGCCACCCGTCGGCGGCACCCGTCCCGAGGAGTACGACCTCCATCACGCGTCCTCCCGTTCCCGCAGGGGCAGTACCGCCCGGCCGTCACGACGGTCGAGCACTTCGACCCGCGCCCCGTACACCTGCGCGATCCGGTCGGCGGTGAGCACCTCGGCGGGCGGTCCGTCGGCGACGATGCGTCCTCGGTCGAGGAGGACCAGGCGCTGGCCGTACTGGGCCGCGGACGTGAGATCGTGCATCGCGGCGATCACCGTCAGGTTCTCCTCGCACCGCATGGAATCGACGAGGTCGAGCACCTGCTGTTGGTGACCGATGTCGAGGGCACTGGTGGGTTCGTCGAGCAGGAGCACGTCGGGTTGCTGCGCCAGTGCGCGCGCCAGCACCACTCGTTGCAGTTCTCCGCCGGACAACTCGGTTGCCGAGCGGGGCGCGAAGTCTTCGAGTTCGAGCCGGGCGATGACCCGGTCGACGATCTCCAGATCATGCGGCTTCTCGCTGCCGAAACGCGGAATGTGGGCGGTGCGTCCGAGCCGGATCAGTTCCCGCACCGTGACCCCTTCGGGAACGATCGGCCGCTGCGGCATCAACGCGACCGCCCGCGCCACCGCGCGTCGACCGGACTTGCGGGGCGTCACGCCGGCGACGGTGATGTCGCCGGTCGCGGCGACCAGTCCGGCGATCGAATGCAGCAGTGTCGTCTTGCCCGAACCGTTGGGGCCCACGAGCGACACCCACGTTCCGGCGGACACGACGAGGTCGATGTCGTGGAGGACCTCGACTCCTCCGCGTTTGGCCGACACAGACTTACACGTCACGGTCATGCGACACCCCGGCTGCGACGCAGGACGAACAGGAAGAACGGCGCGCCGATCGCGGCGGTGACGACACCGATGGGAAGTTCGGCCGGTGACATCGCGGTGCGAGCGACGATGTCGGCGAGAACGATGAAGGCCGCACCCACCATGAGCGACAGCGGCAGCAACAGTCGGTGGCCGGGACCCACGACGAGGCGCACCGCGTGCGGGATGACGATGCCGACGAATCCGATGAGCCCGCTGGCGGACACCACGGCGGCGGTGCCGAGAGTGGCCACGCCCACCAGAACCAGACGGACGCGGGCCGGGTCGATGCCGAGACTCGACGCTTCGACGTCGCCGACCGACATGACGTCGAGAGTCCGCCGGTGCAGCGCGATGACAGCGACCGACACGATCACGTAGGGCAGGATTGTCAGGACGTCGGACCAGCCGTCGGTGGACAGGCGACCGAGCATCCACGAATACACCTGACGCAGCGTGTCGTCGTGCAGCTGCATGAAGAACGTCTGGATGGCGTTGGCGAACGCAGCGACGGCCACACCGGCGAGGATGATGACCACTTCGGTGCGCCCGGTGCCGACGGAGCGTCCGAGCATGTACGTGGCGGCCACCGCGAGCAAACCGCCTGCGAATGCGGCCATGGGCACCCCGGCGAATCCGGCTGCGCCGCCGACGACGATGGCGAGGGTCGCCCCGAGACCCGCACCGCTCGACACTCCGAGAAGGTAGGGGTCGGCGAGCGGATTGCGGAACACGCCCTGGTAGGCGGCTCCGGCGATCGCGAGCATCGCGCCGACCACGGCACCGAGAACCACGCGCGGCATGCGGATGTTCCACAGGATCGCCTGCTGGCGCGTGGACAACCCGGAGTCGACGTCGACGAACGGCAGCGCATCGGCCATGTCGAGCAGGACGCCGCGCGCGGTGAGCCCCGCGGGACCGACCAGGATCCCGAGGAGCATCGCGGCGAGGAGAACGAGCGCCGCGCCACCCAGCACGAGGGCGCGGCGGCGCGGCGTCGATGTCACGGTGTGGGCTGGGCTGCCGGTGCTGCCGCGACGATCGCGGCGAGTTCGCGCACGAGATCCACGACGCGCGGACCCCATCGGCTGGCGATGTCCTCGTCGAGGACGTAGACGCGACCGTCGCGCACGGCGCTGAGTTCGTTCCAGCCGGCGCGCGCGGCGACGACTTCCGGCGTCACGCCGCAGCATTGCCCGTCGGCGAGGAACACGACGTCGGGGTTCTGTTCGAGGATGAACTCGTTCGACAGCTGCGGGTAGCCGTCGCCACCGGTGGCGATGGACCTGAGGCCGAGCATCCCGTAGATCTGCCCGATGTAGGTGTCGTCGGTGACGCTGTAGAAGGTGTTGTCGAGCTCGTGGTAGTAGGTGAGCGGAGTTTCCCGTTCGGGGAGGCCGGCGAGGGTCTCGTCGATGTCCGTCTTCATCTGCGCGACGAGTTCGGCCGCTTCGCCGACGTGTCCGGTGGCGGCGCCGAGCTGCTCGATCTGGTCGTAGGTGTCGTCCAAGTCCTCTGCGGCCGGAAGGATCAGGGTTTCGACCCCGGCCTGTTCGAGTCCGGCGACGAGATCCGCCGTGTCGGCGTTGGAGACCACCAGGTCGGGTTCGTATCCGAGGATCGCCTCGACGTTGGGGGTGAAGCCCGACAGGTCGGTGACGGGTGCCTCGGCCGGGTAGTCGGACCGGTCGTCGACGGCGATCACCTGGTCGCCCGCGCCGATGGCGTAGAGCATCTCGGTGCTGGTCGGGCTCAACGACACGATGGCCTGCGGGACGTCGGCGGAAGCCGAGTCGGTCTCACCGGCGGGTGAGGTGTCGTCGCCACCGGAGCACCCGGCGGCGAAGAGGGCGAATACCGTGATGCCGGCGGCGCACAACCGTCGGGTGTTGTCGAGGGGCACAGCCATCCTCCGTTGCTCGGAGGACGAAAACAGCACGGCTGCAACGGATGCGTTGCGGCACGCCACCGTCCTTCGTCCGAGGACCAGTACGTACGGCCCGCGACGCCGGCTGACCTGGCTCACCCGAGGTACGGGATTCACAGTTGCGGGACAGCGCCGGACTCGCACCGGCTTCACCGAAAACGCAGCGGGTGCCCTGTCGGCGTGACAGGACACCCGCAGCGTAGCCCACGGCTTACCAGGTCAGGACAGCGCCTGCTGGAGATCCTCGAGGAGATCCTGGGGATCCTCCAGTCCCACGGACAGGCGCACCACCCCGTCGGCCAGGCCGATCGCGGCGCGCCCTTCCGGGCCCATCGCGCGGTGCGTCGTCGTCGCCGGGTGCGTGATGAGCGACTTCGCGTCACCGAGGTTGTTGGAGATGTCGACGATCCGCAGCTTGTTGAGCAGCTCGAACGCCTTCTTCTTGCCTTCGCCCTCGGCGGCGGCGAGCTCGAAGGTGACGACGGTTCCGCCGCCGCTCATCTGCGACCGGGCGAGTTCGTACTGCGGATGCGATTCGAGGTACGGGTACTTGACCCAGTTCACCGCGTCCTGCGTCTCGAGGAACCGGGCGATTTCGAGCGCGGTGTCCACCGAGCGCTGCACGCGCAGCGGCATCGTCTCGAGGCCCTTGAGCAGCGTCCAGGCGTTGAACGGGCTCAGCGCCGGACCGGTGTGGCGGATGAGCTGCTGCACGGGCCCGTCGATGTAGTCCTTCGGGCCGAGGATGGCACCGCCGAGCACGCGGCCCTGGCCGTCGATGTGCTTGGTGCCGGAGTAGACGATGATGTCGGCGCCGAGGTCGAGGCTGCGCTGCAGCAGCGGGGTGGCGAACACGTTGTCCAGCACCACTTTCGCGCCGGCAGCGTGTGCCATCTCCGAGACCTTGCGGACGTCGACGAGGGTCTGCATCGGGTTCGACGGGGTCTCGAAGAACACCGCGGTGGTCGGCACCGACAGTGCCTGCTCCCACTGGTCGAGGTCCTCGCCGTCGACGAACACGGTCTCCACACCCCACCGGGGCAGGATCTCGTTGCACACCACGAAGCACGAACCGAACAGGCTGCGGGCCGCGACGAGGCGGTCGCCCTGGCCGAGCAGCGCACCGAGCGCGGTGAACACCGCGGACATGCCGCTGGCGGTGGCATACGCGCCTTCCGCGCCGTCGAGCAGCCGCAGCCGCTCCTCGAACATCTTCACGGTCGGGTTGCCGTACCGGGAGTAGACGAAGTGGTCGACCTCACCGGTGAAGGCCTGCTCGGCGGCCTCGGCCGATTCGTACACGAAGCCGGAGTTGAGGTACAGCGCCTCGGAGGTCTCCTCGAATCCGGAGCGCAGCAGGCCGCCGCGGACACCGACCGTGGCAGGGCGCACCGAATCGGGCAGTGGCCGCTGGAACGCGCCACCCTGGGGAATTGCACTCACGACTGCCTCCACGGCAGGCCCGCGGCCCGCCAGCCCTGGGCGCCGCGATGACCCTCGGGGTCGAGGGCGCCTTCGAATCCTTCGAGAACGTTGTAGGACGGGGTCAGGCCCGCAGCGGTCGCCGCGACGGCGGCACCGATGGAACGCTGCCCCGAGCGACACAGGAAGACGACCGGCCCTTTTTCGATGCCGGCCTCGCGCAGTTCGTCGACGAACCGGGGGTTGGGCGCACCGTTCGGGTAGCCGACCCATTCGACGAAGACGGTGCGGCGACCGATGGACGAGGTCTCGGGGACCCCGACGTACTTCCACTCGGCGTCGGTACGCACATCGACGAGCACGGCATCCGGGTTTTCCTGCAGCAGCTCCCAGGCTTGCTGCGGCGTTATATCACCTGCGTAGCTCACCGCACCAGCTTTCCACAGACGTGTCGGGGCCTGCGAGGCGGGCGGGGAATCAGGCGGTGCAGATCCGCCAGTCGCCGTCGACGCGCGTCAACGACCAGACGACCGTGTCCTGCTCTCCGTCGACGGTGGTGCGGGTCTCGACGCGGCCCCGGTCTCCCTCGATGTCGACGGTGCCGAACTTGTCGATCGTGGCCTCCCCGTCGACGTCGGCGAGCGGAGCCTGATCGGCGGGCAGCTCGGCGCAGCGAAGCCGCGTCATCGCATCGTCGTCGTCGGCGTTGTGCGCTCGCACGTAGTCGTCGACCGTCCGGGACACCAGATCGGAGTCGCTCAGGGACTCGTCGGACGGTCCGAAGACCTGCCCGGCGACGACGACGAGGATGAGCACGACCACGACGGCGAGGGCCCCGAGGAACGGTCCGGCGGTGCTGCGTTCGGGCTCGTCGGGGTCCGGTTCGGGTGCGGGTCGCTTGTCTGCCATGCCCCCGATCCTAGGTGGAGGTCGATTGCCGCCGGTCGGGGCGCATTTGCCTCAATAAACCCTCTCGAGGTAGGAATTGGTTCATGGCCTACGCACACCTCGTTCGACGTCTCGCCGTCGACCTCTGTCGTGTGTCTGCCCATATGTGTTGTCGCTGAAGCGATTCCCCACCCAGCTGCGTTCTGCACGCACTCGCCGCCCGTCTGCCGCGGCACCGTGTCGGCCCATCAGAGGGCAACCTAAATTAAGCTGAATCACGTCCGTCCGTTCTCCGAAGAGGTAGTTGACCCCTGATGACCGATCAGACTCGTCCCCTTCGCGTCGCCATCGTCGGTGCCGGCCCCGCCGGTATCTACGCCGCCGATGCGCTCATGAAGTCCGACACTGCGCAGGATCCCGGGGTCAGCATCGACCTGTTCGAACGCATGCCGGCGCCGTTCGGCCTGATCCGCTACGGCGTGGCCCCGGACCACCCGCGCATCAAGGGCATCATCACCGCCCTGCACAAGGTGCTCGACAAGCCGCAGGTCCGCCTGCTCGGCAACCTCGACTACGGCACCGACTTCACCCTCGAGGACCTGAAGCGGTTCTACGACGCGGTGATCTTCTCCACCGGCGCCAACGCCGACCGGGCCCTGAACATCCCCGGCATCGACCTCGACGGCAGCTACGGCGCCGCCGACTTCGTGTCCTGGTACGACGGCCACCCGGACGTGCCGCGCGAGTGGCCGCTCGAGGCCGAGAAGGTCGCGGTGCTCGGCGTCGGCAACGTCGCCCTCGACATCGCCCGGGTGCTCGCCAAGACCGGCGACGAACTGCTGCCGACCGAGATCCCGCCGAACGTCTACGAGGGCCTGAAGAAGAACAAGGCCGTCGAGGTGCACGTCTTCGGTCGCCGCGGCCCGGCGCAGGCCAAGTTCACCCCGCTCGAGCTGCGCGAACTCGACCACTCGCCCACCATCGAGGTCATCGTCGATCCGGAGGACATCGAGTACGACGAGGGCTCCGAGCTCGCGCGCCGCAACTCCAAGCAGGTCGACATGGTCGCCAACACCCTGCAGGACTGGGCGATCCGCGACGTGGGCGACCGCCCGCACAAGCTGTTCCTGCACTTCTTCGAGTCGCCCGCCGAGGTGCTCGGCGAGAACGGCAAGGTCGTCGGTCTGCGCACCGAGCGCACCGAGCTCGACGGCACCGGCAACGTCCGCGGCACCGGCAGGTTCAACGACTGGGAGGTCCAGGCGGTCTACCGCGCCGTGGGCTACCTGTCGCAGAACATCGCGCAGCTGCCGTTCGACGACCAGGCCGGCACCGTCCCCAACGAGGCCGGGCGCGTCGTCGCCGACGAGACCGCCGAGGGCCACGACCGGTTCCTGCCGCACACCTACGTCACCGGCTGGATCAAGCGCGGCCCGGTCGGCCTGATCGGCCACACCAAGGGCGACGCGAACGAGACGGTCGCGAACCTGCTCGAGGACCACGCCAAGGGCCGGCTGAACACCCCGGCCGAGCCCGACGCGGATGCCGTCGTCGCGTTCCTCGAGGCCAAGGAGCTGCCGTACACCACGTGGCAGGGCTGGTACCGCCTCGACGCGCACGAGCGCAGCCTGGGCGAGGCCGAGGGCCGCGAGCGCGTGAAGGTCGTCGAGCGTGACGACATGTTCCGCGCGTCGGAGCCCCACAAGGCCTGACCGAGGGACAGCCCCTCTATTCCGAGCGAACGGTACGTTCCGTCGGTTGATCCGACGGAACGTACCGTTCGCTCGTTTCGGGGGAAGGGTCCGGAGCTGAGCTCAGAGGACGAACAGCACGGCCCACAGCCAGGCGCCGGCGGCGACGAGGCCGCCGAGCAGTTCCACGAGCATCGACAGGCCGACCGCCTTGGTCGCCTCGACCGTCGAATCCCACGCACCGCGATGGGTGCGGTGCCGCTGCGCCTCGGACAGGTACATGCCGAGCAGGAAACCCAGTACCAGGCCGATCACCGGCACCACGAAGAATCCGACGATCCCGACGAGCCCACCGACGACGAGCGAGCGGGTCGGCACACCCGCCTGCCGGATCCGTTTGCCGGGCCACGTGTACTTCACGACGCCGGTGACGACCAGGGCGACCGTCGCGATCGCGAACACGACCCACGCGGGGGTCCCGCCGGTGAGGATCGCCCACACCAGGATCGCGCCGAAGATCAGGATGGTGCCCGGCAGGATCGGCACGACGATCCCGAACAGGCCGACGAGGATCGCGAGGCCGACGAGGGCCTCCGCGCCGGCGCTCACGGTGCGACCGGCCGCACGAGGGAGGCGGCCTCGCCCGCGCGGGCCCGGGCGGTGTCGATGTCCGGGCCGGTGGCCACGGCCACCCCCATCCGCCGACGCGCGTAGGACTCGGGCTTGCCGAACAACCGCAGGTCGGACTCGGGCACGCGCAGCGCGTCGGCCACGCCCTCGAACGCGATACCGGTGGCGTCGACGCCCCCGTAGATCACGGCGGACGCACCCGGCGCGAGCAGCGACGTGTCGACCGGGAGCCCGAGGATCGCGCGGGCGTGCAGTTCGAACTCCGACAGCCGCTGGCTGCGCAGGGTGACCAGGCCGGTGTCGTGCGGGCGGGGACTGACCTCGGAGAAGTACACCTCGTCGCCCTTGACGAACAGTTCGACACCGAACACGCCGCGGCCGCCGAGCGCGCCGGTGACCGCCGCCGCGATCTCCCGTGCCCGGGTCAGCGCCGCGTCGCTCATCGGCTGCGGCTGCCACGATTCGATGTAGTCGCCGCGGCTCTGCACGTGCCCGATCGGCTCGCAGAAGAACGTCTCGACGTCGCCGGAGTCACCGACCGCGCGGACCGTGAGCTGGGTGATCTCGTAGTCGAAGTCCACGAACCCTTCGACGATGACCCTGCCGTGGTTGATGCGCCCCCCGGCCAGCGCGTAGTCCCAGGCCGCGGGCATCTCGTCGGCGGACCGCACCGTCGACTGTCCCTTCCCCGACGACGACATCACCGGCTTGACCACGCACGGATAGCCGACCGCCTCGGCTGCGGCGAGCACCTCCGCAAGCGATTCGGCGAACCGGTAGGGCGAGGTGGGCAGGCCCAGTTCCTCGGCGGCCAGACGCCGGATTCCTTCCCGGTTCATGGTCAGCTGCGTGGCGCGCGCGGTGGGAATGACCTCGGCGAGCCCGCGTTCCTCGACGACGGCGAGCGCGTCGGTGGCGATGGCCTCGATTTCGGGGACCACCAGGTCGGGTCGTTCGGCCTCGATGATCGCGAGGAGCGCCTGGGGGTCACCCATGTCGACGGTGTGGGCGCGATGCGCGACCTGCTGCCCGGGCGCGTTCGAGTACCGGTCCACGGCGACCACCTCCACACCCAGCCGTTGCAGCGCGATGGTGACTTCTTTCCCTAGTTCGCCTGCGCCGAGCATGAGGACACGAGTGGCATTCGGCGACAGCGGAGTGCCGAGACGCGGTGAGATCATGGTGGGACTATATGTGGCACCGGCGTTCGTTCCGGGAGGATGCGATGGGCAGTAGCCAGACGGACAGCAGGACGCACGAGCACGACGGTGACGCGCCCGACATGGGCCGCGCCGACGTGCGGGATTTCACCGCCGCCGATGTCCGGCACTTCACCACCGCCGGCCGTGATCCCGCGGACGAGGTGGACTGGCAGCGGCGCGACGCCCGCATCGTGCACCACGGCACCGGCGCGGTGGTGTTCGAGCAGAAGGATGTCGAGTTCCCGTCCGGCTGGTCGCAGAACGCGACGGACATCGTGAGCCAGAAATACTTCCGCGGCGAACTCGGCTCGCCGGGCCGGGAGACCTCGCTGCGCGACGTCGTCGCCCGCATCGTCGACACCATCACCGCGTGGGGCACCGCGGACGGCCACCTCGACGACCCGGAGGCGTTCGCGGCCGAACTGACGTACCTGCTCCTGCACCAGAAGGCGTCGTTCAACAGCCCGGTGTGGTTCAACATCGGCGTCCCGGACGTTCCGCAGCAGGCCAGCGCCTGTTTCATCCTGTCGGTCGACGACAGCATCGATTCGATCCTCGAGTGGTACCGGCAGGAGGCGGTGATCTTCAAAGGCGGTTCCGGGGCCGGGGTCAACCTGTCCCGGATCCGGTCGTCCGCCGAACCCCTGGGTGGGGGCGGTACCGCGTCGGGCCCGGTCAGTTTCATGCGCGGCGCGGACGCCTCGGCCGGGACCATCAAGTCCGGCGGCAAGACCCGGCGGGCCGCGAAGATGGTGATCCTCGACGTCGGCCATCCCGACATCGAGGAGTTCGTGGAGTGCAAGGCCATCGAGGAACGTAAGGCCCGCGTGCTCGACGCCGCGGGTTTCGACATGGGACTCGACGGCCGCGACAGCCATTCGGTGCAGTACCAGAACGCCAACAACTCGGTGCGGGTCACCGACGAGTTCATGCAGGCGGTCGTCGACGACGCGCAGTGGCCGCTGCGTGCGGTCACCACCGGCTCGACGGTGCGTACCGTGTCGGCACGAGAGTTGTTCGGGCGCATCGCATCTGCTGCGTGGGAGTGCGCGGACCCGGGCATCCAGTTCGACACCACCATCAACCGCTGGAACACCGCGGCGGTGACCGGCCGGATCAATGGGTCGAATCCGTGCTCGGAGTACATGCACCTCGACGATTCCGCATGCAACCTGGCGAGCCTGAACCTGCTGACGTTCCTGCTCGAGGACGGCACGTTCGACGTGGACGGGTTCCGGCACGCGGTGGCGGTACTCATCACCGCCCAGGAGATTCTCGTGGGCCGCGCCGACTATCCGACCGGGCGGATCGGTGAGACCTCGCGGCGGTTCCGCCAGCTCGGGTTGGGATACGCGAATCTCGGTGCGTTGCTGATGGCTTCGGGTCTGCCCTACGACAGCGATGCCGGCCGCGCGTACGCCGCGGCGATAACCGCCCTGATGACCGGGCACGCCTACGCGGTCTCGGCGCGCCTGGCCGAGCGGCTGGGGCCGTTCGACGGATTCGCCGAGAACCGGGAACCGACCCTCGCCGTGCTCGCGCGGCATCGCGGCGCACTCGACGACGTCGACGCCGATCTCGCTCCCGGTCCGGTGCTCACCGCGGCCCGGGAGAGCTGGGACGAGGCGGTCGCGGGGGCGGCCGAGCACGGTGTGCGCAACAGCCAGGTGACGGTGCTCGCCCCGACCGGCACGATCGGTCTCGCAATGGATTGCGACACAACGGGTATCGAACCGGATCTGGCGCTGGTCAAGTCGAAGAAGCTGGTCGGCGGCGGCACGCTGTCGATCGTCAACCGCACGGTGCCGCGCGCCCTGTCGCGACTCGGTTACACCCCGGCGCAGGTCGCGGACGTGGTGACCCACCTGGACACCCGTCGCACTCTGACCGGCGCCCCGCACATCCGCGACGAGCACCGCGCGGTGTTCGCGACATCGATGGGCGACAACGTGATCGAGCCGCGCGGGCATGTGCTGATGATGGCGGCGGTGCAGCCGTTCCTGTCGGGGGCGATCTCGAAGACCGTGAACCTGCCCGAGTCCGCGACCGTGCGCGACATCGAGGATCTGTACCTCGACAGTTGGCGACTGGGGCTCAAGGCGGTCGCGGTGTACCGGGACAACTGCAAGCTCGGACAACCGTTGTCGGGCGCACCGACGCAGACGACGTCGGCGCCCCCGATCCCCGGTAGCACAATCCCCGGGACCACGGTTCCGGATGCGGCGGTGCCGGCCCCGCGACGCGAACGCCTTCCGCGGACCCGCAATTCGCGCACCTTCGAGTTCCGGGTCGCGGACTGCAAGGGCTTCTTCACGATCGGCGAGTACGACGACGGCAGGCCCGGGGAGATGTTCCTGCGCGTGTCGAAGCAGGGCTCGACCCTGGCCGGGATCATGGATGCGTTCTCGATGTCGGTCAGTTACGGCCTGCAGTACGGGGTTCCGTTGAGCACATTCGTGCGGGCGTTCACCAGTACCCGGTTCGAGCCCGCGGGCATCACGGACGATCCCGATCTGCGGCTGGCCACGTCGATCCTCGATTACATCTTCCGGCGGCTCGCGATCGACTACCTGGAACCGGACGTCCGTATGGATCTGGGTATCCGCACCACCTCGGAACGGTCGGACCGGTTGCCCGGCGGCACCGAGACCGCCGAGACCGCCGAGACGGTCACCGACACCCGCCAGGGCCATGCAGGCACCTCCGGCCGGGAGTCGGACGCCCCGTACTGCATGCAGTGCGGGGTCCGGATGCAGCGCTCCGGTTCGTGCCATGCGTGTCCGTCGTGCGGAAACACCAGCGGCTGCAGCTGAATCTGGTGCAATCCCGCACCCGCCGCCATACTTGCGCGATGGATGTGGGGATCGATACGGAGTTGACGGTGCTCGCCGCGGGGCTGATCTTCGTGCTCGCGCTCGGCCTCGGCGTATGGAAGTACCGGCAGATGGTCACGTCGGAGAACCATCTCGCGCACCCGTACGTCGACATCGCACACCGTTCGGCGTTGCTGTACTCGTTCGCGACGCTGCTCACCGCGGTGTTCGTCGAGTTGAGCGCGTGGCCGACGGCGGTGAACCTGGTCGCCGCCGGAGTGCTGGTGGCGTTCTTCGTGATTGCGATCGGCAGTTACATCGTGCACGGCGCACTGCGCGACACCACCAACCAGTTCGAGCGTCCGGACCGGACCACGACCGTCGCGATGACCGCGCTCATCGTCGGCGAGATGGGCGGGTTCTCGGTCCTGCTCGCCGGATTCGTGTGGGGCAGTTTCCTCGGCGGGTGACCCGCCGCGACGGCGCCGGTCAGGCCGGCGGCTGCGTCAACGACAGCACGTTGCCGTGCGGGTCGCGGAACCAGGCGACCCGCATGCCGTCCGGGGCCGTCCAGACATCGTGGTCGTCCTGATCCATACCTTTGTATCGGACAAGGTCGACGCCCTTGTCCCGCAACGCCTCGACGGAGGCGTTGATGTCGTCGACCTGCCAGCCCAGCACCGTGTAACCGGTGTCGGCCCGGGACTGCACCAGCGTCACCCGCACCGGCGTGCCACCGCCACCGTCGAGCACGAGGGCGAAGTGGTCGCGGGCGATCTTCCGGAATCCGAGCGTGTCGACATAGAACATTTCCGAGACATCGAGATCGGTGCTCGGCACGAAACCCACGAGTTGGCCGCTGATCGTCATGCAATCCACTGTGCTCCCCCGCCTCCGGCACCGGCAACCGAATCACGACATTCACCCACCGCCCCCTGCCACTGACTAGCATCTGCGGTTATGAGCACCTCGGAGATCGCCACCGTCCTCGCCTGGCACGACGCCGTGAACGACAACGACGTCGAAACACTGCTGGAACTGTCCAGCGACGACATCGTCCTGCCGACGGACGACGACGACGAGGATCAGGGCCTGGACGAGCTCCGGGAGTGGGCGACGACGTCCGGCGTGACGCTCACCCCGGGCCGGATGTACGTGCACGGCGGCATCGTCGTCGTCGAGGAGACCGCGACGTGGGCGTCCGCACCGGACGAAGCGGTCGAGGAGGCACTGGCCTTCCGGGTGGTCGACGACCAGGTGGTCTCGGTCTACCGGCACCCGACGCTCGAGCACGCACTCGAAGCGACCCGACTCGGCGAGGCCGACCTGTACGAGGGGTGACCACCGGCACATCTAGCGATCGCTAAAGGTAACCTCACGGAGAACAGGTCCCAACGTCCCGAGTGAGGTTCGCCGAGTGTCCGCTGAAGCTGTTGAGAAGAAGGGTCCGCTCGCGGGTATCCGCGTCGTCGAGTTCGCCGGTCTCGGCCCGGGTCCGCACGCCGCGACCCTGCTCGCCGATCTCGGCGCCGACGTCGTGTGCGTCCAGCGTCCCGGACTGATCCCGCCCGCCGGTCACCGCGACCAGATCCAGCGCGGCCGTACGGTCGTCGAGGCCAACCTCAAGGATCCCGAGCAGGTCGAGAAGGTGCTCGGGCTCATCGAGCGCGCCGACGTCCTGATCGAGGGATTCCGTCCCGGCGTCACCGAGCGCATGGGTCTCGGCCCCGACGTCGCGCTGGCCCGCAACCCGCGTCTGGTCTACGGCCGCATGACCGGCTGGGGTCAGGAAGGCCCTCTGGCCAACGCCGCCGGTCACGACATCAACTACATCTCGCTCACCGGTGTGCTGCACGCGATCGGTCGCGAGGGTGAGCGTCCGGTGCCGCCGCTGAACATGGTCGGCGACTTCGGTGGCGGTTCGATGTTCCTGATCTTCGGCATCCTCTCCGCGCTCGTCGAGCGGCAGACGTCCGGCAAGGGGCAGGTCGTCGACGCGGCGATGGTCGACGGCGCGCTCGCGCTCTCGCACATGATGTGGGCGTTCCGCGGCCGCGGCGTGTGGTCGGACGAGCGGGGCACGAACCTGCTCGACACCGGCGCACCGTTCTACGACGTGTACGAGACCTCGGACGGCAAGTACATGGCGGTCGGGGCGATCGAGCCGCAGTTCTACGCGTTGCTGCTGCAGGGCCTCGGACTCGATGCGGCGAACCTGCCGCAGCAGCTCGACCGGTCGGCCTGGCCCGAGATGAAGAAGCTGTTCACCGAGACGTTCCTCACCAAGACCCGCGACGAGTGGTCGGAGATCTTCCTGGGCACCGATGCCTGTGTGTCCCCGGTCCTGACCTGGGCCGAGGCACCGAACAACGAGCACATCGCCGCCCGCGGCTCGCTCATCGAACTCGACGGGGTCACGCAGCACGCGCCGGCGCCGCGCTTCTCGCGCACGCCTGCGGGTGCGCCCATTCCGCCGGCCGGTGAGGCCACCGACATCGACACCGTCTGGACCTGAGTCGCTAGACCCGATGTACGGACCCCGCCGTGACCGCTGCCTCGAGGAACGAGGCCGGCACGGCGGGCCATCCCGGGCGTGCCCGGTCGGCACGGATGTCGTCGAGGACGCGCCGCGTCACCTCGATCACGTACGGGCCGCCGTCCGGTAGGAGGCGGGCCAGTCCCGCGCGCGCGGCGACGTCGGCCACCGTCACGAGCAGGTCGGCGGCCTCGTCGTCGCGCCCCGCCGCGGCGAGGCACGCCACCAGGAGCCGTTCGGCGAGCAGGGTTCTCCGGGGCCACGCGCCGTCCCGCCACCTCTGCACCCACTCCGAGGCCCACCGGCAGGCGAGGTCGGTGTGCTCGGCGGTGGGGTCGGACAGCAGGAGCCGGATCGCGGTCGCGTCGTCGATCTGCGCCGTCAGCAGGGCGGTTCCGCTTTCGGGTCGGTCGGACCCGTACCGCGCGACCGGTCGCGGCCGGCGCACCGGCGACAGGTCCAACCGGATGCGTTCGTTCTCGACGGCCGCGGCCAGCCGGTCGAGGTGCATGCTCGCGGCCGCGTCGGCGCCGTCGCGCAACCGTTCGGCCGCGATGTCGCGGTTGCCGCGTACCGCGGCGATGCGCGCGCCGACGACGAACCGGGCGATCTTGAAGTCGACGACGCCGCCTTCGGCACCGAGCGCGTAACCGTCGTCGAGCAGTCGCGCCGCCTCGTCGAGTTCGCCTCTCTCGTACAGGAACTCACCGCGAACCGATCCCGCGAGCAGAGCCGCCGACGAGTGCCGGCCGCCGACGCGCCGCGACAGGGCCAGGGCGTCCCGGAAGTGCTCGGCGGCGGTGTCGACGTCGAGCTGTTCGAATGCGGCGAGACCGAGCAGGGTGTGCCCGTGCATCAGGTTGTACGGTCCGGCGTTGAGTTCGTGATACGGCCGCGCGAGTTCCTGCAGGCGACGTGCTTCGTCGAATTCCCCGCGGTACACGGCGTCGAACGTGGCGGTGTTCAGTCCGGTCGAGACCACCACGGACGGGAGGGTCTCGGCCCGGGCCAGGCAGTGTTCGACGATGTCGGCGCTGCGCCCGCTCCGATCGGCGCGCACGTCGATGAGACCGCGGATGACCTCCACCTCCACGACCATGTCCGCGGCTTCCTCGCCCGTGACGGCACCGGACGCCATTCCGCTCTCGACGAGACCGAGTGCCCGCAGTCCCGGCTGCGGGCGGTGGGTGACGACGTTCGCCCACGCGATCGCCAGTTGCAGGCGGGGACGACGCGTCACTTCCGCCATGGGCAGCTTCTCGACGAGACCGAGCAGAACCGATCCCCGGCCGTTTTCGAGAAGCCGGCGGCCGTTGCGTTCGACGAGGTCGACGGCGCGCTCGTCGTCACCCGTCGCCAGCGCATGGTCGACGGCCTCGATGAGCATGTCGTGCTTCTCGCACCACTGTGAAGCGCTGCGATGCAACTGCAGCAACTGCTCGGGATGGTCCCGTTCGAGACGCTGGCGCAGGAACTCGGCGAACAACGGCTGGAACTGGAACCACCTCCCCTCCTGGTCCACGCGGTGCAGGAACAGGTCGCGTTCCTCGATCTCCTCGAGCATCGCCTGCCCTCGCTCGTGCCCGCTGAGTGCGGAGGCGAGGCTTCCGCAGGTGCGTTCGGTGACGGCCGCGGTGAGCAGGAAGTCGACGAGTTCCGGTTCCAGCGAGGCCAGGACGTTCTCGGTGAGAAACTCGCCGATGTCGCGGTGACGGCCGGACAGATGGGCGATGAAGTCGTCCGGGTCGTCGAGCCCGCACAGCGACATCGAGGCCAGCTGCAGTGCCGCCGGCCAGCCGTCCGTCGCCGCGGTCAGCGCCGCCACGCGTTCGTCGTCGAGTGCCAGGCAGCACTGGTCCACGAGGAATTCGCGAGCCTCCTGGACGCTGAAACGCAGTTCGTGGAAATCGATTTCGATGAGGTCCTCACGCACCCGCATCCGGCTCATCGGAAGTCCCGCCCGGGTCCGTCCGACGACCATCACCTGCAGATGGCGGCAGCAGTTGTCCAGCAGGAACCCCATCGCCGCGACGGTCGCCCGGTCGGTGACGCGGTGCCAGTCGTCGAGGATGATCACGACTCGTTCCCCGGCCGCGTGGATCCTGTCGATCAGCGAGGTGAGCACATACCTCTCGGCCTCGTCGCCGTGTTCGGCGAGGGTCTGCGTGAGGTCCCCGACCAGTTCCGGGCGGACCTGACGGAACGCTTCGACGAGGTGCGTGAGGAACCACACGACGTTGTTGTCGTCCCGATCGACGTTCAGCCACGCGACCGGGACGCCGCTGTTGTCGAGCACGTAGCGCCACTGCAACGCCAGCATCGTCTTGCCGAAGCCCGGTGGCGCGTGCACGGCGATCAGGCGCCGACGGCGTTCACCGCCGAGCAGAGCGAGCAGTCTGCGCCGGGCCACGAGCCGGCGGGTCGGCACCGGCGGGCGGAATCGGGTGGCCGGGGCCGGCGGGGTGGTGACCCGGGAGGCCGCTCCGGTGCGCCGGACGCTGCGTCCGCTCGTCCCGGTTGTGCTCCCGGACACCAGCGGCTCGTGCGCATGGTCGGAGGCACCGGCGATCGACAACTCGTCGACGACCAGGCCCTGCTGTGCCTGGATTTCGCGCAGTTGCTCACCGAATTCCGCGGCGGTCGCGGGCCGGTCCCGCGGATCGGCCGACATGGCCTGCTCGATCGCCGCGCAGAGGGCGTCGGGCACACCCTCCTCGCGCAGATCCGGGATGGGTTCGGTGCTCACCCGCACGAACTGGGTGACGATCTTCTCGCCGCTGCGGCGTTCGAATGCGGCGTGCCCGGTGAGCGCGCAGAACAGTGTCGCGGCGAGGCTGTAGACATCCGACGCCGGTGTCGGTGTGTGCCCGGCCAGCACCTCGGGTGCGGTGAACGCCGGCGACCCGGTGATCTCGCCGGTCACCGTCTCGAATCCGCCGCGGATCCGCGCGATCCCGAAGTCGGTGAGCTGCGGTTCCCCGAACTCGGTGAGCATGATGTTCGCGGGCTTGACGTCGCGGTGCAGGATGCCGAGCCGGTGGGCGGTCTCGAGCGCCCCGGCCAGCGCGACCCCCAGGTGCAGGGTCTCCTCCCACCCGACCGGGCCGGTGCGGCGGATCCGGGCGTCCAGCGAATCCCGGCGGTGGTACTGCATCACCAGGTACGGCCGACCGGACACGGTGGTCCCGACCTGCATCACGTTGACGATGTGCGGATGCCCGGACAGGCGGCCCATGGCGCGCTGCTCGCGGAGGAAGCGTTCCAGATTGTCCGGCGCGAGGTGCGAGGTCAGAACCTTGACCGCGACCGTCCGGTCGAGCGCGACCTCGTGACAGCGATACACGATTCCGAAACCGCCACGGCCGATTTCGTACGCGTCCACGAATCCGGCAAGGGCGAGTTCCGATGCGACGTCGGCTCCGACGTCGCGCTGCGTGGACAGCGGATCCGGCCCGGACACGGTCGCCCTCGAATCTCGTTCGCAGTGCCGATGCTCAATTCTTCCCGTTGTCATCGAGGATAACGTCAGCGAACGACATGCGGGCCACGGTCCGCTCCCGAACCCGCGACGATCAGACCACCAGGCGGGGTTCGGTGAGGTCACGGCCGATCGCGAGCGCGCGGTAGGCCTCTGCGACCGCCGCGACCCCACGGCGCAGATCGTCGGACTCCCGCGTGTACGGCAGGCGCACGAACCGCTCGAACGCGCCCTGCACCCCGAATCTCGGGCCGGCGACGAGCAGCGCCCCGTGGTTCGGGGCGATCGCGGCCAATGCCGTCGACACCGGCTCGGGCATGCGCACCCACAACGACATGCCGCCTCGCCCCACCGAGCACTCCCACCCCGGCAGGCGTGCCCCGAGTTCCTCGAGCATCACCGCCCGCTGATCCCGCAGCCGGGCGCGGCGCCCGGCGAGCAGGTCGTCGACGTCGGCGAGCAGGTGCGCCGCGGCCAGTTGCTCCATGACCGGGGTACCGAGGTCCACTGCCGTTCTGGCGCCGGTGAGCCGGGTGATCAGGTCGCGGTCGGCTCGGATCCAGCCGACCCGCAGACCACCCCACAGCGACTTGCCGGTCGAGCCGATGGTCACGACCGACTCGCCGTGGCCGAGAGCCTGCGCGTAGGACGCCACCGACGGGGGTGGGGGCGCGTCGAGCCACAGATCCACCATCGTCTCGTCGACGACCACGGTCATGCGGGTCTCGCGGGCGATGCGGGCGAGTTCGGCGCGACCGTCCTCCCCCAGGCACAGCCCGGTCGGGTTGTGGAAGTCGGGGATCAGATAGGCCATGCGCGCCGCGGTCTGGCGGGCGGCGCTACGCAGTCCGTCGGGGTCCCAGCCGCCGTCGGCGCCGCCTTCCGGCCGTACCGGCACCGGGATCGGGCGGGCGCCGTGCCGCCGGATCGCCTCGAGCGCGTTCGGGTAGGTGGGGTGGTCGACGACGACGCGGTCGCCGGGATCGGTGAGCACCCCGAGCAGCAGTCGCAGCGCGTGCTGGGCCCCGGTCGTGACCATGATCTGGTCGACGGTGGTGGGGAGACCGCTCTCGGCGTAGCGCTGCGCGATGACCTCTCGCAGGCTCGGGATGCCGATCGGTTCGACCCCGTGGCCGGTCAGGTAGGCGGGCATCGCCCGCAGCGCCGCCGCGTAGGCGGTTTCGATCTCCGGTCCCGGCGCCGGCATCGACGCGTCGCTCAGGTCGACCACGTCGCCGACAGGTGCGGCGGTTCGGTCCCGGTTCCCCACCGGACGCGATGCGTCGGCCGGTTTCGCGACGACGCTGCGGGCACCCTGGCGGCTGTGGAGGTATCCCTGCTCTCGCAGGACGGTGTACGCGGAGGTGATGGTGGTCCGGCTCAGCGACAGCACGGCCGCGAGTTCCCGTTCGCTGGGCAGCGCGACGCCGAGCGGCACGCGGCCGTCGTGCACGAGCAGGCGGATGCCGTCGGCGAGCGCCCGGTACGCGGGGCGCGCGTCGTCCGTGTCCTGCCAGTTGCCCAGGTCCCGCGCCAGGGAGCCTGCGCCGATCGCGCGAATCATCACCGGTCCAGTATGTCAGTCCAGTCGTCACCAGTGGCCATCTGTCGGAGGTCCAGTTCATACTGGGGCGGTGACCGAACCCGGCACCACCGAGACCCGAGAGCCCCTGCACACGTCGTTCGCGTTGTTCGACACCGCGATCGGCACGTGCGCGATCGTCTGGTCGGCGACCGGCGTCGTCGGGATCCAACTGCCCGAACCCGCACCGGAACCGACCCGCGACGAGGTGCGGCGCCGCTTCCCCACCGCCGTCGAGAATTCCCTGCCGCCGGCGATCGCGCCGATCGTCGAGGCGGTGACGGCACATCTGGCCGGAGCCGCCGACGATCTGCGGTGGGTGCCCGTGGACTATCGCGACGTCTCCGAATTCGACTGCGCTGTCTACGAATACACGCGATCCCTCGATCCGGGTTCGACAGCGACCTACGGCGAGGTGGCCGCGGCACTCGGACGACCCGGCGGGGCCCAGGCCGTCGGCCAGGCACTGGGCCGCAATCCGGTTCCGATCGTCGTGCCGTGCCATCGGGTTCTCGCGGCCGGGGGAGCCATCGGCGGGTTCTCGGCGCCGGGCAGCATCGTCACCAAGCGCGAACTCCTCGCCCTCGAACACACACCGGGATTCGACGACCCGACCCTGTTCTGACGATCCCCCGCCTGCTGCTCAGTGCCGCTTGCGCAGCGCCTCTCCCAGTTGCGCACGGTCGGAGACGCCGAGTTTCGTGCAGGCCCGGTAGATGTGCCCTTCGACGGTGCGCACCGACAGGAACAGCCGATCGGCGATCTCCTGGTTGCTGAGCCCGGTCGCCACCATCGTCGCGATCTCCCGTTCCCGCTTGGTGAGCGGAAGCGGCTGTGCCGCATCGAGAATCGCGGGTGTGGTCACGTGGTCGCACTTCTCGGCGATGGTGTTCGCGGCGGCCGCGGCATCGAGCGCCTCGTTCCGGCGGCCCGCGGCCATCGCCGCCTGCGCCGCCTGGGCGTAGGCGTCGGCGGCATCGATCGGAATCCCGATGGACTCGTATTCGCCTGCGATCTCGACGAGTTTGCGGTGGTCCGCCGCCGCGACCGCCGCGGCCTGCGCGGCGGCGAGGGGCACCAGGCGTCCGTCGCAGATCTCGGCCAGTTCGGCGAGCCGCGGTGCGGTGGTGGTGTCGCCGAATCGCATCGCGATGTACAACGCCATGGCCTCGACACCGTACTGTCCACTGGCAGCGGCTTTTTCGGAGACCGAGCGGGCGGTGGCGAGCGCGCGGGACAGTTCGCCGCGGGCCGCGTAGAGCCAGGCGCGAGCGAGCTCGTGCTGCACCGCGTTGAGCAGCAGCGGGCTGTTGCGACGGTCCGCGATCTCGAGCATCGCCTCGGCATCGCCGGTGCGGCCCAGCAGCGAATACGCCACGACCAGTGGTGCGTATGCGGGGAACACCCACGCGATCGCGTTCGTCGGCGGGCCGACGCTCAGCGCCGCGATCGCCTGCTCGAGGCGGCGCGCCGCATCGGCGACCTTCCCGCGCGCCAGTTCGACGAGGGCGACCACGACACTGGCCTGCCCCCACGCGAGATATTCGAGACTGCTTGCGCTGTCGAGGAACTTGCGGGCCCGGCGTTCCGCGGCCTCCAGCTCGCCCGCGAAGAGCTGGGCATTGACCGACGCCACCGCGGGCATGTACCGGAACAGTCCGTCGACCTTGTCGGCGATGGTGTCGTTGCGCGCCGCGGCCGCGCACGCGTCCGAGCTGCGCCCGGCCACCCCGTATCCCCATAGTTGCGCGTAGGTGGCGAATTCGACGGCCCAGGGCAGCAGATCCGGTTCGGCCATGACCGCTTCCGCCTCGGCGAGTCCTTCCTCGAGCCGGTTCCGTGAGACCGCGCAGGTCGCCGTCAGCGCGCGCACCGCCAGTGCCAGCGCGGGATGCTCCACGCGCTCCCGGAGCATTGCGAGGACCTGCTCGGCCGTCGCGACGTCCCCCTTGCCGAAGAACAGGTTGGCGACGCGGGGCATGCCCCACCGCAACAACTGTGCCGGGTCGAGGTCGTCCGGGTCGAATCCGGCCAGCAGCGTTTCGGCCTCGTCGCACCGGCCGAGCCACAGCAGCGTGCGGGCCAGGAGTTGCGCGGCGTCGAAGCCGCCCCCGGCACGCACCGCGGCACGCGCGAAACGCTCACCGAGACCGAAGTCGGCGAGCCGGATCGAGCTGCGCGCCGCCGAGGTCAGCAATTCGATATCGGGTGCGCGGTCGCTCTCGAGCGCGAGTTCGGTGAGCCGGATGTGCGCGGCCGGGGTGGACAGGTCGGAGGACTGCAGCGCCTCGACGAGCGTGCCGCGCAGGCGGCGTGCCGCGGCCCGGCCGACGCCGGCACGGATCACCTCGCTGAACAACGGATGCGCGTAGCGGACCTCGAGCTGCGGGCCGTCCTCGTGGATGCGGATCAGGCCGCGCTTCTCTGCCTCCTCGATGGCGTCCTCGCTCGCGATGGACGCCAGCGTGTCGAGATCGATGGGTTCGCAGAACGCGAGGAGCTGCAGGCAGCGCAGCACATCCTCGGGCAGCTGCTCGATGCGGCCCTCGAGCAGGGCGGCGAGTTCGGAGGTGATCGCCGCGCGCCCGCGGAGCTGCCAGACACCGCGCTTCTCGCGGAGGGTGCCGGCTTCGAGTGCGCCTTCGACGAGATGCCGCAGGAACAGGGCGTTCCCGCCGGACGCCTCCCACATGCGGTCGGCGCTGAGTTCCTCGAGGGTGCCGCCGAGCACCGATTCGATGTACTGGGTGCTCTGCTCGCGGCTGAACGGCGTCAGCTCGAGGTGCTCGAGATAGCCGTCCTTCCACAACGAGGTCACCGCGTCCGGTACCGATTCGCCGGTGCGGACGGTCGCGACGATGTGGGCGACCCCGTCGATGGCGAGCTGGTGCAGGAAGGTCGCCGAGAGCTGGTCGAGCAGGTGCGCGTCGTCGACGCCGATGACGATGCCCGTACCGTCCGCGAGCAGCGCTTCGCGGGCGGCGGCAAGGAAATTGACGGGATCGCGGGAGGTGGCCGATCCCACCAGGTGCGCGAACACACCGAGCGGAATACTGCGCGCGGATTCGGTGCCGGCCACCCAGCGCACCCCACCCGGCAGAGACGCGGTCGCGAACCGCGCGAGAGTGGTCTTGCCGACACCGGCGGCACCGGTCAGCACCACCCCACACGTACCGGCGTCGGCAGTGAGTGCCCGAAGTATGATGTCGAACTCCCCCTGCCGCTGAATCAGCGGCCAAGTCTGACTCATGGCCAGGAGTCTAGTCCCGGCAGGGGGCGCCTACAGCAACTCCGCGAACACCACGAAACCGACTGTTTACCGACGTCAGGCCAGCACGTCGTGGCGCACGATGGTTTCGTCGCGGCCCGGTCCGACACCGATGCACGAGATGCGTGCACCGGACAGCTCTTCGAGCCGCAGCACGTAGTTCTGCGCGTTCTTCGGCAGCTCCTCGAAGGTGCGGCACTGCGAGATGTCCTCCCACCAGCCCGGCATCTCCTCGTAGATCGGCTTGGCGTGGTGGATGTCGGTCTGCGTCATCGGCATGTCGTCGACGCGCACGCCGTCCACCTCGTAGGCGACGCAGATCGGGATGGTGTCCAGGCTCGACAGCACGTCGAGCTTGGTGAGGAAGTAGTCGGTGATGCCGTTGACGCGCGTCGCGTAGCGGGCGATGACCGCGTCGAACCAGCCGGTGCGGCGGGCACGGCCGGTGGTGACACCGACCTCGCCGCCCTGCTTGGCCAGGTACGCGCCGTGGTCGTCGAACAGCTCGGTCGGGAACGGGCCCGAGCCGACGCGGGTCGTGTAGGCCTTGAGGATGCCGAGCACCGTGGTGATCTTGGTGGGGCCGATGCCCGAACCGACCGCCGCGCCACCGGAGGTGGGGTTCGAGGAGGTCACGTACGGGTAGGTGCCGTGGTCGACGTCGAGCAACGTGCCCTGCGAACCCTCGAGCAGGATCGTCTCGCCGCGTTCGAGCGCCCGGTTGAGCTCGAGCCGGGTGTCGGTGATGCGGTGCTTGAACCCTTCGGCCTGGCCGAGCACCTCGTCGACGACCTGCTGCGGGTCGAGAGCCTTGCGGTTGTAGATCTTCGCCAGCACCTGGTTCTTGAACTCGAGGGCCGCCTCGACCTTCTGGGTGAAGATCTTCTCGTCCAGGACGTCGGCGACGCGCACGCCGACGCGGGCGATCTTGTCCTGGTAGCAGGGGCCGATACCGCGACCGGTGGTGCCGATCTTCTTGGCGCCGAGGAACCGTTCGGTGACCTTGTCGATGGCCACGTGGTACGGCATGATCAGGTGCGCGTCGGCGGACAGCAGCAGGCGGGAGGTGCCCACGCCGCGCTCTTCCAGACCGGCGAGCTCGGTGAGCAGCACGCCCGGATCGACGACGACTCCGTTGCCGATCACGTTGGTGACGCCCGGGGTGAGGATGCCCGAGGGGATCAGATGGAGCGCGAACTTGTCACCGTTCGGCAGGACGACGGTGTGGCCGGCGTTGTTGCCGCCCTGGTACCGCACCACCCACTGCAGGCGTCCGCCCAGTAGATCGGTAGCTTTGCCCTTGCCCTCGTCGCCCCACTGGGCGCCGATCAGGACGATTGCCGGCATCTCGCGGTCTCCTAAGCAGGTGTCGATGTGCGGGCGGTCTCTCGCCTGCAGGTCCTGCCGCCACGGGCAGTAGCCGGGACGTCAGTCTAATGGACGGCCGGTTCCCCTTCGTGCCCGGCGTCACCGAAACGCCGCGCACACCCCGCTGGAAGCTTCACTACAGTGGAGTCGACGCCCGGCCACCTGCCCGACCCCGATCAGTTGCGAGGAGCCCTGTTGACACCGGTAGTGCTCAAATGCGGTGAAACACCCGTACCGTTGGCGCTCACGCCGGTGACCGCAGTATCCGCACCCGCTCTGCCGGAGAAGGACGACTTCGAGGACGTGTTCGCCCACCTCGAGGCGGTCGAGGATCCCCGCCTGATCGTGGTGGGCAGCGATGCCGCGTTCGCAGCTACCCTCACCCGGCTCATGCGCACCGACCGCCTCGGTGTGGAGCTGGCGTACGTGCCCGAGAAGCGCACCCCGGCGACCGAGGCCTACGGGTTGCGCACGGGTTCGAAGGCGGCCGCGGTGGCGCTGCAGGGCACGGCCAAGTCGGTCCCGCTGATCCGTGACGACGCGGGGATCGCCCTGGTGGGTCGCGCACTCGTCGAGGGGGAAGGCCCCGATCTCGTCGGGGAGGCCTACGTCGACGACACACGCCTGTTCTCCGGCGAGGTTCCCGGCCTGCGCATCGAGCCGACCGTGACCATGCCCGGGCTGCGGGCGGCCGTCGACCGGCCGCGCTGGTTCGGCGGGTACCGGTGGCTCGAGGGTCGTGCGGTGCAACTCGGCTCTCCCGGCGCCCTGCTGACACGTGACGGGGTCGCGAACCCCCGCGCGGTGAAGCGCTCCACGTTCTACCGGCACGATCAGAACTGGCTGCTGGTGCGCTGACGACGCGCCCTGCCGCAGGCTCGATCCCCTCCCTGCGCAGTAGTCGAAACTTGTTGCCGTAGCAGACCCACCGGACGGCCGGGCGGCACGCGGACACCCCCGTCCCCACCTGGCTTGCAAATTGCATAGCCAGACTCTAACGTTTCTGACTATGGAACAACATAGCCAGGCGGTTCGGCCGGCTACCCGGTTCGCTCCCCTCCTCGTCGCGCTCGCCGGCGCACCGTTCATCGCATCCCTCGACCTGTTCGTCGTCAACATCGCCTTCGGTGAGCTCGCGTCCTCGTTCCCGGATTCGTCGCTCGGCGCCCTCAGCTGGGTCCTCAGCGGGTACGCCGTCGTCTATGCCGCTCTGCTCGTACCCCTCGGCCGCTGGGCCGACCGCATCGGCCGCAAGCGCGGTTTCCTGACCGGGCTGGCGTTGTTCACCGTCGCCAGCGCAGCGTGCGCCCTGAGCCCGACCCTCGAGTTCCTCGTCGCGGCCCGGCTGCTGCAGGCGGTCGGCGCCGCCGCCCTCACCCCCGCGAGCCTCGGTCTGCTCGTCGCCACACTGCCCGCGGATCGGCGCGCCGCCGGCGTCCGCGTCTGGGCCGCGACCGGTGCCGCGGCCGCGGCTCTCGGCCCGGTGGTGGGCGGGCTTCTCGTCGAACTCTCATGGCGCTGGGTGTTTCTCGTCAATGTCCCGATCGGCGTCGCGCTACTGATGTGGTCGTTGCGGACCGTTCCGGAATCGAGGGACGTCGAGGGTATCCGTGACGGAGATCTGCCCGGCGCAGCGCTGCTCGCTGCCGGGGTCGGCGCGGCGGCCTTCGTGCTCGTCGAGGGTCCGGAACGGGGCTGGACCGAGTCGTGGGTCACCACCGCCGGGGCCGTCGCGGTCGTTGCCCTCGGGTTGTTCGTCCGGCGCATCCGAAGCCACCGTGCACCGCTGGTCGATCCCGCGCTGCTGCGGGTGCCCGGGTTCGCATGGTCGAATGTCGCGGCGGTTTCGTTCAGTGCGACGTTCGCGGGCGGACTGCTCGCCACGGTTCTGTGGCTCCAGCAGGTGTGGAGCTACTCGGCGCTGCACACCGGACTCGCGATCGCCCCGGGACCGTTGCTCGTCCCGGTCTTCGCCGCGGCAGGTCAGGTTCTCGCCCGGCGTCTCTCCCCCGGGACCATCGCCGCGGCGGGCAGCGCACTGTGGGGCGCCGGCGCGCTGCTGATCTTGGCGACCGCCACCGTCGAACCCAACTATGCGACCGGGTTGGTGCCCGGCTGGTTGCTCGCCGGCGCCGGGGTGGGCCTGGCGCTGCCCACCATCCTGGCCGCGGCGACCGCGGTTCTGCCGCCGGCACAGGCCGCGACGGGCAGCGCCGTGGTCAATGCGGCCCGCCAGATCGGCACCGTGCTCGGTGTCGCGGCGACCGTCACGGCGTTGTCGGCCGGCGGCATCGCCGGATTCCACCGGGCCTGGTGGGTCGTCGCCGCGATTGCCGTGCTCACCGCGGTCGCCGCTCTGCGAATCACTTCTCCCGCTGCCGTGTCCGCACCCATCGATCAGGAGCCCGTGCGATGACGAGTTCTCCGCTGACCGTCGATCTTCCGTCCTCGTTCGACGCCACGTGGCGCGGGTTCGGGGGCCTGCACGGCGGCCTGGTCGCCGGGATACTGCTCCACGCGAGCGCCGCCGAACTCGACGCCGTACCGGCCGCGATCACCGCCCATTTCTATGCGCCGGTGCCGCCCGGACGGGTCGAGGTGCACGTCGAGTCGCTGCGATCCGGGCGCACGGCGGGCGCCCGCGCCTCGCTCGGGAACGGTGAGGTGACCGGGCTGGTGCGGCTCGTGCGGGATCTCGAACCCACCCGGTGGTCGTCCCCGTCGGTGGTGCCCGAGGTGGATCCGTGGACCCGGCCGGTGCTGGAGATCCCGGTCGACTTCGTGCCGTTCTCGCAGTATCTCGACATCCGCCCGATCAATGCGGCCCGCCCGTTCGGGGGCGGCACGGATCCCACCTTTGAGGTGTGGATCCGGCTGCGACCGGATGTGCTGTTACCGCCGGTGGTTCGCGCCGCGGTGCTGCTCGACGCGCTGCCCCCGGGCCTGTTCGCGACGCGGACGGCGCCGGTGCCGATCCCCACCGCCGAGTTCACGGCCCACCTGGCGCCTGCCGCCCACGATCCGGACGGCGACTGGTTCCACCTGCGCCAGCACACGACGTGGGCGAGCGTGGATCTGTGCGTCGACGACACCGAACTGCGCAGGCCCACCGGCGAACTCGTCGCCCAGGGCCGGCAGTTGCGTCGCATCATGGGTGGTTGAGCCGCGCGAGGCGCTCCCCCGCCGCACGCAGCGCCGCCCTCAACGAGGACGGGGCGAGCACCTCGACGCCGCCGCCGAGGGCGAGGAACTGATCGACGGCGACGTCCTCCCCCTCGAGCATCAGATCGACGCGCACCCAGCCCTCGGCATCGGGTTCGCCCGGTTCGACGTCCGCGGCACCTGCTCCCACGATCTTCGGGAGCCTGCGCCGGGCTGTCGGCGACAGCCGGACGGTACACGCGAACGTCCTTATCTCGCGGTCGAATTCGAGGGTCGATGTGGTCCACCACGCAGCCAGGTCGAAATCGTCGGGCCTGCGGGCCGGTTCCTCGAGAGCATCGGCTGCGGTGATGCGACCGACCCGATAGCTGACAATGCGGCGAGAATGCGCGGCGACGAGATACCAGATCCCGGCCTTGGCGACCAGGCCGAGTGGATCGAGGGTGCGGGTCACCTCAGCGCGGCCCCGGCGGTAGCGGATGTGCAGTCGTCGGCCTTCGAGAACGGCGGTCGCGACGATCGGAAGATGCTCGTTCCCACCCGGTTCGGTGAACCAGCCGGGTGCGTCGACGTGCACGCGGTCGCGCCGGACCTGCGCGGCGGTGCGCAACGGCAGGGGCATCGACCCGAGGAGTTTCGTTCGGGCGGCATCGACCTCGACACCGAGCTCGGCGGCGAGCGCCGGCACACCCAGCAGCATCAGGGCGGCGCTCTCGGGCCGGGTCAGCCCGCTGAGCCGCGACTGCCAGCCGTCGAGCAGCCGGATGCCACCGCCGGGCCCGCTCTCGGTCCACACCGGCACCCCCGCGGCGGACAGCGCGCCGACGTCGCGATACACGGTACGGACCGAGACGCCCAGTTCGTCCGCGAGATGCTGGGCTGTGACGCCGGGACTGCCCTGCAGGCGCAGCATCATCTCCAGTAGGCGGGCCGATCGCACAAGATCGACACTAGACGAAATCCCTGACACAAGATGTCAGTGATGTGGGTGCACAGTGGTCGCATGGCAACTTGGGAACAGTTCCGTACCGAAGCACCGGATCTCGCGGACGCGATCGCCGCGCGCTGGGCCGCCCACAAGCACCACGTGCTGGCCACACTGCGCCGCGACGGCTCCCCGCGCGTCAGCGGCACCGAGGTCGAGATCGTCGACGGCCGGCTCGTGATCGGATCGATGTACGGCGCGGTGAAGGCCCGCGACCTGCAGCGGGACGGTCGGTACGCCCTGCATTCCAATCCCGGCCACCACGACATGGTGGGAGGCGACGCGAAGGTCGCGGGGCGGGCGCGCGAACTGCACGGCGCCACGAAGGACGCGATCCTCGCGGCGTATCCGTCGGAGGTGCCGGAGGGCCCGATGCACCTGTTCGAGCTCGACCTCGACGAGGCCGTGCTCGTCACCGTCGACGAGAAGTTGCACGTCGACGTGTGGCGTCCCGGCGCCGGAGTGGTCCGTCACGATCGGTGAAAATCGGGCGAAACGCCCAATTCACCTGAAGGGCACGGTCGTTGACGAGGATACTTCGGTGAGTCTTACCTTGGTCGGCGCGTAGCATTCGACTCGATCGCCGGTGCGATCGAACTGCGCTCGACACGGAGGAACACATGAGAACTACACCGTCGCGACACCGATGGACCCGCAGCGCCCTGGCAGCCGGGGCGCTGGGCGTTGCTGCACTGCTGACGTTGTCGGCATGCAGCAACGACACGTCCGGCGGAAATTCCGAAGACGCGAACGCGATCACGGTCTACAACGCGCAGCACGAATCGCTCACCCAGGAATGGGTGGACGAATTCACCGCGGAAACCGGCATCACCGTCAATCTCCGCAACGGCGGCGACACCGAGATGGCCAACCAGTTGATCGCCGAGGGCGACCGCTCCCCGGCGGATGTGTTCCTCACCGAGAACTCGCCGGCCATGGCCGCCGTCGAGAACGCCGGCCTGTTCGCCGACGTCGCCCCCGACACGCTCGCCCAGGTTCCCGAGCAGTACCGCCCGTCCACCGGCAAGTGGACCGGCATCGCCGCTCGCTCGACGGTGTTCGTCTACAACACCGAGGCCCTCACCCCCGACCGACTGCCGAAGTCCCTGCTCGATCTGCAGAACCCCGAGTGGAAGGGCCGGTGGGCGGCGTCGCCGTCGGGTGCCGACTTCCAGGCCATCGTCGCCGCGCTGCTCGAGCTGCGCGGGGAGGACGCGACGCGCGCGTGGCTCGACGCCATGAAGGCCGGCTCCGTGCCCTACAAGGGCAACACCGCGGTGCTCAAGGCCGTGAATGCCGGAGAGATCGACGGCGGCGTCATCTACCACTACTACTGGTTCGGCGACCAGGCCAAGGGCGGGGAGAACAGCAGCAACACCCAGCTCCACTACTTCCGCAACGAGGACCCGGGCGCATTCGTCAGCGTGTCCGGCGGCGGCGTGCTCGCCGCGAGCACACATCAGCAGCAGGCGCAGGCGTTCCTGAAGTTCATCACCGGGAAGAAGGGGCAGGAGATCCTGCAGACCGGGACCTCGTTCGAATACCCGGTGGGCAGCGACGTCGCCGCCAACCCCGCGCTCGTGCCGCTCGTCGAACTTCAGGCGCCCCCGGTCGACCCGTCGACGCTCGACAGTGCGAAGGTCACGCAGATGATGACCGATGCCGGCCTGATCTGAGCCGCTCCGCATGACCGTCACATCCACGCTCGTCCGGATCCCGGCGGGCGGCACCACCCGATCACGTCCACCCCTCGCCGTGGCAATCCCCGCGGCACTGATGGTCGTGGCCTCGCTGATCCCGCTCGGATTCGTCGTCACCGGTGTCGTCGAATCCGGGTGGGACAGCATCCGGACCCTCGTCTTCCGGCCCCGTGTCGGCGAGCTGCTCGTCGACACCGGCCTCCTGGTGCTGATCACCGTGCCGCTGTGCGCCGTGATCGGGGTCGCCGCCGCCTGGTTGGTTGCCCGCACGACCCTCGTGGGTGCCCGCTGGTGGGCGCCCATCCTCGTGGCGCCGCTGGCGATCCCCGCGTTCGTCGACAGCTATGCGTGGGTCACCGTCGTTCCGTCGCTGCACGGGCTGTTCGCCGGTGTCCTGATCACCACGCTGGCGTACTTCCCGCTCGTATACCTCCCGGTGCTCGCCACGCTGCGCCGCCTCGACGCCGAGATCGAGGAGTCGGCGCGGGCATTGGGCTGTGGACCGTGGGCGGTCTTCGTCCGGGTGGTGCTGCCGCAGCTGCGGCTCGCGATTCTCGGCGGGTCGCTGTTGGTGGCGCTGCATCTGCTCGCCGAGTTCGGTGCGTTCTCGATGATCCGGTTCGACACCTTCACCACCGCGATCTACGAACAGTTCCAGGCGACGTTCGACGGCACGGCCGGCACGATGCTCGCCGGGGTGCTGGTGCTGTGTTGCCTGGCGGTGCTGGTGCTCGAAGCGCTCGCGCGGGGACGGGCGCGGTACGCGCGACTCGGCTCCGGCACCGGCCGCACCGCGACCCCCACGCCGCTGGGGTGGACACAGTTCCCTGCCCTCGCGTGTCTCACCGCGCTGCTCGCCGCCGCGATCGGTGTGCCGCTGTACGTGATCGTGCGGTGGCTGGTACGCGGCGGCGCCACGGTGTGGGACGGCGCCGAGTTGCAGCGCGCCCTGCTGCAGACGCTCGGCTACGGGGTGGTGGCCGCGGTCGCGACGACGGTGCTGGCCTTCCCGGTCGCATGGATCGCGGTGCGGTTCCCCGGCCGGTTCGCGAAGGTCGCGGAAGGCTGCAACTACGTCACGAGCTCGCTGCCCGGGATCGTGGTGGCGCTCGCCCTGATCACCGTCGGCCTGACGTATCTGCCCGGGCTGTATCAGACGACGACGATGGTGATCGTCGCCTACGTGCTGATGTTCGTGCCCCGGGCACTGGTGAACGTGCGCGCCGGGCTGGCCCAGGCACCCGTCGAGCTCGAGGAAGCCGCCCGGTCCCTCGGTGTCCGTCCCGTCTCCGCGTTCCGGCGGGTCACCCTCCGGCTCACCGCCCCCGCGGTCGCCGCGGGGATGGCACTGGTGTTCATCGCGGTCTCCACCGAACTGACCGCGACGCTGATGCTCTCCCCCACCGGGACCGCGACGCTCGCGACCCGGTTCTGGTCGGCGAGCAGCGAACTCGACTATGCAGGGGCCGCGCCCTACGCGGCGATCATGGTGATCGTGTCGCTGCCGGTCACCTATCTGTTGTTCCGGCAATCACAGAAAGCTGCAGGGATATGAGCGGTCTCGTCGTCGACGCGGTACGCAAGTCGTTCGGCGCGGTCGAAGTGCTGCACGGCGTGGACCTCACCGTCGCAGCGGGAAGCACCACGGCCGTCGTCGGATCGTCCGGATGCGGAAAGACGACCCTGCTGCGAATCATCGCCGGATTCGAACATCCCGGCGGCGGCAGCGTCCGCGTCGGCGGGACGGTCGTGGTCGACGGCACCCGGTTCGTGCCCGCGCACCGGCGCGACATCGGATACGTCGCGCAGGACGGCGCGTTGTTCCCCCACCTGACCGTGGGACGCAACATCCTGTTCGGTTTGCCGTGGCGCGAGCGCCGTTCGCGGGATCGGGTGCGGGAACTGATGGAAATCGTGTCGCTGGACCCCGATTTCGCGGACCGGCGGCCCGACGAACTGTCCGGCGGGCAGCAGCAACGTGTGGCTCTGGCCCGCGCACTGGCCCGACGGCCGAAGCTGATGTTGCTCGACGAACCGTTCACCGCGCTCGACGCCTCGCTGCGCGCCGGCATGCGCCGGTCGGTCGCGAAGTTGCTCCGCGAGACCGGGGTGACGACGGTCCTGGTCACCCACGATCAGGAGGAGGCGCTGTCGTTCGCCGATCAGGTCGCGGTGATGAAGCAGGGACGGCTCACCCAGGTGGGGGCACCGCAGGACGTGTACACCCGGCCGACGGACCTGTTCACCGCGAACTTCCTCGGGGACGTGGTGATCCTGCCCGGCCGGATCAGCACGGCGGGCATCGCGGACTGCCCGCTCGGCGCGGTGCCGGTGCCTGCGGACGCGCCCGGGGGCGAGGTTCGGGTCCTGCTGCGTCCCGAGCAGATCGTGGCGACCCCCGCGAACGGCAGCGCCAACGCGGTCGTGCTGGAACGCGAGTTCCTGGGCCACGATTCGATGCTGCAGATCCGGTTGACACCGACACCGGACATCCGGTCCCGCTACGCCTCGGAGGCCCCGCACGGCGTGCTCGCGGTGCGTCAGACCAGTGTCATCGCTCCCGACATCGGCGCGCACGTGAGCCTGCACGTTCTCGGGGAAGCGGTGGTGTTGCCCCGGTAGCCCCGCCCTCGTGCGTGGTTTCGGTAGCGGCCGCTACCGAAACCACGCACGGGTCAGGGGATCACGGGGGCTGCGGCGCCGACGAACGCCACCATCTCGTAGCCACCGGGGTTGGTCTGGATCGGGATCTGCTTCCAGTTGTTGGTCACCCACACGTTGCCCGCCTGATCGATCGCGACGGCGGTACTACGGGTCAATCCGTCGAACCCGTAGCCGGTTCCGTCCGGCGAAATGGGCGCGCCGGTGGTCGTGCCCGGCCGGCACGCCACGACCCGCACACCGCAGAACTGTGACAGCGCCTGCCCGCCGAAGTTCGCGACCCACACGTTGTCGATGCCGTCGACGGCGATGCCCCACGGGATACGCAGGCCACCACCGGACAGCGGCGTCGGCGTCAGCAGTTCGCCGCGCGCCCCGATCCGGGTCAGCGTCCCGTCCAGATCCACAGGCCCTTCCGGGGTCGGGCACGGGACACCGATCGTGCGGGAGTTCGAGACCCAGGCGGTCCCGGCACTGTCGGTCGCGACCCCGAGCGGTTTGTCCAGTCCACCCCCGGCGACCGGCGGCACGATCGGGGTGCCGTCAGGCCCGAGCACGGCGACCGTATCGCTCCCGTTCCCGGTGACGAAGACCGTGCCGCCGGTGCCCTCGGCGAGACCGAACGGTTTGACGATCCCGAGGTCGGTGAGCTGCCGCGCCGACCCGGGATCCCCTCCGGGGTAGACGGTCACACTGTCGTTGCCGCAGTTGGCGAACCACACGTCGCCGCTGCCGTGGACGATGGTGCCCTGCGGCCAGCTGATCCCGCCCTGCGTGAAACCTTCGTCGGGCGAGAGCGCGACGCCGTCGGACGAGAACAGCGACACGCTGTTGTGCGGCGGCTGATCCTGTTCGGGACAGTCCGGAACCGGCGCTGCGAAGCCGAAGTTCGCGACCCACACGTTCCCGTCGTCGTCGATGTCGATGCCGAACCCGGCACCACTGAGCCCACCGCCGGTGTACGGCGCCCCGGGGAAGTTCTGCCCCGTCGGGGTCAGCCTGATCAGGTTGTTCGCCCCGCACACCGGGGTCTGCGCGCTGGGCGCGTACTGGTAGTTGTTGGTCACCCAGATGTTGCCGTCGTCGTCGACGGCGATGTTGCCGGGACCGTCGATGGAATGTCCGTCCCCGACGAACCGCAACGCGAGCGTCCATGCGCTCGGTGGCAGCACTCGATCCGGTTGGTACGGAGCAGGTCCCGCCTTCGACAGCGCGAACAGCGCCGGTACGTTCTGCCACGGGTGTCGGGCGGTGTTCACCATCGCCTGCCAGGTGTCGGCGGCCGTTCCCTGCCCGGGCTCACCAGCCAGATTCAGCAGTTGATCGCACACCACGGGGACCGCAACGCAATTGGCGATCATGTCGGCGAGAGAGCCGAAGGTGCCCAGGGTTTCGGTGTCCGGGCCGTTGGGCGAGGTCGCGAGCACGGCACCGACCTCCCCGCTGACGGGATCGACGAGATTGCGCGCCATACCCGCGGCGTTCGGCAGGCCCGGCGCACTACCGTCGATGCGCCCGCCGTTCGTGAACTGGGCGAGCGCGAACCCGGTGGCCACCGTCGTCCTCTCGTTGATCACGACGTCGCCGGGGAGCCCGCCCGCCCCGAGCACGCTCGCCAGCGTCACGCGGCGATCCCCTGGGTTCGTGGCGACCGCGTACACCACCGGCGTGCCCGCGGGCGCGGTGTAGTCGATCGCGAAGGCGCCGTCCGGACCGGACCGCGCGGTGCCGAGGGGTACGGGAACGCCCGAGGCGAACAGGGCGACGTCGTAGCCGGCGAGCGGCGCGCCTGCCGTGAGCACCCGCCCGCGCAGCGTGCCGCCGTCGGCGGAGGCGGGGGACGCCGCCACCACGGACCAGAGGGCGGCCACGACCACCGTGACGACGATCGCGCACTGACGCCTGAAACCACTCGAACCACTCATGGGAAAGTTCCTGTCGGGGTGTCTGAGTGGTGCAATCGTGACACAGCCGACATCGCTTGCGTGCAGAATTCGGCGCCCCCTGCTCGCGATCGGCGGCACCGAGGATCTGTTCGCCCGACCCCACGAACCCCTCACCAGGGGCGCCGGGGCATACTGGGGACCTTGTGCCCTGAGCGAGGAGGAGTACCGGTGAGCGACGACCTGTCCGCCTACCGCCACGAGTTCGCCCGCATCGAGAAGAAGGTCGCCGGTGAGTTCCGTGCCGGTCGCCGGCAGTGGGTGCTCGCCGGATGCGTGCTCGTGCTGGTCGTCGCGTTGCTCCTGCCCCAGACCGAAAGCGCAGCATCGTGGACCGTGCTCGCCGGTTGGTTCGGTGCGGACGCGCCCGTGACGGTTCCGATGCGTCTGTTCATGACCCTGGCGACCGTGTTCGGGGTCGGGATCTCGAGCGCCGCACTGTGCCTGCGTCGGTGGCGCCTGGCGGTGGCAGCGATGCTCGGCTCGGGCCTGTCCTCGCTGTTCGGTCTGTTCGGATACTGGTCGCAGAACGGGATGGAAACACCGGCGCCGCATTCGCCGTCGTTCGGGATGATGCTGGCCTGGCTCGCGATGGCCGCACTCACCTCACAGTGGCTGCCCGTCGTGCTGAGCAAGTCTCCCACCGACACCGGGCCACGCCCGGCGGTCCTGTTCGCGCAGCGATAGATTCGGGTCAGGCTCGTCGCAGCAGGTAGGTGTCCATCACCCAGCCGCGCGCGGCCTTCGACCGCAACCGCGCGGCCTCGATGTGCCCGCGCACGTCGGACAGACGTCCGGCGACGAGTTCCTCGTCGGACGTACCGAGGTTCGCACCCCACCAGATGTCCCATTCCCCGGGCAGTTCCGTGCACGAGAGATCGCCGTCGAGCATCACGACGAGGTTGTCGCCGCCCGCCGCGACCTCACGCGAAAGGCGGCGGCCGGTCGTGATCGTGACCGGACCGCCGATCCTGTTGAGCACCAATCGATGCCGCGCGGCGAGCATCTGCACGCTGCTGACGCCGGGGATCACGTCGTAGTCGAGATCGACGACCCCACGATCGCGGATCCGTTCGATCACGCGAATCGTGCTGTCGTACAGGCTCGGATCGCCCCAGACGAGGAACCCGGCCGTCTCGCCGTCACGTACCTGTTCGCGCAGGACCGTCTCGTAGACCTGCGCGCGGGCGGCATGCCAGTCCCGCACCTCGTCGCCGTACCGTTCCGGTGCCCGATCGCGGGGTGGGTCCGGAACGACGACGATCCGGTGGTCGCCGGTGATATGCCGTCGGCAGATCTCCTCGCGCACCGACACCAGATCGTCCACGCCGCGCTGCTTGTCCGCGACGAGGAACACGTCCACCTCGTTGAGCGCGTGCACCGCGGCGACCGTCAGATCGTCCGGTCCGCCGGGGCCGATCCCGATGAGGCGCACCCTCATCCGCGGTCCTCGAGGTCTCCCTCGACGTCGAGGTAGGCCTGCTGCAGCGCCTGCATCGTCGACGGGTCCGGCTCGGCCCACAGCCCGCGATCGGCCGCCTCGGTGAGGCGTTCGACGATGCCCCGCAACGCCCACGGGTTCGCCTCGCGCAGGAACCGCTGGTTCTCCGGGTCGAGGGCGTAGGTCTGCGCCAGGGTCTCGTACATCCAGTCGGCGACGACGCCTGCGGTCGCATCGTACCCGTATAGGTAGTCGACGGTCGCCGCCAGTTCGAACGCGCCCTTGTAGCCGTGCCGGCGCATCGCCGCGAGCCACCGCGGATTGACCACGCGTGCCCGGAACACCCGCGCGGTCTCCTCCGACAGCGACCGGGTGCGCACGGCGTCCGGCGTCGTCGAATCACCGATGTACGCCTCGGGGTCGCTGCCGGTCAGCGCGCGCACGGTCGCGACCATGCCGCCGTGGTACTGGAAGTAGTCGTCCGAGTCGGCGATGTCGTGTTCGCGGGTGTCGGTATTCTTCGCCGCGACCGCGATGCGCCGGTAGTTGGCGCGCATGTCCTCGGCGGCGGGCTCGCCGTGCACGTTCCGGCCGTACGCGAATCCACCCCACGCGGTGTACACCTCGGCGAGGTCCTCGTCGGTACGCCAGTTGCCGGAGTCGACGAGCTGCAGGATGCCCGCGCCGTAGGACCCGGGTTTCGACCCGAAGATCCGCCGCACCGCGCGCTCCGGATCACCGTGCTCTGCCTTGTCCCGCTCGGCGTGGGCGCGAACATAGTTCAGGTCATCGGGCTCGTCGAGCGCCGCGACCATGCGGATCGCGTCGTCGAGCATCCCGATCACGTGCGGGAAGGCGTCACGGAAGAACCCGGAGATGCGGACGGTGACGTCGATGCGGGGACGGCCGAGTTCCTCGAGCGAAATCACGGTCAGCTCTCGAACCCGGCGGGATTCGGCGTCCCATTCCGGCCGGACACCGATCAGCGCCAGGACTTCGGCGATGTCGTCGCCGGAGGTGCGCATCGCGGATGTCCCCCATACCGACAGTCCCACCGACCGCGGGTAGCTCCCGGTATCCGCGAGATAGCGTTCGACCAGGGCGTTCGCGAGAGCGACACCGGTGTCGTAGGCGAGACGGCTCGGCACCGCCTTCGGGTCGACGGTGTAGAAATTGCGTCCCGTCGGCAGCACGTTCACCAAACCGCGCAGCGGTGAGCCGGACGGCCCGGCGGGGACATAGCCGCCGTCGAGAGCGTGGAGCACGGCGTCGAGTTCGCCGGTCGTCTGCGCGAGCCGCGGCACGACCTGCTCGGCGGCGAATCCGAGCACCCGAGCGACCTCGGCATCAGTGTGCCCGAGCACGGATTCCACGGTGGACGAGGCGATTTCGGGTACCCACCCGCCGTCCTCCATCGCCTGGACGAGCGACCGGGCCTGCGATTCGACGGCGTCGACCTCGGTCAGCGGCGCATCGGGCTTCAGACCCAGCGCAGCACGCAGACCCGGCACGGCGTGCGATTTGCCACCCCACACCTGGGCGGCCCGCAGGATGGACAGCACCAGATTCACACGCGCCTCGCCCACGGGAGCACCGCCGAGCACGTGCAGTCCGTCGCGGATCTGGGCGTCCTTGACCTCGCACAGCCACCCGTCCACGTGCAGCAGGAAGTCGTCGAACTCGGCGTCGTGCGGCCGGCCGTCCAGGCCGAGGTCGTGGTCGAGTTTCGCGGCCTGGATCAGCGTCCAGATCTGGGCGCGGATCGCCGGGAGTTTCGCCGGATCCATCGCCGCGATGTTCGAGTACTCGTCGAGCAGTTGCTCCAGACGTGCGATGTCGCCGTAGGATTCGGCGCGCGCCATGGGCGGGATCAGGTGGTCGACGATCGTCGCGTGCGCGCGCCTCTTGGCCTGCGCGCCCTCACCGGGGTCGTTGACGAGGAACGGGTAGATCAGCGGCAGGTTCCCGATCGCGGCGTCGGTCGCGCACGCCGCCGACAGTCCCGCGTTCTTTCCGGGCAGCCACTCCATCGAACCGTGCTTGCCGAGGTGCACGACCGCGTCGGCCTCGAATCCGCGCTCCACCCAACGGTATGCGGCCAGGTAGTGATGGGAGGGAGCCATGTCCGGGTCATGGTAGATCGCGACCGGGTTCTCCCCGAATCCGCGGGGCGGCTGGATCATCAGCACCACGTTGCCGGCCTGCAGGGTCGCGAGGACGATGGCCTTGTCGTCGCCTTCGCCGTCGACGAACAACGACCCGGGTGCCTCACCCCACGCCTCGGTCATCGCGTCGGTCAGCTCCGCGGGCAGGTCCTTCGTCCACTCGCGATACCGCTCGGCGGTGACGCGCACCGGATTACCGGACAGCTGGTCGGCGGTGAGCCACTCCTCGTCCTGACCGCCGGCGTCGATGAGCGCGTGGATCAGGGCATTTCCGGCCTCCGTATCGTCCGCCAGATCCATGCCGGGGAAGCCCTCGCCCAGGTCGTAGCCCTGTTCGCGCATCGCCCGGAGCAGACGGATCGCCGAGACCGGCGTGTCCAGACCCACCGCGTTTCCCACGCGGGAATGTTTCGTCGGGTAGGCAGAGAGCATGATCGCGATGCGGCGCTGCGATTGCGGCACGTGCCGCAATCGCGCGTGGGCTACCGCGATTCCCGCGACCCTGGCGCAACGTTCAGGATCGGTGACGTACCGCGGCAGGCCGTCGGCGTCGAACTCCTTGAACGAGAACGGCACCGTGATGATCCGGCCGTCGAATTCGGGAACCGCGATCTGGGTGGCCGAATCCAGCGGGGAGACACCGTCGTCCGAGTCGGCCCAGCTGTCGCGACTCCAGGTCAGGCACAGCGCCTGCAGGATCGGGATGTCGAGAGCGGCCAGCGCCGCGACGTCCCACGCCTCGTCGTCCCCGCCCGCGCCGACGGTCGCCGGGCGGGTGCCGCCGGCCGCGAGCACCGTCACCACCAGGGCGTCGAGGCTGCCGAGTTCGGCGAGCAGATCGTCGGGTGCCCCGCGCAACGAGGCGCAGTGGATCACCACGGCCTGCGCTCGTCCGGTCGCGTCGATCGCATCCGCGAGATCGTGTGCGAATCGGACGTTTCCGCTGGTGTGGTGGGCGCGGTAGAAGACCACCCCCACCCTCGGCAAGCCGCCGGGCGCAAGCGCAGGACGCTCCGCGACACCCCATTCGGGCAGCGCCGCCGGGGCTTCGAATCCGTCGCCGCCGAGAAGCACGGTATCCGACAGGAATGCGTGCAACCGGGCCAGATTCGCAGGTCCGCCGTAGGCGAGATACCGGTGTGCTTCGGCCGCGATCCCGATCGGCACGGTCGAGTAGCTCATCAGTTCGCCGTCGGGGGTTTGCTCCCCACCGAGGACGACGACCGGGACCCCTTGTGCGAGAACCCGGTCGAGCCCGTCCTGCCAGGAACGCGCGGATCCGAGGATCCGCACGACCACCAGGTCGGAGCCCTCCAGCAGCGCGGGCAGCGCCGCCGGGGACTCGCCGGAGAGGTCCAGCCGGGACGGATTGCCGATCACCCAGTCGGCGCCACCGGCCCGCGCCGACAGCAGGTCGGTGTCGGACGTCGACAGCAACGTCAGGCGCGGCACTGCGCGCCCCGGAACAGCACGAATACAGCCATGTTCAGTCTCCAAACCCTCGTGGACCTCGCGTGCCGTGGCCGGTCTCCTGGCTGACGGATCGACGCTGCTCGGCCGACCTTCCCGGAGGTGACTCCAGTGGTCTCCGCACCGGCGAACCGGCACGGACGAGGGCGAACAACTACCCGCTCACAGTGGCGAGGGCCGCGCCGGTTTCCCACCGGCTTCCCGAGCACCACGGCACGCCGAGCCTAGCGCACGATTTCGGCAGGTGTGCAACCATGTGCGCCCATGACGGACCATTCGGCCGACCATCTCCCTCCGGATCGCTGCCCCGGCCTGCTGCGGCCGCACCTCGCCGCGGACGGCGCACTGGTGCGCGTTCGCGCCCCGGGCGGGCGTCTTCCCGACGGGGGTCTGCGACTCCTCGCGGCGGCCTCACGCGCATTCGCGGACGGCGACGTACACCTCACCTCTCGGGGAAACCTGCAGGTCAGAGGTGTCGTCGTCGACGAGTGCGGCGGCGTGCCCACCGGCTTGATCGAATCGGTCGCGACGGCCGGGTTCCTCCCGTCCGCGAGCCACGAACGGGTCCGCAACATCGTCGCGTCCCCGCTGTCGGGACTCACCGGAGGGTTCGCGGATGTGCGCCCGATCATCGGTGCACTCGACGCTGCGCTGTGCCGCGAACCGGCGCTCGCCGACCTGCCGGGCCGGTTCCTGTTCGGTGTCGACGACGGCCGCGGCGACGTCGCCGGTCTCCGGTGCGATCTGTCCGCGACGGCGCTCGATTCGGATCGGATGCGGATCGGGATCGGCGCCCTGAGCGGACCGGTCGTCCCGACTGCGGACGCGGTCCGGACACTGATCGACACCGCGCTGAGGTTCGTCGCGATCCGCGAAACCCGCTGGAACGTGCGGCAACTGCCCGGTGAGGGCCGCGAACTGGGTGGTACCGCACCGCTCCCCCGCCCGGAGAGGTCCCGAATGCCGTACGGGGTTCTCGACGGCGCCCTGTCCGTCCGGGTTCCCCTGGGAATCCTGACGCCGTCGATGGTCGCGGCACTTCCGGACCGCGGTGTGATCGTCACGCCCTGGCGCGGACTCGTCCTTCCCGCCGGCACCGACGTGGAGGCGCTCACGGCTGTGGGATTCGACGCTGCCGAGGATTCGCCGTGGTCTCGGGTGTCCGCGTGCACCGGCGCACCCCGGTGTAGTCTCGCCCGCAGCGATACGCGAGAAGTGGCCCGACGAACCGTCGCGGGGCCGGCCCCTTCCCGGCATGTCCACATCGTCGGATGTGAACGTGCTTGCGGCGCACCACATTTTCCCCATACCCTCGTCGTCGCCAGGAGTTCCATGTGATCGAGACACCCCCACCCCGCCGGTACGAGTACGAAACCGACGGCGCCGAGATCTACGTTCGCTCGTTCGCGACGATCCGCGCCGAGTCCGACCTTTCGGGCATCCCGGCCGACGCGGAGAAGGTCGCGGTGCGGATGATCCACGCGAGCGGCCAGACCGACCTGACCCGCGATCTGGTCATCCATCCCGGATTGGTCGGGGCGGCACGGAACGCACTGAACTCCGGTGCCCCGATCCTCACCGACGCGAACATGGTCGCCAGCGGCGTGACCCGCAAACGGCTGCCGGCGGACAACCCGGTGCTGTGTCTGCTCGGCGATCCCCGGGTGCCGGGCCTCGCCGAACGGTGGGGTACAACCCGGTCCGCGGCGGCGGTGTCGCTGTGGGCCGAGCACCTCGCGAACGCGGTCGTCGCGATCGGCAACGCACCCACCGCCCTGTTCCACCTGCTCGAGATGCTCGACGCGGGCGCCCCGCGACCGGCCGCCATCGTCGGTGTGCCGGTCGGCTTCATCGGTGCCGCGGAGTCGAAGGAAGCCCTGATCGAACACGAACTGCAGATCCCGTTCCTCGCGGTCCGGGGACGACGCGGCGGGTCGGCGATGGCGTCGTCCGCACTCAATGCACTGGCGCAGGAGCAGGAATGAGCACCGGACGACTCTACGGCGTGGGTCTCGGCCCCGGCGATCCCGAACTGATCACCCGCAAGGCGGCGAGGCTGATCGGCGAGGCCGACGTCATCGCGTACCACTCCGGCACGCACGGCCGATCCATCGCACGATCCATTGCTGCCGAACTCATCCCGGACGGCGCACTCGAGGAACCGCTGGTGTATCCGGTGACGACCGGCACCACCGACCACCCCGGCGGGTACGACGGCGCGATCGCCGACTTCTACGACGACTGCGCCGGACGGCTCGCGGCACACCTCGACGCCGGCCGGACGGTCGTCGTGCTCTGCGAAGGCGATCCGCTGTTCTACGGCTCCTACATGTACCTGCACGATCGACTCTCGGAACAGCATGCTGCCGAAGTCGTTCCGGGCGTGACGTCGTTCTCCGCCGCGGCCGCCGCAGCCGCGGAACCGCTCGTGCGACGCACCGACGTGCTCACGATCCTGCCCGGCACCCTGCCGGAACCGGAACTGGCGCGGCGCCTCGCCGACACGGACGGCGCCGTGATCATGAAGCTGGGCCGGACCTTTCCCGCCGTGCGCAACGCCCTCGCCCAGGCCGGCCGGCTCGACGACGCCGTCTATGTCGAACGCGCGTCGATGGGTGGCCAGCGCATCGCACCGGCCGCTGAGGTGGATCCCGATGCGGTGCCGTACTTCTCGGTGATCCTGGCGCCCGGCGACCGGGCGCCGCGCAATCGTGACACCGCCGACCGTTCCCGACCCGAGGTCGTACAGAATCCGGAACTGCCTGCGGCGCAGGAGCTGCTGGTGATCGGGCTGGGTCCCGCCGACGAGCGGTGGCTGACCCCGGAGGCTTCCGCGGCGCTCGCCGACGTGGATCATGTGATCGGGTACGGGCCTTATGTGGATCGGGTGCCGGTTCGTCCGGGGCTGCACCGTCATTCGAGCGGAAATACCGTCGAGGTGGACCGCGCGCGCTTTGCTCTCGAGCTGGCACTGAGGGGCGAGAAGGTCGCGGTCGTGTCCGGCGGCGACGCGGGCGTGTTCGGCATGGCGTCGGCGGTGTTCGAGGCCGCGCAGGACGACCGCTACGCAGCGGTTCCGGTCCGGGTGATCCCGGGTGTGTCCGCGATCCAGGCTGTCGCCGCGCGCGCCGGTGCCCCCATCGGTGGCGACTTCGCGGTGATGAGCCTGTCCGACCGGCTCAAGCCGTGGCCGGTCATCGAGAAACGCCTCGTCGCTGTCGCGCAGGCGGATCTGGTCCTCGGCATCTACAACCCGGCGTCGCGGTCGCGCACGACGCAGGTCGCCGACGCCAAGACGGTGCTGCTGCGGCACCGCCCGGCCGACACCGTGGTCGTCGTCGGCCGGGACGTTGGCCGGCCCGGGGAGTCTCTCGAGGTCACCACGCTCGAGAAGCTGGATCCGGCGACAATCGACATGAAATGCCTCGTGATCGTCGGCGCCGCAGGTACTTCGGTAACGTCCTCGGGTGCCGTGTGGACGGCCCGATCCGTGCGGTAAGCGCCTGGAGAGGTCAGAGTGTCGGGTCGTCGATGATCGATTGGATGAGCGCGCCGTAGGTGTCGATCAGCCGACGGCTCTCGATGACGTCGGGGGTGACGAGTTCGAAGGTTCGCAGCCCGCTTGCCAGCCCGAGGAGCAACGTGACGACGAGCCGCGCGCGGACCTTCTCCGGGGTGTCCTCACCGATCACGGTCGCGATGCGCGGCACGAACCGCGCCGCCATCTTCGCGCGTGCCTCCTCCCGGTCGGGCGCTTCCTGCAGCAGGAACGGCGCCATCGCCCAGAATTCGAAGTCGCCGGTATCGCGGCGTTCGACGAGTGCCCGGGCCATCCGGTGGCCGAGCGGCTCGGCGGGATGGTCGGGTTCGCCGACGTTCGGCGCATCCGGGACCGCGGCCTCGAAGAGCTGGGCCTTGCTGCCGGTCAGTTTCATCACCAATGCCGGTGAGACACCGGCGCGTTCGGCGATGTCACGGATCGTCGTCGAGGTGAATCCGCGTTCGGTGAACAACTGCCGCGCGACGTCGAGGATGACGTCGCGCGTCGTCCGGTCGGTCACGATCCTGCCCGGACGGATTCCGGGATGGTCACCTGTTCTGCGCGGGCACGGGTGGGCTTCGGAAGGAACACACCGGCCAGGGTAGCCAAGAGGGTCGCGGTGGCGGCGACGCCGAACATCGCGACGAACGCGCCGTGCCCGGGCAGGGTCTGTCCCGCGACGTCGATGGTGATTGCGGTCAGCAGCGCGGCGACGACGGCGCTCATGCCCGACGAGCCGACGGTGCGCAGCAGCGCGTTGACGCCGTTGGCGGCGGCGGTTTCGCTCAACGGCACCGAACTCATGATGAGCGCCGGCATGGTCGCGAAGGCCACCGCGTTGCCGATACTCCCCAGGACGCTGCCCACGACGATGAGCACGACGGTGTCGTCGAAGGTCATGCGGAAGGTGTAGGCGAAGGTCATCAGGAGGGTCGCCGCGACCAGCGTCGCGCGGGCACCGAACCGCGCGGTGATCCGGGCCGACGCGGGCGAGAAGATCATCATGGCCAGGCCGCCGGGCACCATGCACAGGCCCGCGGTCGCGGCGCTGAGCCCGAATCCGAATCCGGTGGCCTCGGGCAGCTGCAGCTGCTGGGTCGTCGCCAGGGTGTTGGCGTACGCGGCGAACGAGACGAACAAGCCCGCGATGTTCGTGAGCAGCACCGGGCGGTACATCGAGACCCGCAGGTCGACCATCGGCGCCTTCACGCGCAGTTCGTAGGGAACCCACACGGTGAGGACGACGACGGCGGCCGCGAGGCTCAGCAGGATGCGCGGGCTGGTCCAGCCCCAGGCCGGTCCCTTCGAGATGCCGAGCAGCAGCGCAATCAGGGCGAGCGAGAGCAGGATCGCGCCGGCGACGTCGAACCGGCCGCGGGTACCGGTGACGCCGGCCGGAACGAGGATCAGAATGCCGGTCAGCAGCAGGGTGCCCGCGGCGGCGGAGATCCAGAACACCGAGGCCCAGCCCAGGTGGTCGAACAGCAGGCCCGCGGCCGGCAGGCCGAGTGCGCCGCCGATACCCATCGTGGCGCTGACCAGGGCGACGGCGGCTGCCACCTTCTCGCGCGGGAGCAGGTCACGCAGGACCGCCATCGCGACCGGGATCAGCGCGGAGGAGAAACCCTGGAAGCCGCGGCCGACGAGGACCGCGATGTAGGTGCCACCGAGGGCGGCGATCAGGGAGCCGAGCACCATCATCGACAGGCACAGGACCATCATCCGGCGCTTGCCGTACATGTCGGCCATGCGCGAGACGATGGGCGTCGTAACCGCGCCGGTGAGCAGCGTGATCGTGACGAGCCAGGTGGCGTCGCCGTCGCTGACGTTCAGGATGCCCGGCAGGTTCGGCAGCAGCGGGACCACGAGGGTGGTCTGCAGCGCGACGACGAGCCCTGCCAGGCTCAGCAGCGCGGTGACGGCGGTACCGGACCGTACCGGCGCGGGGGTGCCCGCCGAGGGGCTCGGATGATCTGGGGTCACGGTGTTCTCCATCGCTCGCAAGGGGTGAACGATGTTCACCGCGCCCCAGTGAACGTCGTTCACCCCTTGCCCGTCAAGAACGCTCCCGGTTCGAGGCGGGCCATGCAGGCAATTCACACTCTCCAATAAGGAGAATGTGATTGACATCTCTTTCGAGCTGATGCTAAACAAGTGCTCAGCACACAGCGATCTCGACCGTCCAGCGTCCTTGTTCGTGCGAAGTCCGAGGTGACGAGTGAGCGTGACCCCCGCAGTTCCGTCCTGTTATGTCGGTACCCGCGTTCCACGCGTCGAGGACCCTCGGTTGCTCACAGGAGCCGGGTTGTTCGTCGACGACGTGACCCGCCCGGGCATGTTCCACGCGTGCTTCGTCCGCAGCCCGATTCCCCGCGGCAGAATCCTCTCGATCGACACCAGCGAGGCCGAGGCACTCGACGGCGTGCACGCGGTGTTCGTCGCGTCCGATCTCAACCCGCGCGTCCACGAGCAGAAGTACGCGCTGGACGGGCCGTTCATGCCGAGCCTGAACTGGCCGCCGCTCGCCGAGGACGAGGTCCGGTTCGTCGGCGACCCGGTCGCGCTGGTCATCGCCCGCGACCGCTACATCGCCGAGGACGCCGCCGAACTCGTCGCCGTCGACTACGACGCGCTGACCCCCGTCGTCGACTACGCCACCGCCGACACGAACGAGGAACTCGTCCACGCACAGTTCCCCGGCAACAACGCCGGCGGCATGGCGATCCCGCCGTCCGAGGACCTGCTGCGCATCTTCGACGAGGCCCCGCACGTCGTGAGCCGGACCATCCATCAGCAGGCCTACATCGCGGTGCCGATGGAGACGCGCGGCCTGGTCGCCGAGTGGACGAAATCGACCGGAGAGATGACGATCTGGGCGTCGACCCAGTCGCCGCACGAGGTCCGCGCGTTCTGCGCGAAGCTGCTCGGCATCGACGAACACCGGGTCCGCGTGCTCATGCGCGACACCGGCGGCGGATTCGGACAGAAGGTCGTGCCACAGCGCGAGGACATCTGCATCATGCTCGCGGCGACGATGTTGCCGTTCGCGGTCAAGTGGATCGAGGACCGGCAGGAACACATGATGTCCGCAGGCATGGCACGGCAGGAACACGGCGAGGCCCGCATGGCGTTCGACGCCGACGGCAGGATCCTCGCCGCGACGCTCGACCACGTGCAGAACGTCGGCGCCTACCCGATCCCGTCCCCGATCACCGCCGCATCCGCCGTCGGCATGCTCTTCCCCGGCCCCTACCGCATCCCCGCCGCGACGTTCAGCCTGAAACTGCACTACACCAACACCGTCGGCCGCGTCGCCTACCGGGGTCCGTGGCAGTACGAGTCCATGGCACGAGAAGTGCTGCTGGACAGCGCAGCCCGGCGCATCGGCCTCGACCCCGCCGAACTCCGGCGCCGGAACATGTACAGCAGCGACGAATTCCCGGTCGCGGCACCGACCGGCATGCCGTTCAGCGACGTCACCCCGCGCGAGACCTTCGAGCAGGCACTGGCCATGCTCGACTACGACGCGTTCCGCCGCGAACAGGAGCAGGCCCGCGCCGAGAGCCGCTACATCGGCGTCGGCACCTGCACCTACCTCGAACCCACCGCCGGCGCAACCCCGTTCCACAGCACCGAGGGCGCGACCATCCGCATCGAACCGTCGGGCAAGGTCAACGTCTACGTCGCGGGCGGGTCGTCGGGCAACAGCCTCGAAACCACCGTCGTCCAGCTGACCGCCGACGCGCTCGGCGTCGCCCTCTCCGACGTCAACACCATCCAGGGCGACACGGCCGTCTCGCCGTTCGGTGCCGGCACGGGCGGTAGCCGCTCAGGGGCGATGACCGCCGGCGCGGTCGGTGAGACCGCGTCGGTACTGCGTGAACGTATCCTCGCGATCGCCGCGCACCGCCTCGAAGCCGCCCCGGAGGACATCGAACTCGCCGAGAGCCGCGCGACGGTCCGCGGCGTGCCGGGAGCCGGGCTGTCGCTGCAGGAGATCGCGGACATCGCGTACTTCCAGACCGAGACACTGCCGCCGGGTGTGCCCCCGGGGCTGGAGGCGAGCGGCCGCTACCGCGCCGAGAACATGATGATCTGGGCCAACGCGACGCACCTGTGCACGGTCGAGGTCGACATCGCGACCGGTGCGGTGAAGTTCCTGCGCTACATCGTCAGCGAGGACTGCGGCCCCATGATCAACCCCAACGTCGTCGAGGGCCAGATCTGGGGCGGCACGGTGCAGGGCATCGGCGGCGCCCTCTACGAGCACCTGGCCTACGACGAGACCGGCAACCCCGTGACCACCACGTTCATGGATTACCTGCTGCCGACCACCACGGAGGTCCCCGACATCGAACTCGGGCACATCGAAACACCGAGTCCCGGACCGGGCGGCCACAAGGGCGTCGGCGAAGGCGGCGCGATCGGATCGTCGCCCGCGGTCGTCAACGCGGTCGCAGATGCCCTCTCCCCCTTCGGAGTCGAGATCACCCGGCTGCCGCTGACCCCGTCGACCATCGTGTCGATGATCGAGCAGGCCCGGACGGTGACGGCATGAAACCGGCAGCGTTCGACTACCACGCGCCCGCGACCGCCGAGGAAGCCGTCGCACTGATCAGCGAACTCGGCGACGAAGCGAAGTTCATCGCCGGCGGACAGTCCCTGATGCCGATGCTCAACCTGCGGCTGGCCGTGTTCGAGCACCTCGTCGACCTGCGCCGCGTACAGACCTTGCGCGGCATCGAAGTTCGCGGCGATTCGGTGTGGATCGGCGCCGGTACCACGCACAGCACGGTCGGCCGGTCCGAGCAGATCCGGACTGCGGTGCCGCTGCTGTCGCGCGCCACCCCGCTGATCGGGCACTTCCAGATCCGCAACCGGGGCACGATCGGCGGGTCGATCGCCCACGCGGACGGCGCCGGCGAATACCCGGCCGTCGCGCTGACACTCGACGCCGAGATCGAGACGCTGTCGCCCGGCGGTACCCGCACGATCCCCGCGTCGCAGTTCTTCACCGGCATGTGGAGCACCGACCTCGCCGAGGACGAACTGATCACCGGTATCACCTTCCCGGTCGCACCGGCCCGCAGCGGCTACGCGATCGAGGAGTTCACCCGTCGCAGCGGCGATTTCGCGGTCGCGGGTGCGCTGGTCGCGTTGACTCTCGCCGAGGACTCGACGATCGAACGGTGTGCGATCACCACGTTCGGGCTGGGTCCCACCGCAACCCGCGCGACCGTCGTCGAACAGGCTCTCACCGGCGGGGCTGTGGCCGAGCAGGATCCGGAGATGGTGGCCCGGGACGTTCTTGCCGGTGTCGAGTCGATCTCCGAGGACCTGCACGGTCCGGTCGAGTACCGCAAGCGTGTCGGCACGGCAATGGTGGCGCGCGCATGGCAGCGCGCCGTGGAGGAGGCAACGCATGGCTGACGTCGACATCGAGGTCCGGATCAACGGCACGAGCTTTCGCCGCACCGTGCCTCCGCGGCTGACCCTCGCCGATTTCCTTCGCGTCGACTGCGGTTTGACCGGAACACATCTCGGTTGCGAGCACGGGGTCTGCGGCGCCTGCACCGTGATGCTCGACGGGGAAGCGGTCCGCGCGTGCCTGGTGTTCGCGGTGCAGGCCGACGGTTCCGAGATCACGACCATCGAGGGGATCGCCGAACCCGACGGCACGCTGTCACCGGTCCAGGCCGCGTTCCGCGATCACCACGGTCTCCAGTGCGGCTTCTGCACACCGGGTTTCGTCGTCACCGCGAGCGCATTCCTGCGGGACAACCCGTCCCCGACCGACGACGAGATCCGGGAAGCGCTGTCCGGGAACATCTGCCGCTGCACCGGCTATCAGGGAATCATCGCGGCCGTGAAGGCGGCCGTGGGCACCGTCGCTGCCGACGACTGAACGAGGGGCCGAGGGCAGGGGCCGGGATTTCTCTCCCGTTCTTCCGAGCGAACGGTACATTCAGTCGATCTGAGCGAGTGAGTGTACCGCTCGCTCGGGCGGAGGGGCAGGTCAGCGCACCCGGTCGCGCGCCGGATCGTAGAGATGTGAGCACGCGACGTCCGCCTGCTCGCGGATGCCGAGTGCCCGGCCGACGAGGATGACTGCGGTGTGCTTGAGTTCCGCCGCCTCGACGAGATCGGCGATGTCGGCGAGCGTGCCGCGCAGCACCACCTGATTCGGCCGGGACGCGAACGCCACGACCGCGGCCGGGCAGTCCGCCCCGTATTCTGCGCTCAACTCCTCCGCGAGCATGCGGATCCGCGTGATCGCCAGGTGCAGAACGAGACTCGCGTGAATCCCCGCGACCTTCGCGAGCGCCTCGGTGTCGGGCATCTTGGTGGAGCGGGCCTGCGTGCGGGTGAGCACGACGGTCTGCGCGAGTTCGGGCACGGTCAGTTCGGTTCCGAGGGTTGCGGCGGCCGCGGCGTACGCGGGTACCCCCGGTGTGACGTCCCAGGGCACACCCGCGGCGTCGAGTCGCCGGGTCTGTTCGGTGAGCGCCGAATACAGCGACGGGTCACCGGAACACAGCCGCACGGCGTCGAGTCCGCGTCGGTGCGCATCGACGAGATGCGCGGTGATCTCGTCGAGATCGAGGTTCCGGGTGTCGATCAGCTCGGCGCCGGCCGCGCAGTGCGACAGCACCTCCTCGTCCAGGTAGGTGCCCGCGTACAGCACCGTCGGCGCCTCGCGCAGCAGGGCAACCGCCCGCAGCGTCAGCAGGTCGGCGGCACCCGGGCCGGATCCCACGAAATGTACTGTCATTTTTCACCTTTCACGACACTCCACTGCACCACCGGACGCAGCGCCTGCCAGCCGGTGAACGTTCCGATCGCGGCGGCGTGTTCGACCGACAGCCGCGTGAGTTCTCCCCCGCGGCGCTTCCACCACTCGACCAGCACCGCCTCGGTCTCCAGCGTCACCGCGTGCGCGACGAGGCGGCCACCGGGGCGCAGCGCATCCCAGCAGGTGTCGAGCACCCCCGGCCGGCTGCCCCCGCCGCCGACGAAGATCGCGTCGGGCGTCTCGAGTCCGGTCAGCGCCGCGGGGGCGTCACCACGCACGACCTGCACCGCGGTCGGGACGCCGAGCCGGGCGGCGTTGCGTTCGATTGCGTCGGCGCGGGCGTCGTTGTGCTCGAGCGCGACGGTGCGGCAGCGCGGATCGGTGCGGGCCCACTCGATGCCCACCGACCCGGCACCGGCCCCGACGTCCCACAGCAGCTGACCCGGCTTCGGGGCCAGCGCGCACACCGCCGCGACGCGGATCGGACGTTTGCTGAGTTGCCCGTCGTGCTCGAAACAGTCGTCGGGCAGACCCGGCGTGGTCGAAAGCCCTTCAGCTCCGCAACATTCGATGCACAGCAGGTTCAGGTCGGCGGCCGGCATGTCGACGAACTCGGAGGCCCGCCCGTCGCGGCGCGTTTCGTCGGTGGGGTGTCCGAGGTTTGCGAGCACGGTGACGCGGGCGTCTGCGAAACCGGCGTCGACGAGCAGTCGCGCCACCTCCGCCGGACCCGAGGCGTCGGAGGTCAATACGACGAGGCGGCGGTCGCGTGTCAGATAGCGGCGCAATGTGCCGACGTGGCGGCCCACCAGGGTGACGGTGTCGCAATCCTCTGCGGCCCAACCCATCCGGGCCCTGGCCAACGCAACGGAGGATACCGTCGGGATCACCCGCACGGCACCGGATCCGAGTCGGCGGATCAGCGTGGTGCCGATGCCCGACACCATCGGGTCACCGGACGCGACCACGACGACGTCGCTCCCGGCGTGCCGCGCCAGCAGGTCGTCGAGACCGGCGAGCAGCGGCGACGGCCACGGCTCGCGGAGAGCGGGCGTGTCCGGCAGCAGTGCGAGGTGCCGGCGTCCGCCGATGAGCACGTCGGCCTGCAGCACCTGCGCCTGCCCTTCGGAGGTGATGCTGTCCCAGCCGTCCGCACCGACGCCGACGACGGTGATCGAGGAACCCATGGCGGTGAACCATAACCGAGACTCTCCGGCTACACTCGGCGGCGGTAGTGACAATCGAGGTGCCCCTTCACAGGGGATAATCGGGAAGCCGGTGTGAATCCGGCACAGGCCCGCTGCGGTGACCCGGGAGTCGTCGATCACGCGCGTAAGCGCAGCCACTGGACCGTCGGTCCGGGAAGGCGATCGCACGGCGCTCGACCGGGAAGTCCGAATACCGGCCTCGATTCGGCTGCCGGACAGAACGTCCCAGCGGGAGCCTGTGGAGGATCTTGTGCACGTGTATCCGTTCAGCGCCGTCGTCGGCTCCGACGACCTGGCGCTGGCCCTGACCCTGTGTGCCGTCTCGCCGGCGATCGGTGGTGTGCTGGTGCGCGGCGAGAAGGGCACCGCGAAATCGACGATGGTGCGGGCGCAGGCGGCACTGTTGCCGCAGGTCACCGTGGTCACGGGCTGTCGTTTCGGGTGCGATCCGCAAGCCCCGGATCCGGCGTGCGTCGACGGTCCGCACCCCGCCGGTGCCGCCGCGCACACCCGCCCGGCCCGGCTCGTGGAACTGCCGGTCGGCGCCACCGAGGACCGGGTCACCGGGTCGCTGCACCTGGGCAAGGCGCTGGCCGAGGGGACCGCGGAATACGAGCCCGGACTGCTCGCGCTCGCGCACCGCGGCGTGCTGTACGTCGACGAGGTGAATCTGCTGCACGACCATCTCGTCGATCTGCTGCTCGATGCCGCCGCGATGGGCCGTTCGACCGTCGAGCGCGACGGCGTCTCCGTCACGCACGCGGCCCGATTCGTCCTGGTGGGGACGATGAACCCGGAGGAGGGCGAGCTGCGGCCGCAGCTGCTGGACCGGTTCGGGCTCACCGTCGAGGTCGCGGCGCCGCGTGATCCCGCGCAGCGTGCGGAGATCGTCCGGCGTCGCCTGGCGTTCGATGCCGACCCGGACGGATTCGTCGCAAAGTGGTCCGACGCCGAGGCCGCGTTGTCGCGTCGCATCGCCGATGCCCGGCTCCGGCTCCCGCGCGTGCTCCTGCCCGATGCCGCGCTCGTCGCGATCGCCGAGGTGTGCGCGGCGTTCGACGTCGACGGGATGCGCGCCGACCTGGTGACCGCGAAGGCCGCGGTCGCGCACGCCGCGTGGTGCGGGCGTGACGAGGTGACCCGCGAGGACATCGCGGTCGCGGCGAAACTCGCGCTGCCGCACCGGCGTCGCCGCAACCCGTTCGACTCCCCCGGGATGGACGACCGGCTGCTCGACGACCTCCTCGCCGACGAGGACGGCGGACCCGACGATCCCGACGACGATCCGAGCGGTGGTTGCGAGGGTTCGGACGCCGCCGCACCGGATTCCCCCGGTCGGCCTGCGGAGACGACGGTGACGGCTCCCGCCGAGCCCTATCGTGCCCGCCTGCTGGCCGCGGACCGGACCGGTCGCGGAGCGGCGGGGCGCAGATCGCGGGCGCGCACCACGATCGGCCGCACGGTCGGGGAGCACAACGGCGACTCCGGCCCGATCCACCTGCCCGCGACCATCCGCGCCACCGCCGCCCGCCCGTGTGCCTTTGTGGCGGCTGGGACCGCCACAAAGGCACACGGGTGGGAGCTGCGGCGGAAGGTCATCGAAGGCAAGGAAGCCAACCTGGTGCTGCTGTGCGTCGACGCCTCCGGGTCGATGGCCGCGAAAGCACGGATGACGCAGGTGAAAACCGCGATCCTGTCGCTGCTGCTCGACGCCTACCGCCGCCGCGACACCGTCGGGCTCGTCACCTTCCGCGGCGACGGCGCGCACCTGCTGCTGCCTCCGACGAACTCCGTCGACGTCGCCGCGACCCGGTTGCGGGAACTGCCCGCCGGCGGCCGCACGCCGCTGGCGGAGGGGCTGCACGAGGCCGCCGAGACCATTCGACGGCACCGCCTGCGCGATCCAGACCGGCGGGCGCTGCTCGTCGTCGTCACCGACGGTCGCGCCACCGCCGGGCCCGACGCCGTGAACCGTTCGCTCGCAGCCGCCGAACTCATTGCCGCACAGGGTATCTCCTCCGTGGTTCTGGACTCGGAGACCGGCCGGTTCCGGATGGGACTCGCACGACATCTCGCCGAACGTCTGGGTGCCGAGTACGTCGCGGTCGGCGACGTGCAGGCCGACGCCATCACCACCGCGATCCGAGGGAGAGCCGCCTGATGCCGAAGGGACAACCGATCGCGGTACCCGACGACGGTCTCACCACCCGGCAACGCCGGCACCGGCCGCTGCTCATGGTCAACACCGGCGACGGCAAGGGCAAGTCGACGGCCGCGTTCGGTCTCGCGCTGCGCGGCTGGAACCAGGGCTGGTCGGTCGCGGTCTTCCAGTTCGTGAAGTCCGCGAAGTGGCGGCTCGGCGAGCAGACCGCGTTCGAGACGCTCGGGGCGTTGCACGACGAAGACGGCACCGGCGGGGCCATCGAATGGCACAAGATGGGGTCGGGTTGGTCGTGGTCGCGCAAGGACGGCACCGAGAAGGACCACGCCGCCGACGCCCTCGCCGGATGGCGGGAGATCCGGCGCAGGCTCGAGGCCGAACAGCACGGGCTGTACGTGCTGGACGAGTTCACCTACCCGATCAACTGGGGCTGGGTGGACATCGACGAGGTCGTCGACACCCTCGTCCACCGCACCGGACATCAGCACGTGATGATCACCGGTCGCCGCGCCCACCCGAAGCTCGTCGACGCGGCGGACCTGGTCACCGAGATGACCAAGATCAAGCATCCGATGGATGCCGGGCAGAAGGGCCAGAAGGGCATCGAATGGTAGGCACAGCATGGTAGGCACAGCATGGTAGGCACAGCATGGTAGGCACAGCATGGTAGCCATACCGCGGCTGGTGATCGCCGCTCCCGCATCGGGGCACGGAAAGACCACCGTTGCAACAGGTCTCATGGCCGCACTCCGCGTGGCCGGTCACGTCGTGTCCGGGCACAAGATCGGACCCGACTACATCGATCCCGGCTACCACACCCTCGCCACCGGCCGCCCGGGCCGCAACCTCGACCCGCACCTCGTCGGCACCGACCTGGTCGCGCCGCTGTTCCTGCACGGAGCGGCCGGTGCCGATCTGGCGATCGTCGAAGGCGTCATGGGCCTGTACGACGGGATGCTCGGTACCGACGGGTTCGCCTCGACCGCCCACGCCGCCACGCTCCTGCAGGCCCCCGTGGTGCTCGTCGTCGACATCTCGCACGCGTCGCGGTCGATCGCGGCGGTCGTACACGGCATGGCGTCCTACGACCGGGGCGTCCGCATCGCCGGGGTGATCCTCAACAAGGCCGGGTCGCAGAGGCATTCCGACGAGGTGACCGCCGCGCTGGAACCGACCGGGATCCCCGTGCTGGGCGTCCTGCACCGCGACGACGGGATCAGCGCCCCGTCCCGGCATCTGGGGCTGGTGCCGGCGCAGGAGCGCGGCGAGGCGGCCGGGCAGCTGGACCGGCTCGCGGACCGGATCGCCGCGCACGTCGACCTCGCCGAGATCGTCCGGATCGCCCGCAGCGCACCGGATCTGCACGCGGAGCCGTGGTCCCCCGGCGCCGGCACGGAGGATGACGGTCCGGTCGTCGCGATCGCCGGCGGTCGCGCCTTCACGTTCCGCTACACCGAGACCGAAGAGATGCTGCGCGCCGCGGGATGTCGCACGGTCGTGTTCGATCCGCTGCGCGACGAACAGCTTCCCGAGGGCACCGCAGGCATCTACCTCGGTGGCGGATTCCCCGAGGTGCACGCCGCGGACCTGTCCGCGAACACACCTCTGCGCGACCATTTGCGGAGTGCGATCACCGCCGGGGTCCCGACGGTCGCCGAGTGCGCGGGATTGCTGTATCTGTGCCGTGATGTCGACGGCGCCGACATGGTCGGGGTGCTCGACGCCTCCGCCCGGATGACGCCGCGCCTGACCCTCGGCTACCGCACCGCGATCGCGCCCGCCGACCACCTTCTCGCCGTGACCGGTACTCGCGTGACCGGCCACGAATTCCACCGCACCACCGTCGATTCCGGTACCGATCCGGCCTGGCTGCTCGACGGGCGACCCGACGGGTTCGCGACCGCGACGCTGCACGCGTCGTACCTGCACACCCACTGGGCCGGGCACCCCTCGATGGCGCAGCGATTCGTCGACGCCGTGCGCGGCGCGACACCCGTCGCCGCACCCCTGCGCCGACCGCGGACGAAGGCCCCCGACCTGCATCACCACGGCGACCGCGAAGCCACCCCCGGGCTGGTGGACCTGGCCGTGAACGTGTCGCGGCGACCGCGTCCGGTCTGGCTCGACGACGCACTGCGCGCCTCACTCGACGAGCTGAGCCGATACCCGGATCCGAGTGCGGCCCGCGCAGCCCTGGCCGCACGTCACGGCCGGACCGCCGACGAGGTGCTGCCCACCGCCGGTGGCGCCGAGGCCTTCACTCTGATTGCCCGAGCGCGGCCCTGGCGCAAGCCGGTGGTGGTTCACCCGCAGTTCACCGAGCCCGAGGCCGCGCTGATCGCCGCCGGGCACACCGTGCACCGGGTCCTGCTGCGGCCGGAGGACGGTTTCGTGCTCGACCCGGTCCGCGTGCCCGACGACTCCGATCTGGTGGTGGTCGGCAACCCGACCAACCCCACGTCGGTGCTCCATCCGGCCGGGTCGCTGCGGTCGCTGGTACGGCCCGGGCGCGTGGTCGTCGTCGACGAGGCGTTCATGGACGCGGTACCGGGCGAACCGGAAACACTGGCCGGCGCGTTCGTTCCGGGACTGGTCGTGGTGCGGTCACTGACCAAGACGTGGGCGATCCCTGGGGTGCGGGCCGGTTACGTCGTCGGCGACGCCGCGGTGATCGGGGATCTCGCCGTGCACCAGCCGCCGTGGTCCGTGTCGACCCCCGCCGCGGCGGCGATGATCGCCTGCGCGTCGGCGCAGGCCACCTCCGAATCCGAGGCCATCGCAGCCGAGATCGCTTCTAACCGAGAGTTTCTCGTCGATCAGCTGAACGCGCTCAGTGTTCCCGTCGCGGGCGATCCCGCCGGACCGTTCGTGCTGGCGCGGGTTCCCGAGGACACCCGGGAGAAGCTGCGCGCGAGCGGGTTCGCGGTGCGGCGCGGCGACACGTTCCCCGGCCTCGGTGAGGACTGGATCCGCATCGCAGTGCGCGACCCGCAGACCACCGGGGCGCTCGTCGACGCGTGGCGGTCCATCCGATGAGGGCGGCGGGACTGGCCCTCGGATACGTGGCCGACCGGATCTTCGGCGATCCGCGACGCGGGCATCCGGTGAGCGGGTTCGGGGCGATCGCCCGCGCCACCGAACGCCGACTGTATGCCGACTCTCGCTGTGCCGGAACGTTGTTCACCGTTGTTCTGGTCGGTGGCGCCGCTGCGCTCGGCTACGCCGCCGACCGTGCCACCCGGCGACATGCCCTGTTGAACACGACGGTCACCGCCGCCGCGACATGGGCGGTGCTCGGCGGGCGATCGCTCGGCCGCGAGGCGTGCACCCTCGACGACCAGCTCCACCGCGGAGACCTCGCCGCCGCCCGCATCCAGGTGACCCATCTCGTCGGGCGCGACCCCTCGCAACTCGACGCCGACGGAATCGCCCGGGCCACCATCGAATCCGTCGCCGAGAACACCTCGGACGCGGTCGTCGCCCCACTGGTGTGGGGGGCGCTGCTCGGTCCGGCCGGACTGCTCGGATACCGGGCGGCGAACACCCTCGACGCCCGCGTCGGCCATCGCACCCCCCGGTTCCATCGGTTCGGCTGGGCCTCCGCACGTTTCGACGACGCCGTGAATCTCGTGCCCGCACGTCTCACCGCGCTGCTGGCGGCGCTGCTCGGCGACGACCCCGGGGCCGCGCTGCGCATCTGGCGGCGCGACGCGCACAAGCACCCGAGTCCCAACGCCGGGCCGGTGGAGTCCGCGTTCGCCGGAGCCCTCGGTGTCACGCTCGGGGGCGTCAACGTCTACCACGGGCGCGTCGAGGACCGCGGCACCCTGGGCGACGGCCCGCACCCGGTGCCCGGCGATATCGGCCGCACCGCCCGGCTCGCGGCGCGGGTCGGGGCCGGAGCGCTCGCCGTGGCCGTTGCCACGGCGCTCGCCGCCGGTCGGTAGGTGCCTAGGGCCGGTGCTCCACCGTCGCCATGTGCCTGTACCCGATGCGGACGAGTTCGGTCAGCACGATCAGGTCGACGTCGGCGAGCTTCGTGATGTACAGGCACGCCGCACCGGTCTTGTGCTTGCCGAGGGTCGCGAGGAGGTCCGCAGCCCCCGGCGCGACGGTGAGTCCGTAGAGCGCAAGGTTCGTCTTCCGCGGGGCGAAGCCCACGGCGAGTGCGTCGCCTTCCCGGCCGCTGGCGTAGCGGTAGTGGTAGCTCCCGAACCCGACCATCGACGGTCCCCACATCACCGCCTGCTCTCCGGTCGCCTCGCTCATCAGGTCGAGCAGCGTCCAGGCGTCGGCCCGCCGGACCGGGTGCTCGACCGTTTCCAGGAATTCCGGCACGGACTGTGTGGTGGGTTTGGTCTTGTTCTCGGCCATGACCGCAGTCTTGCAGCATCACGGCTGCCCCCAGGTGGTGAATCGGTGTAACGTTGTAATCAGTGCAACACGCACCTGCCGATCGGTCCCTGGGAGGACCATCATGACTAACTACAGGCGATTCGGCCGCCCAGGCGGCTGGCAGCAAGCCGACATCCCCGATGCGTCCGACGCGGCCGAATGGTTCGCCGGGCGACTACCCGACGACTGGTTCACCGGCCCCGCCGAGGTCGAGGTGGATCGGGAGGAGATCGTCGTCGTCGGCGCGCTTCCCCCACCCGACGAGAACAGCGACGCGACCGCAGACGGGCGCATCACCCGCTTCCGGGAAACCACCCGCGGCGAGCGCATGCGTATCGCCGACGAGGCCGAGGCCCGCTACGGCCGGAAGGTCGCGTGGGGTGTCACCCTCGGCGATCGCCGAGTTCTGTTCACCCACTTGGCTGTTCCCGTGATGACGCGACTCCGTCAACCCGAACGGAAGGTCCTCGACACGTTGGTCGACGCCGGCGTGGCACGCTCCCGGGCGGATGCCCTGAGCTGGACCGTCAAACTGGCCGGGCAGCACAGCGAAGCGTGGCTCGCCGAGCTGCGGGAGGCGATGCGCAAGGTCGACGATCTACGCGCCGAGGGACCACAACTCTGACAGTTCGACAACGCTGACAGTTCAGCGGCGCTGCACCCACGACACCGCAGCGGTGACGGTCGCGACCGTGTCGATCCCTTCCGGCACGGCGGGCCGGCGCACCACGATCACCCGCACCCCGAGTTCGGCCGCCGCGTCGAGCTTGGCGCGGGTGTAGGTGCCGCCCGAATCCTTGGTGACAAGGGTGTCGATGTGGTGTTCCCGCATCAGGTTTCGCTCGCCCTCGCGGGTGTAGGGCCCGCGGGTGCGCAGCACCGTCCATCGGGCCGGCACCTCGATGTCCAGCGGGTCGACGACCCGCACCAGGGTCTCGTGCCGGGCGAGCGGACCGACGAATCGGTGCAGGGTCTGGCGTCCCGTGCTCAGGAAGACGCGGTCGCCGCCGGCGGCGGCCGTTGCCGCTTCGTCGTGCCCGTCGACCCACGTCCACGTATCGGATCCGGCGGTTCCCGCCCAGCCCGGGCGTGCGAGCCGCAACAACGGGACACCCTCCCTCATACACGCCGTCACCGCGTTCGCGCTGATGCCGGCGGCGAACGGGTGGGTGGCGTCGACGACGGCTTCGATCGCGTTGTCCCGCAGAAACTTCTGCAAGCCTTCGACCCCGCCGAAGCCTCCGATGCGGACCTCCCCGACCGGCAGTCGCGGGTCCGTGACCCGACCGGCGAGGGAGGACACGAACGCGGTGCCGTCCGATTGCAGGTGCTCCGCGAGCGCACGGGCCTCGCCGGTTCCGCCCAGGACGAGGACGGTCACGCCAGGACCCCGGTCAGCGTGGGCAGTCGCGACCTGTCCGACAGCATGCCCAGCAGACGATCGACGTCCACGTGCTGCTCGATCAGATCGGCCAGCACCTCGAGCCGCGCCTCCCGTTCGACCGGGAAACTCACTGCGCCCGTGCGCACCCGACGACCGGCCGCCCTCGCGACCTCCCGCAGCCAGGCCGCGCGCAGGGCGTCGCCCTCGAGACTGCCGTGCCACATCGTGCCGAACACCGACCCGGATCGGGCGCCGCCGAGGAACTCCTCGCCGCTGCCGACGGTGATCCGCCCGTGGTGGATCTCGTACCCGGACGCGGGGACACCGAGCGCCGACCCCGCCGGCAGCCGCAGCGCCTTCTCGCGCGCGAAAACAGTACGCACGTCGAGCAACCCGAGCCCCCGAGCAGATGCCCCCGCAACCCCTTCCACACCATTGGGGTCGTCGATCACCGCGCCGAGCATCTGGAACCCTCCGCAGATCCCCAGAATCGCGCCGCCGCGGTGGGCGTGGTCGAGCAGTGCGACGTCGAGCCCCCGCGACCGCAGCCATGCCAGGTCGGCGAGGGTCGCGCGGGTACCGGGGAGAATCACCGCGTCGGCGCCGGCCAGCGCCCGCGGATCGTCGACGAACCGCACCCGCACGTCGGGCTCGAGGCACAGCGCGTCGACGTCCGTGAAATTGCTGATGTGCGGCAGCATCACGACCGCCACGGTCAGCGAGCCTGCGCCGTCGTGGGCGGGACGCGACGTCAGCGCCAGCGAATCCTCCGAGTCGAGCCACAGGTCGCGCTGCCAGGGCAGCACGCCCAGCACCGGGCGGCCGGTGAGCTTCTCCAGCGAGTCCAGACCCGGGCGGAGCAGCCCTACGTCGCCGCGGAACTTGTTGATCACGAAACCGCGGATCAGCGCCTGGTCGTCGGGGTCGAGCAACGCCAGCGTGCCGTACATGGAGGCGAACACACCTCCACGGTCGATGTCGCCGACCAGGATCGTCGGCATCCCGCCGTGCCGGGCCAGTCCCATGTTCACGTAATCGTGTGCACGCAGATTGATTTCGGCGGCGCTACCCGCACCTTCGCAGACGACGACGTCGAAACGGGACCGCAGGTCGTCCAACGCCGCGAACGCCGCCTCGGCGAGATGTTTCCGGCCACCGGCGAATTCACCGGCCTGGAGACGACCTGCCGGTGCACCCATGACGACGACGTGGCTGGTGCGATCGCTGCCGGGTTTGAGCAGCACCGGATTCATGGCGGGCTCGGGGGTCGCGCGGGCGGCGACCGCCTGGATCCATTGGGCCCGGCCGATTTCGGCGCCGGTGCCGGTGACCGGATCGACGGTGACCATGGAGTTGTTGGACATGTTCTGCGCCTTGAACGGCGCGACCGCGAGTCCGCGGCGGGACAGGGCCCGGCAGATCCCGGTGGTCACCACGGACTTTCCTGCGTCCGAGGTGGTTCCGGCGACGAGCAGACCCTGTCCCATCGGTCAGGCGACCGCGGTGCGGCGATCGGCGCGTTCGGTCAGGAACGCGAAGGCGACACCGAGCCCGGCCCACAGCGTGGCCTGCACGGCGAGGGACGAGATCCGGAACTCCCACAGCAGCGTCGCCGGGAAGTCGTCGGAGACCTCGTCGATCGCCGGCAGCACCAGGTAGCCGAGGACCACGACGGCGAGGAAGGCGAGCACCGGCGCACCGAGGCGCACGGTACGCAATTCCTGCGCGGCCAGCGTCTTCCGGACGATCACGGCGACCGCGACGGCCACGAGGCCGAGCACGACGGCGGCGAGCCACAACCAGGTGCGCTGGGCGATCGTCTCCGGATCGCCGACGGCGGGCGGATTCGCCGGGTACTCGAAGAACGGAACCGCCTCGATCGCGACCCAGCCCAGTGCCGCCGTCGCCAGTGCCAGCGACCATCCGGACAGCGCGGAGTGCCTGCGAGCGAAATGCAGTACGGACGCATAGATTGCGCCGAGCGCGAGGCCGGCGAGGGTGGTCGCGAGGAACAGGCCGGCCTTCTGCCCGGTGCGGCCGACCAGGGCTTCCTCACCGTGGCTGTGGCCCTGAGCTTCTGCACTGTCGTGCGGGTGCCCGTGATCCGCTGCCGCTTCCTCGAGGGCGATCGCCGCCTCGACGTGCGGTTCGCCGACGACGAAGGCGACCGCCCCGGCGAGCAGGCCCGCGACGAGACCGGCCAGCAAGCCGCGCAGCAGGAGCTGAACGAAACTGCCGGTCAGCGGAAGGGACTTCGATTCGGTTGTGGCGGGGTGCATCGATCCACCCGCGCTCAGTGGCACGGCAGACCGAGCAGGTGCCGGCCGTCGTGCATCAGTTCGTGCATGAACATGCCACTGCGGGAGATCGCGCCCTGATCGAATCCGACCAGGTAGAGCACCACGAATGCGAACAGAACCGTCGCGGTGACGGCCGCGGCGAGCGCAGCGTTGCCCAGCGACTCGTCCGGAAGATGAACGACAGCCATGAAAGAGCCTCCTCGGGATGACGCGTCCCATCGAAAAGGTCACGCGCCGAGGGAGTTTTCTGGCTCCCGGACCATCGGCCCGGTCACAGTGGCGCGACCGCTCCGGTTTCCCACCGGATTGCCTGCACCTCGACACATGCGTACGCCGAACAATTGCACTGCGCCACCGCGCATGTCAAGCGGAAGACCGTTGTGGTCGAATATCGCTCGTGTTGCGCCTGCTGCTGTTGGCCCACGCGTCCACCGACGCGCTCGCGGACGTGCGCTTCCCCGCCGACGACCCGCTGTCCGATCGGGGCCGGCGCGAACTCCGGCGCGTCCACGCGCCCGCCGTCGACCACACGCTGAGCGCACCGGAGCGGTGCACCGTCGAGACCGCAGCTGCGCTGGGGATGTGCGCGGAACCGGACGCGGCACTGCGGGAACTCGACTACGGCACGTGGACGGGCCGGCCGATGTCGGCGGTGCCCGAGGCCGATCTCGCGGTCTGGCTGACCGATCCGCATGCGGCGCCGCACGGCGGCGAATCGATCGCGACGCTGCTCGACCGAACCCGATGCTGGCTCGACACGATGGCGGGCAGATCGGGCCGGTGGCTGGCGGTGACGCACCCGTCGGTGGTGCGGGCCGCGACGGTCTGTGCGCTGGGAGCTCCGGTCTCGGCGTTCTGGCGCGTCGACGTGCGGCCGGTGAGCATCACCCGGCTGCACGCCCGTGACGGCAGGTGGACGCTGCGGCTGACCTGACCGCCTACCAGGTGACGTCGTCCTCACACCGGCGTCCGTCGACGACGGTTTCGATCTGCACGGTCGCGTGGTCGAGGCCGTGGCCGGACAGCACGGTGCGGGCGGAGTCGAGGACCCATCGGGAGTCGTGGTCGCTGACCAGGTGCACGGTCGCGACGTCCATTCCGGTCGTCAGAGTCCAGACGTGCAGATCGTGGACGCCGGCCACGCCGGGCAGGGCCGCGAGGTCCGCGCGGACCGCGTCGACGTCCAGGTGCGCCGGCGACGCCTGCGTGAGGATCCGCAGCGAAGCAGCGGCCAGCTTCAACGCGCGCGGCACGACCCACAGCGAAATGAGGACACCGACGACGATGTCCGCGTAGTCCCAGCCGAAGCCGATGATCAACGCACCGGCGATCAGGACGCCGACGCTGCCGACCGCGTCGGCGAGCACTTCGAGGTAGGCGCCGCGGACGGCGAGGCTGTCCTTCGCGTCGCTGCGCAGCAGGTACATCACCACGAGGTTCGCGGCGAGTCCGGCGACAGCGGTGAGGATCATCGCCAGCCCGGGCAGTTCCGGGGTGTCACCGATGCGCTCGATCGCCTCGTAGAACACCCAGGCCGCGACGGCGAGCAGCAGGACGGCATTGGCCATCGCGGTGAGCACCTCGGCGCGGTGCCAGCCGAACGTGCGGGCCGCGGCGGTGCTGCCGCGTCGTGCCAGCAGGAGCGCGACCAATCCCATCGACATGCCGACGACGTCGGTGAGCATGTGCCCGGCGTCGGCGAGCAGCGACAGCGACCCGATCAGCAGGCCGACGGTGGCTTCGAGGATCAGGAATCCGACGAGGATGCCGAGCGCGATCGCCATCCGGCGGATCGTCGTCCTGGAAGGACCGACGCCGCCGTTCTCGCGTCCCACTCCGTGTGAATGCCCGTGACCGGCCCCCATGACTCTCCCTCCGAATCCCGGACAGCATATGCACACATGCGCATGTATTCAATACTTCCGCTGCGGGGGACGGGAATCCGTCACCCGGTCAGGCCGGAAATCGGTTCCCGTCATCCGAGGTGGGACGGGGTTCGGGGTCGTAGTCGCTGACGAGCTCGGGACGATAGGCGGGAGTGTCCGTGGTCGGCGGCAGGGTCGCGATCGCGGAGATGCGTTCCATGCCCGCGGCCTGCATGAGGTCGACGATCAGTGAACGCAACTGCGCGAACACCACCGTCGCGGACAGGCCGGCACCCTCGATCAGTTCCGGCCTCATCTTGCGGGCGACGCTGCGCAACACCCGCGCGGCCTCGGCCTGATCGGGTTGATCCCCCGGCTCCGCGAGGATCATCTCGCGGAGTACGTCGAGGGCTTTCGCGATGTCCTGGATGCGCTGAACGAGCCGAGGGTCGAGGATCTCGTCGTCGCGCACCAGCGACAGCGACCGCCGGGCCAGGACCCGGATGTTGCGCATCGCGTTGTCGATCGGATCGGCCGCCGCCGTCAGCCGTTCGAGCCGGGGTTTGGTGTTCCAGTACAGCGGGGAGATCCGGCTGATCTCCCGACCACCCTTGAGGTGGGTGCGCATCCCGTCGATCGCCGGCTGCGTCGCGCGGGCCTGCTGCAGCGCCTCGTCGATCGGCTTCGGATTGTTCTCCACCAACCCGGCCTCGACCTTCCACAGCACGTCCCTGGCAGTCGCCAGGATCCCCGCCGCGTCGCGCCGCGCGCGGCGAACCGGGTGGGTCGGCACCATCGCGACCACCGCGATCCCGACGAGGCCGCCGACCAGGGCGTCGACCATCCGGTCGATGCCCCCGGTGCCTCCGGGCGGGATCAGGGTGGCGACCAGCACCGCGGAATTGCCGGCCTGCATCGCGAAGATCACGCCACCGTTGATCAGTACCGCCGTGGACATGGCCATCACCACGACCAGCGCGATCTGCCAGGGACCGCTGCCGATCATCGAGATGATCAGGTCGCCGACCCCGATGCCGATCGTGACGCCGCAGACCAGCTCCACCGATCGCCGCAGCCGCGCGCCCAGGGACAACCCGAGGGACACGACCGCGGCGATCGGTGCGAAGAAGGGACGCTCGTGCCCGACCGGACCGGTCGCCACCCACCAGGCCAAACCGGCCGCGAGCGCGCACTGGACGATCGGCAGAGCCGACCTGCGCAGTCTCGCCGCCGGTCCCCGCAGGCGGCGGCGGATCTCGGTTCGGTCGAGCAGGCGCCTATTCGACGCCGAGCTCACGAGCGGCCCGCGGATCGCAGTCCTCGAGCAGGTCGAGGCAGCGGGCGTGCTCGTCGGTCTCGCCGATCGCCTGCGCGGCCCGGGCGAGAGCGGCGACGCACCGCAGGAATCCGCGGTTCGGTTCGTGCTCGAACGGCACCGGGCCGAAGCCCTTCCACCCGTTGCGCCGCAGCTGGTCGAGGCCGCGGTGGTAGCCGGTGCGGGCGTATGCGTAGGCGGTGATCGTCTCGCCACGCTCGAGCGCGGCCTCCGCCAGGTACGCCCACGCGATGGACGCCGTCGGATGGTCCGCCGCGACCTTCGCGGGGTCCTCGTGGTTGAGCAGTGCCGATTCCGCGTCGTCGTCGCCGGGAAGCAGGGTGGGCTGAGGTCCGAGGAGATCACCGAAAGAGGTCATGGCGACCATTCTGCCCGGCGGCGCTCGAGGCTGGATAGGCTGCCCGGGAAACCGTAGGCCGTCGAACGAGGTGCATTCGTGCCGGATCCGAAGAACGAAGACGCTTCCACTCCCCCGGACGCGGCGACAGCGCCGCAGCAGCAGGCCGGATCCGACGACGCCGGATCGGACAACCCCGTGGACGCCGGCACCGGGTCCGGCGCGGCAGGTGAGCCCGAAGCGTCCGCGTCGTCGGGCGACAGTGCCGACGCAGGCGAGAGTGCCGACGCAGGCGAGAGTGCCGAGCCCGCAGGTTCCGAAACACCGGAAGACGCCGACACCGAGACCGTGGGGATCCCTGCCGCCGGTGCCCGCGCATCCGAGACTTCCCCGCCCGCAGCGCCCGAGGCCGAGTCCGACGAGAAGACCGACGGTGCCGAAGGTGGAGACACCGAGGACACCGGGACGCCCGAGGACGCCGGAGCTGCGAAGAGCGCCGGGACCCGGACGACCGCAGAGAGCCCGGCGGATACCGCGCCGACCGTCGCAATCCCCGCCGCCGATGCCGAGACCGTGGCGATCCCCGTCGCCCGCGCGTCCGAGACCCGCAAATCCGACGCCGCCGAGCCCGACGCCACCGAAACCTCGGCCGACGAGGCGAGCGCGAAAACCGAGAAGACCGAGCAGTCCGATGCGACGGCACCGGAGGCTGCCGACGCCGAGACCGTGCAGATCCCGGTGCGGGCGCACGTGCCCCACAGGAGGCAGCCGCAGCGCATCGAGCCGCGTTCGGCCGAACCTGCCCGCCCCGAACCGCAGCGTTTCCAGCCGCAGCCGACCCCGCAGCGCATCGAACCGGCGTCCTCGGGCCGCAGCGGCAAGCGCTGGGCCGTCGCCGCGACCGTCGCGGGAGTGCTGGTGATCGCGGCGATCGTCGTGTCGGCGCTGCTGGTGTATCTCGATCATCGGGCCGAAAACTCCCCCGAGGCACGGATACGCGCGAGCGTGGACACGTTCGTGACGGCGCTCGCAGCCGGCGACCTCGCGACGCTGCGCACGTCGACGTGCGGGGGGCTGGCCGATTTCTACGCGACGGTGGATCCGGCGAAGTTCGCGGAGATCCACGAATTGGCGGAGCAGCAGGGCTCGGTGCCGGTGGTGACGAGCATCGACAAGGTCCAGATCACGGACTCGCACGCGATCGTGCAGGTCACCGCGCATCCGACAGGGACACCGACCGATGTCACCGAGCGGACCTTCGACCTGTCCGAGGTGGGCGGGGAATGGAAGGTCTGCGGCGAATGAAAACCTGGGGCGAATAGCGCTCGTGCGTGTTTCCGGTAGCCGGAGCTACCGGAAACACGCACGAGGGGTGTTCTAGCCTGCGGAGACCGAACGGCCGGCCGACTTCAGGTCGTTGCAGGCCTCGATGACGCGGGCGGTCATCGACGCCTCGGCCTTCTTGAGGTAGCTGCGCGGATCGTAGGTCTTCTTGTTGCCGACCTCGCCGTCCACCTTGAGGACCCCGTCGTAGTTCTGGAACATGTGGGCCGCGATGGGACGGGTGAACGCGTACTGGGTGTCGGTGTCGACGTTCATCTTCACGACGCCGTAGCTCAGCGCCTCGTCGATCTCGGACTTCAGCGAGCCGGAGCCACCGTGGAAGACCAGGTCGAACGGCTTGGAACCGGCCGGCAGACCCAGCTTCTTCGAGGCGGCGGCCTGGCCCTCGGCGAGGACGGACGGCTTGAGCTTGACGTTGCCCGGCTTGTAGACGCCGTGGACGTTGCCGAACGTCGCGGCCAGCAGGTACTGGCCCTTGTCGCCGGCGCCGAGCGCATCGACGGTCTTCTCGAAGTCCTCGATCGTGGTGTAGAGCTTCTCGTTGATGGCGTTCTCGACGCCGTCCTCTTCACCGCCGACGACGCCGATCTCGATCTCGAGGATGATCTTCGCGGCCTGCGCGGCCGAGAGGAGCTCCTGGGCGATCTCGAGGTTCTCGTCGATCGGAACGGCCGAGCCGTCCCACATGTGCGACTGGAACAGCGGGTTGCGGCCGGCGTTCACGCGCTCCTGGGAGATCGCGATGAGCGGGCGCACGAAGGTGTCGAGCTTGTCCTTCGGGCAGTGGTCGGTGTGCAGGGCGATGGTGACGTCGTACTTCTCGGCGACGACGTGCGCGAACTCGGCGAGCGCGACCGCGCCGGTCACCATGTCCTTCACGCCCAGACCGGAACCGAACTCGGCACCACCGGTCGAGAACTGGATGATGCCGTCGCTACCGGCGTCCGCGAAGCCCTTGATGGCGGCGTTGATGGTTTCGGACGACGTGCAGTTGATCGCGGGGAACGCAAAGGAATGCTCCTTGGCGCGGGCGATCATCTCGGCGTAAACCTCGGGAGTCGCGATAGGCACAGCGGCTGTCCTCCAGATGAGATGTTGTCGCCTACCTGCGGTGCCGGTAGGCGCACGGGTTGTCCTTGCAGTATGTCAACAGTCCCCGGTACTGCACAGTTGGGTCGAGCTCCGGACCGTTGCGCGGCCCCGTCGCGGAGACACCGAGCCTCGTCGGTCCGTGTGCCGCCGGTACCCTGGGGTCCGTGACTTTCTTGGAAACCTCGGAATCTGTGACCAATCTGGCCCTGTTACCGGGTTTCCTGGATCCGGTCAATCTGCTCAATTCGTTCGGCACGTGGATCCTGATCGGCCTGCTGGTGGTCGTGTTCATCGAGTCGGGTCTGCTGTTCCCGCTGCTGCCGGGCGACTCGCTGCTGTTCACCGCCGGTCTCATCGTCGCAGGCAAGTCCGCGGAGGTCGAGCCGTTCGCGCCGCTGTGGGTGCTGCTGGTGGCGATCCCGATCGCTGCGATCCTCGGCGACCAGGTGGGCTATCTCATCGGCACGAAGGGCGGCACCGCCCTGTTCAAGAGCAACGACGCGAAGTTCTTCAAGAAAAAGTACATCGACGAGTCGCACGCCTTCTTCCTGCGGCACGGGCCGATCACCATCGTGCTGGCCCGGTTCGTCCCGATCGTCCGCACGTTCGCGCCGCTCGTGGCCGGTGCCGCGAAGATGCCCTACCGCGTGTTCATCACCTACAACATCATCGGTGGTGTGCTGTGGGGCGCGGGCATCACGCTGCTCGGTTACCTGCTCGGGCAGATCGGGTTCATCCGCGACAACGTCGACCTGATCTTCCTGCTCATCGTGTTCGTCTCCGTCGTGCCGATCATGATCGAAGTCGGCAAGCGCGTCCTCGGGAAGAGCGACAGCGCCGAGTCCGGCAGCGCCCACGAGGGCACGTCCACCCCCGCCTCCGCGGACCGGGTCGCCGACAACGAGAAGACCCTCGTCATCGACACCTCGGCGTTCACCGACCAGCCGCGGCGCACCGACGACTCGGCCGTCGACACCACGCCGATCCGGACTCCGGGTCAGCCGAACAACTGACCACAAGCGACGACGAGGCCCCTTCCGCTACGGAAGGGGCCTCGTGCGTTTCCGGGCTCCGCCTCTAGACCGCGACGGCCGCGAACTGGCTGGCCGGGCGCGGCAACCCGAAGTGGTCGCGCAGCGTGCGGCCGCTGTACTCGGTGCGGAACAGGCCGCGTTCCTGCAGGATCGGCACGACCTGCGAGGTGAACGCCTCGAGTCCCTGCGGGTACTGCGGCGGCATCACGTTGAAGCCGTCCGCGCCGCCCTGCGTGAACCATTCCTCGATGGTGTCGGCGACCTGCTCGGCGGTGCCGGCGAACACGCGGTGTCCACGCGCGCCCGCGAGCCGGTGCAGCAGGCCGCGCAGCGTCGGCCGGTCGCGTTCGACGATGTTCGCGACGACCTGCTTGCGGCTGGCGGTGTTGTCGGTGACGGTGCCCGCGTCGCCGAACACGTCGAGCGGGACCGTCTCGTCGAGCCGGAGGTGACGCAGCGACACCTGCGCGATGTTCTCGAGCTGGGTCAGCCCGTACTCGACGACCGTCAGCTCGTTGAACTCGCGTTCGAGCGCGTGGGCCTCGGCCTCGGTGTCGCCGATGAACGGGCTGATGCCGGGCAGGATCTTCACGTGATCGGGGTTGCGGCCGAATTCGACCGCCCGCTTCTTGATGTCGGCGTAGAACGCCTGCGCGTCGGACAACCGCTGGTGGGCGGTGAAGATCGCCTCCGCGTACCGGCCGGCGAAGTCACGGCCGTCGTTGGACGACCCGGCCTGCACGAGCACCGGATGTCCCTGCGGCGAGCGTGCCGCACCGAACGGCCCGGCGACCTTCAGGTGCTTGCCCTCGAAATTGACCGGGTGGATCTTCCCGGTGTCCGCGTAGATGCCGCGGTCCTTGTCGATGACGAGCGCATCGTCCTCCCAGCTGTCCCACAGCTTGACGACGGCATCGACGAACTCGCGGGCCCGTTCGTACCGGGTGGCGTGGTCGGGGTGCGCGTCGAGCCCGAAGTTCGCGGCGGCCTTGTCGGTCCCGGTGGTGACGATGTTCCAGCCCGCGCGACCCCCGGAGATGTGGTCGAGCGAGGAGAACAGGCGAGCCAGGTTGTAGGGCTCGTAGTAGGTGGTCGACGCGGTCGCGATCAGACCCAGGTGGGTGGTGGCCGACGCGATCGCGGTGAGCAGCGTGATCGGCTCGAAGCCGTAGGTCGCGTTGAACCGCACGTCGGTGCGCAGCGCCGGACCGTCGGCGAGGAACACCGCGTCGAGCTTCGCCGCCTCCGCGGTCCGTCCGATGTCCTGGTAGTACGTGACGTCGTAGAGCCGCTCCGGGGTGCTGCCCGGATGCCGCCACGATGCCTCGTGGTGGCCGGTCGGATAGATGAAGGCGTTGAGGCTGAGCTGACGTCGTTGTTCGGTCATGTTCCTACAAGTAGACCCGGGCCCGCGTCGCGAACAGGGTTAAGGTTGCGACGATCGTAAAGCCCGCTCGGTCGCGACCGCGTGTGCCGCTTCCATCAGCATCCATCCGCCGAGCTGCACCGACAGGTCCCGTTCGGCGATCTCGGACTCGTGGACGGTACCGCCGGAGAACCGGGCGATGGCGTGACCGGAGCCGGGCAGCCGGGCCTGCACCGACCAGTCCCGGCCGAACAGCGGGAGTTCCTCGATCTGCAGGCGGTTGTCCCAGGCCGCGTCCGCCGACATCAGCACCAGGCGGGCGGCGGTGTTGCGGGCGCGTTCGTCGTCGACGTCGTGGACCGGCAGACTCGTCGCGACCATCGCGAGGTACCGGGCGAGGATGCCGTTGAACAGTCCGCCGTCTCCCCCGCCTCCGCCGGTGATGACGCTGGCGTCGGCGAGTTCGAGGTCGACGGCGTCGACGAGGGCGTGCACCCGCTTGCGGTGCCGGTCGTCGCCGATGCGGATCGCCAGGTCGGTTTCGAGTCCGAGCACCACGCCCTGGCAGTAGCTGTAGATCGCGCGTTCGATCTTCCCGTTGCGGATGCCGTCGAAGATCAGGCCGGTCTCGGGATCCTTGAGGGTCTCGTCGATCCAGTCCGCGATCTCCTGGGCGCGCCACACCTTGCCGGTGCGGGACAGCAGGAGACCGGCGGGCCCGTTGGCGGGGGTGTTGAAGAAGTTGTCGCGTCGACGCCACGGCAATCCGCCGCCGCGCTCGGGCTGCCACGCCGCGAACAGCGCATCCTCGAGATCCGCGATGCCCTTGCGGTGATCCACCAACAGGTGCCGCTGTGCGCGTTCGAGCGCGAGACCGAGCCACGCCATGTCGTCGTAGTAGTTGTTGGTCCACCCGGTGAGGTTGCGGATGCGGTGGGTGCGCGTGAGCCGGACGACGCGTCGCCGGCGTCGCGGTGTCGCATCGCGTTCGGCGGCGTCGACGGCGAGATCGATCAGGTGCGCCTGCCACCAGTAGTGCCACGTGAGGAACAGCCGTTCGCGGCGAACCGGGGGCCATCCGACGACCCCCATGGCGGTACCGGGCAGAGCCCACAACCGGCGTATGTGCCGGGAGTCGACGGCAGCCTCGGCGGCATCGGCCCGCTCGGTCCACAGTTCCGACATGACGTCGATCATCCTCACTTCACGATGGGTGTGCTACCACCAGGCGACGTACGTCACCACGCACGCGTCAGGTCCGCATGTTGACGTATCCAGGCGTGCATCGCGATTCCCGCGGCGACCCCGGCGTTGATGCTGCGGGTCGAACCGAACTGGGCGATGGACACCGTCGTCGACGCGACCTCCCGCGCCCGCTCGGTGACGCCGGGGCCCTCCTGCCCGAACAGCAGCAGGCAGTGGTACGGCAGCGTCGTCGTCTCCAACGGCACCGAACCCGGGGTGTTGTCGACCGCGACGATCTCGATGTTGCGGTCCGCCGCCCAATCGATCAACGCGTCCACATCCGGATGGTGCATCAGATGCTGATAACGGTCGGTTACCATGGCGCCCCGGCGATTCCAGCGTCGGCGACCCACGATGTGCACGGTGGCCGCGGCGAACGCGTTCGCGGTACGCACGACCGTGCCGATGTTCGCGTCGTGCCCGAAGTTCTCGATCGCCACGTGCAGCGGATGCCGGCGCGTGTCGATGTCCGCGACGATCGCCTCCCGCGTCCAGTAGCGGTACGCGTCGACCACGTTGCGGCGGTCGCCGTGCGCGAGCAGTTCCGGGTCGTAGCGCGGATCCTGCGGGGGTTCGGTACCGAACTCGTCGATCCAGGGGCCGACGCCGTGCGGGTGCTCACCCCACTCGGTCGGTCCGGCAGCCTCGTCGTCGGGGGTCACGGTCAGAACGTCTCGTTCGAACCGGCCGCGACCGTGAAGCCGTGTCCGGTGCCGTCGTTGACGCAGGTGACGTCCGTCTCGGTCGTGGTGCACGAGTACCCGAGCTTCGACAGCGTCGCACCGGCGGGCAGTACGGCGGTGTCGCCGTCGGACAGGTAGACCGGGCCGCCGGAGCACATGAACGCACCCTCGCCCTCGTTGGCAACCCGAATACCGTTGCCCCAGTTGACGACACAGTCGTCGGGTCGCGGCGGAACCGGATCGGTGGTGCCTTCACATCCGGCTTCGGTGCGGGTGGGCAGCTTGACGATGCCGCAGTGGAACTGCCCGTCCGGGCTGGTGAAGTAGTACGACTCGTTGCGCTCGTAGGGCACGTCGACGAGCGAGGTCGGTGCTTCCGGCTCGGTCGTCGCGACGGTCGTGGTGACCGGTTCCGTCGTCGTGGTCACCGGCGCGACGGTCGTGGTGGTCGGCGCCGGAGTGCTCGTGGTGGTAGTCGGTGCCGCCGCAACGGATTCCGTCTGCGTGCTCTCGTCCGTGCTCCCACATCCCGCGAGCAGCAGACCCGCCACCGTCACCACACCGATCGACGTCACCCGACGCACGTTCACGCAACTCCCTCCGAAGACCCGGGTGTCACTCTATCGGCCGGTCACCTGTGGCCCGTGAGCCACCGGTTCACCAGACGGTTGACCGGCGCCGGCGACACCTGCGCGGTCGCGGCGAACAGCTTCGCCTGCCATCCCACCGGCCGGTGCACCTTCCAGCGCGGCTGCCCGGCCCGGGTCGCCTCGTACAGGGCGCGCGCCACGTCCTCGGCGGTGAGGTGGATCCCGAGAGACCGAGTCGCGCCGGTGTCCATGCCGGTCGTCATCGCGGTGTCGACGAACAGCGGCCATATCGCCAGCACCCGGATGTCGTGCTCGGCCCACTCGATCTCGAGCGCCTCGGTCAGGCCGCGCACCGCGAACTTGGTGGCGCTGTAGGTCGCGAGTTCCGGCTGGCCGTAGAGCGCCGACGCCGAGCACAGGTTCACCACGTGCGAGCCCGGTGTGACACGCAGATACTCGAATGCCGCATGGCAACCGTTGACGGTGCCGGTCACGTTGACGTCGACGATCCGGCGGTGCCGTTCGATCGGAGTGTCGGCGAACGGGCCCGACGACAACACCCCCGCGTTGTTGACGAGGATGTCGAGGCGACCGTCCGGGCAGAACGCCTTCAGCGACCGTGCCCACTGCTCGGGGTCGGTGACGTCGAGGACCCCGGTGACGATCCCGGGCTGGTCCGCCGCGAGGATCTCCAGGCCCTCGGCGTCGACGTCGAACGCGCCGACCCGATAGCCGCGGCGCGCGAAGAGCAGGGCGGTGGCACGACCGATACCGGCGGCGGCGCCGGTGACGAACACGCTGGTGGCAGGCATGAACGCCAGCCTAGCGACCCCGACGCGACCGCACGTGCGGACTATCCTGGTGTCGGAGGAGTCATGAACCACCAGCGTGTCGCGCGTGCCGTGGCCGTCGTCACCGGCGGGTACGTACTCGTACTCGCCCTGTGGCTCACGTACTTCGTGGGCGGCTCTCCCGAGGGCACGATCGGATTCCAGGTGATCTTCCTGGTCTGCGCGTACGGTTCCGCGCTGGGCCTGGCCATGATCGCCGCCGGACGCCCGCCCCGCCGCGACCGCCGCCTGCTCCGGCGCGGGCTCGAAGGGTGGGCGACGATCCGCTCGGCGACCCCGATCGCACACACCGTCGACAACGGCGAGATCACCGAACTCGACCTCGACCTGACGGTGCCCGGTTCCGAGTCCTACCGCGGCCGGGTGGTCTACGAGGTGACCCCGGAATTCGCCGAGGCCTTCGAGCCGGGGCGGGTGATCACCATCCGGGTCGATCCGAAGAACCGCGATCGGATCGTGTTGTGCCCGTGAGCGGCTCGCGTCACCGGCCGGGCGACACAGGCCGCGGCATGTAGTCCGGACGAAGTCTTCCCGGGCGTGCACCGGCTTGGAATGGTGTTTCCATGCGCAAAACGATGTGCGTCCTGACGATCGCGACCGGAATTGCGGTGGGATCCGCCGGCACGGCCGTCGCCCTGTCGCCTCCGGTCGCTCCCACGAACATCGCCACCCCGTGGTGCACCCATCACACGCCGTACCTGCACCTGACGGCGCTCACCTGCCTGGCGAGCATCGTCTCGACAGGTTCCGCCTGATCACCGCTGCCCGGTAGTCCCCTGAACGTTCGTCCGAGGTCACTTGCGGCGACCGGCGAGCATGCCCTCCACCAGCAGCAACTGCGCCGCCGTGTAGGTCGCGAGGATGAACCCTTCGGCCGCAGCCCGCGCCTTCCTGTTCTTCAGCAGTACGCGACGCACCACGATCGTGCCGTCGGAGATCGTGAACACCAGACCACCCAGCCCGAGCCAGCTGCGCCGGTCCGTGGACGGCCGCGGCATCCCCGCCACCTGCTCCGAACCCGGGGCGAGCACCGGATCGGCCGCGAGGGTCGCGGTGGTGGCGAGCAGCGTCCCGTACCCGGTCAGGGGCGCGGCGACGTTGCGGGACTTCGCCGCCAGCAGGCTGCCGGCACCGAGCGCGGCCGCCGCGCGCGGCACCGCGGCGATCGCGTGCGGACGGGCACCGCGCCGCGCCAGCAGCGTCGAATAGCTCGTCTGCATCACCGCGAACGACGCGGCGCCGCGCAGCAGCCGCCGATCGTCGTCCGGGTCGATCATGAACACGTCGCCGACGGTCGCGGCCGCCAGTCCGGTCAGCAGCAGCGCGGTGTCGACGCGGTCGGTGTCCCGGCTGCGGCGCAGCACCCGCACCGCGAGTGCCGGAGCGATCAGTGGTTTGGCGACCTGCTGCAGCTTCTCGTTGCCGAGCACCCCACCGAGTACCGTCGCCGCGGTCGCGGCGGCGAACACCGCATGTTCGGCGCCCCACTTCCTCCTGCCGAACCAACCTGTGCTGAACCCGGCTGTGCTGAACCCGGCTGTGCTGAACCCGGCTGTGCTGAACCCACCCATGGAGGGCACAGTACCGTTCGCATTCCGCCGCTCACGCCGTGTCGCAGCGGTGGGCCCCGGCGGCCGGTGCCACCTCCCAGAATCTCGGCTGCGGCAGTCCGCGCCGCTCGGCCGCAACCAGCACGGCACGCGAGATCACCTCGACCGCGTCCGCCTCGCACAGCGCGAGCGCCGAACCACCGAAACCTCCCCCGACCATGCGGGCGCCGAGCGCCCCGGCGTCGCGCGCGGCGTCTACGGCCGAATCCAGTTCGACGGAGCTGACCTCGAAGTCGTCGCGCAGGGAGCGGTGCGAGGCGTCGAGCAAGGGGCCGAGCGCCCGCACGTCACCGGCGTCGAGCGCGTCCACCGCGGCACGGACCCGGCCGACCTCGGTGACGACGTGCCGCGCCCGACGCAGCAGCGCCTCGTCCGTCAGCGAATCCTGCAGAACCGAAACATCTTCCACGTCACGCAGGATCGCGACCCCGAGTTGCCGCGCCGCGTCCTCGACCGCGCGGCGACGCTGCGCGTACTGCCCGTCGACGAGGCGGTGCGGTGCGGCGGTGTCGACGACGAGCAACGTCAGGCCGTCGGCGGCCGGGTCGAACGGGACGTGCCGGACCTGACCGGTGCGGCAGTCCAGCAGCATCGCGTGCCCGGCCCGCCCGCGCAGCGAGACCTGCTGATCCATACCACCGGTGGGGACGCCGACGAAGTCGTTCTCGGCGCGCATGCAGGCGGACGCGAGCGCCGCGCGGCCGGTGTCGTCCGTGGCCCGTCCGTACAGTTCGGCCAGCGCCAGCGCGACCGCGCATTCGAGCGCCGCGGAACTCGACAACCCCGCACCGACCGGGACGTCCGAGGCCACCGCGACGTCGGCTCCTGCGAAACCGGCCGGTCCGAGGGCCCACACGACCCCGGCGACATAGGCCGCCCAGCCTGGGACCGCGCGGGACGCGAGGTCGGTGACGGTGACGTCGACCTCGGGGAATCCGGCGCTGCGCAGTCGCAGGATCCCGTCGACGCGGCGGCGCATCGCGACGGCCGTGCGGTGGTCGAGTGCCATCGGCAGGCACAGCCCGTCCGCGTAGTCGACGTGTTCGCCGATCAGGTTGACCCGCCCGGGCGCGCACCACACCCCGTCCGGGGTTCCGCCGAAGTCGTCGACGAACCGCGCGCGGGCGTCGCTGCACACGCTCATTCCGCGACCTTCCGCAGACGTGCCGCGATGCGCTCGGGCGTCGTGTCGCTGATCCATGCCCCCATCGCCGATTCCGATCCGGCGAGATATTTGAGCTTGTCGACGGTGCGGCGCACCGAGAACACCTGCGCGAACAGCCGCCCGTGTTCGCGACCGTCCCCCACCGGGGCCTGGTGCCACGCCGCGACGTACGGCACCCGGTCCCGCCCGTCGAAGAACCGGTCGACGCGGCCGAGCACGTCCCGGTACATCAGCGCCAGCTCGTCGCGTTCGTCGTCGGTGAGCGCCGCCAGATCCGGAACGTCGCGGTGCGGGGCCACGTGCACCTCGACGGGCCAGCGGGCCGCCGCGGGCACATACGCGGTCCAGTGCGCACCGGCCGCGACGACGCGGGTGCCGGCGCGGCGTTCGGCGTCGAGCACGTCGCGTTGCAGCGACCGTCCGGTCGCCGCCCGGTGGGCGCGGGCACGGTCGAGCAGCACCTGCGACCGCGGCGGCAGGAACGGGTACGCGTAGATCTGCCCGTGCGGATGTTCCAGTGTCACACCGATTTCCGTGCCGCGGTTCTCGAAGCAGAACACCTGCCGCACACCGGGCAACGCGGAGAGTTCGGCGGTGCGGTCGGCGAGAACGTCGACGACGGTGCGGGCCCGCGACACCGGTAGATCCGCGAACCGTGCGTCGTGATCGGAGGTGAACGCCACCACCTCGCAGCGTCCGCCGGCCGGTCGCCGGGGCCACATCGATTCGTCGTCGACGGCCGGGGCGGCATCCCCGCCGGGGGTCAGCGACGGGAATCGGTTCTCGAACACCACCACGTCGTAGTCGGCGGCCGGAATCTCCGTCGGCGGACCGCCCGGACGGGTCGGGCACAGCGGGCAGTCCGCGGCGCTCGGCAGGAACGTGCGGTCCATCCGATGCGCCGCGAACGTCACCCATTCACCGGTGAGCGGATCCAGACGCAGTTCCGACGTCGCGGTCACCGGCGGAAGGTCGCGGGTGTCGTGCAGATCCCGCGCGGCACCACCGGAGACATACGGTTCGGTGTCGTCGAAGCAGATCAGTTCGCGACCGTCCGCGAGGTGCGTGACGGTGCGGCGCACCCGCGGGGTCACCGGCTGCTACTCGAGGCCCAGGTCCGCCAGGCCCAGCAGCGAGCGGTACTCGAGACCCTCGGCGGCGATGACGGCGTCGGCACCGGTGGCCCGGTCGACGACCGTCGCGACACCGACGACGATCGCGCCGACCTCACGCAGCGCCTTGACGGCGGTGAGCGGCGAGTTGCCGGTGGTGGTGGTGTCCTCGACGACCAGCACGCGCTTGCCGACGACGTCGGGTCCCTCGATCTGACGCTGCATGCCGTGGGCCTTCGCGGCCTTGCGGACGACGAACGCGTCGATGGGCCGGCCCGGGGCGTGCATCACGGCCAGCGCGACCGGATCGGCGCCCATGGTGAGCCCGCCGACGGCGTCGAAGTCCCAGTCGGCGACGAGTTCGCGCAGCAGGCTGCCGATCAGCGGGCCCGCCCGGTGATGCAGGGTCGCGCGGCGCAGGTCCACGTAGTAGTCGGCTTCCTTACCGGATGACAACGTCACCTTGCCGTGCACCACTGCCAGCTCACGCACCAGCGCAGCCAGCTCTTCGCGATCACTCATCGCTCGTCCTCACCGTCGATTGTTCGTGCCGCCGGCCCGCGGGACCGGCGGCAAGAAGCCTAGTCGGTTCGACGACGTACGGTCAGGCCGCGACGGTGCTCGACGCTTCCCCGCCCTCGGTCGCGACCGGCTGCGCGACCTCGACCCGGACCGTGTCCTCCGCCTGCACCGTCTCCTCGGGCAGCAGGGTGACCTCGAACAGGGGGACGGCCTCCACCCCGGCGAGCTTCGCGAAGATCGAGGACGGGAAGCGGCTCACCGTCCTGTTGATCTCGCGGGCGAGATCGTTGTGCACGCGCGCCGCCCCGGCGATGCGCACCTCTCGTTTCCGCAGTTCCCGGGCGACGCGGATGAACGGCCAGTGGGTGCCATCGTCCGGGTCCCCGATGAGTTCGTGCAGCGTCGCGGACAGCGTGTTCTCGGCGGCCGCGCGCTCGCCGAGGCCGAGACGCTGGTCGCGCATCGCGATCGCGAGGGTGCGGGCGCCGACGACCGGGCTGATGCGGCTGCGTTCGACGCCGGCACCGGCCGACGCCGCGATCAGCGCGGGCACGAGATCGTAGCGATCGTCGAGTTCGTTGGCGAGCAGGCGCAGACTGTCGCGGTGTCGGGCTCTGAGCTTCTGCGCGCGGCGCATCGCCGTGCGGGTCGACAGCACGAGCAGCACAATCACAGCGATCACAACAGCCACAACGGTCACGCGCAGAAATGTACCGAGGTGGTCCATGCGTGCGCATCACCGGTCCCGCGTGTCCGCAGGGTGTGTCCGGACCGTGACCTGGCGCACGCTGTCAGGTGCGGCCGCGGCCCCGGCCGAAGAGGTTCGTCAGGCGCCGCACGAGGTTGACCGGGACGAGCCGGCCCGCGGTGGTGAGGACCTTGTACTGCAGGCCGGGAATGCTGCGCACCTTCCCCGCTTCGAGGTCGGCGAGGGACGTACGCACCACCGTGTCGACATCGAGCCACATCCACTCCGGGATCGAGTCCATCTCGATGCCCGCGCGGCGATGGAACTCGGTGTGCACGAAACCGGGGCACAGCGCCTGCACCTGCACGCCCGTCCCCGCGAGACCGCCGGCGAGCCCCTCGGTGAAGGAGACGACGTAGGCCTTGCTGCCCGAGTAGGTGGAGCCCCGGCCGGGCAACAGGCCCGCCACGCTGGCGACGTTGACGATGCGGCCGGAACCGGCCGCGATCATCGGCGGCAGCGCCGCGCGCGTCAGCTGCATCACCGCTGTGACGTTCACGTCCAGCTGCGCCTGCAGCAGTTCCGGTGCCGCCGTCCAGAACTCGCCGGTCGTTCCGAAGCCGGCGTTGTTGACGAGCATGTCCACACCGCGAGCGAGCCGTTCGGCGACGCGGGTCCGTCCCGGCTCGGTCGCGAGGTCGGCGGCCAGGATCTCCGATTCGGCGCCGAGGCGGCCCTTCAGGTCGGCCGCGAGGTCGGCCAGTTTCGTCTCGTTGCGGGCCACCAACACGAGGTCGTAGCCCTGAGCGGCGAGCGCACGGGCGAATCCGGCGCCGATGCCCGAGGTGGGGCCGGTGACGAGAGCGACGGGTCGAGCAGAACGATCCGGTGTCATGCCGGTCACACTAGCGGGTCCTTACCCGCAAGTAATACCGGGTGCGCGGTGTCAGTGGTGCGCCGACGGCCGGCCGGGGTCGTGCATGCCGCGGTCCATCTCGGCCGGTTCCACGACCGGGGGCAGCACGTGCAGAATCCCCGAGAGCCGCGCGACGGTGTCGATCGCGGCGTCCCACTCGCGACCGTTGCTGTTCAGCGGGATCGAACCGAGGGTCCACTCGTTCTCGCTCCACAGCATCTGCACGTGCGGCGGGATCGACTCGGTGAACGCGACCATCCGCTGGTCGCAGACGCGCCGCGCGATCTCGAGATCGGTCGTGAACACCACCCGCGGCCCGATGGACCCGAGCAGATTCATGTCGGGATCCTTCGGCGGCGGGGTCGACTTCAGGCGCAGGTCGATGTCCACGTCGGACCCGACCTTGCGGCGCACCGCGACGATGGTGGCGGTCTCCTCGATGTCGAAGAGCAGGAACTCGTCGCCCCGGCGCACGCCGTGCACGACATCGATCGCGCCCAGGTACTCCTGCTTCGCGAGAGCGGCACGATGCCAGTTCGACGGCAACGAACCGTCGGACGCGGTGTACTTGTAGCCCTGTGCACGCGCCCAGATCTCCCGCACCCGCCCGGACTGCTCCCGGCGTGTGCGGTCGATGTAGAGCAGGACGAGCGCGCCGAGGAGCGCGACCGCTGCAAGACCGAACCACATAACCGTCATCGGGCCCAGCGTAGCGTGTTCAGTTGCCGGAACGGTTGAAGCCGGGCACGGTCGCGCTGACGATTGTGTCCGCCGTCATCTCGCCGTCCCGGACGGGTGTGCCCTGCGCGAGGACGGTATCCCCCACCCGCAGCGCCGACGGCGAGGAACCCGCGAGGGCGATGATCTGGGTCTCGGGCGTCACCCGGACGGTGACGATCGTGCCTCCGATCCCGCTGATCGTGATGCTCGATCCGTCGTTCGCCGTGATGGTGCCGATGGTCGTGCCGTTGGATCCGATGGCGTCGCCGAGCCCACCGGGCAACCGATCGAGCGGAAGGGTCGGAGGCAGCGACGGTTCGAGGGTCGGCGGCTGCGTCCTCGTCGCCGCGGGTGGCGGCGCGACGGCGGTCGTGGGAGCCGACGCGGTCGGGGCGTCGTTGCCGCTGCCGCCGCTGAGCAGGTATCCGACGACAGCTGCCAGGGCGATGACGACGAGAGCCGCCAGTGCCGGCAGCAGCCAGCGGCGTCGGCGCGGTTCCCGGGGTTCCGGTGTCGGCGACGGTCCCGGCGGTACGCCCGGCCCGTAGCCGTACTGCTGTGTCGGCTGGTACTGCTGTTCGGGCTGGTACTGCCGGTACTGCTCGGTGGGTGAGAACTGCTGGGTCGGCTGGTAACCCTGCTGATAGCCCTGGCCCGGCGCCTGGCCGTAGGGCGGCAGCGCCTGCGTGGGCTGGGGGCGACCGTATGCCTCGGTCGGGTCGGACGTGTGCAGCACCCGCGTCTCGTCGTGCGACTCGTCGAGCGAGTACGCGCGCTCCTGCGGTGTGCGCGGATCCTGCGGATTCGTCATGGTCTCTCCCAAGGTACCCGTGCGCGTTTCCGGTAGCGGCTGCTACCGGAAACGCGCACGAGGGTAGGTCAGGCCCCGATCGTCAGGCGATCCCCGTCGTCGGTGACACCCACGTGCACGGTGTCGCCGTCGCGGATCTCACCGGCGAGCAACTTCTTGGCGAGCGGGTCACCGATGGCCTGCTGAATGAGGCGACGCAGCGGTCGGGCACCGTACTGCGGGTCGTACCCGCGCACCGCGAGCCACATCCGGGCGGCACCGTTGACGTCCAGCGTGAGCCGGCGCGCCGCGAGCCGCTCGGCGAGCTGACCGAGCTGGATCTCGACGATCTGCTCGAGCTGCTCCTCCGACAGGGAGTTGAAGATGACGACGTCGTCGAGCCGGTTGATGAACTCGGGCTTGAACGCAGCCCGCACCGCGGCCATCACGTGGTCCCTGTCGCCACCGGCACCGAGGTTCGAGGTGAGGATGAGGATGGTGTTGCGGAAGTCCACCGTGCGGCCCTGACCGTCGGTGAGCCGGCCGTCGTCGAGCACCTGCAGCAGCGTGTCGAACACGTCCGGGTGCGCCTTCTCCACCTCGTCGAACAGCACCACCGAGTAGGGCCGGCGACGCACCGCCTCGGTGAGCTGACCGCCGGCCTCGTAGCCGACGTAGCCCGGAGGGGCACCGACGAGCCGCGCGACCGAGTGCTTCTCGCTGTATTCGGACATGTCGATCCGAACCATGGCGCGTTCGTCGTCGAACAGGAAGTCCGCGAGCGCCTTGGCGAGCTCGGTCTTGCCGACACCGGTCGGGCCGAGGAACAGGAACGAGCCGGTCGGCCGGTTGGGGTCCGCGACGCCGGCGCGGGCGCGGCGCACCGCGTCCGAGACGGCCTGCACGGCCTCGGTCTGCCCGACGACACGCTTGCCGAGTTCGTCCTCCATGCGCAGCAGCTTGGCGGTCTCGCCCTCGAGCATGCGGCCCGCGGGGATGCCGGTCCAGGCGGCGACGACGTCGGCGACGTCGTCCGGTCCGACCTCCTCCTTGAGCATCACGTCGCCGTCGGCTGCGGCACCGGAGGCTTCCGCGGCGGCCTGGAGTTGCTTCTCCAGCTGAGGGATTCGGCCGTACCGCAACTCGGCGGCCTTGCCGAGGTCGCCGTCGCGTTCGGCTCGTTCCTCCTCACCGCGCAGGGCTTCGAGCTGTTCCTTGATCTGGCGGACGGAGTCGATCGCGGCCTTCTCGTTCTGCCAGCGGGTGGTGAGCTGGTTGAGGCGTTCGCGTTCGTCGGCGAGTTCGCTGCGCAGCTTCTCGAGCCGCTCCTTCGAGGCCTCGTCGGTTTCCTTCTGCAGCGCCATCTCCTCGATCTCGAGGCGGCGGACGATGCGTTCGACCGTGTCGATCTCCTCGGGACGCGAGTCGATCTCCATCCGCAGCCGGGACGCGGCCTCGTCGACGAGGTCGATGGCCTTGTCCGGCAGGAACCGGGAGGTGATGTACCGGTCCGAGAGGGTCGCGGCGGCGACGAGCGCGGAGTCGGTGATGCGCACGCCGTGGTGCACCTCGTACCGCTCCTTGAGCCCGCGCAGGATGCCGATGGTGTCCTCGACGCTGGGCTCGCCGACCAGCACCTGCTGGAATCGACGTTCGAGGGCGGCGTCCTTCTCGATGTACTTGCGATATTCCTCGAGGGTGGTCGCGCCGACGAGCCGCAGCTCACCGCGGGCCAACATCGGCTTGATCATGTTGCCGGCGTCCATCGCGGATTCACCGGTGGCGCCCGCGCCGACGATGGTGTGCAGCTCGTCGATGAACGTGATGATCTGACCGGCGGACTGCTTGATCTCGTCGAGGACGGCCTTGAGGCGTTCCTCGAACTCGCCGCGGTACTTGGCGCCGGCGACCATCGACCCCAGGTCCAGGGCGATGACGGTCTTGCCGCGCAATGACTCGGGGACGTCGCCGGCGACGATGCGCTGCGCGAGCCCTTCGACGATGGCGGTCTTGCCGACGCCCGGCTCACCGATGAGGACCGGGTTGTTCTTCGTGCGGCGCGAGAGCACCTGCACGACGCGCCGGATCTCGTTGTCGCGCCCGATGACCGGGTCGAGCTTGCCTTCGCGGGCACGGGCCGTGAGGTCCGTCGAGTACTTCTCCAGCGCCTGGTAGGTCGCTTCCGGGTCGGCGGTGGTGACGCGGCCGGTGCCGCGCACGGCGGTGAACGCCTCGCGCAGCGCGGCCGGGGTGGCACCGTGGCCGGCGAGGAGCTTGGCGACGTCCGAGTCGCCGCTCGCGAGCCCGACGAGGACGTGCTCGGTGGAGACGTATTCGTCGGAGAGCTCGGTCGCCAGATGCTGGGCAGCGGTCATCGCCGCGACGGCCTCGCGGCCGAGTTGCGGTGTGGTGGTCGCGCCACTGGCCTTGGGCAGCCGGTCGACGAGGTTCTCGGCCTCCCGCCGGACGACGAGGGGATCGACGCCGACGGCCTTGAGCAGCGGCGCGGCAATGCCGTCGGTCTGATCGAGCAGCGCCACCAGCAGGTGGGCAGGTCGGATCTCCGGGTTGCCCGCAGCGGACGCCGACTGGAGCGCAGCGGTCAGTGCAGCCTGGGTCTTCGTGGTCGGATTGAACGAGTCCACTACGGGCCCCTTCCATTCTCGAGTGTGTCCGTATCAATTCTTACGCCCGCAGTACCGTCCGCGGGAACTCGATGTGATCAACGGGTCCAAAGTTGAGTTTGTTCCACTCAAGTTTGGGAATTTCGGTGATCTGCGTCACCCTCCCGCTTCCAGTGTGCGCTATCCGCCGCGGTCGGACGTCACCTGTTGGTGGCGCAATTGATCAAGGAACAGCTACAGTGGCGGCCGACCAGCAGGAACAGCACGTGGGAGGGTGGCGTGGAGGCCTTCGCCATCGCCCGTGTCCAGCTCAGTTTCGCGTCGATCGTCGCCACCCCCACCGGCCCCGAACGGTTCGCGTCCGCGTTCTACACCGCACTGTGGGCGGACAACCCGTCCCTGCGCGAGCTGTTCCCGGCAGGCATGGAATCGATGCGGCACCGGTTCGCGACCGCGGTCGGGTGGGCCGTCAACCGGCTCGGCGATTTCACCGTCGTCGAGGCGTTCCTCTCTCAGCTCGCCCGCGACCACCGCAAGTACGGGGTGCGACCCGAGCACTTCCGGGCGGCCGGGGCGGCGATGCTCGTCGCGGTCCGCGAGTGCACACCGCTGATCCTGTGGACGGCCGCCCTCGAACACACCTGGCGCGAGATCATCAGCCGCCTGGTCGCCGCCATGGCCATCGCGTCCGCGGAGGACGACCTGCCCGCCGTGTGGGGCGCGACCGTCGTCGGGCACGAACGGGTGATGCCGGACCTGGCGATCATCCGGCTCGAGACCGACTCCCCCATCCCTTACCACGCGGGTCAGTACATGAGCGTGCAGACCCCGCACCGCCCGCAGATGTGGCGGTACCTGTCCGCGGCGATCCCGCCGAACCCCCAGGGGCAGATCGAGTTCCACGTCCGGCGCGTGTCCAGCGGCTGGGTGAGCCCGGCACTCGTCGGCGAGACCGCGGTCGGCGACCGGTGGGTCATCGGCCCGCCACTCGGCGGTCTGCACGTCGACCGGTCGCGCGGCGACGTGCTGATGATCGCCAGCGGCACCGGCCTGGCCCCGCTGCGCGCGCAGCTCATGGAAATGGCGATGCGCGGGGACAATCCGCGCGTCCACCTGTTCTACGGCGGCAAGTACCCGTGCGACCTGTACGACATCGAGACGCTGTGGCACCTGGCGATGACCAACCCCTGGCTCACCGTCGTCCCGGTCGTCGAGGAGAAGGAAAACCCTTGGTGGCACCCGGTTCCCGTGCTGGAACCGCCGACCGGCCTGCACCGCACGATGTACGGCAAGCTCGGTAAGGTCGTGGCCCAGTTCGGGTCGTGGGCGGACCGGCAGATCCAGATCGCCGGCTCCCCGTCGATGATCAAGACGACGCTGTACGCCCTGTCCGCGGCCGGAACCCCCAGGCAGAACATCAGTTTCGATCCTCTGTAGTGCGGCTGACGCCGCCCGTGTGCCTTTGTGGCGGTTGGCGCCGCCACATGTGCACACCGCGGGGTTATCCCCACCCGCCCTGTTCATCCACAGATTTCGCCGATCCGCCGTTCGCGGACGTCTCCGCGCGGTCTACACGGCAATCATGAGGGCGTGTCGTTCCTTCCGGAGATCCCCGAACTCGACCGGGTCGTCGCGTTCCAGCACGGCATCGTCACCCGCGCCCAGCTGATGCATCACGGATTCACGTGGCACGGGATACGCCACCACCTCGACCGAGGTCGCTGGCAGCAGGTCCTCCACGGCGTGTATTCGGTGACCACCGGCCCGTTGCCTCGCCCGGCGATCCTCGCCGCCGCCTTGGCGTTCTGCGGCGACGTCGCGGTCCTCAGCCATCGCACGGCCGCCGAGGAATGGGGGTTGCTGCCGATCGACCCGCTCGCACCCGTACACGTCACCGTCCCGTTCGGTCTGTCGACGAGGGGTCAGCCCGCGACCTTCGCGACCGCGCAACCCCGCGACGTCCGGCTGCCGCACTTCGGGGAGATGCTGCATCCGGGGGTGATCGTCCACCGCAGCCGCGCGCATCCGCATATCGCGGTGCCGACGATGCCGCCGCGCACGAGCACCGCCGACACCGCCATCGATCTGGCGACGGCCGAACCCACTGCGCAGGACGGTTACAGCGCCCTGGTGTGCATCGTGACGAACGGGCGGATTCCCCTGTCGGAGGTGCGACGTCGCATGCACGAGCGCAAGCCGTATCGCTACCGCAGGACACTCGAGGATGCCGTCGGGTTGCTCGCCTCGGGCGTCCAGTCGATGCTCGAGTTCCGGTACGCCACCGACGTCGAGCGCCGCCACGGTCTGCCGTCGGCGGACCGTCAGACCCCGGTGGTCGTCGACGGGCGAACTCTGTACGAGGACTGCACGTACGACACCCACGGAGCCGCGTTGACGGTCCGGCTCGACGGGCGCCGGTTCCACGCGATGGCGGAGGTCGCCTTCCGCGACCGTCGCCGGGACAACGCCGCCGAACTGGCCGGCCGGTCCCGATTGGTCTACGGCTACGACGAAGTCGTCCGCGACCCGTGCGGCGTGGCGGCCGAGGTCGAAGCGGTCCTCGTCCGCCTCGGGTGGCGACGTCGCTCACCGTCCGAGTGCAGCTGCGCTGCCGGTGTGTCTTTTTGGCGGCCCTGACCGCCACAAAGGCACACCGGCGGCGTCAGCCGCACTTACCGGTAGGAGGCACGCAACGTCTTCTTGTCCAGCTTCCCCAGCGGAGTCAGCGGCAGGGAGTCGAGGAAGTCGACGGACTTGGGCGCGTGCACCGAACCCTTTGCAGCGCGCACGCTCTCGATCAACTCCTCGGCCGTGACCGTCTGCCCGTCCCGCAATACGACGCACGCCTTCACGGCCTCGCCCCACTTGACATCCGGCACCCCGACCACCGCAACCGACGCGACCGCGGGATGGGACGAGATGACGTCCTCGATCTCCCGGGGGAAGACGTTGAAACCGCCGGTGACGATCATGTCCTTCTTGCGGTCGACGATGGTGAGGAACCCGTCCTTGTCGGCACGGGCCACGTCGCCGGTGTGCAGCCAGCCGCCGCGTAGCGCCTCGGCGGTCTCGGCGGGCTTGTTCAGGTAGCCCTTCATCACCAGGGGGCCGCGCACGCAGATCTCGCCGAGCTCGCCGCGCGGCACCTCGTTGAGGTCGTCGTCGAGCAGGCGCACGTCGAGCCACGGCACGGGCCGGCCGCAGGTCGCGAGGCGCTCGGGGTCGTCGGCGATGTGCTCGCTCTTGCGGAGCACCGAGATGGTCATGCCGCACTCGGACTGCCCGTAGAACTGGAAGAACACCTGGCCGAGCCGCTCGATGCCCTCACGCAGCCGCGCCGGCGACATCGCCGAGGCGCCGTAGAACAGCGTCTGCAGGCTCGACAGGTCGCGCTTGTCGAAGTCGGGGTGGTCGAGCAGCATGTAGATCATCGTCGGCACGAGCATCGTGGCGTTGATGCGATGCTTCTCGATGGTTTCCAGCACCAGGGCCGGGTCGAAGTACGGCAGGACGTACAGCGATCCGCCGCGCAGCAGGGTGGGGACGAAGAACGCGGCGCCCGCGTGCGAGAGCGGCGTGCAGATCAGGAACCGGGGTTCCTCGGGCCATTCCCATTCGGCCATCTGGATCTGGGTCAGCGCGACACCGGACCGGAACGCCCCCATCACACCCTTCGGCTTGCCGGTGGTGCCGCCGGTGTAGACGATGCTCGAGGTGTCCTCGGCGTCCACCGGTGCGGCGACGAGGCGCTGCGGTGTGAACGTCGCCGCGAGTGCCAGGATGTCGGTGCCGACCTCCGACGGACCGAGCGAGAACACGTTCTTCAAAGTGGGGACCTGCGCCTTCAGTTCCGCGGCGCGTTCCTCGAAGTGGTTGGGATCGAAGATGAGGGTCTCGATCGCGGCGTCCTCGACGATGTACAGGTGATCCGTCAGCGACCCCATCGGGTTCAGGGCGCTGTTGCGGCAACCGGCGATCATCGTCGCGCCCATGGAGATGAGCACCTCGGGGCGGTTCTTCGACAGCATGGCCACCGACGAGCCCTGCCCGACGCCAACGGACGCGAGCGCCTGCCCGAACCGGCTTATCTCGTCGCGCATTTCACCACCGGTGAGCACCACGTCGCCGAGGTACAGCGCGGGCTTGTCGGCGCTTCGGTCGAGTGCGGTGATCAGCAGGTCCCCGGTGAACACGGGCCGGTGCAGGTCGGCGTACTCCTCGGTCATGGTCGTCCTTCCGCTCGTGGTGACGGCGTGGGGTGACGGCAGCTCCGCCGGTGTGGGCTCCGTCACCTGCTGTCCGTCACGATAACCGCCGGACGCCGAAAACTGAAACATGTTGCATTTCGCTGCCCGCAGGCACCGGAGAAGTCACCCGCCCGCCGCGGCCGCGAAGGAACCGTCGGACGCCACCGGATCACCGAGCCGCGGCACGTAGTGCGACCATGCCAGCCGCGCCACCAGGTCGCGCCGGCTGTGCACCCCGGTCTTGGCGAAGATGCTCTTGAGGTGGTCCTGCACCGTGTACGGGCTGATGAACAGGGCTCGTCCGATCTCCTCGCGGGTGCGTCCGGCCAGCACCTGACGCACCACGTCGGTTTCCCGCGCGGACAGGCCGTGAGCCGCGGCGATGAAGGTGACGACCTCGGGCAGGTGCGCTCGCTCGATGTTGACCACCACCCCGGGTGGCCCGGTCCTGTCCGCGGTGCCCACGGCCCGCAGCACGACCCATTCGCCGTCGAGTGTCCTGGCCCGCACCACGACCGGCCCGCCGCCGGAGGAACGAACCCGCATCGCGATGAAGCGCACCAGCAGTTCCCCCGCCGGCCGGGCGGATGCCGTCCAGCCGAGCCGGTCGAAATAGGCCCGCGCCGCAGGTGTCGTCATCGCCGGTTCGTCGTGGTCGTCCACGATCACGACCGCAGGACCGTCATCCGACTCCGAATTCGTGTACGCGGCCTGGCGGAGCAGGCTCGTCCGGAGACCGTCACCGATGTCGCGAAGGACCGCGGTGAGGGTACCGATCTCGGCGTCGGTGAACGCATGCATCTCGGATCTCGACAATTCGGCTACACCCCAACATGTTCCGTCACGGCCACGGAACAACATGCGCACGTCGTCGTCGACGCCGATCGGTTCGAGGAACTCGCGGTACGGCCGGGAGGTCCTGAATCGCCCACCGGTCACCTGCCGCACACTGCAGATTGCACCCGGTCGGCGAAACAATTCGTCGAAACTGAAGGTATCCGGGTCCGGTCCGTATTCGAGTTCGGCGCAGAGTTTCCCGGCGTAGTCGTCGAAACCGATGTTCGTCGCCGCCGTCGGAACGCGAACTGCGGGATCCAGGAGAGCCACAACCCCGCCGTCGAACGGGACCTGTTCGCGGAGCGCATCGAGAATCTGTGTCCGAAAATCCGCGGAGTCGGTCGCAGTCCGTACTGCGCGACGGACCGTCGACTTCAACCGGGCGGCAGAGCGCGCCGCGTCCATGGAGCCAGTATTCCCCACGAATGTGGGATTGAGAACGGACATGGGCGATCAGAAGCTGTAGACGGGGCCAGCCCAGGAGGTAAGGACCGATGACCACTACGAAATCCACTCCGATGTCCGATGCCGATCTCGAGGTCATGTACCTCATCCACGACGCCTTCCGGCGCGACACCGAACGCCTTGCCCGGGTCGCCGAGAAGGGTGCCCCCGAGGACCCGGCCACCCACGACGCGGTGCTGCTCGGCTGGCACGGATTCAGTCGGGAACTGCATCAGCATCACACGATCGAGGACGAGTACCTCTGGCCGCTGATGCGAACCCGGCTCGACCAGGAGCCGGACGCCCTCGAAGTGCTCGACGCGATGGAATCCGAACACGCACTCATCGATCCGGCGCTCGCGGCCGTCGAGGAAGCGTTCGACGACCATGAGCACGGACCCGACGTCCTGGCGGAACGTCTGGACGCGGTGGTGCACCTGCTGCGGTCCCATCTCGCCCACGAGGAACGGGACGCGCTGCCCCTGGTGACACGCACCATCACGTCCCCGGAATGGCACCGGATCTCCAAGGATGCGCTGCGCAAGCTGTCCTACTCCGACATCGCGGCGATGACCCCCTACCTGTTCGAGGGAGCACCGGAGGACCGGGTGCATCTGGTGATCCGGGAACTGCCGCTGCCGTTGCAGCTCGTCCACCGGTTTTGGTGGGAACCGCGGTACCGCCGCGCCCGCAGATGGGAATAGGCGCACCTCGACACCTACCCGGAACGACCGGAGGGTGGACGTCACACGCTCGATGCGGCCGCGAAGGAACCGTCGGGAGCCACCGGATCACCGAGTCGCGGCACATACTGCGACCACGCCAGCCGCGCCACCAGGTCGCGCCGGCTGTGCACCCCGATCTTGCGTAGATGCTCTCGAGGTGGTCCTGCACCGTGTACGGGCTGATGAACAGGGCCCGGCCGATCTCCTCGCGGGTGCCTCCGGCCAGTAGTTGGCGGACAACGTCGGTTTCCCGCGCGGACAGGCCGTAGGCAGCGGCGACGAATGCGACGATCTCGGGCAGGTGTGCTCGTTCGATGTTGACCACCACGCCGGACGGCCCGGTACCCTCCGCGGTGCCCACGGCCCGCAGCACGACCCATTCACCGTCGCGTGTCCGCGCCCGCATAACGACCGGCTTGTCGCCGGAGGAACGAACCCGCATCGCGATGATGTGCACCAACTGTTCGCCGATCGGCCGGGCGGGTTCCGTCCAGCCGAGCCTCTCGAAATACTCGTGCGCAGCAGGTGTCGTCATCGCCAGCTCGTCGTGGTCGTCCCCGATCACGACCGCGGGGCCGTCACCCGACTCCGGCACGGTGTACGCGGCTTCGCGGAGCAAACTGGTTCGGAAACCGTCGCCGATGTCGCGGAGGACCGCGGTGAGCGCATCGGTCTCCGCCTCGGTGAATGCAGCCATCTCCCTTCTCCCGAGATCTGCCGCACCCCAACATCTTCCGTCGCGACCGCGGAACACCATGCGCACGACGTCGTCAATACCGAGCGGTTCGAGCACTTCGCGCTGGAGCCGCGAGGCCCGGTAGTCCTCACCGCTCCTCTGCCGCACAGCGAAGATTCAGGTCTGCCCGTGCATCAACGCGTCGTACTCGATGGGATCCTGACCGGGCCCGTATTCGAACTGGAAAACGATATGCGCGGCCCGGACCGCGTCATCGAATCCGACGTTCATCCCAGCCGTCGGAACGCGCACCGCGGGATCCATGGATGCCAAGTACGCGCAGTCGAACGGGACCTGTTCGCGAAGCGCGTCGAGAATCCGTGTCCGAAAATCCGCGGAGTCGGTTGCAGTCCGTACTGCGCGACGGACCGTCGATTTCAGCCGGGCGGCAGAGCGCGCCGCATCCATGAAGCCCAGCATTCCCCACCAATGAGGGATTGAGAACAGGTGCAGGAGGTCGGAATCTGAATACAGGGGGCGAGTCAGGAGGAAGGACCGATGGCCACCACGAAATCCACTCCGCTGTCCGAGACGGACCTCGAGATGCTGTACCTCATCCATGACGCGTTCCGGCGCGACAGCGAACGTCTGACACGGGTCGCCGAACACGGCGTCCCCGAGGACCCGGCCACCCACGACGCCGTGCTGCTCGGCTGGCACGGCTTCAGCACGACACTGCACCATCACCACACGATCGAAGACGAGATGTTCTGGCCGCTGATGCGGACCCGGCTCCAGGACGAACCCGATGACCTCGAGGTGCTCGACGCGATGGAAGCCGAACACGCCCTTCTCGATCCGTCACTCGCAGCGGTCGAGGAAGCGTTCGACGACCGCGAGCACGGACCCGACGTCCTGGCCGAGCGCCTCGACACGGTGGTGCACACGCTGCGGTCCCATCTCGCGCACGAGGAGAAAGACGCCCTACCGCTGATGGCGCGCACCATCACGGCCCGGGAAGTGCAAACCCTCACCAAGGACGCAATACGTTCGGTGTCCCGTTCCGAGCTCCGGGAGGCGACCCCGTACCTGTTCGAGGGAGCACCCGAGGACCGGACCCGCCGGCTGCTGCGCCAACTTCCGCTGCCGGTGCGGCTCCTCCACCGGTTCTGGTGGAATCCGCAGTATCGCCGCGTCCGCAGATGGGAATGAGCGCACGCACGACACCCACCGGGACGACGCGCGGGCGGGCTATTACAGTCGGGGCAACACCGCGCACCCCGGGGGATACAACACAATGCAGCCTGCCTCGACCTCACCTGCCGAAACAGGCACGACGGTGACCGCGACCGTCGTCGAACACCATCGCCTTCGCAACAACCTCTCGGTCATCCGTCTCCAGTGCGACAACGAGGTCGTGCCGTTCCGCGCCGGCCAGTACGTCGACGTCACCGTCCCGCAGCGGCCCGGTCTGCCGCGACGCCTCTCACCCGCGCTGCCCCCGTCCCTGGACGGCAAACTCGAGTTCCACGTGCGGTCCGTTCCCGGCGGCTGGGTCAGCGGCAGCATCGTCGCCGACACCCGGCCGGGCGACGTGTGGACGATCGGTGAACCGAAGGGCGGCGATCTGCACGTCGACGACAGCGGCCGCATCGTCATCATGATCGCGGGCGGGACCGGTCTGGCCCCACTGCGCGCACTGCTGCTCGACATGGCTCGCCGCCCCGAACCGCCGCGCACGTTCCTGTTCGTGGGCGGCGGTTCTCCCCGCGACCTCTACGCGTCGGACATGCTGTCGCTGCTGTCCGAGGCGTTGCCGTGGCTGACGGTGGTTCCGGTCGTCGAATCGGTCGAGGATCCGGACTTCCCGGACCCTTGGTACAACCGGATCGTCGCCCAGCTCGGCGACATCGGCGCCGACCCGGACGATCTGATCGAGGGCAGCCTCGACGAGGTCGTCACGTCCTACGGCGCGTTCGGCGACCACCAGGTCCTGTTGTGCGGGTCCGCGGCGATGGTCCGGGCGACCCTGCACAAGCTGATCGAGACGGGTACCCCCGTCGAGAACATCCGCTTCGACCCGTACTGATCGCCCGGGTGCGGGGCTTGCCTGCTTCCCGCCTCGGCAGGACGATGGATGGGCAAACATTCTCGTCCACCGAGGAGGGTCGTCATGACGACCGCTCGAGAGATCATGCATGCCGGTGCGACGTGCATCGGCGAACACGAAACCCTGGAGTACGCGGCACAGCAGATGCGTGAGCTCGACGTCGGCTCACTTCCGATCTGCGGCGACGACAACCGGCTGCACGGCATCATCACCGACCGCGACATCGTTCTGAAATGCGTTGCGCGCGGGTTGGATCCGACGATGATGACCGCCGGCGACCTCGCCCAGGGCAAGCCGTGCACGGTCGATGCCGACGCCGACATCGACGACGTACTCACGATCATGGAGGAACACCGGATCCGGCGACTGCCGGTGATCTCCGACCACCGGCTGATCGGAATGATCAGCGAAGCGGATCTGGCCACACACCTGCCCGAGGAACAGGTCGGCCGGTTCGTCGAATCCATCTGCGCCACCATGAGATAACCCGTCCCGAATCGAGGTGAGCGCCGATGAGCGCGCTGACAGGTAAGACCGTCCTGATTTCCGGCGCAGCGCGCGGCATCGGCGCCGCCACAGCGCGTGCCCTGTCCGAGGAGGGCGCCCGACTGGTCCTGTTCGACGTGGACGCGCAGCCACTCGAAGCACTGGTCGCCGAGATCGGCGAGGACAGGGCCGTCGGAAGCGTCGCCGATGTAAGGGATCTCGGTGCGGTTCAGGCTGCCGTCGATGCCGGGATCGACCGCTTCGGCAGCATCGATTTCGTTGTCGCCAATGCGGGCATCACATCGTACGGTTCGATCCTGCGGGTCGACCCCGATGCGTTCCGCGAGGTCATCGAGGTCGACATCGTCGGGGTGTTCCATACGGTACGCGCGGCGTTGCCGTCGGTGATCGCGCACCGCGGGTACATCCTCGTCGTCTCGTCGCTGGCGGCTTATCTGGCCGCCCCGGGCCTGGCCGCGTACAGCACGGCGAAAGCCGGTGTGGAACACTTCGCCAACGCACTGCGCCTCGAGATGAGGCCGTACGGGGTCGATGTCGGAACGGCCCACATGTCGTGGATCGACACTCCGATGGTGCAGGAAGCACGGACCGATCTACCTGCATTCGACCAGGCGTTCACGGAGATGCCTGGTCCGCTGGGCCGTGTTCGTCCGGTCGAGACGTGTGCCGCAGCGTTCGTGCGCGGACTCGACAAGCGCTCTCGCCGTGTGTACGTCCCGGGATGGGTGGGTGCGGCAGGCTGGGCGCGGGCACTGCTCAACTCTGCCGTCGGTGACCGGTTCATCCTGCGGATCATGTCGGACATGGCGTCGAGGATGGACGATCACATTGCGGCACTCGGCCGTTCGACAAGTGCCCGCGTGTTCGAACTCGTCACCAGAAGCTGAGACGTCGGCAGAAGTCCGCCCCGAACGCACTCGCGCTCATGCGGACATACCCTCCACGGCAGCATCGGACCGCGCCGGGACCGCGACCGTGACCCACGCCCGTGCGATCACCGCCCCCGAATCGGTCGCACACATTACTGCGACGTCCTGCACGAATTCGTGATCGGTGCGATAGTGCTGCAGCACACCGACAGTGCACTTCGCCGGTTCGGCACCGGCCGTGGGACCGGTGATGCGGACGCGGAACCTCCGGACGTTCTCGACGCCGAACCGATCGACGACACAGCGGGCGAGTTCCCCCACGGCCCGCTCCGATGTCGCCGGTGCGTCCTCACACCCCGACAGAAACACTTCGGCAACCCTGCGGCCGACCGTGTCGAAGTACTCGACGGTCCGGTCCACACGGTGGGTCTCGGCGTCGCGCACCGTGCGGGTCCGGCCACGGAGCGGTTCGTCCGCCCGAGGTGGGAGGAAGAACACGATGTCCGCCTCGTCGGCACCTGCGCCGTCGAGCCGGCCCGCCGCGACGCCGAGCGACAGGAAGGTGGGTGCGGAACCTGTTTCCGGAACAACACTTTTCACGATGATTCTCCCTCTCGCTCGGCGAGAATGCGTCAGACGGACACGCTCGAGTTCGCGGCGTCGCGCGCCGCGATGTATCCGAAGACCAGACCCTGGCCGATGGTTGCGCCCGCACCCGGGTAGCGATTGCCGAACGCGTTGGCCGCGGTGTTGCCGATCGCGTACAGACCCTCGATGACGCTGCCGTCCTCGCGCAGCACGCGAGCACGTTCGTCGGCGCGCAGGCCGCCGCACGTGCCGAGATCGGACAGAGTCATCTTCACCGCGAAGTACGGACCGTGGTCGAGCGGACGCAGGTTCGGGTTCGGCTCGACCGTCGGGTCGCCGTAGTACCGGTCGTATGCGCTTGCGCCGCGCGCGAATTCGGAGTCCGTTCCCGCCACCGCGTCGTCGTTGAACCGGCGGAAGGTCTCGGCGAAGGCCTCCACCGGGATTCCCATCGATGCCGCGAGTTCCTCGGGGGTGGCACCGCTGTGCGCGATACCGGCCTTGAACCAGGATCCCGGAATCGGCTGGCGCGGGAACAGTCCCGCGGCGAACACGTAGCTGTTGCGGTACTTCTGGTCGAACACGATCCACATCGACTCGACCGAATCACCCGAGCGTTCACGCTCGAGGACGGTCTGGCCGAACGTCATGTAGTCGCAGGACTCGTTGATGAACCGGGAACCCTTCTGGTCCACGATGAACGAGCCGGGCAGCGACCGCTCGGCGAGCATCACCAGCGGCGAATTGCCTTCGCGCGACGGTGCGACCGCCGGGAACCACCACGCCTGATCCATCAGGTCGACATCGGCGCCGATCTCCTGCGCGATCTTGATGGCGTCGCCGGTGTTGCCCTCCGCGCCGAGGCTCTCGCCGTCGACGAGCGATTCCGACTGGAACTTGTGCCGCCACTGCATGTCGTGGTCGAAACCACCGGCTGCGAGGACCACACCGCGACGGGCCGTGACGGTCACCTCCCGGCCGTTCTGCTCGACGACCGCGCCGGTTACGCGATCGCCGTCGGTCACCAGGCGCACCAGCGAGGTCTCCGTCCACACCGGGATCCCTGCGCGCAGCACACCCGCGAACAGACCCGCGGCGATGGCCTGGCCACCGGCGACGTACTCGCGCTTGATCGCCAGCCCTGCCACGCCCTGCGCGAGGCGGCGGAAGATCGTCGCGAATCCCTTGACCGGCACCCGTGCCATGAGGTTCATCCACTTGTAGTCGGCGCCGGTGGTGGGCATCGGCAGACTCGCCTCCATCAGCCCCGGCCGCAACCGGCCCCGCTCGTCGCCGAGCTGCGACAGGTCGAACGGGCGGCATTCGCACGTGCGTCCGATCGCTGCGCCGCCGGGACGCTCCGGGTGGTAGTCGGCGTAGCCCTTGGCCCAGAAGAACTTCATCGGCGTGGTGCGGCTGAGCATCGCCACCGTCTCGGCGCCGTTGTCGACGAACGCGTCACCGCGCTCGGCGGGGGCGCTGCCGTCGACCACCGCGCGGACGTAGGTGCGGCCACGCTCACGGGTGTCCCCGGAACGCGCTTCCTGCAGAACGGGATTGGCGGGCATCCAGAACGCGCCGCCCGACCGTGCCGTCGAGCCGCCGACGTACTGCGTCTTCTCGACGACGAGCGCAGACAGTCCCTCCTCGTGCGCCGTGAGCGCGGCGGCCAGGCCGGTGCCCGAGCCGATCACGAGCAGGTCCACGGTGGTGTCCTGTGCCTGGACGGGGGCCGGTACGGGCTTCTTCGCCATGCCACTCTCCTTCGCCTGGTTGTTCCGCAACGAGGGACGACGGTAGACCGGTATCGACCCCGACGGCACGGACGTTCCCTACCACCGGGACACGCGGTCGGGAACCGGACGAACCGGTCCGCGCCGGGAAACCGGAACGGCGACTATCGCGGAACGACCGTGTACCGGCGCAGTGCCAGAGCGGGATTCTTGGCACGAACGGCAGACAGGCGAGCCGGATCGACCTCGGCCACGGCGATACCTTCACGCTCACCCAGCCCCGCAATCACCACACCCATGGGATCGACGACGATGCTCGCGCCGGATCCCACCGGAGCATTCTGGTCGGCTGCAGCGACATAGATCGTGTTTTCGATGGCGCGAGCCCGGACCAGAGTGGTCCAGTGGTCTTCCTTGAGCGGTCCGGCCATCCACGCCGCCGGCAGGATCAGGACATCGGCACCGGCATCGACGATCGTCCTCGTCACCTCGGGAAAGCGGAGGTCGTAGCAGGTCTGGATTCCGAAGGTGATTCCGTCTATCCGGAAGGTCTCCGGGGCGGCGAGGGGTCCGGCCTGCACCATGTCCGATTCGCGGTAGCCGAATGCGTCGTAGAGATGGATTTTTCGGTAGGTCGCCACGATGCTGCGGTGGGGAGCCATCGCGACAACAGTGTTGTAGATGCGGTCCTCGCCCGTGATGGTCTCGTTCATCCCCGCGACGATGTGGATGTCGTGGGTCTGCGCCAGATGCCCCAGCTCCGTGACGAATCGTCCGTCCAGCGGTTCCGCCGTCTCCACGAATCGATCGTCCATCACCGGCGCCGTGAACATGGAGTACTCGGGCAGTACGAGCAGACGGGCACCTGCCGATGCCGCCTGTTTCACCAGGTCACCGACACGTGCGAGGTTGGCGGCCGTGTCATCGCCGGACGCGAACTGGCCGATCGCGATCTGCATGCCTCTCCCCTGTTCCTTCCGGGTACACCGCGACCGGCCTGGACATCCGCTTTTGTCGACGGCGCCCGAGAGCAGGACGATCCCGGCATTCGGAAAGCAAACGGTTGAGAAGAGTTTAGTCTCCACTGTTTCCGGTGGTGGTGCGGATGCCGGGAAGACTGCGAAACTCGTTACCCGACAGGAGCATCGCGGTCAGTCCACGTCCCGACGCCGCACCAGAATCCCGGTGGTCACCACCGCGACCACGATGTAGGCGGTGACGGTGACGACCGCCCTGGGTCCGGAGATCACGTCCACCACCCCGGGCGTGCCCTGTCCCGCCCCGGTCACCGCACCGACGAGCGATCCGGCGGCGGTGCCCGGCAGGAATGCCGTCACGTCCTGGACGAGCGGCAGCGCGGAACCGACACCGCGCAGCAGATTCTCCACGACGAGGGTCCACACCAAACCCAGGCCGACCGACAACGCCGCACTGCGGGCGTAGGTGCCCAGCGCGAAACCGATCGTCGCCCACATCAGGAACACCAGATACGCCGTACCCGCCGAGCGGAGAAGGTCGGCAGCCGACGGCCAGGTGAGCGGTTGCGATTCGACCCTGGCGAGTACGACGGAAATGGCCGTGCACAGCACCGCGGTGACGATCACCATCGCGGCCACGATCACCGCGAGCGCGAGCAGCGCCCCGCTCGTCGGACGCAGCCGGCCGTGGGTGAACACCGTCTTCCAGGTTCCCCAGGTGTAACCGTTCCCTGCAACGAGGGCGCCGAGGACGAGCACGAGGGCACCCCCGAACAACGGCGTGCCCTGTACCAGGACATCGGGTACCGACTCGGGCAGGACGCCCTGCAACAGGACTTCGGCAGATTGTCCCTCGGTGGAGAAACCGGCCGATCCGGTCGTATAGGAGATGTACGGGAACACGTAACCGAATACGGTCGCGAGCAGGAACCATGTGCCGAGGGTCGCCCACATCGCCGGCCACGCACGCAACCGGAACAGTTCGGCGCGCACACTGCGCGCCACGGTGTTGCGCCCCGCGACATCGGGGACCGAGCTGGTGGGTGAGCGGAGTGTCGAGGCGGACATGTCACACCCCTTTCATCGGTGTGGAAGTGGTGGTCATCTCGAAGAACACGTCCTCGAGGGTGCGTTCGGTCGGTCCGATCGACGACACCGCCACATCGGCGGCGACGAGCGCCCGGACAACATCGGGTGCACGGTCGGGTGGCAGGTCCAGCAGCACAGCGTCGCCGTCGATCTCGAAGCCGTTCTCACCGGCGAGATCCGAGGCGATCGACACCACCCGGTCCTGGGGCGTGCCGCGCACCTTCAGGATCGCGTCGCCGAGCAGGGTGGACACGGCCGATTCGCGCACCAGGCGCCCGTTCGCGATCACGCCGACGCGGTCGCAGATCTCCTGGACCTCGCCGAGCAGGTGACTCGACAGAATCACGGTGTGCCCGGCCGTGGCGAGGTCGACGATCAGGGCCCGCATGTCGGCCATGCCGCTCGGGTCGAGGCCGTTGGTCGGCTCGTCGAGCACGATCAGGTCCGGGTCACCGAGCAGGGCCGCGGCGACCCCGAGCCGCTGCTTCATCCCCAGCGAATACGACTTGTACGCATCGTTGCCGCGGTCGACAAGACCGACCCGGGCCAGCACCTCCTCCACGCACCGATCACTCAACCCGCGGTGACGGGCCAGGGTGCGCAGGTTCGCTCGTCCCGACAGATAGGGAAAGAAACCAGGTCCCTCGATGAGAGCACCGGTACACGAGGACGATTCGCGCGAGCCGGCAGGCCTGCCGAGAACGCGGACGGACCCGGAGGTCGGGCGGATCAGGCCGAGGATCATGCGCAGCGTCGTGGTCTTCCCTGCGCCGTTGGGGCCGAGGAATCCGTAGATCTCGCCGCGTCGAACGGTCATGTCTACGGAGTCGACCGCGGCGCGGTCGCCATAGCGTTTGGTCAGCGCCGACGTCTCGACCACGACGTCGGCATCGATATCGGCCGATCCCGCCCGGCCGGGCCGGTCGGTTGCAGTAGTGAGTGTCGTGTTGTCGGTCATGCCTCGATCGTCGGCCGCACACACGCCGACGTCGTCCGCCCACGGGCGTCATCGACCTACGCGATATTGCGTACACCATCGACCGGCGTGCACGGCTAGCGTCGACGATGTGGGTACCGATCAGGGCCGTGCCGTCACCGAACCGGTGATGCTCCGCGTCGGGTTCACGCTCGCGCTCGTTGCCCTGGTCACCGTGGCGACACTCGGGGCGAACAACATGCGCCCGCCGGCCGCGATGGTCGGTGCGGGTGCCCTCGCCGCGGCCTGCGCGGGGGTCGCACTGACCGCCCCGCGATGGCCACGAACCGCCTTGATCGCGGTGCCTGCGCTGGTCGGGATCTACTTTGCGACCGGTGGAGCCGACGGACCGATCTTCCTCCTGCCCGCGCTCGCAGCGTTCGGGGCGGCGAGCGTGCGTCCCGCCCGCGACCTCGCTGTTCCCGCTGCCCTCGCCGTCCTGGTTCTCGTCGCTGGGATGACGGCCCGGGTCCTCGTCGCCGGATATCCCGCGTGGGTCACACTCTGGCAGACACTCGGCACCGCCGCCCTCGCCCTCGCCGCCGCGGCCGTGGGGTGGTGGCGGTCGGCTCGGCGGGATGCGAACGCCGAGCGGATCCGCCGTGCCGCGACCGAGGAACAACTACGCATCGCCCGCGACCTGCACGACGGGGTCGGGCACGGGCTCGCAGTGATCGCGATGCAGGCCGGGGTGGCGCTGCACGTGCTCGAGCGCAACCCGGAGGCGGTGCGGGACGCACTGGTCGCCATCCGCGACACGAGCCGCGACGCCCTCAACGACCTGCGGACCGAGCTGACGACCCTCACGGGTGACGCCGCCGAGCGCCGACCGCGACGTGGTCTGGCCGACCTGCCGGTTCTCGTCGACCGCGTCCGGGCCGCCGGCCTCGACGTCGACGTGCGGGTACCGGCCCTCCCACTACCGGCCGACGTCGATCATGTCGCGTATTCGATCGTCGCGGAGGCGACGACCAACGTTCTCCGGCACGCGCAGGCCACCAGGGTGACTGTCGAGATCATGCGCGAAGGACAGGCGGTGACAGTGCGGGTCGCCGACGACGGGCGTGGCCGCACCACCGACGCGCCGACCGGTGGCCTCGGCCTCCGCGCGATGGCAGATCGTGCAGCCGAGCTCGGTGGAACGCTCGTCGCCGCACCGGGACCGGAACGCGGCTTCGTCGTGCGGGCCGTGCTTCCGGTCGGTGCCGCCGAGAGCACGGAGGACCGGGCATGACCGTGCGGGTGGTGCTCGTCGACGATCAGACGCTCGTCCGGGTGGGCCTACGAACGCTGTTCGCCGCCGAACCCGAAATCGAGGTCGTGGGCGAAGCCGGCGACGGTGGTGAAGCACTCGCGGTCATCGCGCGCACCCACCCCGACGTCGTCCTGTGCGATATCCGCATGCCTGCCCCCGACGGCCTCGAAGTGCTGCGTCGGATCACCGCCGATCCCGTGTTGAGGGACGTCCGCGTCGTGATGCTCACGACGTTCGAACTCGACGAATACGTCTTCGAGGCCTTGCACGCCGGCGCGAGCGGGTTCCTGCTCAAAGATGCCGAACCGACGGCCCTGCTCGATGCCGTCCGGGTCGTCGCCGACGGAGGATCACTGCTCGCGCCGTCGGTCACCCGACGCGTGATCGAGCACTTCGTCCACACGCAGGACACTGTGCAACCCCACCCCCGCATGGCGGACCTCACGGCACGGGAACGCGAGGTCGTCGCGTGGGTTGCGACAGGGCGGTCGAACAAGGAGATCGCCGACGAGCTGGTGGTCAGTCCCGACACCGTCCGCACACACGTGTCGCGCGCGATGATCAAACTCGGCGCGCGCGACCGAGCACAACTGGTGGTGTTCGCGATCCGCTCGGGCCTGCAGCCGTGACAGCGCCGGCACCCCGTCTCTCGAGCGTCGAGCCCGCTACTGTCGCAGGCTCGACGCTTCCTCGACCTCAGTCGGACACGGTTTGCGGGACCGTCTCCGGATAGACCTGCTCGAACCATCCGCGCTGAGCTTCATCGAAGGTGCCCAGTTCCATCGCGCGGCGGCCCCACCCCTTGATGAGGTCGAGGAAACCGGTGACGTCGTAGATGTCCTCCTGCCTGGAGAACTTGCCGTTCCCGGCGTACGTCAGGATGCTCACGTGGGGTGCCGACCACACGGATCCGTCGCCCGGATCGCTCATCACGTCGTCCAGTTTGGCCACGATCGTGCCGTTCGTTTCGTCGATGACGTGGAAATGCTCGGGGAACGCGACGGTGTGCGAACCGGGGAACTGGGCGAGGCTCGGCTCGGCCCACGCCCAGACACCGTCCTTGCCGTTGAGGACACCCGCCATCTGCTCGACATAGACGACATCGTCGGTGAACAGTTCGAGGAAGTCCCGCCAGCTCCCCTCGCCCGAACCGGCTCGGTTCACGGTTGCATGCCAGTTCTGAAACGCATTCTCGAGTTCTTCTCTGCTCCAGTTGGTTTCGCTCATACCGCATGCTATGCACCGGCGTACCGACCCACCCTCCACCATCTCCCGCTCAACGGGAAACCCGCGTTCCGTACCTACCCGAACTACCCTCTCGCTGGCCGGGAAACACTCTGTCTCGACGCTCGTCGAATTGAGACCGTACTGACCATGACACAAGCACTCACCCACGAATCCACACGACGCGAGATCGCCACCGACCTCGGGGTACTGCGCTACCACGAAGCGGGTGACGGGCCACCGCTGCTGTTGCTCCACGGTTCCGGGCCGGGAGTCACGGGCTGGCGCAACTATCGCGGTGTCCTGGCGGACTTCGCCGAGCACTTCCGCTGCCTCGTGCTGGAGTTTCCGGGCTTCGGTGTCAGCGATCCCGGCGACGGCCATCCGATGGCGATGGCCGGCCGGTCGGTGGGCGTGTTCCTCGACGCGATCGGTGTCGACGGTCCGGTCGACATGATCGGCAACTCGATGGGTGGCATCGTCGCTGCCACCGTGGCCATCAACGCGCCACAGCGAGTGAACAAGCTCGTCACCATCGGCGGAATCGGGAAGAACACTTTCGCACCCAGCCCAGGCGAGGGAATTCGGCTGCTGATGGAGTTCACCGACAATCCGACCCGCGAGGGACTGGTCCGCTGGTTGCACTCGATGGTGTACGACCCGTCCGTTGTCACCGAGGAACTGATCGAGGAGCGCTGGGCCCTCGCGACCGACCCGACGACCCTCGCGATTGCTTCCCGGATGTACAGCAGCGCAGCGTTTGCCGCCAACACGGCCGCCGCGAAAGCCTCCGGCGCGACTCCGTACTGGGCGCAACTGAGCAAGATCACGGCACCCACGCTGCTGACCTGGGGCCGTGACGATCGGGTCAGCCCGGTCGACATGGCGATGCTGCCGATGCGCGACATCCCGAATGCGGAACTGCACGTGTTCCCGAACTGCGGCCACTGGACGATGATCGAAGCAAAGGAGGCATGGACCTCCGCCGTGCTCGCGTTCCTGCTCCGCAAGGACGATGCCTGACCAAGCTCTACCGAACGCAGCGAAGGTCTCTCGTGAAGCTCGAGCAATTGCACTTCACGAGAGACCTTCTTTCGACAGTCACGCCTGCCGGCGTGGGAAGCTCCGCTGCTCCTGTCTCCATCGGTTCACGACGGTCATTCGATCGGTATTCCCATCCGGGTGAGCATGTTCCGCGGATCTGCGGGCGGGTCGAGGTCGAGAAGTTGCTTCCCGCGTCGATGTGCAGCGGCGACGCACAAGTCGTCGTCGGAATGGATCCAGAATTCGCCGCGGGCGATCTGCTCGATCATGTGCTCTGCCGCGACGAGCGGGTCGAGTCCCTTCTCCACATTGTCACGTTGCATCGCCTCGAACACCGCGTTCGCGGTGGCATTCTCCGTTGGTGCGTCGCGCTGCGCCGACAGGAAGATCTCGCTGCGAATCGAGTGCGGAATGACGGCACTGACCTGAATCGGTGCGCCGACAATCGACAGATCCTGATGCAGGCATTCGGTCATCGCCAACACGGCATGCTTGCTGACGATGTAAGGAGACTGGACGGCAACGGAATTGAGCCCACCCACCGAAGAGAGATTCGCAATGCACGACGGCGTACCCGCTTCGATCATCCGCGGAACGAACGACCGCAGACAGAAGAACACGCCGTCGACGTTGATCTGCATCACCCGGCGCCAGCGGTCTCTGTCGATCTCCCACAGGAGCCCCGCCGACTCCACCCCCGCGTTGTTCACGAGCAGCTCCACGCTGCCGTGGCGCTCGAACACCTCGGCAGCCATCGCCTCCACCGACTCGGGATCGGCGACGTCGACAGCGTACGGTTCCGCCCGACCGCCGGCCGCCACGATGTCGTCGCCCACCTTCACGGCACGCTCGTAGTCGACGTCCGCGACCACCACCGTCATTCCGAGGGATGCGAGATGACGTGCCAGACCCTCCCCGATTCCGGCAGCCGCACCCGTCACCACCGCGACGCCGTGGGAGAACCGTTCGCTCGCCTTACCTGCCGGCATGGTCACACCACCAGCCCGTCCGCGGCGATGTTCGGATTCGCCCATTCCGGAGGCTGCCGCCGCGGCAATTCGATCCGGCCGTCCAGGTCCATCACCGGGATTCCCTGCGACCACGGAAAGTGCAGGCTGAACGCCACGAGGCCGGTGCGCTCGGCTGCCGGCAGCGTGCACATCTCCAGAACTGTCTGCGCCAGGTACTCCACCGGTTCCGTCTCGTAACCCTCCGGCAGCAACGCCGCCGCACCCGGAGTCATGATCGCCGTCGACGGTCCGACCACATTGACGGCGATGTTGTCGTCGACCACCTCTGCGGCCAGGCCCTGGGTGAACCGATGCAACGCGGCCTTCGCCGACGCGTAGATGACATCGCCGGAGGTCTTGTTGTACTCCCGGAAGGGACGTATCGGCGGAAGCCCGGTGGACGAGCCGATGTTCACGATCCACCCGCCGCCGGCCTTGCGCATGCGGGGAATCACCGCCTGCGACAACAGAAAAGGAACCTTGAGATAGTGCTCGAGAGTGCGGTCGAAGGTGTCCTCACCCATGTCCTCGATGGAGGAGTAATCGGCGAACCCGGCGTTGTTGACGAGGATGTCGATTCCGCCGACGGCCTCCACCGCGGCATCGACGAGCCCGGATCGCTGCGCGGGATCCTCCAGATCCGCCGCAATCGGCACGGCTCGGCCGCCTGCGCTCTCGATCAACTGCACGGTCTCGTCCAGCGTGCCCTCGAGCACGTGCTCACGTCCGTCCCGAATCGATCGCGACGGTGTCCTCGAGCGTGCCGTGACCACCACCGCGGCACCTTCTGCGGCCAATCGCTGTGCGACTGCCCGCCCGATCCCCCGGCTGCTCCCGGTCACCAGAGCGGTGCGGCCTGTCAGTCGTTGTGTCATTTCCATCCCCGTATGCCTGGTTGTCCGAGCATTGCATCCCGAGTTGTCGTGGTCGTGTCCTGTCAGCTGGTGCCGGATCGGCTCGCGGAGCCTGCTCCTCGAGCGGCAGGGGCGAGAATCCGGATAATCAACTGCCACAACTCTTCCCGCGCAGGACCGGTCAGCGACAGCTGCGGGAACGTGAGGAATCCATGGAACAACCCGTCGAAGCGGTGCGCGATGACAGGCACCCCCTCCGCGGCGAGTCTCTCCGCATAGGCTTCGCCCTCCGAGCACGGCGGGTCCAGTTCCGCGGTGGCCACCAGCGCGGGGGGCAGCCCCGTCAACGTCGAGGCGCGAGAGGGGACGACGAGGGCGCTGTCGCGGCCGTTCGGCGCGTACTGCTCCCAGTACCAGCGCATCGCCTTCGTTGTGTTGTAGTAGCCGACGCCGTACTTCCGGTACGACTCCGTCTCGAAATCGTCCCCGATCACGGGATACAGCAGGATCTGCGCCGCGATCGAGGGGCCGCCACGCTCCCGCGCCGCGACCGAGACTGCCGCCGCAAGATTGCCGCCGGCGCTGTCTCCGGCAACCGCCACCCGTGCCGGATCACCCCCGTAGGAGTTAGCGTTCTCCACCGTCCAGCACACCGCCGCGTACACGTCTTCCATCGCCGCAGGTGCCGGATTCTCCGGGGCCAACCGGTAATCGACCGCCACCACGACGACATCCACAGCCTCCGCCATCGATCGGCAGAACTCGTCGTGGCTGTCGAGGTCACAGAAGACGAATCCGCCGCCGTGCGCGAAGACGATCACGGGACGCGGCGCCGTCCCGTCGCCGTGCGGGACGTACACACGCAGAGACAGATCACCGCCCGGCCCGTCGATCACCACGTCCCGCGCCATCCGCATATCCGGGGTCCGCGTCAGCGGCGCTCGCCGCGAAACGATGATCTGCCGCAGCTCGGCGGCAGGATACTGTGTCACGTCGGGGAATCCTGCCTCCAAGGTGGAGAGCATCGCCTCGACATCGGGGTGCAGGTCGGATCGGCGCACGCCTTTCTCCTTCTGATCGGAAGTGAATCCCCCAGTCGTCATCCGCTCACGCTATGGGGCCGGACACACTCGCACACGACCGTCTCCCGTTCTCCGGGAGATCCACCGAAACACGAAGAGTGGCAGTCGTATCGGAGACCGATCGGCACGGGGCCGACGGTGGTCGACCTACTCACCCGCTCAGCGGAATCAGCCGTTGCATTCTCCGGAGTCCACGACCGACAGTGCCACCATGACAATCGAACCGACTCTCAGCGCAGCCGAGCAGTGTCTGGCCATCGAACAGATCAAGCGCACCTTCGCGGCGCGGCTACGGTGCATGGACAACAAGGAATGGGACGTCTATCCGACTCTCCACACGGACGACGTCGTGAGTTCGACGTTCGGCGACCACGATGTCGTAGGCGCCGACGCCGTGACCGCATCCATCAAGCGCGTCCTGGACGGCCGCGTCCCGATCACGTCCGTGCATCACGGCCACACACCCGAAATCGAGCTGACCTCCGCCACGACAGCCCGCGGCATCTGGGCGATGGAAGACAAACTGTGGTGGACGAACGGGGATCAGGAGGAGCACCTCCACGGATACGGTCACTATCACGAGGAATACCGCCTGGAGAACGGCAGGTGGCTGATCAGCCGGCGCGCACTGACCCGGCTCCGCGTGGACACGACTCCACGATTCTACGAGTGCAGGGAACCCACCTCGCAGAGCTGATCTTCCGTTCCGACCACGAAATCGAGCAGTTCGCGGACGAGCGGCCGTGAGATCCCCGACCGCTCGTCCGTGCCGGGAGAACTCACCCTTGGAAGGGTGCCCACGCGATGGGGTCGTCATCGTGCCTGGCGGAATCGTCGGACCGGCGTAGGCGAGGGGGACGCTCCTTCATCTGCTCGGGTTCCGCGTAGTGGACCTCGGCGAGGAGCGTGGCCGGGAAGTAGACGGACGCAGTGATGCCGGCGTTGGTCTCCGAATCGAACGTGGGCCGCAGCCGGACGCTGATGCCGTTTCGGGCAGCGAGGCGGCCGACGACGAACAAGCCCATCTGCCGGGGTGCATGAATTTCGGCGCTGTCGCCGGCAGCGAGACGTGTGTTGATCTCGCCGAGAATTTCGGCCGGTGCACCGATGCCACAGTCTGCAATTTCGAGTAGCAGTCCTCCACCGACGGCCGATGAGAATTCGAACGTGACGGTGCTGTTCGGCGGCGAGGCCCGCAGCGCATTGTCGACGAGTTCGGCGAGCAGGTGCACGACGTCCGTGACGGCGGTGCCTACGAGGTAGCCGTGAGGTGTTCTTCCGATCCGCACACGGTCGTAGTTCTCGACCTGGGACACGGAGGCCCGGAGAACGTCGCCCAGCGGGGTGGCCGCGGTGCGGGTACGGGGCCGGGTGCCGGACAGGACCAGGAGCGAGTCGCCGGTGCGGCGCATTCGCGTGGCGAGGTGGTCGAGGGAGAACAGGCTCCGGAGTCGGGTGGGGTCCTTCTCTTCGTATTCGAGGGAGTCGATGAGCGACAGTTGCTGTTCCACGAGGGTCTTGTTGCGGCGAGCGAGGGTCTCGAGCATCGTCGAAATCTGTCGGCGCAGGTGTGCCTGTTCGCCGGCGAGACGGAGGGCTTCGGAGTTCACGGTGTCGACGGCGCGGGCGAGTTCGCCGATTTCCTCGTCGGTGTGCACCTCGATGGGAGTGAGTTCGACCGTGGCGATGTCGGTTCCGTCGTTGACCGCGGCGATCGCGGCGGGCAGTTCGTGGTGGGCGGCGGCGAGGGTGCCGTCGCGAAGTCGCCGGATCGGAACGGACAGAGCACGCGCCACGAGAAGGGCGACGCCGAGGGCGATCACAAGTATCGCGGCGACGAGGATACTGTCGCGCGTCGCGGAGGTCCGCGCATCGGCGGTGAGCCGATCCAGAGTCTCGGTGATCTGCGCGATCGCCTTGCTGTTCATCTCCTGGTACGGAGGAAAGGCCGCCAACATCGCGTTGCTCAACTCCGCCCCCGAATCCCGTCGAGGATCGAAATCGGCAACCAGCGCCCGGCGGACGACGAGATTCTCGAGCAGGCCGTCGAGCCGGCCGTGATCGAGCGAACTTCCGCGCAGCAGCCCGAGAGTTGCCTCCTCGATGTGCATGGCGTTCTGAGCAGTGAGCCGTGCTGTCTCGGGATCGACGGCGAACAAGCCGAGTGCGTTCGCCTGGTCGAGCATCGTCCGTTGCGCTTTCCAGGCATTGAGCATGTTGGCACCGTCGGTCAGCACCTCTGTGCCCTCGGCAAGATCGAGCAACTCACGGAAAGTCGCCTCGCAGCGGATCAGAAAGTCGATCGTGCGCCGATCGAGTTCCTCGGCCGACATACCACCGGTGTACGCGGTGTCGTGGAGTGTTTGTCCGTCTTGGATCAGGCGGGCAAGGCCCTCGACGATTCGAGGCTCCAGGATTCCGGCAGTGGCGAGTGCCTGGACGTCCGCGGTGGATTGCCTGAACTGCTCCGGCTGAACGGTGGCCGGCATGCCGAGGCTCGCCGCAGTCGTCACGCTGACAACGTCGTAGGAAAAGTCGAACAGCGCGGGGATAGTAGCGAGTTGTTCGGAGAGTGATTCGAAGCGACGGGCCTCATCCAGCTGCGTGGAGATACGCAGCGCGCCGAGAGCGACAGCCGCGAGCAGGGGAACTACGAGAATCGCGGTCAGTTTGTACGACAAGCGCCAGTTTGCGAGCTTCACGGATCTGCGCCCGAATCGCCCCATCGGTCGGTTCCCTTCCATTCCCGTGTGTATTCCGGAGCGGCCGGTGACTACCGGCCGAATGCGCGGAACCTGCGCAGGTAGGGAACGATGCGACCGACCGGGACGGACCGAGGCCAGTCGTCGGACCGGAAGTACGCATCGGAGCCGCCGTCGACGAAGACTACACTTCCGCAGAGGAATTCGGCGGCATCCGACAGCATGAACACCACCCAGTCGCCGAGCTGCCCGGCGTCGCCGAATCGGCCGACGGGCACCGGGAAAGAACGGATGACCTTGGCCTCGGACGGTGTGGCGAGCTGCTTCTCCAGCAACGGCGTCATGATCGCGCCGGGCGCGAGTGCGTTGAGCCGAATTCCGGCACCCACCCACTCGGGACGTACAGCGGCGCGTCGCAACCATCGGCTGACGGCGATTTTCGATCCTGCGTAGATGATTCCCGGAGCTCCTCTTCCGAAGATCCGGACCGAACGCACCGCACGGTCCGAGTCGCCGTTGAGGAAGGCGTTGATCGTGCGACGGGGCACGGCCGGGGTGGTGGTCGTGGAATTGCTGGAGAAGACGACGACCTTGGCGTTGCCGGTCGACGCGAGCGCGTCTCGCCACCCCTCCAGGAGATCGACGACACCGAAATAGTTGACCTCTGCGATCAGCCTCGGACGCTCCGGCCCGGGCGCCGGGCCGAGACCGGCGGCGAGCACGGCACCGTCCAGCCGATCGCCCGCGGCCGCGAGCACCCCCCGCACCGCCTTCTGCCGTCCGCCGACGGTCGACAGATCGGCGACGACGTCGGCTTCCTGGATGTCGACACCGATGACGGTGTGCCCGGCGGACCGGAGCCGATCCGCAACCGCACGGCCCATTCCCGACGCCGATCCTGTCACCGCATAGATACCCACAGCACCGCCCTTTGCGCGCTCGAAGGCCACCGTCCACCGTCCCAGGTGGCCGATACTCGATACTCCGGCCTGACGCCGATCGGACAGCACGGCTCGCTGCGGGATTCCGCAGCGGGCCGTGCTGCTGCTGGTCAATGCAGCCGCGGCAGATCCGGTCCGGTCGGCAGATCGATCCGTGATTCGCTCAGTTCGTGACGCTCCACCGCACGGTCGATGGAGCGACGCAGCGCACTGCAGCCGCGCCGGTGGTCACCGACCGATTGCACTGCGTCCCTGATCATCGGGCATTCCGACGCGTCGGAGGTCCACTGGATCGAGGTGTGCGCGGCGCTGAACTTCTCGACGAGCACACCACGTCCGCACGTCTCGCAGTTCAGCGGCTGCATCGTCATCCCGGGACCACCGGGTCGATGAATTCCAGAGCGTCCGGGTTCGGCTCTCTCAGCATGGTCCAGTAGTCGACCAGGCGCCACGGACACGGCACCACCGCCCGTCCCTGACTGTTGCGGTAGTAGCCGTTGATCTCCGCGCCGGGATGCACCCACACAGTCTTGTCGAGCGCTTCGTCCACCTTGCGGTTGTACTCGTCGAGTACGTCCTGACGCACGTCCATCGCGTCGTGCCCGTTCTCGAGGAGGTACTGCAGGCACTCGACGATGTAGTGGACGTGTTCTTCGCTCAGAATATTGTGTCCCGCACCATGATTCGGCGCAGAGTTGGGTCCTGCCGTGACGAACAGGTTCGGGAATCCGGAGACCTGGATGCCGAGGTAGGCACGCGGATCGTCACCGCCCTTCCACCGCTCCGCAAGAGTGCGCCCGTCCTGTCCGGTGATCTCGATAGACGTGGTGAACTCCAGCGCGAATCCGGTCGCCAGGATGATGACGTCGGCGGGCACGAACCGGCCCTCGGTTGTGACGACGCCGTCCGGTGTCACACGCTCGAACGATGCTCGGTGCAATGCCACGTGATCACGGGTGAGTGCCTTGAAGAAGCCGGGGTCCTTGACGATCCGCTTACCGTACGGACGGAAGTCCGGGGTCAGCTTCTCGATCAGATCCGGACGGTCCGGGAAGCTGTCCTGCAAGTAGTTCCGCGCAGTGTTGAGCACCATCTCGTTGGCCGGCGAGGCCGAGAAATGGGTCTGCGCCCATTCGGGATCGATTCGCGGCAGTGTGTACAGATTGTCGGACGCGAACCAGTACGAACGCAACCGGAACCACTCGTGGTAACGGGGAATGTGGGCGAGGGCCCACTTCTCCTCCTCCGGAACGTCGTTCACGACGGCCTTCTCCGGCACGATCCAGTGTGGTGAGCGGACCACGACGTCGAGTGTCTTCACCCGATCGACGATGTCGGCGACCACCTGCACGGAAGTGCATCCGGTGCCCAGGACCACGACGCGCTTGCCGGTCAGGTCGAGACCCTCGTCCCAGTCGGCGGTGTGGACGACCGTGCCGCCGAACGAATCCAAGCCCTCGACGTCGGGGATGTTCGGCGAGTTGAGCATGCCCAGCGCTGTCACGACCGCGTTCGCACGGTGTACCTCCCGTGATCCGTCGGCGGACTCGGTGGTCACCTCCCACACGTGCTGGTCGTCGAGCCAACGTGCCGACAGCACCCGGGTCCGGAACGAGATGTTCTCGGCGATCCCGTAGGTGTCGACGACGCCCTTCAGATACTGCTGGTATTCGACGCCCGACGGGTAGTACTTCGACCAACCGGGGTTCAGCTCGAAGGAGTACGAGTAGTAGTGGCTGGGAGTGTCGACAGCAGCGCCCGGATACGTGTTGCGCGACCAGGTTCCACCGATCTCGTGTCGCGCCTCGAAGACGCGGTACCGGAATCCGGCGTCCTGCAGTTTGATCGCGGCGTTGATGCCGACGATCCCGGCACCGATGACGATGACGGAGAAGTCGGCGGGCGGCGTGACGGTCACCGGCACGCGGCGCTCCCCCAGGACGAATCCGGCCTGTTCGAGCAGGATCGGGACGAACTCGTCGTCGACGCGCTCCGACGTCGCGATCGTCGCCATGCGGAGAAATGTCTCGCGATCGGGAACACCGAGGCGATCGATCATTTCGACGGTGAGCAGTTCGTGCGCACGGGTCCGGATGTCGGCGACGACCTCGGCGGGGTACTGCCCCGGCGGAGTGGTCGGACGGGTGCCGGTGCGGTAGTGGTTGCCGGGTTCGCCGATCGTCAGCCGGGACCCGAACTCGTCGAGGAGGCCGGTATCACCGGTCACGTGTACGAGCGACATGAGCAGCGGCGCCGGATCACATACGTCGATCGCTGCGCGCAACTGTGATTCGTGGCTCTCGGCGTCGACGTCCGCACCGGAGTCGACGGGCACCGTCTCGGTCATCATTGTCCCCTCGTCGATGGATGTGCCGTAGTCATGTCAGGCCCTCTCCGATCCGACGATGTCGAATCCCTTGTAGCCCGCGGCCGCGACCTCGGCACAGATGTTGCAGTAGTTGGCGAAACCGCCGATGTAAGGCATGAAGACTCGCGGCTTGCCGGGAATGTTGGCACCCATGTACCACGAGTTCGCGGTCGGGAACAGAGTGCCCGCGGCCTTCTCGTTGCATTCGGTGATCCACTCGTCGACGGCCTGTTCACCGGCCTCGATCGACCGTGCATTGTGTTCGTCGAGGTGATCGAGGCAGTCGGAAATCCAGTCCACCTGCTGTTCCGCCATCAGCACCATGTTTGCCAGTACGCTCGGGCTGCCCGGACCGACCATGAAGAACATGTTGGGGAAGCCGTGGGATGCCAGTCCCAGGTAGGTACGCGGCCCCGCTGCCCATTCGTCACGCAGAGCGCGGCCGCCGCGCCCGCGAATGTCGATCCGCGAGAGCGCACCGGTCATCGCATCGAAGCCGGTCGCGAACACGAGCATGTCCAGCTCGTGGTGTTCCTCGCTCGTTCGCACGCCGGTCTCGGTAACCTCGACAATCGGAGTGCGTCGCAGATTGACCAGGGTCACGTTGTCCCGGTTGTAGGTCTCGAAATACCCGCTGTCCGTGACGATTCTCTTGGTCCCGATCGGATGGTCGGTGGGAATGAGCTGGTCCGCGATCTCCGGATCGTTCACCATCTCGCGAATCTTCGCCTCGACGTATTCGCGTGCGGTGTCGTTCGAGGCCAGGTTCACGGTCTGATCGGGAAATGCCTTCGCGAACAGGTATCCACCGCGCTGCCACCACTCGTCGTACACGCGTCGGCGCTCGGCCTCGTCGACTTCCATCGCCCCTTTCGGGTACGGCGTGAAGGGGGTTCCACCGCCGCTCAGACGCGCGAGCCGGCGACGCTCCGAGTAGGTGGCCTTGACTTCCTCGATCTGCTCGGCGGTCAACGGCCGGTTTCCGGCGGGAATCGAATAGTTCGGGCTGCGCTGGTACACGAACACGTGTGCCGCTTCCTGGGCGATCAGCGGGATGGACTGCATTCCCGACGAGCCGGTTCCGATCACCCCGACTCGCTTGCCGGCGAAATCGACAGGGCTGTGCGGCCATTCGCCGGTGTGGTAGGACTCGCCGGTGAACGAGTCCCGGCCCGGGATGTCGGGGCGGTTGGTCGCCGACAGCACACCGGTGGCCATGATGCAGAACCTCGCAGTCACCGAGTGACCCGTGTCCGTGGTGACCGTCCATCGCGCCGTCTCCTCGTCGTACACGGTGGAGGTGACCCGGGTGAGGAACTCGTATGCAGAGCGGAGGTCGTATCGGTCTGCCACGTGCTCGAGGTAGGCGAGGATCTCCGCCTGGGTGGCGAACCGTTCCGTCCAGGTCCACTCCTGCTGGAGCTCCTCGTCGAACGAGTAGGAGTAGTCGACGCTCTCCACGTCGCACCGCGCTCCGGGATAGCGATTGTGGAACCACGTACCCCCCACGCCTGCCGCGGATTCGAAGCCGCGCACGGTCATTCCCCGTGCACGAAGCTTGTGCACCGCGTACAGTCCCGAGATGCCGGCTCCGACGACAACTGCATCGAAATCTGTTCTCTGCATGTCCATTCTGGTCACATCCTTGTCCGGGAGTCCGTGGGTCCGGGCTCACCCAGTTGCGAATCGGTCGACGGGGTCATGCGCTCGCGGCCTCCGCCTGCCGGGCCCACATCCACTCGTGGCCCCAATAGCTGTCCGCGGTGATCTCTTCCGCCGTGTAGTAGGTCTCGTCGACGAGTTTTCCGCCGGTGCCGTACTCGATGTCCCATCCGCCGGGTACCCGGACGTAGAACGAGATCATCTTGTCGTTGGTGTGCCTGCCGAGCGTCGACGAGACCGGGAACTCGTGCGCCTCGACCTGATCGAGGGCACGCCCCACCGCGTCGAGGGAATCCACCTCCACCATGACGTGGATCAGCCCGGGGTCTCGTCCCTCGAGGCTCGGCATGATGGCAAGACTGTGGTGCCGCTGGTTGACGCCGAGGAAACGGATCCGCTGAGGTGGAGTGCCGGGCGGGGAGGGCATGCGGAATGCGCCGCGCGGCAGGAACTCCAGTACCTCGGTATAGAAGCGGAACGACGCGTCGAACATCGTTGTGGGCATCACCACGTGCCCCAGCCCCTGCACTCCGGTGACGAACTTCTGGCCGTAGCGGGTGATCACCGGGCTGTGATCGAGCGCCGGGCCGAAGAAGAACTCCAACGGAGTACCGCCCGGATCCTTCATGAGGATCCCACCTTCGACGCGACGTGCCTCGCACATCTCGAACGGCATCTCGCTGTACTCGCAGCCGGCACTGTCGAGCCGCTCAGCGAGCCGGCGCAGAGACGCGCCGTCCCGGACCTCCCAGCCCACTGCGCTGACGCGATCGACATCGCTGCGTTCTACGGTGATCCGGGACGGTCGCTCGTCCATCCGGAAGTGCAGCGCGTCCTCTTCGACACCGCTACCCGGTGCGAATCCGAGTACGTCGAATCCCAGCTCGCGCCAGCGATCCATGTCGGTGGCCAGCACGCGCACATATCCCAGGCCCTTGATCTCGGTCACAGTGTTCCCTTCCTGTTCACCGGAAACAGCGTCAGATCATCACGCGCAGAGGGCCGTTCGGGACGTCGATACCCAACGAGGCCATGGCCGAGGCGTGGTAGGTCGTGCTGGTCACGTGGATGGCGTGGTGCAGGCCGGCATGCGCGTCCCGCCAGAACCGCTGCAGAGGGTTGTCGACGCGCAGCGCGTTGCCGCCCGTGCGGTCGAAGACTTCGTCGGCCGCACGGACCGCTCGCCATGCCGAGCGCACCTGATTGCGCCGGGAGGAGGCCCGAGTCTCGAAGTCGACTTCCTTACCCGCGTCGACCAGATCCCAGATACGGTCGACGTTCGCGAGCAACTGCTGCCGCGCCGCGTCCAGCTCCGCGGCTGCCTCTCCCAGCGCATGGAGGACGTACGGGTCGTCCTTGATCGCCGTTCCGGCGGCGCCGACCCGTTCACGCTGGTACGCGATTCCGGCGGCCAGGACACCTTCGCAGATGCCGATCGTGGCGGAGGTGATGCCGAGGGGGAACATCGTCGACCACGGCATCCGGTACAGGGTCTCGGTGACTCCGTACTCCTTGGCCGCGGTTCCGTCGATCACGTCCTGCGACTTCATCACCCGATAGTCCGGGATGAAGGCATCCTTCACGACGATGTCCTTGCTGCCCGTTCCACGCAGTCCGATCACATCCCACGAGTCGTCGACGATTTCGTAGTCGGATCGCGGCAGGATCACGTGCAATCCACTGGGCGGCATGATCGGAGCTCCGTCCTGCCCGCCGACCATCGCGCCGAGGAAGATCCAGTCGCAGTGGTCGGTTCCCGACGAGAACTGCCACCGTCCGGTCATGCGGTATCCACCCTCGACCGGGATCGCAATACCGCCCGGCATGTACGGCGACGCCTGCCAGGTGTCCGAGTTCCAGCCGAGCACCTCCTCTTGAACCTTGGGGTCGGCGAACGCCAGCTGCCAGGGATGGACGCCGACGATGCCCCCGACCCAACCCGCAGAACCGTAGATGCTCGCCGTCTTCATGACGGTCTCGGCGAACTCTCGCGGGTGCGCCTCGTAGCCGTCGTACTTCTTGCGCTGCAGCAGCCGGATGATCCCGGCTCGCTTGAGGCTCTTGGCCATGTCGTCGGTCAGCCGGCCGAGTGCGTCGGATTCGTCTGCGGCGGCACGCAGGTCGTCCGCGATCGCGACGATGTTGTCGAGCACTTCGTAGCTCATGGTCGTACTCCTGTGAGGAATCGGATGAAATCGTCGAGTGGGGGACGCGCGCTAGGATCCGGTCGTCCCGGATGCCGCACGGGTTGCCGTCAGGTTCGGCGCGAAGGCACTGCGCCCGGCTGCGAGGTTCTCGTCCACCTCGGCCTGCCAGCTCGCGAGGGCACGTTCCGTGTCGATCTCGTACTCGAACCGGTTGACCATCTCCGGTCGGACATCGGCGGCATCGACGTAGAACTGCTCGTACCAGCGGCGCAATTGGTAGACGGGACCGTCCTCCTCGCACAGCAACGGATTGTCGATGCGGGACTTGTTCTTCCAGATGTGCACGTCCTGCTCGAAACCGATCGCGACGCCCTTCGCGACCGCCTGAGCGATCTGCTCGGCCTGCTCGTCCGGGACTCCGGCGGGCTTCTCCACCATCACCCCGTATTGCAGGCGGAACGACGTCGGCGTTATCGGGTAGTGGCAGTTGATCAAGTAGATGTTCGGCTCGGATTCGGGATCCCGGCCGCCGCTCCACAGCTTGTCGATCATGTAGGACGGACCGTAATACGTTGCATCCGATCGGCTCTCGACACTGTAGTTGGTGGACTGACTCACTCCGACGGCATCGGCCCGCGGCCGCGAGCGCATCACCTGTGTCGCCGTGTGTCCCTCGAACACGTTGCGGAAGTAGGTGGGCATCCCGTAGTGCACGTAGAAGAAGTGCGCCATGTCGACGATGTTGTCCACGATCTCGCGGCAGTGCGAACCGGTGACCTCGATCGAGTTCCACACCCAGTCCGTCCAGCCGGGATCGCCGTAGGTGGGGATCGCGGGGATCGCCACTTCGCCGGACGGCCGGGCCCCTTCGGGGTCGTGCCACACGAAGAGCTGGCCGCTGACCACCGTCGTAGTCCACGCACGCGTCCGGGCGAGGGGAGGAACCCTGCGCGCGTAGGGGATTCCGGAACATTTCCCGTCACCGCGCCAGCGCCAGTCGTGGAACGGGCATGCGATCGAGTTGCCCTTGACGGTGCCCTGAGCCAGGTTGCCACCCATGTGCCGGCAGTACGCGTCGAGGACATTGAGCTGCCCGTCCTCGCCGGCGAACACGACGAGGGAGGTCCCGAATGCGTCCACCTGATGCGGTTCACCGTCGGCGAAGTCGCGCACCAGCCCAAGGCAGTGCCAACCGCGCGCATACCGTGCCGGTGGCATGCCGGTGTCGATGATGCGAATCTGATCCTCGGAATCGGTGGAACTCACTGTGCCTCGCCTCCTGATCGGCTGATCGCGACAACTCGCCCGTGGTATGTGGTCAGCTTGGCAAGCGGGGCTTGCTCTGTGACGCGGGTCTCCCGTACAACGGGAGAGCAGTTCCGGCGGCGTCTCCGCCGGGACGACGGCGTGGATTCGTACACGCCGGCCCCCCGACGCGGCGCGCGTCGGGAGAACGGTCTCGAGTGCATTGATGTCCGAAGCACACCGCAGGTACCGTGATGGGCATCACACCGAGTTCGGGTGTCAGGAGGATGGGTTGAGTACGTCACGCACCGATGGAGTTCCGGTTTCCGTGGTGGACCGGGTGTCACTGGTCCTCGATGCCCTCAGCGCGGGCCCGATGACATTGGCCAAGGTCACGGCACGTACCGGATTACCCAGGTCGTCGGCGCACCGCCTGCTCGAACAACTCGCCAATGCCGGATGGCTTGCCCGCTCGCCCGAGCAGACCTACGAATTGGGTGTCAAGGCCTACGAGATGGGGCAGGCCGCGCTCAATCAGAACCGGCTCCTCCAGCACGCGCGTCCCGTCATGCACGCATTCGCGCAGCGCACCGGGATCACGATTCAGCTCGGCGTCGTCGACCGCGGGGACACCGTCTACCTGACCAAGATCAACGGGCGCGCATCGGGTTCCACCCCGACTGCTGTCGGACAGCGGGTGCCGGCGCACCTCACCGCGCTCGGCAAGGTCGTCATGGCCCACTCTGCGGTCTCCGGGACATCCTCGGCCCGTGGGCTCCACGGCGCCACCGAGAGCAAGCACGGCACCCCTACCGCCTCGAGCCGCTTCGAGGAGGAAATGGCCCTGGTCCGAGACCGTGGCGCCGCGTTCGATCGAGGTGAGGCGTTCCCCGGCATCGCGTGCGTCGGCGTGTCGATCGGCCCGCCGGATCACATGTACGGCAACCTGGCGGCGCTGTCCGTCTGCGCGCCCGTGGGCACGTTCGACCATCAGAAGATGGTCGCTCCCCTGCGTATGGTCGCGGGAGAAATCTGGCAGCGCTGCGTGGCCGCGGACCTCGCGGCCCACTGAGCCCCTTCGTCGAACACCGAGCCGGTTCGTCGAACCTCGCTGTCACCGAACACGTCGGCCGCGGTGTCCCCTGCAGGCACCGCGGCCGATGGACGTTCTCCGATCTCAGGCGGACACCGACATGCCGCGGGCTGTTGCGGCGACGGCGCCACAGAGAGCAGTCACCCCGAACCGGCTACTTCCACGTCGAACGTGTTGCCTCGCAGCAGTATTTACCGCGCGTTCCGTCGGAGTCCGTGGAACTCCGTCACGGACCCTGACGGCGCCTACGCCTCGGAGCGAGCGGGTCGCCCGCTCAACGGTCGGAAGGCTCGGAGACCGCGCGTTGTACGAACTCGACGAGATAGCCGTCCGGATCGCGGACGGATCCGATCACCATGCCGTACGCCTCGAGTCCGGTCGCCGGGGTCACCTCGGTACCGCCGTGCGCACAGGCGTCGGCCATCTGCGCTTCGGTGTCGGTGGTGTTGACGACGATCTTGACGAGCATGTTGCCGTGGTCGGGCGCGGCGTCCGCGCTCCCGTCCGTCGGAAGCACCAGTTCGAGTCCGGCGACACCGGCCCGGACGATCGCGGCACGGAACGCCGGGGTGGTGAGATCCTTGTCGTGCACGAATCCGCAACCCCGAATGTAGAATTCGACGGCGCGATCGAGATCGGCCACCCGCAGCGCGGTGAGCGACATCGTCGTCTGTGGGCTCGCGTCCGGCGTCACCGCGTCTGCGACCCTCCGTTGAAGTCCAACGTCTGTCCGGTGATACCACCGGCCTCGTCGGATGCGAGATAGGCGCAGAACGCCCCGACCTCGATCGGGTCGCCCAATCGGCGGATCGGGATGGTCCGCAGGATCTGCTCGATCATCTCGGGGCTCATCTTGTCCTCGAGGTTCTTCTGGTGGCCGAGCGCCACGATATTGGCGGTCACACCGTACTTGCCGGTCTCGGCGGCGAGATGACGGATGAAGCCTTCGATGCCGCTCTTGCCGGTCGCGTACATCGTCTGGTTTATGTCCTGGCCCGTCCGCGCGGATCCCGACGAGATCTGTACGACCCGCCCCCAGCCGGCGTCGCACATTCCGTCGAGGGCGACCTTGATGCAGTTCATGGACCCGAAGATGTTCAGGTCGATCGGCGCCCGCCATTCTTCGGGCGACAGCTCCCGGAACGGTTTGATCACGCGACCTTCGGCGACACCAGCGTTGTTGACGACGATGTCGACGTGCCCACCCAGTTCCGCTTCCGCGGCGCGCACGTGCTCCAGGGTGGCGTCGAAGTCTGTGACGTCGAACGCCGAGGCGACGGCGACGTTGCCCTCTTCCACGATTGCAGCCGCGACCTTTTCGGCGCGCTCCGCATGCAGATCGTTGACGATGACCGCGGCGCCTTGTCGCGCCAGCACTTTCGAGATTCCTTCACCGACGCTCTGTCCGCCTCCACTGACCAGCGCGATGCGTCCCGCCAAGCTGAACACAGGTACTCCTTCCCGACGCCGCCTGCGCGGCGACTTGTGGTGCAGCCAGTGCACAGCAGCCCGGCAGTTTTTGTCAATCAAAATTGGATCCAAAAAGTGGATCCAATCTGCTACCGTCGCCGCATGACCCAGACCTCTCCCGATGCGGACCTGGGTGCAGGCCCGACGGAACCGCCCGTTCTCACTTCTTTCGCAGACGGCGTCGCCCGCCTCACCCTCAACAATCCACGTCGCAAGAACGCGATCACCCTCGAGATGGCCGCAGAGATCGTCGCCTTCTGCGACCGCGTCGAATCCGACCCGACGATCGGCGTCGCCGTGATCGAGGCCAACGGCAGCTACTTCTGCAGCGGCGCCGACACCCGCGACCTCGCGTCGTCGTCCTCCGATCCTGCTGCCCCCGAGTCGGTTCGCCGCACTTCCGCCGTCTACGGCGCATTCGTGCGCGTCGGTTCGCTTCCTGTGCCGACCATCGCGGTCGTGGTCGGCGGCGCAGTCGGTGCCGGACTGAATCTCGCGATGGCCGCCGACATCATGGTGGTCACCCCGGACACCCTGCTCGACAGCGGCTTCTCCGCCCGCGGGATCCACCCCGGTGGCGGGCACATCTCCCTGCTCGGGCGGGCCCTCGGCTGGTCGGGAGCCATCGCTCTTGCCGCCTGCGGCCGAACGTTGACGGGGACCGAAGCCGTCGCCCGGGGTTTGGCCTACACCGCGGTCGCGGTCGAGGACATTCCCCGAACGGTCGACGAGCTGGTGAGAACAGCCGCTGCTGATCCCGAATTGACCCGCCGCATCATGACCAGCGCACGTCTGGAACTCGGTCCCCCGGCCGTCGGCTGGGCGTCTGCACTCGAAATCGAGCGCGGCGTGCAGATGTGGTCGATGTCGCGGAAAGGCAACGCCGCGTGGTCGTCCCGAGGACCGAATCGCTCATGACCGCTGTGCGTACCGAACATCCCGCTCCCACGGATACCCGACTCGAGGACCTGCGCGCCGACGTGCGCGGCTTCCTCGCCGACGAACTCGACCGCGGCAGTTACGTTCCGGACGTCGACAGCTGGATGACCGGGTTCGACCCCGGTTTCAGCGGCCGCGTGGCCGAGCGAGGCTGGCTCGGCCTGACGGTGCCCACCCGATACGGTGGACGCGGACGCAGCCCCCTCGAACGCTTCGTCGTCAACGAGGAGATGCTCGCTCACGGTGCCCCGGTCGCGGCGCACTGGATCGCCGACCGGCAGATGGCCCCGAGCATCCTCGCGAACGGTTCCGAGGAACAGAAGCAGCGCTATCTTCCCGGAATCTCCGCCGGCACGACCTTCTTCGCGATCGGGATGAGCGAACCGGACGCGGGCTCGGACCTGGCAGCGGTCCGCACGCGCGCTGTCGACAACGGTGATTCGTGGACGATCAGCGGAACCAAGGTGTGGACCACCGGCGCGCATCTCGCGCACGCGATGGTGGTGCTCGCCCGCACCGACGGACAACCCGCCGACCGGCAGAACGGCTTGTCCCAGTTCATCGTCGATCTCCCCCATCCCGACATCGAGATCCGTCCGCTGCGTAGCATCGACGGGCAGCAGCATTTCAACGAGGTCGTCTTCCACGACGCGCGCGTGCCCGCGTCCGCACTGCTCGGGGTCCGTGGCAGCGGCTGGACCCAGGTGATGAGCGAGCTCGCGTTCGAACGCTCGGGACCCGAGCGCTACCTCAGCACGATGCCGCTCCTACGCGCATGGTCCGCGCACCTCGCCGAGGCCGGCGCGACGCCCGGCCAGAGGGAGACCCTGGGCATACTGACGGCGCGTGCTTGGGCCCTGCGGCGAATGTCGCTGCGAGTCGCCGCCGAACTCACCGCGGGACGCAAGCCCGACGTACTCGCAGCGATGGTCAAGGACCTCGGCTCGACGTTCGAAGGCGACCTCGTCGAGGCCGTGCGATCGTCCGGCCGTGTCGGAGCACGCCGCGGCAGTGCAGATCCACTCGCCCGCATGCTGGCCCAAAGTGTCCTGCACACACCGGTGTTCACCCTTCGAGGTGGCACCAACGAGATCCTGCGCGGGATCGTCGCCCGCGGTCTGGGGGTTCGATGAGCGAGTTCACCGCCGAGCTGATCTCGGCCACCACGTCGATGATCGATCGCATCGGCGTCGATCTGCAGACCCCCGCTCGGGGCATGGACAGCGCGATCTGGGCACAGCTCGGTGCCGCCGGCTTCACCACCGTCGGTATCCCCGAAACCGCGGGCGGCGACGGGGCGACACTCGCCGACGTGCTCGCGATCGTGGCGGTCGCAGCGCGACGCGGCGCGCTGACCCCGTTGATCGAACACACGGTCCTGGCCCACTGGCTCGCCGCATCGGCGGGTCACACACCGACCGCGGCAACCGCGTCTGCCGCAGTGGGACATTCGTGCTCGGTCCGTTCCCTCGACGGCGCCACCGTTCTGAACGGCACGGTCACCGACGTCGCCTACGCCGGGGACGCGGACACGCTCGTCGTGCTGCTCCCGCCCGAACCCGGCGCCGAAGGATCGGCCGTCGCGATAGTGGCGATGTCCGGACCCGGCGTCACCGTCACAGCCGAAGTGGATCCGATCGGCGTCTCGATCGGGGACGTCACCTTCGAGGACACGCCCGTCCTGTTCCACGGTGCTGCCCCGGTCTCGCTCGACGAGTTCGTCCGGCGGGGCGCGCTCGCCTATGCGGCCGCCACGGCCGCGGCGGCCGCCGCCGTACACGACCACACGCTGCGCTATGCCTCCGAACGCATCCAGTTCGGGAGGCCCCTCGCAAAGTTCCAGGCGGTTCAGCAACGACTGGCACAGCTCGCTGCTCTGACCACCATGATGGAGATCGCGGTGGACACGGCGACCGCGGCCGACGACACCCCCGAGGACCCGTACGTGGCGACGGCCGCCGCGAAGGTGGTGACGGCGATGTCCGCCCAGCCTGTCGCTTCCGCGGGCCACCAGATCCACGGCGCCATCGGAACCACGTCCGAACACCCGCTCGGCCGGTTCACCACGTCTCTGTGGAGCTGGCGCGACCGCCACGGCTCGGAAGGGTTCTGGGCCGATGCCCTGGCGCGCCGCATCCTCGACGACGGCGCGGACGTCTGGGATGTCGTCGTCGGAACCCGATCGGCGCACGACGAGTCACCGACGACCACGAACAGGAGCCGGCAGTGAGCATTTCCCCACCGGCGGGCGGAACCGCACAACCGACCGCTGCTGACAGCCCCGTCATCGACGGCCGCGCTGCATGGCGTGCAGCGGAGCAGAACACGGGGATCGGCGTCCTGGCCGGTCTGCGGGTTCTCGACCTCAGCCGGGTCCTGGCCGGCCCGTACACAGCCCAGACACTGGCCGACCACGGCGCGGAAGTCATCAAGGTGGAAGCACCCACCGGCGACGAAACACGGGGCTGGGGACCACCTTTCGACGAGGGCGGACAGAGCAGCGCGTACTACGCCGGGCTCAACCACAGCAAGGAGAACATCTGCCTCGACCTGCGCACCACCGCCGGTCGCGACGTGCTGCGCCACCTGCTGGACGGTGCCGACGTGGTGATCGAGAACTTCAAGGCCGGCACCATGGCCCGGTGGGGCTTCGACTACGAGACCGTGCTGACCGAGACCAACCCGCGACTGGTGTACTGCCGGATCACCGGGTTCGGCGTCGACGGGCCGATGGCAGGTCTGCCCGGATACGACGCGGTGCTGCAGTCCTTCGGCGGGTTGATGAGCGTCAACGGCTACCCGGACGGTAACCCGCTGCGTGTCGGCGTCCCCGTCGTCGACATCGTCGCCTCGCACATGGCCGTCAGCGGCATCCTGCTCGCCCTGACCGAACGCGAACGCAGCGGCCGCGGACAACTCGTCGACATCACGCTTCTCGACTCGGTGATCTCTCTCCTGCACCCGCACGCCTCCAACTGGGTCTCCAGCGGGAAGGTGCCGCAGCGCACGGGCGACTATCACCCCACGGTCGTGCCGTACCAGGTGTTCGCGGCCCGCGACGGCGACTTCTTCGTCAGCGCCGCCAACGACCGGCAGTTCCGCTCGTTGGTCGCGGTGCTCGGCGTCCCGGAACTCGCCGACGACCCGCGCTTCCTCTCCAACGGCGCACGTTCCCGGCATCGCGACGAACTCTCCGCCCTGCTCGCCGAACGGATCGTCCGGTGGAACCGCGACGACCTCGCTGCCGAACTCGAACGTGCCGGTGTCGCCGCCAGCCCGGTCAACACGGTGGACCAGGCGCTCACCGCCCCGCAAACCGTTCACCGCGGATTGTTCCTCGACACGGTCGACTATCGTGGCCTGGGCGTACCGATCAAACTCGGCCGCAGCTCGACGCGAACCCCGCGCCGAGCCGTACCGCGCGGAGCCGACACCGAGGCGATCCTCGGTGCGATGGGGTACGGCGTGGACGACGTCGACGCCCTGAGAAGCGACGGTGCGCTCGACAGGGCATGACCGACAGCCACCGGTCCGACAGTGGCGCGAGGAGGGACCGAGGTGAGCCGACACGCTACAGCGGCCGATGGGGATGCCACCGGCTCGCGCGGAGGCGCGTCCGTTCGCGGCGCCGACTGGGTGGCCACCGAGATCGAACGCATGATCATCACCGGCGACCTGCTCCCCGGTCAGCCCATCCGGCAGGAAATGATGGCCGAACGGCTCGGTGTCAGTCGCCTCCCGATCCGGGAGGGACTGCGCGAACTCGCCTCGCAGGGCCTCGTCGAGCACCGCAGGAACGTCGGCTATGCCGTCGTGAGACTCGAGCAGTCGGAGTTCGACCAGATCTACCTGATGCGGCACGCCCTGGAGCGCGAGGTGCTGGCTTCCCTCCCCGCCTTCGACGACTCGGCACTCGCCGAGGTCCGTGGCCTCGGCGACCGCGTCGCCGCCGCGGCGGACCGCAACGACCTCCTGGAAATGCGACTGGCGAACCAGGATTTCCACTTCGCAATGTTCGACCGATCACCGTTGGGTCTGGTGGTGACCGAGATCCGCAGACTGTGGCGCCTGGCCATGCCGTATCACGCGGCCTACCTCTTCGACGCCGAAGTGCGCCGACGGGTCGTGACCGAACACGAAGCCATGATCGACGCGCTCGCCGACCACGACAACGAGCGCCTGATCGCACTGATGAACGAGCACCGACGTGGCGGAGAGGCCGGCACCGGGATGTTGTTGCGCAACACGACCCGCACCGAGTCCTGATACGACCCCGTCACGTTCCCCCACCCGGGCCGAGGTCCGGCCGACCGAGGAGAACCCGACTTGCCTGCCACCGAACCCGACGTCCGGCACGAATCCGTCTGGGACGACGATGTGGAGGTGATCGTGCAGCGCATGGCCGCCTCCGGCGCACGGCCCATGCGAGAGATCGGAGTCGAGGGTGCGAGACGCAACCTCGAGTCGATCGTCCGTCCCGCAGGTCCGGAAATGCGCTCGATCGCCGACACGGGATTCGAAGGCCCCCACGGGACGGTGGCGGTCCGCGTCTACCGTCCCGTGGTCGCGCCCGCAGCCGACGCACCCGCGCTGCTGTGGTTCCACGGCGGTGGCATGATCATGGGCTCGCTGGATTCCTTCGACCGCCTGGCCCGGGACGTCGCGGAAGCCACCGGCGCGGTGATCGCCAACGTCGACTACAGGCTTGCCCCCGAATACACGTACCCCGTCGCCCACGACGAGGCGTACGCGGCGCTGTGTTGGTTCCATGAACAGGCGTCCGTCCTCGGGGTCGACGCCGGCCGCATCGGCGTCGGCGGGGACAGCGCCGGAGGTGGCCTGGCCGCGGCGACAGCACTGCGCGCGCGCAACGAAGACGGGCCGGCGATCGCCCAGCAGGTCATGTTCTACCCGGGTCTGGAGCGCCGCTGCGACCGGCCGTCCATGCGGGAATTCGGAGACAGCCCGTTCCTGACTGCGGCGGACATCGATTGGATGAAGGACCTCTATCTCGGCGACGATCCGGCCACCGACGACGAGTACGGGACACCCGCACTCGCTTCGTCGCTGGCCGGGCTACCGCCGGCGATCATCGCGGTCGGACACGCCGACCCACTGCGCGACGGCGTCGAAGACTACGGAAACCGCCTCCGCGACGCCGGTGTGCCGACGGCGCAGCTGCGGTATCCCGGCGTGGGGCACGGTTTCGCGATGCAGACCGCGACGGTCGCGCGGGCGCGGGCGGCCATGGCCGAGGTGGGCGCCCTGGTGGCTGCACGATTCGCGGTCCACCGCTGAGGGTCGACGCAAACGGATGAGGCGGTGCGACCCGGTTGCGGGTCGCACCGCCTCATCTTTTGCCCCCCTCCCCCGATTGCGCGGTGTCACCTGCCTAGCCGAGAGCCGCAAGCAGCTTCTTCAGGGCAACACCGTTGTCCGCGAGTTCGTCCCGTGAGGGGCGGACCCCCCGCGCGAGTGCCGACCGCACCGCCACGAAATCTGCTGGTGCATTGACACATTCCGCGGCGATCAGCGCGTCCTCCGCGAAATACAGTGTGACGCGTCGCTGGGGTTTGCCGATGTCGCTGCGGATCACGACGTCGGCGTTCTCGTCGACGAGCCCGACGATCTGGAGCTTCCACGATCCCTGATCGGACCAGAACCACGGTGCCGGCCGCTGGGGAACGTCGTCGCCGAGTATCGTCGCCGCGGCCGCATTCGCCTGCTCGATCGCGTTGTCGACCGATTCGAGCCTGACCCTGCCACCGCTGCGGGACACCTGGACCGTGCAGTCACCGATCGCGAGCGTGCGACCGTCCGATGCCAGACACCGTTCGTCAACGATGACACCGCGGTCGCACTCGAGCCCCAATTGTTCCGCCAGCTCGGTACGCGGCTCCGCCCCGACACCGACCAGCACGGTCGCAGCAGGAATTTCACGACCGTCGGCGAGCCGCACACCCCGGATGCGGTCGCCGGCGACGACGATCTCCGTCGGTTCCGCAGCGAGGACGATGTCGACACCCATCTCCGCGTGAGCGGCGAGCAGGAACTCGGCTGTCCCCGAACCGACTGCCCGCCCCATCGGGCGAGGTCCGGCCTCGACCACGGTGACCTCCGCGCCGAGGCCGCGGAGGGTCGCCGCGACCTCGAGACCGATGAAGCCTCCGCCGATCACCACGACCGGTCCACAGCCGATCCGCTCCGCCAGCCGCCGAGCGTCGTCGAGCTCGCGAAGGACCAATACGTCACGGTGGTCGGAACCGGGTATCTCCAACCGGCGCGCGCGGGCGCCGGTGGCGAGGACCAGACGGTCGAAGCTGCGTGTCTCCCGGGACCCGTCGGCGCGGCGCAATTGCAGGGTCACGCCGTCGCCGTCCCGATCCGCCCTCTCCGCAACGGTGCCAGACAGGAGCTCGATCCCGTTGTCCGCGTAGTGGTTCTCGGCCCGTAGCACCAGCGAGGTGGCCGATCCGTCGCCCTTCAGCCACGCCTTCGACAACGGTGGCCGTTGATACGGCAGGTGAGGCTCGCCGCCGATCAGGGTCAGCGGGCCCGTGTAACCGCCGGCGCGCAACCGGTCGGCGAGGTGCACAGCCGCGTGCGAGGCGCCGACGACCGCCACGCCGAGTGGCGGGTCGCCGGTGCCCCGACCGTTGTCGTCACGCCTGCTCATCGGGCACCGTCACGTGGACGTCGACACCCTCGCGGAGGATCAGCTGACACGACAACCGCGAGGTGTCCTCGCGATCGCTCGCCGTGCAGTCCAGCATGTCGTCCTCGTCCTCCGTCGGAGGATCGAAGTACTTCAGGTCGTCCTCGGCGAGGTAGACGTGGCAGGTCGCGCACGAGAGCGTGCCACCGCACTGACCCACGATGCCCGTCACACCGTTGGTCACAGCCGTCGACATGACGGAATCACCTGCAGCTGCGTCGATCACACGCTCCGAGCCGTCGGGTTGGGTATAGAAGACCTTCGGCATGTCGAGGTCCCTACCACGACACCGGAACGTCGACGACCGGCTCGGTGAGGTTGTTCTTGTCCACCTTCGGCTCGCCGACCAAGGCGAGGCCCGGCAGTCGCTTGAACAGCTCCGTGATGGCCACCTGCATCTCCATCCGTGCGAGCGGCGCACCCAGGCAGTGGTGGAGCCCGTAGCTCAGGGTCAGGTGCGGATTTCCCTCGCGTCGCACGTCGAACTTCTCACCGTCCGTGACCGCGACCCCGTCGTGGTTCGCCGACGCCGGGTCCACCAGCACGGCCTCACCCGCGGCGATGACGTGCCCGTCGATCTCGACGTCCTCGGTGGCGACGAACGGGACCAGACCGCCGCCTCCGGTGACGGTGTCACCGAACGCCATTCGCCCGTGCCGCAGGATCTCCTCGACCGCGGTCGGGGCGACGCCTTCGACGTCCTCGAGCAGGATCTTCAGCTGTTCCGGGTTCTTCAGCAACGAGAGCACACCGAAGCAGATGAAGTTCGCCGTGTTGTCGAAGCCGCCGATGATCAACACCAGGGCGATCGGCAGAATCTCGGCGTCGGTGAGGGTGTCGTCCTTGTGCTGGGCGTTCGTCAGGTCGCTGAGCAGATCCTCCCGGGGATTCTTCCGCCGCTCGTCGATCAGGGCCATCATGTAACCGACGAGTTCGGTCATGTTGGCGACGACCTCCTCCTCGGGCATGTTCGCCACCGCGAGGGTCGCCGAGCTCCACTTCTGGAACTTCGGACGGTCCTCCGGCGGCACCCCGAGAAGGTTGGCCAGCATCTGGATCGGCAGAGCCACAGCGTAGTCGTGCACCAGGTTCGCCGGGGACCCCTTGGCGACCATCTCGTCGATCAGGTGGTTCGCGAACTCCACTGCCGATTCCCGCATGGCGCGTACGCGTTTCGGCGAGATGGACTTCTGGACGAGCTTGCGCAGCTTCGTGTGCTGCGGCGGATCCTCGAATTGCAGTGTGGTCTTCAGGAACTCGGGAAACTCGACGAAGTAGGGCACTACCCGCTCGCCGGTGCGGAACGGTTCGCGTACGAAGCGGGGATCGCCGAGCATCTGTCGCGCGGCAGCGTTTCGGTGGATGACCCAGACGTCACCGCCGAACGGCATCGTCATCTTGGTCATCGGCCGATCGGCGGCGATGGCGGCGTACCTTCGCGATGCTTCGTTCACACTCACCGGACCGAAGGGGTAGGCCGTATCCTCGGTCTCGGTGGTGGTCGTGGGGGCTTCGGTAGAGCTCACTGTGCTTCTCCTGGGGCTGAGCCGATGTCGTGGAAGTTCCGGTCAGGACGTCGCCGGAACCTGTGCCGGCGCCACGATCTGGGGGATGGCATCGGGGGTGATCGCCATGATGTCGTCGAACCGCTCGGCGACGGTCTCGATCGTCAGAGCGGGATCGTGGATCCCCACGGTGTTGAGGATGGCGAGGCGGTTGACGATACCGCCGGCGACGTTGAAGACCTCACCGGAAACGGTGCACGTCGGATGCACGAGGTACGCAGCGACGGGGGCGACGTGCTCGGGCCGCAGCTGGGTACGCATGTACTCCATCACCTCGGGGGACAGGGTGTCCGCGGCCGCCTCTGCCATACGGGTGCCCGCACCCGGGGCGATGGCGTTGACCTTCACGCCCGACTTCAGGCCTTCCAGCGCCAGATTGCGGGTCAGACCGAACAGTGCGCCCTTCGACCCTCCGTAGTGCGACATGTCCGGATTACCCAGCATCGCTTGGGAAATGGTGTTCACCACCCGCCCGGCCGGCGACTTCAGCAGGTGCGGCCAGGCGGCCCGGCAGACGCGGAGTGCACCGAAGTAGTGCACGTCCAGATGTCGCTGGTACTCCTCGTACGGAACCTCGTCGAACGGCGCGGTGCGCACGATGCCCGCGTTGTTGATCACAGCATCGAGCTGCCCGAACGCAGACAGTGCGGTGTCGACGAGTTCGACGGCACCGTCCTCGGTGGAGATGTCGGCCGAGCAGGCGACGGCTTTGCCGCCGGCAGCGGTGATCGCGTCCACGACCTCGCGGGCAGGATCGTCGCCGTCGACTCCGGAACCGTCGATGGCAGACCCGAGGTCGCCGACCACGACCGCGGCACCACGTGACGCGAGCAGTTCGGCGTGTGCCCGGCCTATTCCGCGGCCCGCGCCGGTGACGACGACCACGCGGTCGGTGAAATCCAGTGCTGTCATGAATGTTCCTCGAATCGTGTCGTGCCGGTGGGTGTCAGGGGCGGGTGTCGCCGCCGTGGGACGAAACGTCGGCAACCCAGATGGTGCCCAGCGCCTCGCGTGCAGACTTGTCGAAATCGAAAACCTCGACACCGACGGTCATGTAGAGGGTCGTGCGGTCGGGACCGCCGAGCAGGCAGGCCGAGGCGACGCCGTTCTCGAGCGGCACGGGAATGGCATCCGTCATCCCCTCCTCGGTGAAACGAGCCACGTAACCGCTGCCGGGCATCGCCGCCCACACGCCGCCCTCCTCGTCGAGCCCGATGCCGTCCGGCAGGAACGGGCAGGATGCGAACAGCCGCGGATTCGACAGCGATCCGTCGGCGGCACGATCGATCACGGTGAGCTTCTGTGCCATCACCTCGGCCGTGTAGACCTTCGTGCCGTCCGAGCTGATTGCGATCCCGTTGGCGCACAGCAGCGGTCCGACTTCATCGGCGGTGTGCGCGGAACCGTCGGGTTCGACGACGATGATCGGAGAGGGCACCGGCTCCTCGCCGGCGAACAGGTCGAATCCGAGCTGCGTCACGTATGCGCGTCCCTCGGCGTCGACGACCATGTCGTTGATCGCCGCCTGCGAGAAGGCGGACAGGTCGGCGAGGACTTCGAGGTCGTCGGGTCCGTTCCCGCCGTGGACGAGGACGAGCTTTTCGTGCATCGAGGTGACGATCAGCCGGCCGTCCGGGAGCCAACCGAATCCGCCCAGGACGATTGGCACCTCGGTTCCGGCGCGGCGACCGGTCGCATCCACGACCACCGCCACATTGCCCTCGGCATCAACGGTTTTCAGGGTCGCGGTGTACATGTCGGAGAACCAGAGGATGCCGTCGTGCCAGCGCGGGCACTCCGGCCATGAGAAGCCGCCCGCGATCTTGCGGGGTTCGATGACACGCGCACCAGCCGCGGCGACGGCGGCGGCGGTATCGGCAACTACGTCGGTCATGTCGGGCCTTCCGGTAAGGGCGTGCGGGCGCAGGGTCCACGAGCAGTAACGCCGGCCCGATGAATACGGGCCCGGACCGTGAACTGCGTCACATCAACTTTCATCACGGACGATAGGGTCTGGAAATGTGCGGCGGATGAGGGTCTCCCGCTGAATGGTCACCATCCTCGATACCGACTCCGGGTCGAGGCCGAACCACGGGATCGGTGTTTTCAGATCCCGGCGTGCGGGCGGGACGACGACCCGAGATAGGCACGTTCGATCCGGTCGGGTTCGGTTCGGAGCACCTCCGCCGAATCGGTCAGTGCCACGGTGCCGTGCACCAGCACAGCGGCACGGTCGGCGACACCGAGAGCAAGGTGGACGTGCTGCTCGACGAGTACCACCGACATCCCCTCCTCGGTGGCCAGCCTGCGAAGCACCACCAGGATTTCGTCGACGACGACGGGCGCCAACCCCATGCTCAGCTCGTCGATGAGCAGCACCTTCGGACGCTGCAGGATCGCGCGTCCGATTGCGAGCATCTGCTGCTCGCCGCCCGACAGCCGGCCGGCAGCGACTCCGAGCCGCTTCTCCAGGGCCGGGAAGTACTCGAGCACCTCGTCGAGTGCTCGGCGTCGACGTCGCCGATCGCGGACCGCCAGACGCAGGTTGTCGGTTGTCGTCAATCCCCGGAACAGCGCACGGTCGTCGGAGACCAGAACCAGCCCCGACAACACCGCCTCGCGTGGGCGACCGCCGCCGACGGTCAGGTCGTCGACGACGACCTCGCCATCGAATCGGGGCAACAGACCGGCCAGGGACAGCAACAGCGTGGTCTTGCCTGCGCCGTTCGGGCCGAGCAGGCTCAGGATCTGCCCACGATCCACCTCCAGGCTCACGTCCCGGACGCAGGGACGGCCGGAAACGTAACCGGTCGACAGATTCCTGATCGTCAATCCGTTCACGAGTTCGCCTCCTGCGTTTCGTCGATGCGTGCGACAGCGAGCTCGGGGACAGCTTCGAGAGCGGGATCCACGTCGCGGACAGGGGCGCCGAGGTATGCGCTGATCACGCGCTCGTCGGACCGGACCTCGTCCGGTGGCCCACATGCCACGACCCTCCCCAGGTCGAGGACGACGACGCGGTCACAGATGGTGAGCACCAATTCCATGTCGTGTTCGACGAGCAGGATCGACGTTCCGGCACTGCGGGCATCGACAAGCCGTTCACCGAGCCGACGGCTCTCCGCGCCGTCGAGCCCCGCTGCCGGTTCGTCGAGCAACGCGATCTTCGGCGACGAGACGAGGACACGCGCGACCGAGACGAGCTGACGCTGTCCCTGAGAGAGGGTCGATACCTCGGCGTCTGCGACGTCTCCGAGTCCGACCGTGTCCAGGACTGCCCGTACTCGGTCCGCTGTATCGTGCTCGGATCCCGATCTGGCCGCGCCCACCGTCACGTTCTCGGCGACGGACAGGTCGTCGTACAGTTCCACGTCCTGGAAACTGCGGCCGAGTCCCAGCCTGCTGCGCCGATGCGGCCGCAGGCCCCCGATGTCCGTGCCGTCCAAGACGACCGTGCCGCTCGCAGGCGCGAAACCGGTGATCGCGTCGACGACGGTGGTTTTCCCCGCGCCGTTCGGACCTATGAGACCGACGATCTCCCCTGCACGAACGTCGAAGGTCACATCCGATGCCGCTTGCACCGCCCCGTAGTGCACGCTCAGACCCTGTACCGAGAGAATCGGTTCGCCCACGACGGGCGAGGACGACCGCACCGCTGCGGTGGCTGTTCCCTCTACGGCGACCGGGCCCGAGGACGACTTCCTCAGGGTGGGCAGCGGGAGCCGGGGCAATTTGCCTGCGATCCCGTCCGGATTGAACATGATGGTGACGATGAGCAGGATGCCGCTGATCACCGCGTAGTACTCGCCGAGGTTCAGGAACCGGTCGACGAAAAGGTACAGAACGCCGCCCGGCGCAATGAGTCCGGCGAGGACGGCACCGGTGACGGAGGTGATCCCCGCGATGTACATGACGGCGAACAAGGTGATACCGAGGAAGACGGTGAACGGTTCCGGTGTCGCCAACGTCTGCTGGTACGCCATGAGGGAACCGGCGAGGCCGGCGAGGAACGCACCGATCGCGAAGGCCGCCAGTTTGGTGCGCGGAACGTTGATCCCCGACGCCGCCGCGGAACGCTCGTTCGCCCGGACCGCCAGCATGTCGGTCCCGAGCCTGCTGCGCCGAACCCACGCGACGCCGAGGGCGGCCGCAACGAGCACGGACAGGCACATCAGACCGAATGCGAGACGCGGATAGTCTTCTCCCGCACCGATTCCGAGGTCGAATCCGAACAATCGGGGGGTGTCGACCGGAGCACCCGCGACACCGCCGTTGAGTTGCGGGTTCCGGAACCAGAATGCTTCGAGGAACACTGCCAGCGCCAGGGTGACGACGGTCAGCGGCAGTCCCCGCACCCGCAGGGCCGGCAGACCGATCACAATGCCGATCACCGTCGCGAACAGTGCGCCGATCAGCGGCGCGAAGGGGAACGGTATTCCGAGGTGGGTGTTCAGAACACTGATCGAGTAGGCGCCGACGCCCGCGAGTGTCAATTGCGCCAGGGAAACCTGTCCCGTGTACCCGGTGACGACGACCTGGGACAGAGCGATCACCGCGAAGATGATGCTGCTGACGATCGCGGCGCGATAGCTGCCGCCGGTGACCAGCATCGCGACCACAGCGACCGCGACGGCCGGAATCGCCGGCGCGAGAATCCGATCGGGGCGTGGGGCGTGGCCGAGTCGCTGCCGGACGACGCTGCCGCGGTCGGGTAGGGGCCGCCCCTTGACGACCAGGAACACGAGAATCAACAGCAGCGGGATGGCCTCGGCCATACCCGCATGCGGAAACCAGTCGAAGGTGACCTGCAGGTTCGTCATTTCCGCCTGCAACGAGCCGATCGCGATGCCCGCTGCGACGGTCAGCCAGATCGAGCTGAAGTTCCCGACGAGCGTCGCCGCGAGTGCGGGGACGATGAACATCGAGTAGGCAACGGGATTCAGTGCAACGATCGGAGCTATGAGAATTCCGCCGAGGCCGGCGACGACCGACGACAGCGCCCAGTTGCTGAACGCGATCCGATCCGGCGACAACCCCGTCAGGTAGGCACCCTTCTCCGACTCGGCCGCCGCCTCCGTCGCGATTCCGAAGCGGGTGAAGCGGAACACCAGCGCAGCCAGAACCGCGATCGCGACGACTGCGACGGCAAGCCAGATCCGGTCCGTCGGAGCTTGACGAGAACCGATCGTAATGCTGTCGAGCGCGAATATCGGTTCGACGGCAACGATCTCGGTGCCCACCCGAAGCGCGATCACAGCCTGGAGCACGATCATCAGTCCGATGGATGCCACCGCTTTGGCGATCACCGGTGCCGTGCGCATCGGCCGGAAGATCAATGCGTAGAACAGAACCCCCAGCAGAGCCGCGACTGCCAACGACACGGCCATGGCCGGTGCCACCCCGAGCGGTCGACCGAGGTCGATCGTTCGGGGCAGCCCCGGGATCGGGACCATCAGCTCACCCGTGCGCAGCAGCGCGTACGTATAGGCGGTGTAGAGGGCCACGGCTCCGGTGGCGAAGTTGACGACGCCGGAACTCTTGAACGTCATCACGAGTGCCAGTCCGATTGCGGCGTACACGGCTCCGTTGCCGAGACCCAGCACGAGATAGGCGAGATGGTCGGTCATGAAATTTCCTTCTGGGGATACGGATCCGTCAGCCGGTGACCGTGAGGTTCACGGGGATGCCCTGATCGTTGATCTCACCGATCAGCATCTGTCCGGAGCAGATCGACGGCATCATCGGGAACGCAGTTCCGTTGCACGTGAAGGTGATTCCGCCACCGGCAGGCATCTCGACGTTCGCAGCGGTACGCAGAGCCTCCTGGATCGACGCAGCGTTCACCTCACCCGAGATGCTGGATGCTGCGCCGGCGAGGGCCATCACCGTCTGGTAGCCGGTCGAGCCGTAGCCGGTCGGCGACAGGTCGGGAGCGTACTCGGCGAAGATCGACCGGAACAGCACCGTATCGGGCCGGTCGGACAGCGCATCCGTGGCGGTGATGCCGATGTTGCCTTCGACCGTGTCGATACCGATCGCCTTGACGACATTTTCGTCGAGGCAGGTCGGGATCAGCACCTTCTTCACCGTCGGCGCGGTCGTCTGAACTGCCTTGAGCACCGAGGTACAGGTGGCTGCATCGCCGATGAAGCTCACGCCGTCGGGGTTGCTCGTCAGTCCGGCCGCGACGACAGGCGTGGGATCCGGTGTACCGAGCGGTACCGGTACCACCTCGAGTTCGACCCCGAACCCCTGGAAGATCGGCTTGCCCATCTGGTCGATCATGCCTGCGATGCCACCGCCGTCACTGGCGAACATCGTGAACTTCGACATGCCCTCCTGCTGCGCCGCGGTCGCGGCCGCCGTCAACGTTCCGGGCAGACCTGCGGACAGTGCCGCGACCTCCGGCGACATAAGTTCGACGGCCGAGACGCCGTTGAGAGTCACGTACGGGATCCCCGCACCGATGACGATCGGAACGATCGCCGGCCCCTGGGAGGTTCCGGGAGAAAGGACCGCGGCAACCTTCTGCTCGACGAACTGGTTCGCGCAAGCGGTCGCCGACGTCGGCTCTTCCTGCTGCTTGCACACCACGAGCTCGATCGGACGACCCGCGAGCCCACCGCCGTTGTTGTTGAGATATTCGACCGCGGCCTCCGCACCTTCGCGCATCTCCGGCAGCGACACCGCCGCACCACCCTCGGTGGAGACGAACCCGATCTTCACCGGCTCTCCGGTCGCCGGATTGCTCGGCAGCGCGGACGTCGAACCGGCCGCTGCGCTCCCTCCGTCCGATTCGTCGCCGGCACATGCAGCAGTGCCCAGCATTCCGGCAAGCAGTAGAGCACTCGCACCGGCAACGGTCCGCAACCGCCGATTCCGACCGCGTGGATTCATAATGTGACTCCTTCACCGAGGATGACTATGGAGGCGAGCGTGGTACCGGGCATATCGAGTGCTGAAAGTGAGGTACATCACGTCGCATCCGGGTGCTGAATTATGTGAGTGCGAAGCTCTCCGGCGGAGGGGGGTCTCCCATTGAACGGGATACTCGATCAGAGGGGACCGAGAGCTTCGCCGATGACCGAGAGAGATAGGCACACCGCGATATTCGCGGACACCCCGGAGGGCACCCTTTCGAGACCCCAGCACCATCGCACCACGAAAGATGTTTCCTTATAAAGAATCTCGCGGTGACCATCGCTGTCATCACCGGGAGTGTGCGAAATCCACTGCCGTGGACAGCACCGAATCGCGGAGCCTCACAACGACGTACGTTGCAGAACTCCGCGATTCGGTGGAGTCGCGTTGGATCGGCTCTCCTATCTCCGTGCAGCGCTCATCCCGGCGCGACGCCCGAAGAAGCTACCGTCACCCAGACTGGCGCCACTGGCGTAACCACCGGCACATACGCCGGCGGTGCATCGTCCGGCGGCGAAGAGCCCGGGAATGGGCTCCCCCGAAACATGGAGTACTTCCGAGTCGACACCGGTCTTCAAACCTCCCAAGGGAAATCCCGACGTCATTCCACGCAGATCGAATGCCGCAATCGGCGTTCGGATGGGCCGTACCCACTTCGCATCCTTGGAGAACAACGGATCGGACCCGTCCGCCGCATGGGCGTTGTAGACGTTCACTGTCGAGGTCAAGGCACCAGCCGGCAGTCCCATTTCCTCCTCGAGCTCATCGGCGGATTCGCATACCCAGGTCGGTTCCGGCCGCCTCGCAGTACCTGTTGCGTCCGGCCCCAGCACTTCGTCGTACGCCTGCTGATCGATGATCAGGAAGGCCTCGTTGTTCTGATGGAACAGCATCGCCTGCCCGATCCTGCCCGGGTAGGTGTCCTCCGCGATGAATCTCTGCCCGTGTGCGTTGACGAGGATCCCCCGGACCATCAACTGCGGTGCGGCGTGAACAGCAACCTCCGCAGCGTCCATGTGTGCCGTGGCGGCGCCCAATGCCTGCCCTATCCGGATGGCCCGACCGTCGTGGGCCTCGATCGCAGAGCCCGGCCGCCCCACGAGGACAGGTGCGTGATCGCGCACCATCGCCTCGTCGAAAGCGAAACTTCCCATGGCCAGGACGACGCCGCGACGGGCACGAACGGTGATCGTCCGGCCGTACCGTCGCGCGACCACACCTGTGACCGCCCCACCCTCGTCCACGACCACGGTCTGGACCCGGACGTCGTATTCGGCTTTCACACCCAGCTTCTCGGCCGTCTCGACCAGCGGCTTCATCAGCATGTACCCACCGCCACGTTCCCCGGTCTTCTTGTTGTCCATCCGGGGAAGATGCCCGCGCGGTGCCGGAGGAATCAGGTCCCTGAACGGTGCCGCGTTCTCTCCCCCGGAGTACATCAGCCCTTCGTCGTGCGCAGGCTCCCATCCGGGCTCGCCCCAGAACTCCTCCTTGAACGGAACGCCCGCGTCGACCAGCCAGTTGTAGTGTTCGACGCTGCCTTCGCAGTAGGCATCGATCTTCTCGTCATCGGTGGCCGGACCGAGTGCGGCCTTCATGAACGCCTTCATGTTCTCGACCGTGTCGTCGAACCCGCACGCCTTCTGAAGCGGTGTCCCACCACCGAGATAGATGAATCCGCCTGCCATCGAGGCGGCACCGCCCCAGCCTCCCGACCGTTCGAGCACGAGCACCTCGGCTCCCGCACGGGCGGCCTCGATCGCGGCTGCGGCACCCGCGATTCCGTATCCTGCGACGACGACGTCGGCCTCGAGATCCCACTCTGCGATCTCGGATTCGAGGACGGGACGAACCGTTTCGGCAAGCATCTGAATCTCCTCGGGTCTCGCGGACACTGCGGCCGCACGGTCTCACCGCCCCGACACCCGACGGGAGCATTCCTCCCACTGAGTGGTCCAAACCGGCAGCGATCGAGGCAACGACCGCAGACACTCGCCCCGGCACATGATTCGCACCTCGTGTGTGTGACCGATCACAACAGCTTCGCCGTGTCGGGCGGCGAAGCCGTATTCACCTCATCCCAGGAGAACAATCGATGTCAGATCCCTCACTCCGGTTGCCGACCGGTCCGATCGACGGTTCCGCAGTATCGAGATCGACGGCCCTGATCATCACCGCGCTCGTCCTCGCGGAATGCTTGAGTGCCTTCGAGGCCGGCATGATCTTCATCGCACTGCCACGGTTCAGCGAGATCTTCGAGGCGCCTGCGTCCACGACCGGGTGGGCCGTGACCGCCTACATGCTCGTGGCGGCAACGGCCGCTCTCGTCGGTGGCCGGCTCGGAGACATGTACGGGCGGAAGAAGGTTCTCATCCTCGTGATGCTGGTGTCCACCCTCGGTTCGGTGATCAGCGTCTTCGGTGACTCGATGGGAGCGATCATCGTCGGCCGCGGTGTGCAGGGTGCCGCCGGCGCGATTCTTCCGCTCTGCTACGGCATCGCCCGTGAAGCGCTGCCGGCCGGCAAGGTCTCTCTCGCGGTCGGATTCATCAGCGGTGCCGCGCTTCTCGCGGGATCGGGGGGTTCGCTGATCGCAGGGCTCCTGCTCGACGTGGCGGATTGGCACATGATCTTCGTCTTCGCGGCGGTTCTCGCCGTTGTGGCCTCCATCGTCGCTGCGTTCGCGCTTCCGGGCTCCCACACTCCTGCCGAGCTACCACGCTTCGACTACATCGGCGCTGCTCTGCTGACGCCGGGTCTCACCGCTCTCCTTTTCGGCATCACGCAAGGACCGAAGTGGGGCTGGACGAGTATCGGGGTCGTCGGACTGATCGTCATCGGCATCGGTGTTCTCGCGGTGTGGACCGTCTGGGAGATGCGTCGGCGCGAACCCCTCGTCGATCTGCGGGTGCTGACGAACAGGCAGATGTCGCTGAACCTGATCGGACTCTCGGTGCTGGCTCTCGGTCCCGTCGGGGCGGTGCAGATCGTCACGCCGATGATCCTGCAGTCTCCGACGTCGCTGCCCGTCGGACTCGGCATGTCGGCAACCGTGACGGGGCTCGTGGCCGGCATCGGCGCGATTGTGGGATTCGGTGCCTCTCCGATAGCCGGGGTGGTCGCCGGTCGATGGGGCGGTAGGACCGCCTTCTTCATCGGCGCCGTCCTGTTCGCCGTCGCCAACCTGATGATCTACTTCGGCCACAAGTCGTTGCCGGTGATGATGGGTGTTTTCGCCGTCGCCGCCGTCGCAACGGCATTCGCCTACACCGGATACCCGAAGATCGTCATCGAATCCGTCCCCGAGGAGGTCACGAGCGTCACGACAGGAGTCTTGTCCACTGCGCGGCAAGCGTTCTCCGCCGTGGGGGTGGCCATCGTGTCGGTCATGCTCTCCCTGTGGACCGTGCCGGGAACGACCGCGCCCGCCCTGTCGGCGTTCGATCTGGCTGTGGGGTGGTTCATCGCGTGCTCGCTCGTCGTGGCCGTCGTCTGCCTGTTCATCGCTCGGCCGGAGCAGACGGGTGGTGCCGAGGAAACTGCACCCGAAAACGCCGAGCCCTCGGCCACTTCCGCTTGATGCACCTCCCCCACGTCCCCGAACCTTGACGATCGTACGGCCGAGGATCTCGATGCTCGAGTAAATATGTTGCACAGCAGTCGAAGTCACAAGGGGACGCGGCTTCCACGCGGAGGGCGGGGCACGCACGGAATTCGATGCGTGCCCCGCCCTCCGCCTACGGAACTTCTCCCGCGAAGTGGGAGAAGGCCCTCCCCGGCGCTTTCGACGGCCGTAGCGTCCGCGGTATGGCAGACGAGACGATATACGTGATCGACCGAGTGGTCACGAAACCAGGATGTGCGCGACGATTTGTGGAGGCGTATGTCGCAGAGTACGTTCCGGGTGGCCGCCGACGCGGTATGACACTCGACCGGATTCTCGTCAGCCCGCCGGTGTGGTTCGACGACGATTCCAATACCGTCACCATCACCTGGACCGTCGACGGTGTCCACTCGTGGTGGGAGATGACCCGTCAGAGCCGCCGCGACCCCGGCCTCGGCGAGTGGTGGTCGGGCATGGACGAACTGATCGTGGAGCGCTCCCGAACCATGGCTGCCCACGCCGACGACGTCGAGGGATTGAACGATGTATAACGTGACTCGCGTCGTCCACTTCGACGCCACCGCCGATTTCTCGGATCGCGCCGAGTACACCGAGAACGTCCGGCTCGCAGTGAAGGAACTCGGGGCACTGCGCCGGCTTGTGTCCCCGACCCTGCCGGGTGTGATCAACGGCGGAGATCTGCTCGTTCATCTCCGGTTTGCGTCGGCGGACGAGGCGGCCGGTGCGATCGAGACCCTGGACGCGACCCTCGGCTCACCCGTCGTCGCGCGACTGGACGGCGTGCAGTACCACCCGGGTCGGGCCCAGTCGCGTCCGGACGCATCTCGGACCGTCTACCGCGCGCTACTGCTGCGCGTCGCTCCCGGCACACCGGAAGCGACCATCGAGCGATTCGAGCGCGACCTGCTGAAGATGCCCGGGTACATCGAGTCGATAGTCTCCTGGCGCCTCAGCCGTGTGGAGGATTCGGTGGGTCCCACCGCCTGGACCCATGTATGGGAGCAGGAGTTCTCCGACCACGCCTCTCTCATGGGCCAATATCTCGACCATCCGATCCATTGGGGCGTGGTGGACCGCTGGTTCGACCCCGAGTGCACGGAGGTCGTGGTACGCGATCGCGTGTGTCACACGTTCTGCGCCCTCGACGGCGCCGTCCTCGATCCGGGAAGCGACGGCGGCCCGAGCGACTAGAGGTGGCGGCCGCCGTCGGATACTCCACCCGACCCAGATCAGTGACCTGCTTCACAACGCCGATTTCGTGTGGCACTATTCCTAATCGAAACACCCACGTAGAAGCGTCAGCAGCGCCTCGGCTGTAGGAGTATCCATGGCGATCCAGGTCGGAGCCGACCATACGACCCCCAGCGCAGTACTCGACCGCGTCGGCCTCTTGCTCGACGCGTTCGACGGTGCCGGTCGTCTCACACTCACCCAGATCGTGCATCGAACGGGCCTACCCCGCTCGTCGGCCCATCGCATGCTCGAACGGCTGGTTTCGATGCGATGGCTCCACCGCGAGGGACGCGACTACACCCTGGGATTGCGGTTGATGGAACTCGGCTCGCTGGCCGTCCACCAGGACCGGCTGCACGCCATCGCTCTACCTCATCTGCAGGAACTGCAACGCCTCACCGGTTTCGTCGTACACCTCGCCGTCCTCGACGGCGACGATGTCGTCTACATCGAAAAGCTCGGTGGACGGCTGGTGTCCGCCGTTCCCACGCGCATCGGCGGTCGACGACCGGCGCACAGCACAGCGCTCGGCAAGGCACTACTCGCCTACACAGGCACCCCCGGTCACGACTACGACGACATTCGCGAGAACGGGGTCGCCTTCGAAAAAGAGGAATCCCTCACGGGATTCGGGTGCATCGCGGTTCCGATCGGCCCGATCGGCTCCGCGGTTGCCGCGGTGTCGGTGTGTGGCCCGTTGCCTCATCTGCGCTTCGACCATCGGCTGACCTCCCCCGTCCGGATGACGGCCACCGCCATCTGGCGCACGCTCGACCGGAATCACGTCACTCCGACGCTTCAGCGTCGCCGGCATCTGCATCCGACTGCCGATGCGCGCCAACCGCAGTACGCCTGACCGCGCCTATTCTTCGTCGGAGACGGCCTCGCCGCGCTCGACCGCGGCGAGGCCGTCCGACATCCCTCTCCAGCTACCGGGAGTCCGCGGGCGAGGTATCCCGAACCCGTCGACGTCGCTGCTCGCGAAACGTGCTGCCGCGGCGTCGATGTCGTCGAGTAGCTGTCGGGACAGATCGATCTCGGCCCGGAAGTAGCGCTCTGCCCACCGCAGGCTCATCTGCGAGAATGCCCAGCCCGGTTCACGATCGGAGTGATCCGCGTGCTCACCGGCTCGGCGCAACTTGTCTTCGAGATTCACGATATGGTCGCGCACGATGGCCTTCAGCTGCTCCGGATCGTTCAGATGTCCCATGTACATCCGGAGCATGACGCCGTGCTTGAGCACGGGAATCTCCACCGGCGCCTCACGCGACCACGTCCGCACCGCTCCGATGCCGGCCTCGGTGATCGAGTAGACACGCCGGCCTCGGGTTCCGGGTTCGCTCACCACACGGGATTGCACGAATCCGAGCGTTTCGAGCTTCTTGAGTTCCGCATAGACCTGACTGACCGAAGGGCTCCAGTAGTAGAAGCCGATACTCCAATCCGCCCACTTCTTCAGATCATTGCCGGTCAGTTCCTCCCCGAACGAGAGCATCCCGAGCACCGCCCAGCTCGTCGCGGGTAATGCGGGATATCGCTCGGCATCGGTATCGGACACCACGAAAGCGTAACAACGACGATGGACGACGTCGGGCCGCAATCTCCCGCTGCGTGGGAAGGGGACCGTTCATCCAGGACCGCCCCGGATAGCGTCGGCAAATCCATCCCATCCTCGCGACGTCACAGGAGCAATCATGACAACTTCCGAGGCAGCCGACCTGACGGAGCGCATTCGTGCGACCGTGAATGCCTATCTCGCAGCGGTGGCTTCCGGCCGCGCCGCCGAGGTCGCCGCGCTGTACGCCGACGACGCCGTCCTCGAGGACCCGGTAGGCAGCGAGCCGCGCGTCGGACGTGCAGCGATCACCGACTTCTACAAGGGCCTCGAGAGCACCGAGAACACGACCGAACTGCTCACCCTCCGGATCAGCGGACCGAATGCCGCGTTCCATTTCCGCGTCACCACGAAGGCCAGCGCCCGGACGTACGAAATCGAGCCGATCGACGTGATGACATTCGACGATCGCGGTCGGATCACCAGCATGCGCGCCTTCTGGGCGCCGACCGACATGGTTCAGCGCTGATCTGCAACGAGCCAGCGCAGTTGTCCCGCCGCCGACCGCTCGACCAGGAGTCCCCATGACCACCCGTGACATCCCCGATGTGCTCGCGCCCGCGACGTTGGGTCCGATCACGCTGCGCAATCGCATCATCAAGGCAGCCACGTTCGAAGCCGCCACGCCCGGTGCGCTCGTCTCCGACGATCTCATCGAGTACCACCGCCGACCCGCAGCGGGCGGCGTCGGTATGACCACGGTTGCGTACTGCGCCGTGGCACCGGAAGGCCGAACGGAGGCGAACCAGATCTGGATGCGTCCGGACGCGGTGCCCGGACTGCGGCGCCTGACCGCTGCAATCCATGCCGAGGGCGCTGCCGCCTCGGCCCAGATCGGCCACGCCGGTCCCGTGGCCAACGAGGCCAGCAACGGACTGCCCGCGCTCGGGCCGTCGAGACAGTTCAATCCGCTCGGGATGCGCACCGTCCACGCGGCGACACTCGGCGACATCGAACGGATCCGTCTGGCCCACGGGAATGCCGCCCGCCTCGCCGTCGAATCCGGCTTCGACGCAGTCGAAATCCACTTCGGCCACAACTATTTCGCAAGTTCGTTCCTGAGTCCGAAGATCAACCGGAGAGACGACGCGTACGGCGGGTCGCTGGCGAACCGCGCCCGCCTGGTGCGGGAGACGGCCCGTACTGTGCGGGACGCAGTCGGCGGGAAGATCGCCATCCTGGCGAAGCTGAACATGGACGACGGTGTTCCGGGCGGGTTCTGGCTCGATGAAGCCGTCCAGGTGGCGCAGTGGCTCGAGGAGGACGGCTCGCTCGATGCCATCGAGCTCACCGTGGGCAGCTCCTTGTTGAACTCGATGTATCTGTTCAAGGGTGACGTTCCCCTGCGCGAATTCGCGGCGGCGATGCGCGAGCCTGTGCGTACCGGCATGAAGCTGGTCGGCAAACACTTCCTCAAGTCCTATCCCTACCGGGACCTGTTCATGCTGGAACAGGCACGGCAGGTCCGCGCAGCGGTGAAACTGCCGCTCGTGTTGCTCGGCGGGGTCACCGACCGGGCCGGAATGGACACGGCCATGGCCGAAGGCTTCGAGTTCGTCGCGATGGCACGGGCGTTGCTCCGCGAACCGGACCTGGTCAATCGGATCGCCGCCGAACCGGAGCATCGATCACTCTGCATCCACTGCAACAAGTGCATGCCCACCATCTTCACCGGTACCCGGTGTGTCCTGGACGGGTCCGTACCCGTGCACTGACCCGAGCCCGTTCGGGGCCGGAGAATTCGAATCTCCGGCCCCGGACGGCTTCACAGCCGCCCGCAATGCAATGACACCTCTCGGTCACCGAGAGCCCTGTTCGTCGCGGGTGAGGAAGACCGAACTGCGTCACGGGGTGCTGTCGTGACCCCCGTGCCGTTTCATGGGGGCCACGAATGCGGCTCGGCTGTACATCCGCCGAGCGCTCTCCAGCATCGCCGGGTCGGTGGCCTGCCGCCACCGTTCCTCGACGAGTTCGTCGGTGATGAGCGAACGGTCGTAGACCATCGAGTGCAGGCAGGTGATGAGGCGTTCGGGAATACGAGGATGTGGGTGCGGAAGTGCTGCGCAAGCCGACGGTGGCACAGCGCTCCACCGCCGGTGAAGGCGACCTCCCGCGTAGCGGGACGCGAGACCGGTCCGGCAGAAAGTGTTCCGCGTGGCGGGACGATCCCTGTTTCGCCGTTCCCGCGGTCACCCACCATGACCGGCATCACTCCCATCCGGTCCGGAGGTCACCATGACGCAGACCAGCACCACCCCCGACGACGAGATCCGCTCGATCGAGGCCGACGCCGCGCCCGACCGCTACGCCCGCGGCTGGCACTGCCTCGGCCTGGCACGCACCTACCGCGACGGCAAGCCGCACCAGGTCGACGCGTTCGGTACCAGCCTCGTCGTGTTCGCCGACAGCGCGGGCGAATTGAAGGTCCTCGACGCCTACTGCCGGCACATGGGCGGCAATCTCGCACAGGGCGAGATCAAGGGCGATTCCATCGCGTGTCCGTTCCACGACTGGCGCTGGGGCGGGAACGGTCGCTGTACCGGGATTCCGTACGCGCGCCGCGTCCCGCCGCTCGCCAAGACCCGCGCGTGGATCACGCTCGAGCGCAATCAGCAGCTGTTCGTGTGGCACGACCCCGAGGGCAACCCGCCGCCGGAGCACGTCACCATCCCCGAGATCGAGGGCGCCGGCACCGACGAATGGTCGGACTGGTCGTGGAACTCGGTACTCATCGAGGGCTCGCACTGCCGCGAGATCATCGACAACGTCGTGGACATGGCGCACTTCTTCTACGTCCACCTGAGTGTGCCGCGCTCGTTCGAGAACATCTTCGAAGGCCACATCGCCACGCAGAACATGTCGTTCACGCAGCGCCACGACGTCGAGCTCGACCTCGACTTCGGTGCTTCCGACAATGTGTCGCGGTCGGAGGCGTCGTACTACGGCCCGTCCTACATGATCGACAAGCTGTGGAGCGAGACCGAGGCAGGAACCGTCGAGACGGTGCTGATCAACTGCCACTACCCGGTCACCCCGAACTCGTTCGTGCTGCAGTACGGCGTCATGGTCAAGCGCCTGCCCGGCATGTCCGCCGAGGAGGCGAACGGCATGGCCGCGTACTTCGGCAGCGGCACGGAGAAGACGTTCGAGCAGGACGTCGAGATCTGGAAGAACAAGGCCAAGATCGACAACCCGCTGCTGTGCGACGAGGACGGCCCGGTCTACCAGCTGCGCCGCTGGTACCAGCAGTTCTACGTCGACGTCGCCGATGTCACCGAGGACATGACCAACCGGTTCGAATTCGTCATCGACACCACCAGGTCGGCAGTCCACTGGGAGAAGGAGATGGCCGAGAACATCTCTGCCCGATCCGATTCCCTCAACGAGCCGGTCGCCTGAACGGCCGGCCCCGATACCCGAACCCGAGGAATACGACCATGAGTTACGAAGTACGCAAGCAGATCGACGCGATGGCGGACGAGCTGTTCACCGAGGGCATCGAAGCCGATCGTATCGGGCGTCTGGCCGACGGCACCGCGAAGCGGATGAAGGAGGCCGGCTCGATTCGCATGCTGCAACCGAAGGAGCACGGCGGCTTCGAATCCCACCCGCGCGAGTTCGCCGAGACCGTCATGCGCACCGCGGCGCTCAATCCGTCCGCGGGATGGATCCACGGCATCGTCGGTGTGCATCCGTGGCAGCTGGCGTTCGCGGATCCCCGCGTGCAGCAGGAGGTCTGGGGCGAGGACCAGGACACGTGGATGGCCTCGCCGTACATGCCGGCCGGCATGTGCATCCCGGTCGACGGAGGGTACAAGTTCTCCGGCCGCTGGCAGTTCTCCTCCGGCACCGACCACTGCGACTGGGCGTTCCTCGGCGCGATGGCATGCAACGCGGACGGCAGCGTGGAGATGCCGCCCCGCATGCTGCACGTGATCATCCCCCGCAGCGACTACGAGATCGTCGAGGACTCGTGGGACGTGGTGGGCCTGCGCGGAACCGGCTCGAAGGACGTGGTGGTGCAGGACGCGTTCGTCCCCGACTACCGGGTGATGGACTGCGACGAGGTCATCGACGGCACCGCGGCCCGCAACTACGGCCGCACCGAGACGCTGTACCTGATGCCGTGGTCGAACATGTTCCCGCTCGGCATCACGTCCGCCACCATCGGCATCTGCGAGGGCCTGGTGCTGCACGCCGACGAATACCAGTCGGCCCGGATCAACCCGCAGGGCACGGCCGTCAAGGACGACCCGTACACACTGTTCGCGATCGGCGAGGCCGTCGCCGACCTGCGCGCCGCACGGGACACCTTGCTGGCCAACGTCGATCGCATGTGGGATCTCGTCGACTCGGGGAAGACCCCGACGTTCGAGCAGCGTGCCGCGGGACGGCAGACGCAGGTGCAGGCGGCATGGCGGGCCGTGAACGCGATCGACCGCATCTACCCGCGGTGCGGCGGCAATGCGTTGCGCATGGACAAGCCGATGCAGCGGTTCTGGCGCGACGCACACGCCGGCCTGCACCACGCGATTCACGTGCCCGGCACCGTGTTCCACGCCGCCTCGCTGAGCCGTCTCGGGGTCGAGCCCGAGGGCCCGCTGCGGGCGATGATCTGACCACACGAGAAGCATTCGGAGAGAACATGAGCGATATCAGAGCGCTGGGCTACGTCAAGATCCGGACGAACGACATGGACCGCTGGCGCACGTTCGCCTTCGACGTCCTGGGGTTCGCCGAGGGCAGCGGCCCCGACCCGGAGGCGCTGTATCTGCGCACCGACGAACGCCGGGCGCGGCTCGTCGTGGTGCCGGGTGAGACCGATCGGATCGTCGACATCGGCTGGGAGGTCCGCGATCACGCGGCGCTGCTGCGGGTGCAGAGCGCTGTCGAGGCCGCCGGTATCGCGGTGAAGCCGCTGTCGGTGGAGGAGGCGGACGCCCGCAGCGTGGAGGAGGTCATCGCGTTCCAGGATCCGTCGGGTGTGTCCGTCGAGGTGTTCCACGGCGCGGTGCTCGACCACAGCCCGGTGGTCACCCCGCACGGTGCCCGATTCGTCACCGGCGCAATGGGTCTCGGTCACGTGGTGCTTCCCGTGACGGCACCGGACGCGACGTTCGAGTTCTACACCGAGGTGCTCGGGTTCCTGCCGCGTGGCGCGTTCCGGCTGCCGGCGCCCCCGGAGTTCGGCCCGATGCGCATCCGGTTCCTCGGCGTGAACGAACGGCACCACAGCCTCGCGCTCATGCCCGTGCCCGCCGGCAAGGATCCCGGTCTCATCCACATCATGGTGGAGGTGGACACCCTCGACGCGGTCGGCCAGGCTCTCGACCGGGTGATGCGTGACGGCTACTCGGTGTCGTCGACGCTGGGCCGGCACACCAACGACAAGATGGTCTCGTTCTACGTGCGGGCCCCCGGCGGCTGGGACATCGAGTTCGGCACCGACGGGATGCGTGTCGACGAGCGGTTCTACACCGCCGAGGAGATCACCGCCGACAGTTACTGGGGTCACGACTGGTCCGGGAGCGAACCGCTCGGCGTGATGTCCTGACACTCGATCCGGCGCCGCTCCGCACGACCTCGTGCGGAGCGGCGCCGTCTTCATGATCGGCTTCCCGGAACGGAGTGGGTATGTCCCTGGGCAGCCGCGTCCAGCGGACCGCCTGAGCGGTCCGGCACAGCGACGACTGCAGTCCGTCCGACCGGAGTGCGGGCACTCGCCGGCCCGGTGAATGGCCTATTGCTGATCTTCGGCTCTGGTCACACCGCTCTGGTGCGCCGGACCCGTGCCCCGAGCGGATTCCTCCGTCTGCGGGGCCGTATCGGCCGGTTGCTCGTCGGCAGGCGACGCGGTCGCGCCGCGGGGAGTCTCTTCCGGATTCGGGGCCAACGGTTGCGACGTGTCGACATGTTCGTCGTGTTCCGGCCGGCCTTCCGCGGTCGAGGCGGTGCGCCCTTCGTACGGCGGGACGGCCGGTTCGGCGTCGCCGGGAGGGACCGATTCCCCACCGCCCGTGCCTGCGGACGCGTCGTCGGCTCCGCCGGTCTGCATTTCCTCCTGGTCGAACGACCCGGCAGGCCGATCGGCCGGTCCACCGCCTGCTGCGTCCGCTCCGGTGTCACGCGACCCCTTCGGGCCGCGCTCGGATTGCGGTTCTTCCTGCAAGTGCTGTCCCGGTTCGGTGCCCATGATTCCTCCTCACCTCGACCCCATGACAGAGATGCCCGGTGCGGGCGAACCCAAACAGGGCCGGGTTCTATACAGGGCAGGGTTCTATTCGATGAGCTGACGTTGCCGGTTGGCGGCTCGCCGGATCTGAAGGATGCGCACGGCACCGGCGAGGGCGATGATCGCGGCTCCGGCGAGCGCGGCGAAGAGTAGTGCCACGCCGAGGGGGAGGGTGAAGTCCCATGCGAACAGCTCGAGGGTGGCCTCGTCGAGGTTCTGCAGGATGAACACCAGCAGCAACAGCAGAACGACGATGCCGACGACCAACCCGGTCCAGATCGTGCCGGTACGGGTGCCTTTGATGCCTTTGCGGCGGGCGACGTCCTCGATCAATCCCGGATCGGGTTCGACGGGCGCGGGCGTCGCAGGCAGCTCGGGATCCGGGGATCGACGCGATTCGGATCCGTATCCGTCGTTGGACGGCCCGTTCATGGCGGTGCTCATGCTCTCGGATACCCGCGACCGCTCGACATACACGATGATCTGTTCAGGTGCTTTCCCCCTTCGACGACCGGAACCCTCCGTAAAATGAGCCGGCGGACGCGGGGAGGACCTGATGCCGACAATTGTTCTGGTGATCATCGCGCTGATCGGGGCGTTCATCCATTCCCGACGGCGCCGCCACGATGCCGGTCCGGCGACGACGATCGACATCTTCCTCGTATGGTGGCTCGCCGTCGCCGTCGGCGTCAGCTCGGTCGTCGGCGCCGGATACCACCTGCTAGACGGCCCTGCGACTGCGGAACTGATCGGATACACACGCGGTGACGGCGGGTTCCAGTTCGAGAACGCGATGGGTGATCTGGCGATCGGCATCGCAGGCATCATGTGCATCTGGTTCCGCGGCTACTTCTGGCTGGCGACCCTCACCGTCATGTCCGTCCAGTACCTCGGCGACGCCGCCGGTCACTTCTACTACTGGATTGCCGAGGGCAACACCAAGCCCGGCAACATCGGCCCGCCTCTGTGGTTCGACATCATCCTCCCGGTCGTGGGATGGGTGTTGTACGCGCTGTCACGCGCGCGGAACGGGGACGCGGCGCCGCACCGCACCTCGGTCGCGGCCTGAGGCTGCGCACCCAGCATCACCTCGTGACGGCCTGATCCCGCTGCCAAGGCTTGCTCCCACCTGCACCGATGTCCCGCCACGCGGGACATCGCCGTGTCCACGGAACGGTTCCCGGGCTAGCGTCCGAGGAACACTGCGACCACCGACCTGAACGGGAGCAGCCTCCATGCAGTCCGTCACCTGCCGCACGTGCGGCAATCGTGTCCTGGCCGAGAAGAACGGCACGTTCCACACCAACATCCAGTGGCTCACCGACGACACGTCGCGGCGGTGTGCCCGGATCGGCTCCGACGCACCGCGCCGCACCTGTCCCGACCTGCACGACACCGTCGATGCCCTTGCCGTTTCCGGGGTCCTTCCGGTCACCGAGCGTGCAGATCCGAGACCCGCCCACATGCCCGCTGTCCGGGAGCACCCTGGCCGTCCGGATCCGCGATAGCGGACACTGGTCCCGAAGCCGACACCCGATTGGAGCAACATGACCGCAGAACACGCAGTGCTGGATCCACGCCGGATGCGCGACGTGATGGGCAACTTCTGCACGGGAGTCACCGTCATCACCGCCCTCGACGGCGACGAGCCGCTCGGCTTCGCGTGCCAGTCGTTCACGTCCGTGTCGCTGGACCCGCCGCTGGTGTCGTTCTGCCCGGCCCGCACGTCGACGACATGGCCGAAGATCCGCGAGATCGGCACGTTCTCGATCAACGTCCTGTCCGCCAGCCAGCGCACCCTGTGCGCGGCGTTCGCCGTCAGCGGCGGCAACAAGTTCCGCGGCGTGGAGTGGACTCCGGGCGACAACGGCGCACCCGCCCTCGAGGGTGCGATCGCGCGGGTGGAGGCGACCATCGAGGCCGAGCACGACGCCGGTGACCACACGATCGTCGTGGCCCGCGTAACCGGCCTGACCTCGCTCCACAGCGGCGGACCGCTGCTGTTCTACCGCGGCACCTACGGTCACTTCGACGAGATGTGACCCGGTCGGCGGCCCGGCAGGAATAGCCGCCGGCGCCGCCGTGTTGTCGCTGAAGGTGTGCCCGGCTGCCGATCCCGGGCCCTGACGCGAAGGATCACCGGTGACCGTTCCCCTCTCCATCCTCGACCTGGCGCACATCGGCAAGGGCGAGACCGCGCGGGACAGCTTCGCCGCGAGCGTGCGGATGGCGCAGCTCGCCGAGAAGTGGGGCTACCGGCGCATCTGGTACGCCGAGCATCACAACATGCCGTCGATCGCGTCGTCGGCGACGAGCGTGCTGATCGCGCACATCGCGGCGCACACGTCGTCGATCCGGCTCGGCGCCGGTGGCGTCATGCTGCCGAACCATTCGCCGCTGACCATCGCCGAGCAGTTCGGCACCCTCGAGTCGCTGCATCCCGGCCGCATCGATCTGGGTCTGGGCCGCGCGCCGGGCAGCGATCAGAACACCATGCGCGCGCTGCGGCGTGATCCGTCGTCGGCGGACAGCTTCCCGCAGGACGTGCTCGAACTGCAGGGTTATCTGCGGGGGCAGAGCCGCATTCCGGGTGTCGACGCGATCCCCGGCAAGGGCACCGATGTGCCGCTCTACATTCTCGGGTCGTCCCTGTTCGGCGCGAAACTCGCCGCGCTGCTGGGTCTTCCGTACGGCTTCGCGTCCCACTTCGCGCCGCAGGCGCTCGAGGACGCGGTCGCGCTGTACCGGCGCGAGTTCCAGCCGTCCGAACAGCTCGCCGAGCCCTATGTCATCGCCGGTGTCGGGGTGATCGCCGCCGACACCACCGAGGAGGCCCGGCAACTGTTCGAGGCCACCAAACGCAACCGCGTCGTGCAGATGGTCGGCCGGGGTCGCAGCTTCACCGACGAGGAGATCGAGCTGCTACTCGACTCCCCCGCCGGCCGGCAGGTGACGCAGATGCTGCACTACACCGCCGTCGGCAACCCCACCGAGGTCCGCGAATACCTGGACGCGTTCACCGAGCGCGCCCGGGCCGACGAACTGATCGTGGTGTCGTCGGCGCCGGGCCGCACCGCCTGGCTGCGCTCCCTCGAGCTGCTCGCCGAGGTCAGCGGGCTCGTCCCCGCCTGACCCTCGTCTCTTTTCGGCTACACGAGGGCCGCGGCGAGGTGGGTGCGCCAGGACCCAGCGGCGGTGATGTCGGGAGCCGCGGACGCGGCGTCGTCGCCGCAGACGAACCCGGTCTCCCACGTGCCGTCGGCCAGCTGCACCGACCCGAGCCCCATCGGGGCGGGCAGCGCCGCCAGGAAGCGGCCGAGCGCCGCGGGTGAGCACACCCACCGCTCCCCTTCCAGCGACGCCCCGCCGTCGGCGCAGCGCACCACCGCAGGCTTCGGCGGCTGCGTGGGCAACGCGGTCATCCGGTACTCCGGTGCCGTCGAGACCGGTCCGGCCCAGCGGGCACCGAGCGCGGTGAGCTGACCGGCGAGCGGCTGGTCGTGCAGGTGCGCACCGAACACGATCAACGGAAACGCCTGCGCCCCGGCCTGTTCCGGCCACGACGGCGATGACGGGTCGCGCGGCGTCCCGGTCAGGCGTGCCGCCACGTCGGCCGCGACCGCGTCGTGCCCGGCCGGCGCGAGCACCGTCACGCCGAACTGTGCTGTGCTGCCGTCGCTTTCGACGACCTCACCGGCCGGGACCGCGACCCCGCACAGGTCGAACAGATTGCAGAAGTTCGTGTAGGTCCCCAGCCGCGAGTTGACCCCGACCGGGTCCGCCGCAACCTCGGCGATCGTCGGGTGGAACGGCGCGGTCGGCACCAGCAGCGCCGCGCAGTCACCCCACACGGTCATCGCCCGGTCTCGCAGCGCGGCGAGTTTCGCGCGGTCACGCAGCAGGTCGACGGCGGAGAACCGGGCCGCACCCCGCACGATCCCGGCGACCACCGGATCGAGCCCCGTCTCCTGGTCGCCGTAATCGGCGGCCTCGACGAACTCACCGACCGCATCCCACCGCTGCGCGACGAGCGCCCCGTCGTACAGCAGCCGGGCTGCGGCGAGGAAGTCGTCGAGGTCGATCTCGACGATCGTGAACCCGGCCGCTCGTGCCTGCTCGACGGCTGCGGCGAACGCGGCGCGCCACCGTTCGTCGAGTTCCGGAAGATCGCGGGGCACCGCGAGCGCGGCACCGGGCGCCGCGGCCAGCGGCACGTCCGCCGGCCACGACCGGCCGCCGGGGGCAGTCGCCATGATCGCGACCGCGCGTTCGGCGGACGGAAGGTCGCGGGCGAAGATCGTCACGCAGTCGTACTCGGCGCAGGCCGGCACCACCCCCGTGGTCGCGACCGTCCCGACCGTCGGTTTGATCCCGACGATCCCCTGGAACGCGGCCGGGACCCGGCCGGAACCGGCGGTGTCGGTGCCGATCGCGATGTCCACGATCCCGAGCGCCACCGCGACCGCGGACCCGGACGACGACCCGCCGGACACGTACTCGGGCCGCCGCGCGTCACGGACCGCGCCGTACGGGCTGCGGGTTCCCACGAGCCCGGTCGCGAACTGGTCCAGGTTGGTCTTGCCGACCACGACGGCGCCTGCCGCCCGCAGTGCCGCGACCGCGGCGGCATCGGCGTCGGGGACGTAGCTGTAGCCGGGGCAGGCGGCGGTCGTGGGCAGCCCCGCGACGTCGACGTTGTCCTTCACGGCCAGCAGGACGCCCGCGAGTTCCCCACCGCGACGCAACGATTCGGCGTATTCGGCGGCGACGTCGGCTTCGTCGCGCAGGTGCACGAACACCTCGGGGCGATCCGCCTCGCGCAGTCGCGCGTAGGCCTGTGTCACACGGTCGGTCATGCTGCCGCCTTTCCGAGTCGGGTGCCGCGGGAGAGTTCGCCGTCGGCTTCCCAGCGGGCGCGTTCCTCGTCGCGGGCCGCTTCCATTGTCGCGCGAACCGCACCGATCGAATCGGCTTCGCGCTTGAGGAACGCGAGGTGCTCGGCGAGGGAGAATTCGCCCTCGGTGATGTCGACGTGACCGCGTCCGGCGGCGGTGTCGGCGCGCAGGTCGAGCAGTTCCTCGGCGGAGACCGGGTACCAGGAGATGCGGTCGAAGAACCGCAGCAGCCACGGGTGTTCGGGTTCGAATCCGCCTGCGCCCTCCGGGAAGCGGTGGTTCCACACCTGGGTGGTGCGGCCCACGAACTGGTAGCCGCCGGGGCCTTCCATCCCGTAGATGCACAGGTAGGCGCCGCCGATGCCGACCGCGTTCTCCGGGGTCCAGGTGCGGGCCGGGTTGTATTTGGTGGTGACGAGCCGGTGCCGTGGATCGAGCGGGGTCGCCACGGGCGCACCGAGATACACGTCGCCGAGACCGAGCACGAGGTAGGACGCGTCGTACACGGTCTTGTACACGTCGTCGACCGAATCCAGGCCGTTCATGCGGCGGATGAACTCGATGTTCCACGGGCACCACGGGGCATCGGCGCGCACACCGTGCATGTAGCGTTCGGTGGCCAGTCGCGTGGACGGGTCGTCCCAGCTCAGCGGCAGCCGCACGGTGCGACTGGGGACGACGAGCCGGTCCGCGGCGGGCAGCGCCGCCTCCGTCTCGAGCACGGCACCGAGCACCGAGCGGGTGTTCGTCACCGTCGGATCGAATTTCACTTGCAGGGAACGGATTCCGGGGGTCAGATCGACGAGGCCGCGCAGCCCGGCCTGCTCGAGGGCGGTCTGCAGCGCGTGCACGCGGGCACGCAGCACCAGGTCCAGCGACATGGTGCCGTACTCGACGAGGATGTTGTCGTCGCCGCTGCGCCGCACCGTCACCGAGGTGGTGCCGTCCGCGGTCGCGCCGCGGTGCAGCACACCGTCGTCGCCGTCGCCGATACCGCCGACGACGGGCACCGCCGCACGGCGGGCGGGCCCGAACACCTTGGGCGAGGCGACGTTCGCGGCGCGCACCGGGACGAAGCGCAACCGGTCGCCGGGGGCGAGCTGCCCCATCTTCCAGCGGTCGGCGGTGACGACGGTGACCGGACAGACGAAGCCGCCGAGGCTCGGTCCGTCGGGGCCGAGCAGGATCGGGGTGTCGCCGGTGAAGTCGAGGGCACCGACCGTGTAGGGGGTGTCGTGGATGTTCGACGGGTGCAGGCCCGCTTCCCCGCCGTCGGGTCGCGCCCAGGTCGGCTTGGGTCCGATGAGGCGGACGCCGGTGCGGTCGGAGTTGTGGTGCACGGTGTACGCGGTGCCGTAGAGGGTGTCGATGTCCTTGCGGGTGAAGAACTCCGGCGCGCCGTGCGGCCCCTCGGTGACCGCGATGGTCCAGTCGTGGCCGATCGCGGGGATCTCCTCGGCGGTGAGGCGCCGCGGCGTTCCGGTGGACGTGCCGAGCGGCAGCGCGTCGCCGTCGGCGAGCACCCGCCCGGAGACGCCGCCGAACTTGCCGAGGGTGAACGTCGCCCCGGACCCGAGGTAGGGGTCGACGTCGATGCCGCCGGCGACGGCGATGTAGATGCGCAGACCTGCACCGGTGACGGCGCCGACGTCGAGAACCCCGCCCGCCGGGACGGTGACCGGTGTCCACTGCGGGACGGGACGGCCGTCGACGGTGACCGTGGCGGCCGCGCCGGTGACCGCGACCGTGGTCTCGGCGTCGAAGCGCAGGCGCGGGCCGGCCATGGTGGCCTCGAGTCCGGCGGTGCCCTCGGCGTTGCCGACCGCGAGGTTCGCTAGCCGGAACGACAGGTCGTCCATCGGGCCGGACGGCGGGACGCCGATCTTCCAGTAGCCGACGCGTCCGGGCCAGTCCTGGACGGTGGTGAGCGGTCCGGGACGCAGGACGGTGCAGGTCACGCTCATGGGTCAGGCCTCCGGTCGGGTGACGATCATCTGCACGGCGGTGGGGTCGAATCCGTTGCAGGGGTTGTTGATCTGCGGGCAGTTGGACACGAGCACGAGCGTGTCGATCTCGGCGCGCAGCGCGAGCCGGCGACCGGGTGCGGACAGTCCGTCGACGATGCCGAGGGTGCCGTCCGGGTCGACCGGCACGTTCATGAAGAAGTTGACGTTGCCGACCAGATCCCGTTTGCCCAGGCCGTATTTCGCGCCCTCGGCGAGGAAGTTCTCGACGCACGCGTGCTGGTGGCGGGTGTGGTGGCCGTAGCGCAGGGTGTTCGATTCCTGCGAGCAGGCCCCGCCGATGGTGTCGTGGTTGCCGACCTCGTCGGCAACGATCGTCATCATCGGGTTGCCCTCCTGGTCGCGGATCACCGATCCGGTGGTCAGGAACAGCGAGCGCTGCGCGGTGATGGTGGCCTGTGCGCTGTAGCGGATCGTGGTGTCCGCGGCGCCGTAGAACAGGGTGTCGACGGCCTGGTTGCCGTACAGGTCGACGATGGTGAGCACGTCACCGGCGGCGACGATCGCCGACCACGGGCCGCGGGGCGCGACCGTCTCGTCGAGGATCACGGTGCCGGGGACGAGGGGGGCGAGGGCGGTGGTGGCGGTCATGCGAGGTTCCCTTCGGTCGGCAGGGCGGCGGCGTGGACGTCTTCGGTGTTGCGGTGCGCGCGGTCGTATTCGGGCCCGATCTCGGCGGCGCGGGCGGCGAGCGCGGCGAGGTCGGCGGGCGCGCGCCAGGCGAGCAGTTCGATCGTGGTGGTGTCGAAGGTGGGCGATTCGTCGAGGGGGTGTGCGGTGTTCGCGACCGCGACGATCAGCGGAAGGTGCAGCAGCAGTTCGACACTCGCACCCGGTCCGGCGTTGCCGGTGGGAACCAGGGTGCCGTCCTCGTCGGCCCGCACCCCGTGGAAGAACGAGACGGTCGGGGCGACGTCGCGGGGACCGAGGCCGTGCTTGAGGGCGGCGAGGGTGAGCAGTTCCCGTCCGGCCGGGGAGCCGGAGTGCACCGAGCCGTCGCCGTAGCGGGCGGTGTTGGCGGCGGCGGTGGTGGTGCCGCACAGCGCGTCGTGCCGGCCGGAGGTGTCGGCGACGATCGTCGCGAGGACGCGGCCCTGGTCGTCGAGGAGGGGGTGGTCGACGCCGAGGTACGCCTGCCACGGCACCTTGACGGTGTCAGCGACGTTGAGCCGCTCCCAGGGGGCGTCGGCGCGCCAGAGCATCAGGTGGGCGCAGCCGCGGCCGTCGAGGTCGGTCAGTCGCAGCCGGGTGCCGCGGGCGAGCACCTTGGAGGTGTAGCGGCCGCCGGGCACGGTCTCGGCCCACACCAGTGCGTCGGCGTCGACTCCGGCGGGCGGGTTCGGCCAGGCGGAGGCGGGGACGACGGGCATGGGGCCGTCGTGCTGCCCGGCCTGGGAGCGGGCGTGGTCGCGGGCTGCGGTGGTGGTGGCGGTCATGGTGACTCCTGGAGAAAGCGGGCGGTCAGAGCGAGCGGACGGGGCGCGGGTGGGTCCGGCCGCGGGGGAAGCACAGGATGCCGAGGGCGACGATCGCGACGATGGAGATCGGTCCGGCCCAGCGCAGGATCGGGGTGTCGCCCGCCGGGTCGAAGATCTCGGCGCGCGGCCACGACAGGTTCACGACCATCACCAGCCCGTAGAGCACGGCCAGGGCGTTGACGAGCACACCCCAGCGGCCCAGGGAGAACAGCGGGCGGCCCTCGGCGTCGGTGCCGCCGTCGCCGGAGACCCAGCCGCCGGTCAGCCGCCGGTACAGCATCGGGGCGGTCACCAGCAGGTAGGCGAGGTAGATCGCGATGATGCACACGCTGGCCAGGGTCGAGAAGATCGCCGAGTTACCGACGTTGAGCAGCAGCACCGCGACGCAGGCGAGGCCGACGACGATGGACGGGGCGATGGGGGTGCCGGTGCGGCGGTTGACGGTCGCGAGGGTCTTGGAGAACGGGAGGCGTTCGTCGCGGGCCATCGAGAACATCAGGCGGGAGGCGGCGGTCTGGATCGCGAGGGTGCAGATGAGGATCGCGATGGCGACGTCGACGAGCAGCACGGTGCCCCACGGCGAGGACAGCACGGTGTCGAGCACGTACGGCAGGCCTTCGGCGGCGAGGCGGCCGTCGGTGAGGCTGGGTGCGGCCATGAGCGCGCCGAGGATCATGAGGCCGCCGCCGAGTGCGGACACGCTCAGCGCCATGCGGATGGTGCGCGGGGCGACGCGGCGGGGGTCGCGGGTCTCCTCGGCGAGCTCGCCGGCGGAGCCGAACCCGACCATGACGTAGGCGGCCATCAGGCCGGAGGCGATCCACGCCCATCCGTAGCCGCTCTGACCTGCGTGGATGCCCGTGTCGAAGACGACCTGGGGGCCGCGCTGTGCGTGGGTGAAGAAGACGCCGATGACTGCGATGACACCGACGATCTCGCAGATGACGCCGATGGTGTTGACCCGCGCCATCCAGCGCACCCCGACGCAGTTGATCGTGGTGGTGACGACGAGCAGGACGGTGCCGAGCAGGACGGCGTTGGCGGCGCCGCTGGGCGAGGTGAGCGAGGTGTCGTCGCCGATGATCTGGAAGCCGGACCACACGGTCGGCAGCACGACCTGCAGGGCGATCGCGGCGGCGGAGGCGGTGACGATCTGCGCGAGGATCATGAACCAGCCGCCGAACCAGCCGAGCACCTCGCCGCCGAGGCGGCGGGACCACTGGTAGATCGCACCGGAGAGCGGGTAGCGGGCGGCGAGTTCGGCGAAGCACAGGGCGACGAGGAACTGGCCGGCGAACACGACGGGCCAGGTCCAGAAGAAGGCCGGTCCGGCGAACCCGAAGCCCAGGCCGAACAGCTGGAAGATCGTGGTGAGGATCGAGACGAACGAGAATCCCGCCGCGAACGAGGCGAACTTCCCGAGGGAGCGGTGGAGCTGCTGTTCGTAGCCGAATTCGGCGAGATCTACTGCGTCGCCGCCTTTTTCGGGGGGCGCCGCGGCGGGCGTCGTCAATGCCATGGTGTCCTCGATTCGCGCAACCGTCAAAACCTGTCGGGTGACAGTTTTAGGTGCGCTCATTCCTGCGCGGTGACGGCAATGTTTCGAATGGGCTACCTGTGTTGCGAACGTGTGACACGGCGTCGGTGTGTCACTATCGCTGCATGCCGACCACCACCGACCACGCGCGCCTGCGCTCCGAATTCGCCCGCGGGGCAACGTCTGAGCACATCGCGGCCGAATGGTCGCGGCTGTGCGTCGACGAACTGCGCACCGCCCTCGACGGGCGCACCGACACCCAGGTGTGGGTCACCGGCAGTCTCGGCCGCGGCGAGGCACTGCCGGGATCCGACCTCGATGCCCTGGCCGTCACAGGGACCCCCCACGACGGCTTCGACGCCGCCGCCCTGCGCGTACCCGGGGTCATCGTCGACCCGAACGGAGCCACCCCGCTGCAGCGACGACTGCGCCGCACCCCGGACGAATGGCGCGCCGCGATCACCCGTTGGGCCGCGGACCCGCTCGAGGACCGTGGCATCGTCATGATCGGACTGCTCGCCGACGCACGCCCGGTCGGTGACCGTCCCGACCCCGATCTGAGCGAGGTGCTCGCCGCTGCGATCCGCGCCCATCCGCGTTGCCTGAACGCCGTCCTGTCCGACGCGCTCGCCCACCGGCCGCACGTGCGGCCGGCGTTTCCGCTGGTCTCCGCCCCGAACGTCGACCTCAAGCAGGATCTGCTGACCCCCGTGCGCAAGATCGCGCGTTGGGCGGCACTCGCCGGCGGGACCGGCGGGCACGCCACCGGGGAGCGCCTGGCCGCGGCCCGGCCCGGCGAATACCTCGAGGTCGACGAGATCGCCGACCTGCAGCGCTGCCACCACGAGATCCTCGACATCGTCACGCGCCGCGCCCTCTCCGGCCCCGGCATCGACGGCCCCGAGCCCCTGACCGGGTTCCGTCCCTCCGAGCGCGCCACCATCCGGTGGGTCTCGCGCACGGTCGCCGGCATCCAGCGCGTCCTCGACTATCGACTGTCCGCGTCGTCGTTCACCCGCCCGGACGGGCCGTGAACGCCGAGTACGCCGTCGCGCAGGCGATACACGCGCAGGAACTCGAAGGGTGGCGACCCGACGACGACGCCCGCGCCGCCCTCACCGCGTTCGCGACCGGGATGCTGGGGCGCGGCGAGTACATCGCCGCCGCGGTCGCGGCGGCACGCGCGCTCGACCCGAGCGAGCAGCGACCCCGACTGCTGCGCCGCTACCGCCCCTACTACGTGCGCGGAACATCCGTGCTGCGCAACGGAATCGGACTCGCCAATCCGGCCGCGCTGGCGGAGGCCGAGCATCGCGTGTGCGCGGCGCGGATCGCCGAGATCCACCTGGGGGCGATCGTGCCGGACGTTCCGCTCGTCGCGTCGATCCACCAGCACCTGTTCGGCGACGTCTATCCGTGGGCCGGGCAGCAGCGCATCGTCGACCTGCGCAAGGCCGACGCGAGGTTCCTGCCGGTTCCGCATCTCGCAGCGCGCACGGCGGCACTCGAGGCCGGCGCCGCCACCCTCTGCCCCACCGAATTCACCTCGGCCGCAGCCGCCATCGTTGCGGATCTCGTTGCGGTGCATCCGTTCCGGGAGGGGAACGGCCGCACCGCGACGACGCTGCTCGCCGTCCTCGCCCGCCGCGCCGGGCTGCCGTTCGACCTGCGCCGCATCGACCGCACCGCGTGGATGGATGCCTCGCGGGCGGCAATGGCCGCCGCGGACAGCGATCACCGGGTCCCCGCCGCACCGTTCGTGCCGATCGTCGAACGAGTGGTCGGGATGTGGCAGAGTGAGTCAGCGTGACCGGACCCGGACGACCGCGCCTCGTGGAGAGCCGACGCCCCGGCGCGTCGGGCCGCGAGGAAATCCTCGATGCCGCAGGCGAATTGTTCGTCACGCGGGGTTTCGCCGCGACCTCGACCCGCGCGATCGCCGACTCGGTGGGAATTCGGCAGGCGTCGCTCTACCACCACTTCCCCACCAAGGAATCGATTCTCGCGGCGCTGCTCGATTCGACGGTCGAGCCGTCGCTGCGGTACGCGCGCACCCTCGCCGAGCTGGGCGGCGATCCCGCGCTGCTGCTGTGGGCCCTGACGGCGGGCGACTCGTGGAATCTACTGACGGACCGGTCCAATCTGGGCCGGCTGTACCTGATTCCGGAGGCGGATGCGCCGGGACTGTCCGCATTCCACGCCAAACGCCGCGAATTGCACGGCATCTACCGGACTCTCGCAGCGCAGGTCGTCGCGGACCCGAAGGATCCGCGGTGCGCCCTGCCGGTGCGGGTCACCGAATCGGTGATCGCGATCCGCGCGGACGACCCGACGATCGCGGCCCCCGCCGACGGCCCGCTGCCGGCGTCGGCGGGACTCGTCGCCGACAGCGCGCTGCGCATCCTGGGCATCGAACCGACCGACACACTCCGGGAGGCCGGCACCGAACTGGTGGCCGCCCATCGCCACGCCGCCCCATCCCCGGGCGACGACCGGCCGGAGTGAAGGTCTCCGTCGCTCGGTCGGACAAACCTGCTCCTCACCGTCGGGCCGCCGGTCAGAGCCCGACGGCAGCGTAGGCCGGGGAAACCCGGCGATCGCCTTTCTCGCCCGTCGGGTGCGCGCCGCCCCGCCACTCTTGCGGCGGACGCCCGGCTCCGCGCTGCGCCGCATCCCAGATCGCGCGTCCGGTCTGCCGGAGCAGGGAGACGATCTCGGTCGAGCGCATCTGTTCGGTGGGGCCCCATACGCTCAGCGCGGTCGTCGCGTAGCCGGGCGGACCGATCTGGACCGCGTAGGCGACGGAATCCCGCACGATGCTGCCGCGGCTGACACACACTCCGCGTTCACGGATCTCACGCAGTTCCCTGCGCAGGTCCGCCGCCGAACCGGAGTTCGGCCGCGGCGAACCCGGGTTGCCGGGAAGGTGATCGAGGAGCTCGTCCTCGGGAAGGCACGCGAGGAGCATCCTGCCCGCCGCCGTCAGGTGGGCGGGCTGGGTGATGCCGGGACGGCGAGGCGCCGCCCAATCCGTCCAGATTCCCTCGGTGTAGACGATGTCGGAGCCGGAAAGCGTCGCGAGGTACACGCTGGCACCGGTGGCTCTGCCGAGCCGGTTCATGTACGGCAACGCGACCCGGTGCACGGCGTCCTTGTCGAGCGCATGACTGCCGATGTCGAACAGCCGCATTCCGACGCGGTACTCGAAGCCGGTTCGGTCGAGCGCGCCCAACTCCGACAGACGCGTGAGCAACCGATGCACGGACGATCGCGGCACACCGGTTCGACGCGAGACCTGCGCCAGCGTCAAGGATTCACCACCCGAGAAGGCCTCGAGTACGGACATGATGCGATCGACCATGGCAATGGGTGACTCGGCACGATTCGACGACTGCAAGACAACCTCCAACGTGGCACAAACTGCCTTGATTGGCAGATTATGCCACCATGTGACTACACTCACAACAGTGCAGTCGAGATCACTCCGGCGCACCCGTCGCGAAGCCCGGACCGCCTACCGCCGGCGAGGACACGGGAGAATTCACATCGATCACCCCGATCCTGTCGTCGACGATCACGAGAAAGGCGCGCCATGCCGAAGAGACGAGCGAGCACTCTGGCCGAGCGCCGGTATGCCGACGTGCGGTTTGCGATAGCGACGGCTGCTCGGGACTTGTTCCTCGAGAACAACTCGACCTCCGTGACCGTCGACGCCATCGCACAGCAGGCGGGGGTGTCGGTACGGACCTTCCACCGCCACTTCGCAGCGAAGGAAGACGTCGTGTCCCCCTTGTTCGAACGGTCCGCCGAGAGCCTGGTCGAGCAGTTCGATGCCCGCCCCGGCGGCAACGACGTCGTCGCCGTGATCGTGGGTGCGCTCACCGCCGAACTCGCCGACGACGCCGGCGGCTGGCGTCAACTGCTCCAGCTCCTCATGGCCTCACCCGAGTACCGCCTCCGCTGGGAATACACCGAGGACCGGCTCATCGACAGTCTCGCCGACCTGCTCGCCCGCTCCTCGATCTACGCCGACGACCGCTTCCTTCGCCGCCTCGTCGCCCAGATGATCTTCACCGCCTCCCGCGCGGCATACATGGAGTGGCTCTTCGGTGCCGAGCAGCCTCGCATCGAGGACCTGCGCGCCCTCCACATCCATGCCTTGACACCGCTGATCGAAGGGTGGCGTCCCCGCCGCGTCTGACGGTTCACCCCTGCAGACGATTCGTCGGGTCAGCGCTGCGTGCTGCCCGCATCCACCGGAAGCGCCACCGACGTGATGTACCGGGCTTCGTCCGAGGCCAGGAACAGCGACGCGTTGGCGACGTCCACGGGTTCGACCCACGGGATCGGCAGCATGTTCATCGTCCTGGCGGCCTCGGCGAACTCGTCGAGCGTGGGCTCGTCCCTGTCGGGCCGGAACACCTTGCGCACCGAGGGATTCTGGATCATCGTCGTGTTCACGTTGGTCGGATGCACCGTGTTCACACGGATCCCGTACTGCGCGACCTCCCCCGACAGGGCCCGCATCAGGCCGACCACGCCGTGCTTGGCCGCGGTGTAGTGGGACACTCCGACCAAACCCCTCAGTCCCGCAATGGAACTGGTGATGACGATCGATCCTCCCCCACGTGCGATCAGGTGCTCCACCGTCGCGGTGCAGGTGTGCCACACCCCGGTCAGGTTCACGTCGAGCATCGTCTGCCATGCCGTGTCGTCGAGCTCGAGGGAGGGTGCCGACGACGTGATTCCCGCTGTCGCACAGACGATATCGATTCCCCCGAACGCCTCCACGCCGCGATCTGCCACCTCCCGCAGCGCCTCGAGGTCGCGCACGTCCGCGATGTACGGATCGGCCTTGCGACCGAGAGCCCGCACCTGCGACACGGTTTCCTCGAGATCTTCCCGCGTCGACGGTGGAGTCGACACCGTCTCGGTCGGTCCACACAGATCGACGGCAACGATGTCGGCGCCTTCCTGTGCGAAGCGCACGGCCTGTGCACGTCCGATGCCCCGGGCCGCGCCCGTGATCAGCGCGACCTTTCCGTCCAAACGTCCACTCATCTCAAACCTTCTGGGTCAGACCGGCATCGACGACGAGTTGCGTGCCGGTGATGTAACGGGAGTCCTCGCTCGCCAGGAAGAGCACCGCATTGCTCACGTCCACCGGGTCCACCCACGGAACCGGCAGCAGATTGCGGGACGCGAGCACAGCGGCCGCATCGGCCTCGGTCGGGTTGTCCACGTCCGGGCACAATCTCGCGAACACCCGGCTGTTGATGATCATCGGAGTGCGCACCGACCCGGGGTGCACCGTGTTGACCCGGATCGACCGGGAACCGAGCTCGTTCGCCAGCGTGCGCGCAAGGCCGATCACGGCATGCTTGGCCGCCGAATAGTGCGCCGCGGACGGAATCGCCTTGATACCCGCCGTGGAACTGACGAGAATCACCGACCCGCCACCCGCGAAATGCGCGACTCCCGCCCGGACCGTGTTCCACGTGCCGGTGAGGTTCACGTCCAGCGACCGACGCCACGTCTGCGGATCGATCGTCCACGACGGGCCGGGGACGTCGTACACACCCGCGTTCGCGACCACCACGTCGAGACCCCCGAGCACGCTCGCTCCCCGGTCGACGGCCGCCCGCAACGCCGCCGTGTCCCGGATGTCGGCGGTCTCCGCGACGCAGGTTCGTCCGGTAGCACGGACCGCGTCTGCGGTGGCGTCGAGTTCGTGGCGCGTGTCCTCGAGGTCGAGCGCGAGCACGTCGGCCCCCGCCTGCGCCAGGGTCACGCAATGACTTCTGCCCATGCCCCCTGCCGCGCCGGTGACCAGAACACGCGATCCTGTCATCTTCCGCACTACAACACCTTTCGGGCCGGACCGCCGAGGGCGAATCCCTTGTAGCCCGCCTCGGCAACCTCGTCGAGGATCTGGCCGTACGCTGCGAATCCGCCGATGAACGGCATGAACACCCTCGGCTTGCCGGGGATGTTGGCCCCCAGGTACCACGAGTTCGCCGAAGGGAACAGCGTTGTCGATGCCCGCTCGTTCAATTCGGCGACCCACGCGTCGACCGCATCCGAGTCGGCTTCGATGGTCGCGGCTCCCCGCTCGTCGATGTACTCGATGCAATCGACGATCCAGTCGAGGTGCTGCTCCGAGGTGAGCACCATGTTCGCCAGCGGTCCCGGGCTACCGGGACCGTTGACCAGGAACATGTTCGGGAATCCGTTCACCCCCAGCCCGAGGTAGGTACGAGGGCCGGCCGCCCATTCGTCGACCAGACGCCGGTCGTCGCGACCGCGGATGTCGATGCGGCTCAACGCGCCGGTCATGGCATCGAAACCGGTTGCGTAGACGATGATGTCGAGATCGTACTGGCCCTCGGTGGTCGCGATGCCGGATTCGGTGATGTGGTCGATCGGGGTGCGCTCGAGATCGACGAGGGTCACGTTGTCGCGGTTGAAGGTTGCGAAATAGCCGGAATCCGTGACGATCCTCTTCGTCCCGATCGGATGATCGTCGGGAATCAGCGTCGCGGCCAGCTCCGGATCGGTCACGATCTGCCTAATCTTGTTCTCCCAGTACACACGGGCGGTGTCGTTGGCCTCGAGATCGGTCAGCTGATCGGGGAACGCCTTGCTGAACAGGACTCCGCCACGGTTCCACCACTCGTCGTAGATCCTGGTGCGTTCCTCGTCGGTGACATCGAGCGCGCTGTGGGGGTACGGGGTGAACGGTGACCCGCCTCCGCTGAGTCTGGACAGGCGGCGTCGCTCCGCGTAGGTCGCCTTGATTTCGCGCATGGTCTCGGCATCGAAGGGACGGTTGCCCGCCGGGATCGAATAGTTGGCTGTGCGCTGGAAGACGTACAGATGATCGGCTTCCTCCGCGATGAGCGGAATCGACTGCATCCCGGATGATCCCGTCCCGATGACCCCGACACGCTTACCGGCGAAGTCGACCGCGTCGTGCGGCCAGCTACCGGTGTGGTACGCCTCGCCCCGGAAGTCGTCACGTCCCGGAATGTCGGGAAGGTTGGTGGCAGAAAGACATCCGGTGGCGAAGATGCAGTACCGGCCGGTGGTGACCTCACCGTCGTCGGTACGGATCCGCCACACCGAGTCGGCCTCGTCGAATTCCGCCGAGACCACCCGCGTCGAGAACCGGAAGTGACGCCGCAGATCGAACCTGTCGGCGACGTGCTCGAGATAGGCGAGGATTTCCGGCTGCGTCGCAAACCGTTCCGACCACGTCCACTCCTGCTGGAGGTCGTCGTCGAACGAGAACGAGTAGTCGACGCTCTCCACGTCGCAGCGCGCGCCCGGATACCGGTTGTGGTACCACGTGCCCCCGACTCCTCCCGCCGACTCGAACCCCTGGACGGTCAATCCGTGCCGGCACAACGTGTGCGCGGCATACATTCCGGCGACACCTGCACCGACAATCACCACGTCGACCGCGGCGCTCTTGCTGTTCACGATGGGACACCTCTTTCGAATCCGGCCGATACACGCCGGTAGGGGACCGTGCTCGTGCCGAGACACTAGGAGCGCCTGTATCGGGGCCGAAACCGATCCTCCCGGCCAGCGGTCGCCCTGGCGGAGGCGCCGATCCGGTCGACGTCGCATGTTGCGCATTCTCCGGCTCAACCCGGCCGGCGCCGATATCGTCGAGGTCACCGGTATCGCTGCGGCCCACGCCGGCTACGAACTGTCGCCGGCGGTAGCCGCGGCACAGCGGCCCCAACCCGAACACGCACGACACACCCGCAGCACCGACCGAGGAACGCCCGTCATGAACCTCGCATACCGACTTCCCCAGCGGCGAAGCCTCCGCACTCCCCTTCCGGGGCCCCGCTCGACGGAACTGACCGAACGGCGCCGGCAGGCGGTCGGTGCCGGGGTGGGATCGTCCGTCCCGGTCTACGTCGCCGACGCGGACGGCGGCGTCATCGTCGACGTCGACGGGAACTCCCTGATCGACCTCGGTGCCGGAATCGCCGTCACCAGCGTCGGTGCGTCCGATCCGGCTGTCGTGGAGGCAGTTCGGGAACAGGCCGGGCGATTCACCCACACCTGTTTCATGGTCACCCCGTACGAGGGGTACATCGAGGTCGCCGAGCGGCTCGCGGAACTGACCCCCGGTGACCATCCCAAGCGCACGGTGCTGTTCAACAGCGGCGCCGAAGCGGTCGAGAACGCGGTGAAGATCGCCCGCATCGCCACCGGGCGCGACGCCGTCGTGGTGTTCGATCACGCCTACCACGGCCGCACGAACCTGACGATGGCGATGACTGCGAAGAACATGCCGTACAAGCACGGTTTCGGTCCGTTCGCGCCCGAGGTGTACCGGGTGCCGATGTCCTATCCCTTCCGGGAAGGCCTCGGATACGACGGCACCCCGGTCACAGGTGAGCAGGCCGCGCGCCGCGCCGTCACGCTGATCGAGAAGCAGGTGGGCGCGGAGAACGTCGCGGCGATCGTGATCGAACCGATCCAAGGAGAGGGCGGATTCATCGTGCCCGCACCCGGTTTCCTTCCGGCACTGGCCGATTGGGCACGCGACCACGGTGTCGTGTTCGTGGCCGACGAGGTGCAGACCGGCTTCGCCCGCACCGGTAGCTGGTTCGCCTGCGAGCACGAACAGGTGGTGCCCGACCTGATGACCCTCGCCAAGGGCATCGCGGGCGGCCTGCCGCTCGCGGCGGTCACCGGGCGCGCCGACCTGCTCGACGCCGTGCACCCCGGCGGACTCGGCGGTACCTACGGCGGCAATCCGATCGCGTGCGCGGCGGCGCTCGCGACACTGGCCCGGATGCGTGATCTCGACCTGCCTGCCCGCGCCCGGCACATCGCCGACATCGCGGTGCCGCGATTGCAGGCGCTGGCCGACGAATGCGACATCGTCGGGGAGGTGCGCGGGCGCGGGGCGATGCTCGCGATCGAGTTCGTGATGCCCGGAAGTCGCGAACCCAACCCGGTCGCGACCGCTGCGGTCGCCGCGGCCGCGCTCGCCCAGGGCGTCGTGCTGCTCACGTGCGGCACCTACAGCAACGTGATCCGACTGCTGCCGCCGCTGGTGATCCCCGACGAACTGCTCGTCGAGGCGCTCGATGTGCTCGAGGACGCAGTCCGGGCGGTGTAACCCTCTCCGACGCAGACGGGAACCGTCCCCCGGTCGAGCCGAGTGTCGGTTCCCGTCAATCGGATTCGGTAGTGTCCCGGAGGTCAGGAGTCGCGCTGGTGGCGCGGCTTCCACACCACGAGGGCGTTGCTGCGCGGAATCGGGACGAGGTCGCGGCGCGCGCTGCGCAGCTGCTCGACCTCGGCGGTCAGTTCCGCGACGCGCTGCTGTAGAGCCTCGACCTGGTTGGTCAGTTCGATGACGCGCTTGATGCCCGCCAGGTTCACGCCCTCGTCCTGCGACAGGCGCTGGACCTCACGCAGCAGTTCGACGTCGCGCGGCGAGTACCGGCGACCGCCACCGCTGGTGCGGTGCGGCGTGACCAGGCCGAGCCGGTCGTAGTTGCGCAACGTCTGCGCGTGCATCCCGGCCAGTTCCGCCGCCACGGAGATCACGTACACGCGGGCGTCCGGGTCGCCGGAATGACCACGCGGCTGCCTCGGTTCCGACATCATGCACCTGCCCATCCCTCACGCGGATCGAAGCCGCTGTTCTTTTCGGCATGCAGATAGACACGCAGGGCGTCGATGGCCTGGTCGTCCAGATGCTGCGGGATCGCGACCTTGACGGTGACCAGCAGGTCGCCGGCGCCACCGCTGCGCTTGGGTACGCCGCGGCCGCGCACGCGCAGCACGCGTCCGTCGGCCGTGCCCGGGGGGATCTTCAGACCCACGCGACCGTCGAGGGTCGGCACCGACACGGTCGCCCCGAGAACGAGTTCGCCGTAGCTGACCGGCAATACGAGGGTCAGGTCGTCGCCGTCACGGCCGAACACCTTGTCGGGACGCACGTGCACGGTGACGAACAGGTCGCCCGACGGCGCGCCGCGCAGTCCCGCCTCGCCCTGCCCGGCGAGCCGGATCCGGGAACCGTCCTTGATGCCCGGGGGCACTCGCACGGTGATGGTGCGGGTCCGGTTCTGGATGCCCGTGCCACGGCAGTCCTTGCACGGGCTGTCGATGATCGACCCGGTGCCGCGGCAGTCGTCGCACGGCTCCGAGAAGCCGAACGCACCCTGGTTGCGCGAGACGATCCCGCTGCCGTTGCAGTACGGGCACACCCGCGGGCTCGTGCCCGGCTCGGCGCCGCTGCCGTGGCAGGTGGTGCACGGTGCGGGGCTGGTCATGCGCAACGGCACGGTGACGCCCTGCACCGCGTCGCGGAAGTCGAGAGTCGTCTCGGTTTCGACGTCGCCGCCGCGGCGGGGACGCGTGCGGGTCGTGCCGCCGGCACCGCCACGGTTGAACAGGCCACCGAACAGGTCGCCCAGTCCGCTGTCGGCCGCGCCACCGCCGAACAAGTCGCCGATGTCGAAGTTGGTGCTGGTGAAGCCGCCACCGGCACCGGGATGGAAGCCGCCGAACCCACCGCCGCCGGACGCGAACAGCCGCCGCGTCTCGTCGTACTCCTTGCGCTTGGCGGGGTCGGACAGCACGGCGTTCGCTTCGCTGACCGCCTTGAAACGTTCCTCGGCGGCAGCGTCGCCCGGGTTGGCGTCGGGATGCAGATCCCGCGCCAGCTTCCGGTACGCCTTCTTGATGTCGTCCTGCGACGCGTCGGGGGAGACGCCCAGGTCCTTGTAGAAGTCCTTCTCGATCCACTCCCGCTGGCTCACCGGGCGCCTCCTCCTCTCGCAGTACTTGTTGTTTCTTACTCGGTGCCCGACTCCTCCGGCGGCGTTTGCGCCGGAGTGTCGGTCGGCTCGCCGTCGGCCACGGTCACCATCGCGTGCCGCAGCACACGGTCGCCGAGCCGGTACCCCTTGCGGAGGACCGCCCCGAGGACGGGATTGTTCCCGTCGCCTTCCATCTGAACCGCTTCGTGCAGATCCGGCTCGAACGGATCACCCTCCGCACCGAACGACTCGAGGCCGAGGCCTGTGAGAATGCCGACGAGCTTGTCGCTCAGGGCCTTCATCGGTCCGGTCTCGAGGTCGCCGTGCGCGCGGGCCCGATCCAGGTCGTCGACCAGGTCGAGGAACTGGCCGACCACCGACGCCTTGGCGCCTTCGATCGCAGCTACCTTCTCCCGCTCGATCCGACGCCGGTAGTTGGCGTACTCGGCCGTGACGCGCTGCAGATCCGCAGTGCGCTCGGCGAGTTCGGCCGTTTCCGGCGACGGCTCGGCGGTCAGTGCGGCTTCGTCTCCTGCGGCAGGAGCCGGCGACTCGGATTCCACTTCGACGACCTGCGCTTCGGCATCCGCTTCGCGCACCTCGAAGGTTTCCGGGTCGATCCGTCGCTTGTCGGTGACGGTCACCGGTTCCTGCTCGCGCTTGTCGGCACTCACTTCTTGTCCGTATCGCTCGGCTCGTCGACGACCTCGGCGTCGACGACGTCGTCGGCACCGGCGGCCGCACCGTCACCGGCAGCGGCACCATCGGCACCCTGGGCCTCGTAGATCGCCTGGCCGAGGGCCTGCGACTCGGTCGCAAGCTTCTCGACCGCGGCCTTGACCGCGGCGATGTCGGAACCGGCGAGAGCGTCGTTGGCTTCCTTGATGGCAGCCTCGACCTTCGTCTTGACGTCGGCCGGCACCTTGTCCTCGTTGTCCTTGATGAACTTCTCGGTCTGGTGCACGAGCGACTCGGCCTGGTTGCGGACCTCGGCCTCCTCGCGACGCTTCCGGTCCTCCTCCGCGTGCGCCTCGGCGTCCTTGATCATGCGGTCGATCTCTTCCTTGGAGAGGCCGGAGCCTTCCTGGATCTTGATCGTGTTCTCCTTGCCGGTGCCCTTGTCGCGGGCGGTGACGTGCACGATGCCGTTGGCGTCGATGTCGAAGGTCACCTCGATCTGCGGGACACCGCGCGGAGCCGGGGCGATGCCGCCGAGCTCGAAGGAGCCGAGCAGCTTGTTGTGCGCGGCGATCTCGCGCTCGCCCTGGAAGACCTGGATCTGCACGGACGGCTGGTTGTCGTCGGCCGTGGTGAAGGTCTCGGACCGCTTGGTCGGGATGGTGGTGTTGCGCTCGATGAGCTTGGTCATCACGCCACCCTTGGTCTCGATGCCGAGGGACAGCGGGGTGACGTCGAGGAGCAGCACGTCCTTGACCTCGCCCTTGAGGACACCGGCCTGCAGGGCGGCGCCGACGGCGACGACCTCGTCCGGGTTCACGCCCTTGTTGGGCTCGCGGCCACCGGTCAGCTCGCGGACCAGGTCGGTGACGGCGGGCATACGGGTCGAGCCGCCGACGAGGACGACATGGTCGATGTCGCTGACCGAGATGCCTGCGTCCTTGATGACCTGCTGGAACGGAGCGCGGGTGCGTTCGAGGAGATCGCTGGTGATCTTCTGGAACTCGGCGCGGGTGAGCTGCTCGTCGAGGAACAGCGGGTTCTTGTCCGCGTCGACCGTGATGTAGGGCAGGTTGATGGAGGTGCTCTGCGAGCTGGACAGCTCGATCTTCGCCTTCTCCGCAGCCTCACGCAGACGCTGCAGGGCCATCTTGTCCTTGGTCAGGTCGATGCCGTTCTGCGCCTTGAACTTGTCGACGAGCCAATTGACGATGCGCTCGTCCCAGTCGTCGCCACCGAGGTGGTTGTCGCCGGAGGTCGCGCGGACCTCGACGACGCCGTCGCCGATCTCCAGGAGGGACACGTCGAACGTGCCGCCACCGAGGTCGAAGACGAGGATGGTCTGTTCCTTCTCGCCCTTGTCGAGGCCGTATGCGAGGGCCGCGGCGGTGGGCTCGTTGACGATGCGCAGCACGTTGAGACCGGCGATGGTGCCGGCTTCCTTGGTGGCCTGACGCTGTGCGTCGTTGAAGTACGCGGGGACGGTGATGACGGCGTCGGTGATGTCCTCACCGAGGTACGCCTCGGCGTCGCGCTTCAGCTTCATCAGGATGCGCGCGCTGATCTCCTGCGGCGTGTACTTCTTGTCGTCGATGGTGACGGTCCAGTCGGTGCCGATGTGGCGCTTGACGGAACGGATGGTGCGGTCGACGTTGGTGACCGCCTGGTTCTTGGCGGGCTGACCCACCAGAACTTCGCCGTTCTTCGCAAACGCGACGACCGACGGAGTGGTACGGGAGCCCTCGGAGTTCGCGACCACCACGGGCTCGCCGCCTTCCAGAACGGAAACGACCGAGTTGGTGGTTCCGAGGTCGATGCCGACCGCACGAGCCATAATTCTCCTCCAATGTCTCGCCGCGACACCTCGTTGCATCGCGGACCTTCATGCCCTAACCCTGAGCCTGTTCGACTCAAGTGAGCGAAGCCGACTCAAGCTTGCACCCGCACCGAGACTGGAGTCAAGCCCAAGTTGAGTCTGGCACGCTCAGGTTTGTCGAGGGGTTTAACCGCAACCGTCACGTATTTGTTCCAGTGCGTGACGCGGATCACCCCTAGCCCCGCCAGCCGCGCAACCGCCAGACAGCAGCGCGCGGCATGCACCGCGCCGCTGTCTTTCCCGTCGGCCGCTGTGGACGCTGGGCTACCCCCCGCGCCCGGCAGACACCCGCGCCCGGCATGCACCGCGCCGCTGTCTCCCCCGTCGGCGGCTGCGGCGACGGGGTTATCCACAGGCGCCTATTCGATCCACAGATTTGGGCAATTCGCCATCGGAGCGTCCCGATTCACCGAAATCACGGCCACGCTGACCGCCATGACCGATCCGACACCGATATACCGATCCGACCTTCTCGCCTCCGGCATCACCCCCGACGAACTGCGGCAGGCATTGCGCAGTGGCGCTCTCACTCCGGTCGCGCCCGGTGCGTACCTTCGCCGCGCCGAGGCCGACGCACTCGACGACGACGCCAGGCACCGTGTCCGAGGGCGATGCGTGCAGCACACGCTCGGCTGGGACGCGGTGCTCAGCCACGTCACCGCCGCACTGTTCCACGGAGCCGACCTGTGGAACCCCGACCTGTCCCGCATACACATCACCCGTGACCGGAGGTCGGGTGGACGACGGACGGACAACCTCCACGTCCATCCGGCGCCGATCGCGCGCGAGGAGATATTCGTCGTCGGCGCGGCGGCGGTCACCTCACCCGCGCGCACGATCGTCGACCTCGCCCGGTCACTGCCCGTCGACGAGGCGGTGATCGCCGGGGATTCGCTGCTGCGGCGGTATCCGTCCGCTCTCGTGGGAATTCCGGCCGCGCTCGACGGTGCTGCCCTGCGCGCCGGGGTCGCGTCGGCGCGACGCGTCGTCGACTTTCTCGACGGACGCAGCGAAAGCGCCGGCGAATCCCTCGGCCGCCTCCGGCTCCGTTCGGCCGGGATCCCCGAACCGAGCCTGCAACGCGAGTTGTTCACACCCGACGGCACCTTCGTCGCCCGCGTCGACTTCTTCTGGGAAGAACTCGGCATCGTCGGCGAATTCGACGGTATGGGTAAGTACGGCGCCGGGGATCCCGAGTCGACGGCAGAGTCCGTCCACCGGGAGAAGCTGCGCGAGGACGCAATTCGCGGCCTGGGATTCGAGGTCGTGCGGTGGACGTGGGCGGAGTTGTTCCGCTTCGACGTCGTCGCGGATCGCTTCGCGCGAGCCGCCGAACGCGCCCGCCACTCACTCCCGCCGACGGCGAAGACACCGGCGCGGTGCATGCCGCGCGCCACCGTCTACCCGGCGCGCGGCTGAAACCGGAACCAGGCGCGCGGGTGCATCAGACGCCGGCGAGCACACCTTCCGCACTGCGCACCGCGACCGATGCGGCCCGTGCGGTGAACGGGTCCAGAAGCGGGTGTTCGGCCCGCGCACGCCACGCACGAACCGCCGCGACGCCCGCGGCACGGACCTGTGGGGCGGGGGCGTCGTCGGGCAATCCCAGCCGTTGCCGCGGCCCGATCCCGAAACCCCCGACGAGGCGCTGCAGCTCGAACAGATCCTCGTCGTCGAGCGCGACGGGACGCGAGCGCAACCGGCCGAGCAGGCGAAGTTCGACGAACCCGTGTCCGTCGGCGAGTTCACGTTGCACCGACGCGAGCAGGTGCCGGTCGCCGCACGCACGCAGCACCCGCCCGAGCGACAGCAGCGCCGAATGGGTCTTGAGCTGATCGGCGCGCTGCCCGAACTGGACGTCGATCACCTGCCGCAGCTCGTCGAGCCCGCTGCGCGCGAGCAGTTCCGCGGCGAGCGTCGGGGAGTCACGGACCCCCAGCTGCACGAGCGCGACGGCCATCCGGATACCGAAGAGCCCGAACCGGTCCGCGAGCTGCGCGCGCAACTCGGGGTCGACGGGCAGTGGCATGTCCGGACGCGAGAAGCGGTCGACGGACAGCATCGCCGCCTGCAGATCGGCGGCCGGGACGCCGGCGAGCGCCTCGAATGCGGCGAATTCGCGTTGGCGCAGGGTTCGCGCACCGAGCGCGAGCAGGCCCACGACCGGAACAACCGCCTGACACAGCCCGGTGCGTTCGAGTTCCCCGGCGAAGCGGGACGCGACGTCCTTCGCCGACATCATCGCGTCGGCACGGCCGGCACCGATCTCGTCGGCCCGGGAGACGACGCCGATCACCCCGAGCGGCCCGGACTCCCCACCGACGTGGCGGCCGATGCGGTCGAGGAACTGCACGTCGGCGGCACCGAGGGTGCGCATCAGGTAGACGACGGCGTCGGCGCCGGACGCCGCGTCGTCCGGGGTGAGCAGGTCCAGCGTGCGGGCCGAGACGTCCTGCGAGAGCGACGAGGTGCCGGGTGTGTCGATGATGGTGGTCTGCTGCAGCGCCCGCGCGGGCCACTCGACGTCGATTCCGTCGATGCGGTCGGCGGTCAGATCCCCCAGGTCGAACGTGAGCCGGCCGTCCCGGCGCTGGAGCGGCACGGGCCGCGACCGGTCTCCGTCGTAGCGGGCGGTCACCGAGGGCGTGGCCCCGTTGCGGTACCAGGTGACCACGCGGGTGCACTCGGTCGCGTCGGTGGGGGCGATGTCCTGGCCGACCAGGGCGTTGAGGAGAGTGGACTTTCCCGCCTTGAGGGAGCCTGCCAGTGCCACCCGCAGCGGTTGCGCCAGCCGCGCTTCGCATTCTGCCAGTTGCGATGCGACCCGCGGGTCCCGGCCGTAGACCGCCCGTGCCTCGGCGATCAAATACGCGGCTGCGCCCGGTACTGCACTCATGCTTGCGCTCCCGCCAGTTCGCGTGCCCGATCCCTCAGGGCGACAAGTGTCTTCAGGGTTTCCTCGAGTTCGGTGATGCGTTGCTGCCGCTGTTGTTGTTCCACCGTCGCGGCCTCCTGCGCCGCCCGCAGCGACTCCGACACCGATCGCAGTGTCTGGTCAGCGAGTTCGGTGAAGTGGTCGCGCAGTTGCCGCTGGATCGACCGCAACCGATCCTTCGATTCCTTGCCGACCTGGAAGCCGACGTCGTCGGTGAATCGCCGGATCGCGGTCTTCGCGTCGAGGCGTCGTTTCGCGATGCGGGCCTGCTTGTCGTCGCGATATGCCTTGGTGCCGAGCACGACTCCGGCGCCGATCGACACCGGATTGATCAGTGCCATACCCATGAACGTGGTGACGAGGCCGAACATGAGGACGCCGCCGTAGGAGCCCTTCATTCCGACCAGCATCTTCTGGCCCGGTCCGATCCGTCCGGGGTCGAGATCCTCGAGAGGATCGACCGGCTCGAACAACGAATCCAGGTCGGCGAGATGCAGGTTCGGCAACCGGGTCGCCCCGTCGGCGGCGAACAGGTCGGCGACCGTCGCGGCGAGGGCGGTCGACCGTTCGTGCGCCCACACGAAGTTGTCTCCGACGGATTCCGCGACCTGTTCGGCGAGCCATTGCCCGAGCCGCGGCCACTCCTTTCCGGGGTCGCATTCGTCGACCGCGGCCTCGGCGAGGCGGGTGACGTGCCGCAACCGGTCCCGCAGATCGTGGTCGATGTCGGCGGCCAGATCGGTGATGCCGTCGGCGAGGGTCTGCTGCCAACGGGCCGCGCGGGCGCGCAGGGCCTCGGCCGCCGTTTTCGCGCGGACGAGGTCCTCGACGGCGGCGGCCCCGGCGTCCGGGTCGCGCAGCGCCGCGAGTTCCCCGGCTACCCCCAGTGCGACGTGGTCGACGACGCCCGCGACGTCCTGCGCGACCGCGCGCCGGTCGGCGTCGGCACCGCGGGCGAGGACCCGGTCGCGCAGGTGGTCGTAGACGGCCGCGAACCCCGACTCCCTGTGCAGCGATTCGTCGTCGAGGCGTAGCGCGTGCTCGCGCAGCAGCGACGACACCGGCAGCAGTGGGACGTCGAGGTCGGCGCGCTGCAGGTGGGTGCGGTCGGCGTCGACGATCGCCCGCCAGTGCGGATACAGGTCTGTCTTGGTGACGAGCACCGCGACCGCGGGGCACAGCGTCCGGACCTGCCGCAGGAAGCTCACTTCCGGAGCGGTGAACTCCTGGCTCGCGTCCGAGACCACGAACACCGCGTCGGCGGACGAGAGCAGCGTGAGGGTCGCCGACGTGTGCGGGTTGGTGTGCCCGCCGACGCCCGGGGTGTCGACGAAGACGAGTCCGTCGGCGAGCAGCGGGCTCGGCACGTTCACCTCGAGCCGCCGGATCTCGCGTCCGTCCGCGTGGGCGCTGTGCAGTTCGGTGAGCGGGATCGGAACCCGCTCCGGGTCCGCGCCCGGTTCGGCGACCACCAGTGCGGCCGATGCCTCGGCCGCGTGCTGGACGAGGGTCGGGACCGCGGTCGTCTCGTCGTCACCCACCGCGCACACGTCGAGCCCGAGCAGCGCGTTCACGAAGCGGCTCTTGCCCTGGCCGAGCGACCCCACCACGACGACCCGCAGCCGCGGATCGACCACCCGCGTGCGGGTCGCGGCGAGCCTGGCGGCGAGGTCGGCGCGGCCCGCGGCGCAGGTGTGTTCGGTTGCCTCGTCGACGAGTTTGGCGAGTGTGGCGCGACGGCTCGCGGGGTCGACCGGTGTGTTCTGCATGATGCTGCGTCGGCTCGCCTTCTGTTGTCGATCGAGGGTGATTATGACGGCCCGGCTCAGTTCAGGAGGTCGTCGATGTCGACGGAATCCGGGCCGACCTGGCTCGATCCGCCGACGATCAGGCCGTTGCCGCCGAGCGAGGAGTCGAATAGACCGCCGGTGCCTGCGGCGTTGCCGAACACGTCGCCCGGGTCGAGCGACGACCACACGTCCGCCGCGCCCTGGACCCCGCCGGACAGCGAAGTCCCGAGGTCCGCGGCACCCTGCAGTCCCGCTCCCAGGCCGGCGCCGAGATCGACGCCGAGGTCCGCTGCTCCCCCGACGGCACCCGAAACTCCGGCACCGAGGTCCGCGGCACCCGTCACTGCGCCGTCGACGGCTCCGGACACTCCACCGGCCAGACCGGCCGCGGCGTCGGCCGCCCCGGACACGGCACCGTCGACCGCACCGGACACCGCACCGGTGAGCTGACCACCGGCCTCTGCCGCGGTGTCGACCGCAACCAGGCTGTCGGCGACGAGCCCGCCCGTCACATCCGCACCGGCCGCCAGGCCGCCGCCGAGGGTGGTGGAGAGCTGCGCGCCGAGATCGGCGGCCACGTCGGCACCGACGGACACACCGGTCGCCAGGTCACCGCCCAGCCCGGCCCCGGCCTCGCCACCGACCTGCAGCACCGAGTCAACCGCAGCCGACAGGTCGGCAGCTGCCCCCACATCGGCGGACACGTCCACACCGCCGGACAGATCGGCGCCGAGGTCGAGGGCGGAGCCGACGGCACCGCCGAGCGAGCCACCCAGTTCCGCTCCGGCCCCGAGCGCGCCTGCCAGCGCGGTACCGACCGCGACGCCGAGGTCCGCGCCGCCGCCCACCGCGGCGTCGACCGCGGTGGAGAAGTCGCCACCGGCGGACAGTGCCGTGTCGAGCAGGCCCCCGAGGGCAAGGCCCACCTGGCCGCCGAGGTCGCCACCGACCCCGAAGGCCGCCTCGAGGGTGGCGCCGAGATCGGCACCGGCAGCCACGCCCCCGGCCGCACCGAGAGCGGCGTCCAGCGCGGCACCCAGGTCCGCGGCGACGCTTCCGTCGAGTCCGAGACCACCGGCGAGTGCGCCCGAGACCGCGCCGCCGAGGTCGGTGGCAGCTCCTCCGCCGAGGCCCAGCGTGGCGTCGAGGACGGATCCGACGGCCGCACCCAGCTCGACGCCGGCCTGCCCACCCACCTGCAGGACCGCTCCCAGAGCGGTAGCCAGCTCACTCACCGCACCGATGTCGAGACCGGTGTCGAGGTGCAGATCGCCGTCCGCCTCGGATTCGGCCTCCGCCCCGAGACCGAGGCCGAGACCACCACCCAGGCCGCCACCGAGACCGGCACCCAGACCGAGCCCGGCACCGGCAGCGGCGCCCAGCCCGGCGCCACCCACGAGACCGGCGGCGGCAGTGCCGGCGATCGTGCCGGCTCCGCTCAGGGCGGCGGTCAGGTCGGCGGCCGATCCCACGAACAGACCGGTGTCGGCGACCAGCGGCGCGACCGCGACGATGTCGGCGTGGCACACGTCGGTCAGCCCGGCCTCGGCGAGCACCAGGTCGGGGTTCTCGCAGTAACGGGCCAGGGCGTCCTCGTCGCGGAACAGGGCGAGGATGAAGTCGAGCACAGCGTTGGACATCGCGATCTCCTTGAGCGTTCGGGGCTGATTTCGAACGTAGGAACCCCCGGCCCCCGCACCCAAGGGGGTCGGCACCCCCACCTGCCTGCGTCGGTACATTAGGGGCTCGAGCGGCAATAGGGGCCGGGCCCCACCATTCGGACGCCCCGCTAACGAAAGGCAGCCGCGAAACGACATATCCGGTCGACCCGGCGGAGCCGTCCCGCCACGAATTTCGTCAGGAGCGACCGATGACAGCAGGACTGGGCGTCACGATCGGATGGGCGAACGCGGTGGCTGCCGCCATCGTGCCCGAACGACCGGACGATCCGACGGTCCTGCGGCGGCCCACCGTCGTGCGCTTGCACGACGACGGCACCGCCGAACTGGGCCACGAGACGGGCACGCGGGTCTTCACCGACTTCGTGCACAGAGTCGGAGACCCTGTCGGCATCCTGTCCGAGGACGGCACCTCGGTCACCGGCGAGGACCTCACCGCGACCGCGGTGTCCTGCCTGCTCCACGCGTCTCCGCCGCACGGGGCTGCGACGGTGACCTACCCGGCCACGTGGCCCGAGCACACCGTCGACGCGCTGCGCGGGGCACTCGACCGCGCGGGTCTGCACTGGGCGACGCTGATGCCCGAACCGGTGGCTGCGGTGCACTGGCTCCGGTCGGCGCACGGTCCGCTCGGCGACGAGGTCGTCGTGGTCTACGACCTGGGTGCGCACACCCTCGACGTCGCGGTGCTCCGCACCGGCGCCGAACCCGAGGTGCTGGGCCGCCCGCTGTCGACCGACGAGGTGAGCGGCGACGTGCTCGATCACCTCGTGACCACCCATGTGCTCGACGCCGTCGGCGACGTCGACCTCGACCTGTTCGAGCCGGCCACCGTGGAGGCGCTCACCGAGCTGCGGGCCCGGTGCCGCGCGGCGAAGGAGGAGTTGTCGGCGGATACCGACGCCGTCGTCGCGGTCGATCTGCCGGGTGTCCGACGCGATGTGCGGCTGGTACGTGACGAGGTCGAGGAACTCGCGCGGGGTCCGGTGCGAGATTCGCTGCCGCTGATCTCCGAGGCGCTGCGCGGCGCCGACATCGACCCGTCCGATGTGAGCCGCGTTCTGCTCGTCGGTGGCGGATCCTCCATACCCCTTGTCGCCGAATCGATTTCGTTCGAACTCGGCCTGCCGGTCACGGTCGCGCCCCAGCCCGCCGACACCGCGGCGACCGGTGCGGCGCTCGACGCGGCGCACAGGCTGGCGGACCCGGCTGCCGCCACACCGGAGCCGATCCGCCCGGCCGACGATGCGTCCACGACAGAACTGTCCGTGGTGGTCCCGCCCGCCGCGTTCACCCGCCCGGCGGTCGCACCGCGGGAGCCCGTCCAACCGCTGCGATCCAAGGCCCGCAGGTTCGCGCTGATCGGCGCCGCCGCCGCCGCAATCGTGGTCATCACCGGCGGCGGACTCGCGGTCGGCACGCTGACGGCAAGCACCGGCGAGGCCGGCGCCGAGTCCGCGCCGACCGAGGTCGCGACCGGCGCGCCCACCACGCCGGACCAGCCGACCACCACGCCGGTGAGCGCACCCGCGGAAAGAACCCACCCCGCCGCGACCGCCGCGACCCCGGCAACGCCCGGCTCGACCGTGCAGGTCCGGCCCGCAAC